>JBKEDC010000008.1:0-65223 GCA_047975205.1 Mangrovibacterium sp. | reverse complement strand
CAGACATAAACTTATCTCTCAAAAGCTTGATTGTGAGTTCTATTTTGCTCATCCTTATTCTTCATGGGAAAGAGGATTGAGTGAATATACAAATAAGCTTGTGAGGCAATATATACCTAAGAAATCAACTTTTAATCCATACGATAACGAGTTTGTAAAGCAAGTTCAATATAAAATAAACAGAAGACCTAGAAAGATTTTAGACTTTGAGACTCCTAAAGATTTATTCTTTAAATTTGTCGCTTAACCTAAAACGGACATTTGATTCTAGAATTTACGGTATACTGCTAAATAAGCAGAATGGAATAATTTAGTTTGAAAAACATTACTTTTGTCCGACGTCGGGGAACTGTTGAGCATTTCCCTTCACGCATACTATTGTTTAATCATAAATGATAAATCATGAATAAATTCTTAGGAACTTTGTTACTATTCGTAATAGGCTTGTCGTCTTGCAGCACGCAAGTTTCTATTTTGGGCGATTCTTATTCAACCTATGGGGGCTATGTGCAACCTGATACCAACTTGGTATGGTATGGTGAGCCCGGAAAATCTCCGCGAAATGATGTAACACAAGTGTGGGAAACGTGGTGGTATCCGATTACGGAGCTTAAAGGATACCAACTGGAAGTCAACAACTCTTTTTCCGGAGCAACTGTTTGCAACACCGGATACCGTAAAGAAGATTATTCTGACAGGTCTTTCATCACTCGTTTGACCAAATTGGGTAATCCGGATATTATATTGGTTTTTGGGGGAACTAACGACAGTTGGGCAAAATCGCCTATCGGAGAATTTAAATATAAGGATTGGGCAACCCCCGAGCTCTATTCATTCCGTCCGGCTTTTGCTTATTTGCTGCACGGATTGCAAGAAAAATATCCGAGAGCCAAAATTTACAACATTACTAACACCGGATTAAGCGATGCCGTTACCCGCTCGATGATTACGATATGCGAACATTACAAGGTGCCGAACATCATGCTTAAAGATATTAATAAACAAGCCGGTCATCCTTCGGTAGTGGGCATGAAAAGCATTAGCGATCAGGTGATGAAAGCTATTGGTGTTGGCAAAGAGCAATAGTTGTCTATCTTTAACATGCCGATTGGAAACGATTTAATACATTTCTTTATTGAAATTAAAACTGCTCGATTCCGGCAATGAAACTCCCTTCTTGAAGTTCATAAACAATTGTTTTAAGAGCTTTGGGTTGGGAGTTTGATGTTTTAAATCGAACATGAATCGATAAAATCCGGCATCTTCCAATTTTTTACGATGCTGCATGAGGTTAACCGGCTTATCGGGAATGACGATAGTCATGCCATCTCTCACGCAGGTGCGATAATTGTTTCCAAAACTGTCGGTAAAGTTGCTTTCTTTTATTTTGATAGGCATACGCGAATAAAAAAGCTCGGGCATGGTGTGCAGGTAGCAGATGCCTTGTTTGCTTTTTAAGCCGGAAAGGTTTTGCCAATCATTTTCAATAGGGTAGCTGAAGTTATCTACTTGTGTGGAAAGAAAATCGGCAGCGGCATCATTGAACACATATACTTGCTCATTGCATGTGATTTGGCAATCGACAGGAATAAGCAACTTTTGCGATAAATGGCTCAACACAAAATGACGAATACCCTTGCTATGAGCAGTGTTGATAATTTCTTGCCAAGCCGTTATGGCTCCTTCAGCTATGAATTTCGGCAACTCAAGTGCAATCTTATTACAGTGTTTTTGAATGAATTTGCGTTCATAATTAAAGTTCTGCCAATCGCGTTTATCCAAAGATAGCACCAAGCTGCTCAGCTCTTCGGGGCGGATAAATTCCAGCCATTGCAGATCGTCGATGCGCATGTGAATTTCAGTTGTTGCCGAAGCTTTCTTCTGCCACGAGCTTAAAATCTGATGTCGTTGTTTAGGCGTAAGCTGCTGAATGATCGGCTTTATCTTCATTAAGCGTGAGGGGAAACTCTCTTCTTTGCGTCCGATCCAAAACACTTGATCGCCATTAGCTATATTTTCTTCACAGTTATTGTTAATATGAACCTCATTGCCTTGTTGCTTCAAGTTTTCTGCCTTAACATTGAAAGTCTGTTTGCTTTTGCGCTTCTGTATGCGCAGACGATCGCCTTCTCGAAGGATTTCGCTGCTGTTGAAACAAATTTCTTGGTGCGAGCTTGTTTGCACCCTGCCTAAGCAAATGCCGGTATTGGAATTAGGAGCAATAGCCGAACTTAAATCGCTTCCTAAGAAATAAGATGTTTTGGCTCGGGCAAAATCATGCTGCAATTTGTTTTCTGCTTCTTCTATATCTTTGCCGTCTAAGGTTGAGCGGTAAGCCTGAGCCACCCGATACACATATTCCGCCGATTTCATGCGTCCTTCAACCTTTAGCGAATGTATGCCTATTTCCTGCAATTTTAAAATGTGTTGCAACTGCTGATTGTCTTTCAGGTTAAAAGGTAAAAGCCTCTTGCTCTTATCGAAATAATTCATTCGGCAGGCCTGACTGCACATGCCTCGATTGGCTCCTCGTCCGCCAATAAAGCTGCTGAAAAAGCACATACCCGAAAACGAATAGCAAAGAGCTCCATGCACAAAAACTTCCAATTCGCAGCTTGCTTTTTTTGCCACTTCTTCTAATTCAGGCATAGTTAGCTCACGAGCCAAAACGCAACGTTCGAATCCTGCTTGAGCAGCGTGTTCTACCCCGATGGAATTATGGTTTGCCATTTGTGTGCTGGCATGTAAAGCCAATTTTGGGAAATGTTTCTTTGCCAACCAATAAACGCCCCAATCTTGAATAATGACGGCATCAACTTGGTTAGCTTCTAAAGTGGCTAAAAAATCAAGCAGTTGAGGCAGCTCTTTATTTTTAATTACGGTGTTGAGCGTGATGTATATTTTCACGTCGTGCCGGTGTGCTTCGGCAATAATGGCAGCTAACTGTTCATTGTTGAAATTGGCAGCACGAATACGAGCGTTAAATTGCTTTAACCCTAAATAAATGGCATCGGCACCTCCTTTAATGGCAGCTCTGAAAGAATCTACACTTCCGACGGGAAGTAAAAGTTCGGAATGAAAATTTGAAGGCATGAATTAAAATTTAAGCTGCAAAACTACTAAAAATGGCGGTTTTCAGCTTTTTATCGGGCATTCCTTCTTGCGTTTCAAGTGAATTAGGGCTGGTTAGGGCTTTTCACTGTAAAGAATAGCTTGCAAGAACGTTTTTTATTGCTATACTTTTCCGAGTATATATGAAATTTATGGGATTTATGATTTTTATCATAAAAGAATAGCTTGAATTAGCTCTATTGCCGATGATAGGTGCTGAATAAATGGGCGCATTTTGCCCAGATTTAGTTTATAGCTCATACTATTCCCGGCAGAATCATTAAAATGAACGATAATGTGTAGCTTGTGTTATTTTTACTTTTAATTTTCTTAAAAATATCGGAATATGTTTTCGTTTCTAAATTAAATTATCATATTTGTACGGAAAACATATACATATGACTTCTTTTTGTAACATATCTATTCTGAATATTATTATTATTTCTCTGCTCCTGATTCAAGGATAAGTGTGAGAATGGTATGTGTTTACAATTGAAAATATTTAGCAAAGAGCCATTCTTCAAACGAGAATGGCTTTTTGTGTATTTATAAATGAAATAATAAAGGAAAAACATAAATCATGATGAACGATAAATTATACATATTCGATACCACTTTGCGCGATGGCGAGCAGGTGCCGGGCTGCCAATTAAACACGATTGAAAAAATTGAAGTGGCACGCGCATTAGAAGAATTGGGCGTAGATGTTATCGAGGCAGGTTTCCCGGTTTCCAGTCCGGGAGATTTTAATTCGGTAGTTGAAATATCAAAAGCGGTAACATGGCCAACAATTTGTGCGCTCACACGTGCCGTAGAAAAAGATATTGATGCTGCTGCCGAAGCTTTGAAGTATGCTAAACACGGACGAATCCACACCGGAATAGGCACTTCACCACACCATATTAAATACAAATTGAACTCTAATGAAGATGAAATTGTGGAACGTGCCGTGCGTGCCGTGAAATATGCCAAAAGATATGTGGAAGATGTGGAGTTTTATGCCGAAGATGCCGGCAGAACCGATAATGCTTATTTGGCAAGAGTGGTAGAGGCAGCCATTAAAGCCGGAGCTACGGTTATTAATATTCCCGATACAACAGGATACACTATGCCTCATGAGTTTGGAGCTAAAATCAAATATTTAATGGATCATGTGAGCAATGTGCATAAAGCCATTATTTCCACCCATTGCCACAACGATTTGGGCATGGCAACGGCTAATACAATGGCAGGCATCATTAACGGAGCCCGACAGGCTGAGGTTACAATAAACGGCATTGGCGAACGTGCCGGAAATACTTCGCTTGAAGAAGTGGTTATGACCTTAAAATCTCGCTATAAGGAGTTGGGCATAGAAACCGGAATCAACACGACTAAAATCTATAAAACAAGTAGAATGGTTTCCAACATGATGAATATGCCGGTGCAGCCTAACAAAGCTATCGTGGGCAGAAATGCTTTTGCACATTCATCGGGTATTCATCAAGACGGCGTGCTGAAAGAACGCGAAACCTATGAAATTATTGATCCTGCCGATGTGGGTATTAACGAATCGGCAATTGTGCTTACGGCTCGCAGTGGCAGGGCTGCATTGAAACATCGTTTAGAAGTGTTGGGTTATGAACTGACTCAGGAGCAGTTAGATGCTACTTATCCGAAGTTTTTAGACTTGGCAGATCGTAAAAAAGATTTTAGCGATGATGATGTAGTGGCATTGTTAGAAGGCGTAGAAAAAAAAGATCGTCGTATTTCCTTGCATCACCTGCAAGTATTTACCGGAAAATCGCTCCAGCCTATGGCATCGGTTCAACTAAACATTGCAGGCGAGATTTTCGACGCAACAGCTATTGGCAACGGACCTGTTGATGCTGCAATTAATGCGGTGAAGAAGATTGTAAAACGTCAGGTAGTGTTGGAAGAGTTCTTAATTCAGGCTATTACCAGAGGAAGTAATGATTTAGGCAAAGTGCATATGGAACTCGACCAAGATGGTGTGAAATATTATGGTTTTGCCGCAAATACCGATATTATTACGGCATCGGTTGAGGCTTTCCTTGATGCCGTCAATAAAATTAAAATATAGCGAGTAAAGATTCTGCACAGTAATACAAAATAATAACACAAGCGAACAATAACTAAAAAACAAAATAAAATGAATACGCTTTTCGATAAAATATACGATGCTCACGTGGTGAAGCAAGTCCCCGGAGGACCTAACGTTTTGTATATCGACCGTCATTACATTCACGAAGTAACCAGCCCGGTAGCTTTCTTGGGACTTAAAAATCGAGGGCTGAAAGTTTTCCGTCCGGAGCAAACAACGGCTACTCCCGACCATAACGTGCCGACTGAAAATCAGCATTTGCCTATTGCGGAAGAGCTTTCTCGCAATCAGTTGGAAACACTGAAAAACAATTGTGCCGAACAAGGCATCACGCATCATGGACTAGGAACCGACGGGCATGGAGTAGTGCATATTATCGGTCCGGAAATGGGGCTTACTCAACCGGGAATGACTATTGTTTGTGGGGATTCGCACACTTCAACGCATGGTGCTTTCGGCTCTATTGCTTTCGGTATCGGAACTAGTGAGATCGAAATGGTATTTGCCAGTCAGTGCATCATGCAACCAAAGCCTAAAACTATGCGTATCACCGTAAACGGAAAACTTGGGAAAGGTGTCACAGCTAAAGATATGGCATTATACATCATATCGAAGATTTCAACTAGTGGCGGAACCGGTCACTTTATCGAATATGCCGGTGCAGCGGTTACTTCGCTAACTATGGAAGGACGTATGACACTTTGTAACATGAGTATTGAGTGTGGAGCTCGCGGGGGTATGATTGCTCCCGATGAAACGACATTCAACTACGTGAAGCATACTCCGAATGCACCTAAAGGAGCCGATTGGGATAAAAAGTTGGCTCATTGGAAAACCTTAAAGACAGATGAAGGTGCACAATTCGATGCCGAATATACTTTTGATGCTGCCGATATTCAACCGATGATTACTTACGGAACAAATCCGGGTATGGGTGTGGCTGTGGTCGATACTATTCCTATGGGTGCAGAACTTGAAGGAACCGATAAAGCTACTTATTTGAAATCATTAGAATACATGGGATATAAGCCCGGCGATAAAATGTTGGGCAAGAAAGTAGATTATGTGTTTGTGGGAAGTTGCACGAATGGTAGAATTGAAGATTTTCGTTTGTTTGCCGAAGCGGTGAAAGGAAAACAAAAAGCCGCCGATGTGGTGGTGTGGTTAGTGCCCGGGTCAAAGGCAGTTGAACGCCAGATTATAGCCGAAGGACTAGATAAAATCTATGAGTCGGCAGGTATGAAACTTCGTCAGCCCGGTTGTTCGGCTTGCCTAGCAATGAACGATGATAAAATTCCGGCAGGAAAATACTCGGTATCTACATCTAACCGAAACTTTGAAGGCCGCCAAGGTCCGGGGGCCCGCACGATGTTGGCAAGTCCGTTAACCGCAGCTGCAGCAGCAATAACCGGCGTAATAACCGATCCCCGTGCGGTTAACTAGCGAATCAAATATCCTAATATATTAATTGAAATAAGCCAAAACGACTTTGGTTAAACTTTTGGCAAATTAAAATAGAAAAAATGGCTTACGATAAATTCTTAAAAATAACTTCATCGGCAGTACCTCTTCCGATAGAAAACGTAGATACCGATCAAATCATTCCTGCTCGCTTTCTCAAAGCTGTTGAGCGTAAAGGATTCGGAGATAATCTTTTCCGTGATTGGCGATATGATAAGTCCGGTAATCCGATAGCCGGTTTTCCCTTGAACGATGCTAAATACAGTGGTAAAATATTAATCGGAGCAAAAAATTTTGGTAGCGGTTCCAGTAGAGAGCATGCAGCATGGTCAATCTATGACTATGGCTTTCGCGTGGTGGTTTCCAGCTTCTTTGCCGATATCTTTAAAGGAAATGCGCTAAACAATGGTTTGCTTCCGGTAGTAGTTAGTGCCGACTTTCTGGCGAAAGTCTTTACAACTATTGAAACCAACGCCGATGCGGAGTTTGAAGTTGACTTGGAAGCACAAACATTTACCATTGCAGCAACAGGCGAGCAAGAATCATTCGAAATTAATGAATATAAAAAGCACTGTTTGCAAAACGGATTGGATGATATTGACTATTTGGTAGATATGAAAGATACAATTGAAGCTTTCGAGGCTTAAAAAAATAAAATACCATGAGCGGGGACATTCCGAGCCCCCTCTTTGTGGTATAATGATAGTAATATGACAGAACTAAAATCCAATAAACTCCAAATCATGGATACCACCCTTCGGGATGGGGAACAAACATCGGGCGTGTCATTTTCGGCAAGTGAGAAGCTCAGCGTAGCTAAAGTTTTGTTAGAAGATTTGCGTGTAGATTATTTGGAGATAGCATCGGCTCGCGTTTCTGATGGTGAATTTGAGGCTGCAAATACCATCTTATCATGGGCAGAAACCAAAGGGTGTCTGGATAAGGTGGAAATATTGGGCTTTATTGATAAAGGAGTTTCTATAGACTGGATAAAGCAAGCAGGTGGCAAAGTGTTGAATCTTTTGTCGAAGGGATCTCTGAATCATGTAACTCATCAGCTGAGAAAAACTCCAGAAGAACATTTATCTGATGTAAAACAAACAATACAAGCTGCTACAGCTAAAGGTTTATGCGTAAATGTGTATTTAGAAGATTGGTCGAATGGTATGCTGAATGCAAAAGATTATGTACACTTCTTAATATCAGGTTTACGGCATCTTCCGGTGCAACGAATTATGTTACCTGACACTTTAGGAGTGCTTAATCCGGATGATACTTATTCTTTCTGTAAAGAAATGGTAGATACTTATCCGGAAGTGAATTTTGATTTTCATCCGCACAACGATTATGATTTAGCTATCGCTAATGTTTATCAGGCATTAAAAGCCGGGATTCGCTGCATTCATACTACTGTAAATGGTTTGGGCGAACGGGCGGGCAATGCTCCTCTATCTAGCGTGATAGGTTTGGTGAAAGATATGACAAGTATTGAAACCTCGGTAAATGAAAGTATGCTTACTCGGGTTTCTCGTATTGTAGAAAGCTTTTCGGGGATCCGTATTCCCACAAATAAACCACTCATCGGAGAATTTGTATTTACACAATGCAGTGGTGTGCATGCTGATGGCGATAATAAGAATAATCTTTATTTTAATGCGCTATTGCCAGAACGTTTTGGAAGGACTCGCACTTATGCTCTAGGAAAGACATCGGGTAAAGCCAATATCAAAGTTAATTTGGAAGATATTGGCATGGAATTATCACCGGAGCACCTAAAAATGGTTACGGAGCGTATTATAGCATTAGCCGATCAAAAACAATCGGTCACGGCAGATGATTTGCCTTTCATTGTTGCCGATGTATTGCGTGACGGAATAGAATCGAAAATCTGTTTAGAGAATTATGCTTTAACTCATGCTAAAGGACTAAAACCAATGGCAACTGTGAGCCTAAATATAGCCGGTGAGATTTATGAAGCATCGGCATCGGGTTTGGGGCAATATGACGCTTTCGTTCATGCGATTGAAATCATTTACAATAGACTGAATAAGCCCTTTCCTGAGCTTACTGATTATTCGGTGGGTATTCCCCCCGGAGGTCGAACAGATGCTTTGGTAGAAACGATCATTACTTGGCGATTAGAACGAGAATTTAAAACCCGAGCATTAGATTCTGATCAAACAGCAGCAGCCATTAAAGCTACGGTTCGAATGTTGAATATAATTGAAGAATAAATAATCAAGAAAGATAAATAAGACATGAAACTAAAATTAGCGGTATTAGCCGGCGATGGAATAGGGCCTGAAATTGTAGAACAGGCAATGAAAGCAGTAAAAGCTGTTTCAAAAAAGTTTAATCATGAATTGGAATATGAGCATGCACTTACAGGAGCTGCAGCCATTGATGCAGTAGGTGAGCCTTATCCTGCCGATACGCATGAAAAGTGTATGAATGCCGACGCTGTCCTTTTCGGAGCCATTGGCGATCCTAAGTTTGATAACAACCCCAAAGCAACCATTCGCCCTGAGCAGGGTCTGTTGAAAATGCGCAAAGATTTAGGACTATATGCTAATATTCGTCCGGTAGAAACGTTTGAATCTTTGCTACATAAATCGCCTCTTCGTAGAGATTTGGTAGAAGGTGCCGATTTTATGTGTATTCGTGAATTGACAGGAGGTATCTACTTCGGAGAAAAAGGACGTCGCAATAATGGGAATGTGGCTTTTGATAACTGTGTGTACTCACGCGAGGAAGTAGAACGAATTTTAAAACTTGCCTATGATTTTGCCGGGAAACGTAATAAGAAGCTTACGGTGGTGGATAAGGCCAATGTACTAGAAAGCTCTCGCTTGTGGCGTGAAGTAGCTCAAGAAATGGCACCAAATTATCCGGACATAAAAACAGAATACATGTTTGTAGATAATGCAGCTATGCAGATCATTCAATGGCCTAAGAACTTCGATGTTATGGTAACCGAAAATATGTTTGGAGATATCCTGACTGATGAAGCTTCGGTAATTACCGGATCGCTAGGATTACTGCCATCGGCATCAGTAGGCATACACACTTCTGTTTTTGAACCTATACACGGTTCTTATCCGCAAGCGGCAGGAAAGAATATTGCTAATCCTATTGCGACTATCCTGTCTGCAGCTATGATGTTTGAATATGCTTTTGATCTTAAGTCGGAAGGACAAATTATCAGAAAAGCTGTTGCTGCGTCAATGGATACAGGCATTGTGACTGAAGATATTGCAGAAGGAAAAGCTTATAGTACCTCGGAAGTTGGTGATTGGATAGCTGACTGGATAGCGAAGAACTAAAAAAGGTAAGTTACATATATATTATAGAATGGCGTTGCAATTATGTAACGCTATTTTCATATAGGTAGAACTATCTTTGTTTTGGAAGAGGTTTAAGATTCTATTCTATAAAAAATAATTGAACAGCTATTTATGCTTGCCGTGAAACTAGATTCCACAGATAGACAACACATAAAAAAAGCTACCCTGAATCTCAGGATAGCCTGTATTTGGAAGAGTCTTTTTAATTTGATGCATACCTATGTTTTAGAAATTATACTTCGATAAAGAAAACGTATAGCTACGTGTGTTATTTTTTAACACAATAGCTATAGTTTTCAGTGGCATTCCCAAGAACTACTTGATAATTTCCTTTGCTTACTTTTGAGAAACTGATACCTTCATTTATTGCAAAATCTTTACTGATTTCTTTTGAATATACCACATTGTTATCTTCGTTGTAAATCGTAATTGAAACAGGAGCATCTTCATAATTAAGATAAGCTATACGAAGCACATTGTCACTGTAAGAGAACACCGGAGCTGCTGCGTAATGATGCTCACCAATTTTAACTTTACCATTATTGATAGAGAACTGACGTTCAGCTTTTAGATGAGAGTTGTTGATAGAAATCGAATAATCGCCATCTTCCAATCGAGCTAAATCAAAAATCTTTTGATAGTTTCCTGATTTATCAGTTCTTGACTCATGGATGATTTGTCCGTATTCATTTCTCAACTTTAAGCGATAAATCTCGTTGGATTCAGCTTGTACAGATACAGCTACTTTTTTTCCTGAAATTGGAACTACGCTCACGTAAGTTTGACCTCCGTTTGCTGCGAATGCAATGTTTGCCGATGCTACAAGGGCAATGACTGCTAAAATTCTTTTCATTGTTTTCATAATCATTTTCTTTTTGTTGTTTAACACATTGCAAACATACAGCCTTTTAGTAAATATGCTGTATAGCATATCTTAACGCTTTATTACTTTTATAATTTAGGATACTAAAGTAATCTTAATATTAATGGATTTAATGTAATGTGTTGATTATTAATTGAAAATAAAATTCAAAACTTTATTGTATTTTCTTGATGAACGAAACAAAATACGAATTGGAGGACTAAGAATAGCCTATTTTACGTTTAATTAAGTTTGTGGAAAGCTTACTTAAGCTTCGCAAGATGCAGAATAAACAAATGAGTTAATATTCTAAGTAATATTGTAACAATTTGCACTCATTGTCAGTGAAAATAACTCCATTTAATTCTTGAATAGAATTAAATTTACCTATTTGGGCTCTGTTTTTAATAATTTGCTTGGCTTTCTCTGAGGAAATAAGAGGATGTTTGACCAAATCGTTGTAGGAAGCAAAGTTGATACGAATACGTTTGATTTGCTCGACATCGCATCGGAGATAAGGTAAATTCCGGCTCACGGTTTCGGCAGACATACCATACACCATATATAGTTGCTCCGGATTTGCATAACCACCCAGTAGGTTACGATACTTTATAATACGCTCTGATAATTTCCCTCCAATATCTTTTAACAATCTTAATTCCTCTGCGGTAGTATTGTTCAATTCAATATCCATCTTGTGGTTTATAGGCTGCTTCGGAGTCTTTACATCGTTAGGTATACATATGTATGGACTTATCTGTTGAAATATATCGGGAGACATTCCATACAATTTACGAAAGTCTTCTTTTGTTTTGAAATGACCTCCGTGTGTTCGATACTTAATTAAGTTTGCTTTGATAATATTGGGCAAGCCTAAACTATCTAGTTGCTTAAGAGTAATGCTATTCGGATTGAAGACAAACAAATGGGGCTCGATGTTATTCTCTTTGAGGACAATTCTATCTTTCTTCTTTTCCGCCTCAATAACTATATAAGGAGAAATGGATTGGAATATAGAATCGTTCATGCCGTAGAGCCTCAATACATCAGACTTCTTCCTATATCTTCCTCCTCTTTCTCGGTAATGGATAAGGTTGCGTTTGATATATTCGGGTAATTTAAGCTTTGCTAGGCTGCTTGAATCAGCGGTATTGGGATTAAATTCGTAAAGATATTTTTGGTTAGCTTTTTGCAAAGAGTCGCGTTGATGCAATAATTGTTTGAACTCTTTTGATGCAACAAGTGGAATATCAGGTTCAGACTTCCCAATATTTAGATTGATGTACATCATGATAACAATACAAGCCAGCAGTATCATACTGCCGGCTTGTTCGCCACGAGTCAATAAAAATGACTGTATTATTTTTTGCCACGGCTTCATTCAGCCGAAGATATTAAAAATTTAGAATCCCAACGCCATTTAAGAATACAACCGATATAGCTATTGGAGCAACATATCTACAAATAAAGATAAAAGTCTTTAATAACCAATTGGGGAATACACCTCCCTTGTTAAGTTCATTACCCACAATGTCCGGGCCAAGTTTCCAACCGATAAATAACGATATGAATAAACCGCCCAAAGGCAATAAAGTATTTGATGCCATCCAATCTAATGCATCGAAAAAGTTTAATCCTTTGATGGTAAAATCGCTGAATGGTCCCATAGATAAGGAGCAAATAACACCCAATAAAGAGATGATTATAGCAGCTAACACTGCAGCAGTTTTACGTTTGATTTTCAATTCCTCAGAGAAATAAACAACTACAACCTCTAAAAGTGAGATAGAAGAAGTAAGTGCAGCCAAGGTAAGCAATACAAAAAACAGAATAGAGAAGAAATATCCTCCGGTTATTTGCTCAAATACATTTGGAAGCGTAATGAAAACTAATCCCGGACCCTGAGTAGGTTCGATACCGAAAGCAAACACTGCAGGAAGTATTGCCATGCCGGCTAATATAGCAACTATTGTGTCGGCAATAGAAACTTCGGCAGTAACTCTACCCAAACTATTGGTATTATCAATATATGAGCCATAAGTAATGAGCGTACCAAATCCGAGGCTCAGTGAAAAGAAAGCATGCCCCAATGCAGCAAGTACTCCGTCGGCTGTTAGCTTTGAAAAATCTGGTTTGAATAAGAAATCAAGTCCGGCACTTGCACCGGGAAGTGTTAATGCTCGTATATCGAGGATAATAATGATAACAGCAAGTAATGGCATCATGATTTTAGAACCTTTTTCAATACCGTTTTTGATACCAAAAATGATAATTAAGGTAGTTAGAGCCATGAAAATAAGTTGATAAATTACCGGCTCAATCGGAGAGGAGATGAAAGACGTAAATACCCCTTGTAATTGCTCCGGACTTTTATCATGAAATACACCCAAAGCCGATTTCGTGATATATTCAATACTCCATCCGGCAATTACACCATAAAAAGACAAAGTAAGCATAGAGGCGATGATGCCGAGTAATCCTACAAAACGCCAATTCGATTTGGGAGCCAATTTCTTAAATGCTCCAAACGGATTCTTTCTAGCCCTACGCCCAATAATAAATTCCGATAGCATGACAGGCATACCGATTAAGAGAATGAAGATGAGATAGACGACCAAGAAAGCGCCTCCTCCATATTGCCCCGTTATATATGGGAATTTCCAAATATTTCCCAGACCAACAGCCGAACCGGCTGCCGCTGCGATAACACCAAATTTACTGGAGAATTGTGCTCTTTTGTGTTTTTTATACGACATGTTAGATTTGTTTAACCTGCTCGAATGCGATTGGTAAATCGCTATTCGAACTTCAATTTCAATTTTAAAGAGAGAACCCCGTTGAAGAGTCCTGTATATTTTAGGATTTAGTTAGCAATGCTAAAGTTCCTTTGATGCAACAATAAAAGAATAGCCATGTAAAAGCCATATATTATGAAATCTTACATGAACCATTCGGCAAGTTATATTATTCCCAAACCATGTAAGAATACAGCTAAAATAGCTAGAGGAGCAATAAACTTAGTAATGAATATAAATATCTTTACAAAGCACATCTTTATATGACTGCCTTGTGCCAATTCATCCAAAACCTCAACTTTACCCAGTTTCCACCCAACAAATAAAGACATAAACATGCCTCCAATCGGAAGTAGTATGTTTGTTGATAACCAATCGGTAGCATCAAATAAGTTTAGTCCGCCGATAGTTAATGAATCATATGGCCCCATGGAAAGAGAACAAATAGTACCCGCAAGTAAAATAATGACCGACGACCATATGGTGGCAGCTTTACGCTTCATTTTCAGTTCTTCAGAGAAGTAGGCTACAATTACTTCTAAAATAGATATGGCCGATGTTAAAGCAGCTAAGGCTAACAAAACAAAAAATAAAACAGAGAATATATAACCGCCTTTTATCTGTAAAAAGATATTTGGGAGAGTTACGAAGACAAGCCCCGGACCTTCACTCGGATTAATACCAAAAGAGAACACGGCCGGAAGTATGGCAACACCTGCCAATATGGCAACTACTGTATCGGCAATAGTAACATCAACAGTTGTTCGAACAAGGTTATTTTTCTTATTTATATATGAACCATAGGTGGTAAGTGTTCCTGTTCCGATGCTTAACGAAAAGAAAGCATGACCTAGTGCAGATAAAATGGCATCAGACGAAAGCTTGGAAAAATCAGGTTTAAACAAAAATTCTAATCCGGCAGCAGCACCGGGAAGTGTAATGGCTCTGATGTCAAGAATTAATATAATAACAAGCAAAAGAGGCATCATGAACTTAGAGCCCCTTTCAATACCATTTTTAACCCCGGCAATAATAACCCCTGCCGTAATAATCATGAAAATGAGTTGGTAGAGTAACGGGCGAAACGGCGCATCAACAAAATCGGCATACATGGCATTTAGTTGCTCGGGGGTTTGATTGGCAAACTTATTTCCGATGGCGGCCACTACATATTCTATAGTCCAACCGGCCACTACAACGTAGAATGCCATGATAAGTATTGCTGCAATTATTCCCAGCAAACCAACGTATTTCCATTTCGTTTTTGGAGCTAATTTTTTATAAGCACCATAGGCATTTTTCTTAGATCTGCGACCGATGATAAACTCAGAAAGCATGATTGACACCCCGATGATAGCAATGAAACAGATATAAACTAATAAGAATGCAGCACCCCCGAATTTGCCGGTGATGTATGGAAATTTCCAAATGTTGCCTAACCCTACGGCAGATCCGGCAGCGGCGGCAATCACTCCAAATTTACTCGAAAATTGAGCTCTTTTTTCCTTTTTGTATTTCGACATAAATGTTAATACCTTGAATATAATGAAAACGCCATCAAATAAAATGCAATTTAACTTGCTATTCTTTTATGAATTGCTATAAAAATGTTGTTTTGAATTGTATATTGTTTGAATAAGTGGCGAAGATATGTATTTTTTTAAGTTGAAAAGAAAATGACTCTGATATAATCTATTGATTAAAGATAATTTTAGATTAAATCAGAAAATGTAATAAGTAATTTAAGGTATATTCTATTTTCTTAAATTACAACTTAATTATTAAACACAACACGGCAACTCAACTTAGAAATAGGCTTTTATTCAATTGAGAATAACCGGAGTTAGGTGTAATTTCTTTCATTTAATGATGATTATTGAAAGAATTAAATGAAATTATTGCTATTCGATTCAGCGTATAGAATAAATTTAGTGTAATTTATAACAATCTGATTGAGAATGAAACAACTTTGATGAAATGCTCTGCATAAGTGCGTGAGTAAATGACCTAAAATAATGAAATTAATATGTAAGTAGCTGAATTGTATTGATATAAGATTTTCTATAATGTTGTTGTCATTTCAGATACAGCATGTAAATTACATTTGTTTCTGTTTAGAAAGGCAGAGGGAAAATAAAACAGGTGTTGAATGAAAAATATGCAGTTTTGAATTTGTTGCTTTAAGATTTATCGCATGGAGGTTGGCGTTCTGAACAAACACCAATTACAGATGATGATTTTACAAAAATCTGTTCTACCCTAATTAGACACATCGAAACTGAGTATCAAGAGCAAATAGACTATTGTAGAAGTATATGTGAGTAAGGGATAGAAAACGATTGTATTAAGTAAAAACGACACTGCCCCAAGAATGTTATCTACTCTAATAAAATGGTATTGTTTTTTTATGTAATAGCCTACAAAGTGTATAACAGAAATGCCGACAAACTAGAAAACCTACTTTATAGATTCTTTGCTAAATCCTGTCTTGATATTGATTTATACAATGATAAAGGACAGCGATTAAATCCTAGAGAATGGTTTGTAATTCCCTTTGATGTTATAGAAGAAGCAATTTAATTGATACTAGACGAAAGTATTGTGAATTATGAGTATAACATGGATGCACAGGTTATAAAATTAAAATAGAAGGTGTGGCAATATCATTATTTACAAAAGGTCAGACACTGTCTGCCTTTTTGCAAACAACTGAAATGTAAGTACTAATAAAATCCGAGACACTGTATCGGATTTCTAAATAATCAAAACTGCCAAGGGGGTGTCCAAAAAGCGACTCCCTCTTAATTTATTAAGCAGTCATAAGATTGTTGCAAACAATCTTATACTCATAGTTTTTCAATATCACTCTAATTTTACTTGTATTTTGCTTCCATAGAGGCAAAATAATTGTTTCAAAAGCAGTTTTAAGCCCAAGTTGCATTCTTTTATGCAACTTTTTCAGATTAAATGCAATAGAAAGTATACCAAAGTCCATCAGAGCATTGTCTTTACCAGTGTGTTTAAATCTTTTGTATCCCATATTGTTTTTAATTTGACCAAATACAGCTTCGGGTTCTATTGGTCGACGAGACCGTTTTTTGAGTCCCTCTTCGCTAGTTAATAGCTTCCTAACTTTTTGTTTATGTCTGTTTAAATTATGATTTATCAGAACTTGCCGATTATCTTCTCCTTTGTAGCATTCTTCTTTAACATTACATTCATTGCAACTTTCTGCTTTGTATGTAGATGACCTAGATATAGTATTTATTCCTGTTTTTTTTCTCACTTTCTCCACAATAACACATCGGATGCCCTTGTGGGCATCGTAAGTAATTATGCTTGGAGTCATAAAGCAGGTTTGCAGGTAAATAGATATTGTTCTTGTAGCTCAGCTTTTGCTCTTTATGGAAATAATTGAACTTCACAAATGGAATAATACCTCTATTCTCCATGTAATTATAGTTTTCCTCGCTACCATATCCTGTATCTGCACATACCTCTTAGGGATCTTCCTTGTACATCTCTTTTCTCTTATCCATAAACAGTGGAAAGGTATGGGTATCATTGGGGTTCCAAAAAACAGCATAGTTTGTAATAAACTGACGACTTGTATCAATTTGTAAATTGTAGCCAGCTTTGGTCTGACCATTACACATTGCATCCTCCTTCATGCGCATAAATGTTGCATCGTGATCAGTCTTGGAATAACTATTTCGATTTCCCAATATTGTTAAACTTTCTTCGTACTCCTCCAATTTATCCAACTCTTTAAATGCTTTTTGTTGATATTTATCTAACTTGTCTTTGTTAATTTTAGAGACTCTTCTCTTTAACTCCTCTGAGTCAAAGCCTTTAAAGTCATCATTATTATCCTTGTAGTCTTGTGCAATACCTTCGTCAATCAATTCTAAAATTGCTAGAATCTTTCTCTCTAAGTTACCTTTGCGCCTCTCTACATTTTTACGCCATACAAAGGTGTATTTGTTGGATTTAGCTTCGATTTTTGTTCCATCAATATAAGATTCATTCAAACTTAAATATCCCATATCATTAAGCATTATTACAACCTGCTTAAAGAGATCATTAACACTGTCCTTCATTCGCTTAGATCTAAAATCATTGATCGTTCTAAAATCAGATCGTTGCATTCCCGCAAGCCACATAAATTCAACATTGACATTGATCATATTTTCTATCTTCCTGCATGAATAAATATTACTGAGATAACCCATAAAAATAGCTTTAAGCATCATACGTGGATGATAACTACTGGTGCCACCACCTTTGTAGGTGTCAATGATGTCTTGAATATCTAATTGATCAACTATCTCATTTATCAAGAGTGCAGGTGAATTATTAGGAAGCAAATCTATTACATGAGGTGGAAAAAGAACTCCTTGATTCTGATGATTGCTTTTAAACGAAACTTTTGCCATAACTTTTTATTTTGCTTAAAAAGAATCACTATTTTAACCTCAAAAAACTTACCCAAAAAAACTTTTTGGACACCCTCTTTAGGGCTAACTGTATAAATGAAGCACTGTTATTAGGAGTTATTGAGTTAACAATACTTGAGTTCTAAGCAAAAATATAGGTTGACTGCTAAAGACATTGAGTGTAAAACTAAATAATCAAATATGGAAATTCTCCGTAAACTGAACTGTGTCTGGCGGAAGTGGATGAAATAAAATATGTCTTATAAGAATTTTATAAAATGAATATACAACTATTTAAACAATACATTGAAGAATATAAGCGTAAATTTGAAAGTGTTAATGAGCAAGAAATATATAAGTGGGAAGCAATAAAATGTTTTCAAGATAATTGGGATATTGATGCTGAGGACTTTCGTGGGATGATTACAAAATCGCTGGATAAAACAGTTAATTTACTAAAGTCAGGTTCGTATTATCCCTTGCGAATGATAGAGCAATATGCAGAGCTTAAACCCAAAGAGCTACGTGAGTTGTTTGTGAATTTATATAATGAAGATTGTGATATATATACGAGAATTAATAACTTTTGGTCTGGTTCAAAAGATATTAATAACGATTTGTTTCCCGGAGATAATACATATCAAGATCATAGAGCAATCATGGTATACCTTACTCTGAGGTATCCTGAACAGTATTTTTTCTACAAGTTTACGATGTTCAAGAAATTTGCAGCCAAATTGGAAATAGAATATAAACCAAAGAAGGGACGTATTGAAAATGTCGGACAATATAATGCATTGTGTGAAAGTATAAGATTTCAACTTGCAAAAGACCAAGAGCTAATAAGGCTTCATAAAAGCAGGATTAATTCCAATTGCTATGATGACATAAATTTAAATATACTTGCTCAGGATTTTATTTATGCGGTTACTGTTCATTTGGAATTAGAACATAAACCAAACATGAAGTTGATAGTTCCTGAATTGACTAATATTATTTCTACGGTAAATATTAAAACAAAAGGTCAAGATATTAACTTTGAAGGGAGGGTTGTAAATCACAAACGATTAAATGCGGAGAATAAAAGGATAGGAGATTTGGGTGAGCAGTTGGTACTAAAATATGAAAAAAATAAATTAAAAGAACTGGGCTTAAACAAGAAAGCAGAACAGGTGAAACATACAGCAATAGATGAGGGAGATGGCACGGGTTATGATATAAAATCATTTGATGAAAATGGCAAGAGCATTTACATAGAGGTTAAGACAACTAAAGGCAGTAAGGATTCAGCTTTTTATATTACTAGAACAGAACTAGCGAGAAGTATTAAGGAACAAGAACAATATTACTTATACCGTTTGTATGATTATGACGAGGAAAGTGACACAGCGAAATTTTTTATAGCCAAAGGGGAGTTGACAAACCTTTGTAAACTTCCGGAGACTTACAAAGTAAGAATAGATTAATGTATCACCGACGACAACCTAACCGATAAAAACCCAAAAACAAACCCCAATAAAACAAACCCGTATTTGTACCATCAAAACCAAACTGCCTAACAATCATACTAGATTAAATTTGAAGAAGTGGTTTTGAATTTGTTGCGGGAAATCGGTCGATTATTACAGAATATAACCTTAATGAATTGCGCTATCGATTGCACACAAGTATTTGTATTTCTTTTGGTTTTGCAATGTTAAGCTTGTTTTAAGATACGAGATAGGCAGCTATGAAATAGGAAAATTAAAATTCATTATTGGCTAATATTGTTGTCGAATTTTTGTGGTAAATTTGCCTGCAAATAACAACTACAAACGAAAGAACGAAAAGAACGATTATATACATTTAAAAAACTAAGTAAAATGACTGTAAGTTACAAAGAATTAGGACTAGTCAACACAACAGAAATGTTTAAAAAAGCTGTTGACGGCGGATATGCTATCCCTGCATACAATTTTAACAACATGGAACAAATGCAAGCAATTGTTCAAGCTTGTGTGGAAACAAAGTCTCCGGTGATTTTGCAAGTTTCTGCCGGTGCACGTAAATATGCTAATGCTACTTTATTGCGCAATATGGCTCGCGGAGCTGTGGAATATGCCAAAGAATTAGGTTATGAAATTCCAATCGTGTTGCACCTTGATCATGGCGATACTTTTGAGTTATGTAAAGATTGTATCGATAATGGTTTCTCTTCAGTTATGATTGACGGATCTCATCATTCTTATGAAGAAAACATTGCATTGACTAAAAAAGTAGTGGAATATGCACATGCACATGATGTAACTGTAGAGGGTGAATTAGGTGTATTGGCCGGTGTTGAAGATGATGTTGTGGCAGAAGAATCAACATACACTCATCCGGGAGAGGTAATTGACTTCGTTAAACGCACAGGTGTTGATTCATTAGCCATCTCAATTGGTACTTCTCATGGAGCGCACAAATTTACACCGGCTCAATGTTCTATGGTTGATGGTAAATTAGTACCTCCACCATTGAAATTCGATATTTTGGCTGAAATTGAAGAAAAAATCCCCGGATTCCCAATCGTATTACATGGTTCTTCTTCAGTTCCAATGCAATATGTTGATGAAATCAATGCAAACGGAGGTAAATTAGATGCGGCTATCGGTATTCCGGAAGAACAATTGCGTAAGGCAGCTAAATCGGCAGTATGTAAAATTAACATCGACTCAGATGGTCGTTTGGCGATGACTGCTGCTGTTCGCAAAGTATTCGTTTCAAACCCAAGTGAATTTGACCCACGTAAATATTTAGGTCCGGCTCGCGAAGAATTGAAAAAATTGTACATGCATAAAAATGAAAATGTATTAGGCTCAGCGGGTAAAGCTTAATCTGCCTCGTCCTGAAAAGCGTTATAAGACTAGATAAGTATAGATTTTAATTTCCGGAGGATTTATTTCCTCCGGATTTTTTCTTTTTATAGGTTTTGATTTTGGTCTTGCAGTGATCATGCATTTGTTCAGAAGTAAGCATATTGCAAAACAGGTGAAGCTTATCTCAGATCAGTTCCCAATATAGCTTCCTGTAATGAACAAGTGAGCGAATCGAGGCATTTATAAAGCAAAAAAAAGAGCCAACACACACAAAGTTGACTCTTTTTTATTCTTCCCCTCTATATCTCCCACACATACACACTATTTGCCGATTCCATAATTGATATATCTTAATTGATACAATAAATTAAACACACATATATATACTTCATATAATTATCACACACTTTATAATTATAAAAGTGTATCGTAAGAATATATCTGAAACCGATTTCACAAACATAGTTATAATAATTTAATAAATTAGTATCATGTAGTACTATTTTAGGATAATACATTAGTAATTGAAGATAATTAACATAAATGTATATTATACTATGTATTTTTCACAAATAATAATACAACACATATGCTTTGTAACTTAAATGAATAATGTCATAAAATTTAAAGTCAAGCCTACGTTAAAAAGACTGGTTAAGTGTGGCTATGTTGTATTTTATAATTTACTTTGAGCGCATTAAAAAAAAGGATTTTGAAATGAAGATTGTTATTGTAGGTGCCGGACAAGTGGGCTTGCACCTGGCTAAAATGTTAAGTGATGATGACCATGATATTATCTTGATGGATAATGATGTGGAAAAATTAAATAGTATCTCAAGTCAGATAGATTTGCTTACCGTGAATGGCTACGCACAATCGTTTAGCGATTTAAAGAATGCCGGAGTCGGTAAAGCCGATTTGTTTGTGGCAGTTACGCCATTAGAAGAACGAAATATTTTATCATGCACTATAGCTAAAGATATGGGTGCAAAGAAAACATTGGCACGCATTAACAACGGAGAATACCTAAAAGAGAATTATAAAGAGAAATTGCAACGCATAGGGGTTGATGAACTCATCTATCCCGAATCATTGGCCGGAAAAGAAGTAGCTTCATCAGTGAAACAGGTAGGAACGCGCCAATTCTTAGAATTTTCGGGAGGCAAATTGTTGCTCATGGGCATTAAAATACACAATAATGCACCCGTGTTGAATAAAACTTTCGAAGAATTGTCGGCTATCGAAGCCGAAGTATGCGCCGTGGCAATTAATCGTTCGGGGAAAACCATAATTCCGCGCGGGAAAGATCAAGTTTTGGAAGGTGATATTATTTTCTTCACTACCACACGAAGCCATATGAATCATTTGTTTGAATTAACCGGTAAGGCCATTTTCCCGGTTAAAAATATCATGATTATAGGGGGAAGTAGAATCGGGCAGAAAGCCGTAGAACGATTAGGAGATGGTTATAACATTAAGATTATAGAGAACGACCCTAAACGTTGTGAGGAAATTGCCGACCGATTGGCTAATGCGTTGATCATTTGTGGTGATGGTAGAGATTTAGACCTCTTGCGAGAAGAACATATGGAAAATATGGATGCTTTTATTGCTGTTACCGGAAGTTCGGAAACCAATATATTGGCTTGTCATATGGCAAAGCAATTGGGCATTAAACGCACTGTTGCCGAGGTGGAAAACAATGAGTTTTTGGCAACTGCAGAAAGCATGGATATTGGCAGCTTGATTAATAAAAAATTGATTGCAGCAAGCTATATCTATAAATACACTTTGGGAGCCAATAAAGTTTCGCAAGTTAAATGTCTGACTGCGGTAAATGCTGAAGTTTTCGAATTAATCATTTCAGAAGATTCTAAGATTGTGGGCAAACCGATAAAAGAATTAGGACTACCTAAAGAAATTACTTTGGGTGGGGTGATTAGCGGAGAAAATGCCCATGTAGTGAAAGGCGATACTTGTTTGCAGGTTGGCGATAGACTAGTGGTTTTTGCACTTCGCTCGGGTTTGAAAAAAATAAGAAAATTCTTTTCAGCTTGCTAGCGTATGTTTAATGTAAAAGGAATATTTAGAATATTAGGCTCGCTACTCATTGTAGAATGTTTGTGTATGCTCATATCGGCATTGGTAGGGGCATGTTATGATGATGGTGGGACTATGCCATTGCTGCAACCAGCTCTGATTACTTTTGCGGCAGGGGGCTTGTTGGTAGCATTCACTCGAAATGCAGAACGAAAAATACATCGCAATGATGGTTTCATTATTGTAACGATGGTTTGGATCTTGTTTTCGTTCTTCGGAAGCTTACCTTATTTATTATCGGGAGGTGTGCATTCGCTTGCCGATGCTTTTTTCGAAACAATGTCGGGATTTACCACCACCGGCTCTTCCATATTAAATAACATTGAAGCTTTGCCTCATGGTATTTTATTTTGGCGAAGTCTGACTCAATGGCTTGGTGGCATGGGTATCATTGTATTGTCATTGGCCATTCTTCCTATATTTGGTATTGGCGGTATGCAGCTTTTCTCAGCAGAGGTGCCGGGACCTGTCACCGATAAGATTAATCCGAAGATTCAAGCAACAGCTAAATATCTTTGGTTGCTTTATTTAGGATTTACCTTACTGGAAACTATTTTACTTTGGATAGGGGGCATGAGTTTGTTTGATGCCGTAAACCATTCGTTTACCACCATGGCAACCGGGGGATATTCTACAAAACAAGATTCTATTGCACATTGGGATTCTGCTTATATACAATATGTTATCATCTTGTTTATGATTATAGCCGGAACGAACTTTGCCCTTATGTATGGCGTAATTATCGGTGAGGTTAAAAAGCTTGTCTCTAATGAAGAGTTTCGGTTTTATATTGGTTTTATCGCTGTATTTACCGTTCTTGTTGGAGTGGGTTTATACCTAACTACCGGCATGGGAGGCGAGAAATCTTTTCGAGATGCACTCTTTCAGGTTGTTTCGATTATAACAACTACCGGTTTTGCCACCACCGATTATATGTTGTGGAAACCGATTCTCATTGTATTGATTTTTGCTGCTTTCTTTTTAGGAGGAAGTGCAGGCTCAACCGGTGGAGGTATCAAGATTATGCGCATTGTGTTATTGCTGAAGAATAGTTATTATGAGTTGCGCAGAATGTTGCATCCTAATGCTGTTATTCCGGTAAGACATAATGGCAGGGCAGTACCTCAACCGGTCATTACCAATGTATTGGCATTTTTCATGATTTACATTCTTATCTTTACCGGGAGCACGCTTGTATTTACTTGGTTCGAGCCCGATTTGGCCACAGCTATGAGTGCCGTGGCTACCAGTTTAGGAAACATTGGTCCGGGTTTAGGAGAGTTAGGTCCTGCTCATAACTTTGCAGTCATTCATGATGGAGGCAAGTGGTTTCTATCGTTCTTGATGTTGTTGGGGCGTTTAGAGTTGTTTACGGTATTAGTACTATTTTCTCCGGCATTCTGGAAGAAGTAAGCTTAGTCGAAACAAATACTGCCGAATGGTGGAATTTCTTGTAAGAAATCGTAATTATTTTCGGTGAAACCTACTTTGCAACAATAATGCTGCAATCCGTTAGACACAATAAGAAAAGGCACGCGATATATCATATTATATCGGGCAATTTGGTTGAAAGTATCTTGTGTAATTTTAATATGAGGAGCTTTAAACTCTACGAGTAATAGCGGTTCAGCCTTTTTGTTATATACTACTAAATCGGCTCGATAGGTATTGCCGTTTAGTTTCAATCCGCCTTCAATATTCATTAATGAAGCCGGATATTGCAAGTGTTTAATCAAGTAACGGATAAAATTTTGGCGCACCCATTCTTCAGGCGTAAGCACGATATATTTTTTGCGCACTTCGTCGAATATGAAGGTTTTTTCAAGTTCTACTTTTGTTTTAAAATCGAAAGATGGAAGATTTAACAGTTTCATGGTGTAATATATTGAAGCAAAGATACTATATTTGACCTGCAAAATAACCTATTTTGCATATGAAGACAAAAGAAGAAATTGTAGCCAATTGGTTACCTCGCTACACAGGAGTTGAGCTCGAAAAATTTGGTAAGTATATCTTGCTTACTAATTTCTACAACTACATAGAGATTTTTGCGGATAAGTTTGGTGTTGAAGTTGATGGACTGGATAAAAATATGCAGTCGGCAACGGCTAACGACATTACCATCATTAACTTTGGTATGGGAAGTCCGAATGCTGCTATCATCATGGATTTACTTACTGCTATCGATCCGCATGCCGTATTGTTCTTGGGCAAATGTGGCGGATTAAAGAAGAAGAATAAACTCGGCGATTTAATCCTACCGATTGCAGCCATTCGCTCGGAAGGAACATCAAATGATTATTTGCCTCCTGAGGTGCCTGCTTTGCCTGCTTTCAGTTTGCAGCGAGCCGTATCAACAGCCATTCGGGAAAATCAACTCGACTATTGGTCGGGAGTGGTGTTTACCACCAACCGCAGAGTGTGGGAACATGATGATAGATTTAAAGCTTATCTAACTAAAACCAGAGCTATGGCAGTCGATATGGAGACGGCTACCATCTTCACCGTAGGGTTTGCTAATGAAATTCCTTCAGGAGCCTTATTATTGGTGAGTGATCAGCCTATGGTTTCAACCGGAGTAAAAACAGAAAAGAGCGATAAGAAGGTTACCGGTCAGTTTGTAGAAAAACACATTCAAGTGGGTATTGATGCACTAATCGAAATTAAAGAAAATGGGCGATCGGTAAAACATTTACAGTATTAAGCTTTACTGTTAATCTTAATAAAGAACGAGTGAATTGTTTTTCAATTCACTCGTTTGTGTTACATATCTCGGGCGATAATTATTTCACGCGCGTCCAAGTTTCGGTGGCAAATAAGAATCCGATATAGCCGCGCACGCTCAGATTGCCATCTTCATTCAACCAAAATTTACCGGTGTAGTTTTTCCCGTTACGAGGATCATAAATTTTCCCGCCTTCAAATTCTTTTTCTTCAGCATTGTAAGTAAAATCGTGAAGAATTGGCAATCCCATTACTGCACGCGATTGTAAACTCTTATCTTTATTCTTATTGTCGAGCCAAGGTTGATTGGTGTCTGGATTATTAGGCTCTTTAAGCCACACCACTTTGCCTACATAATCACTGCCTTCTTTTTTAATTTCTACTTGCGATTCACCACTCTCATTGAGCCAAACACCAAATACTTCTGATTGGGCAAAACACATTGCGCTTGTGAGAAGCATAACACACACAACTAATAACTTTTTCATGTTGAAATTTTTATATGATTAATAATAACGATTTACTTTAAAGATTGATTTCGTTTAAATGTTTGCTCTTTTCACGGATAAAGATGCTACTTTTTGGTGAACCTATAATTTGTGAAGTGTAAATACCACTATGACCTGAAAATAAATAAGCAACAACGCAAGCAATAGCAATAAAACACCCGCTTTCAATACCAAATAGTTCAATACCCATCAGTGTGCATGCAATCGGAGTATTAGTAGCTCCGGAGAATACAGCTACAAACCCCATGCCTGCCAACAAACTCATTTCGAGTGGTATAAACAAACAAAGCACATTGCCTAAAGTGGCACCAATGTAAAATAAAGGAGTAACTTCGCCACCTTTAAATCCACAACCAAGTGTGAAAGTGGTGAAGAGTAGCTTTAATATAAAATCATAGCCTTGCATAGGAGCTGCAAATGAATTAGCAATAACGGGCACACCTAAACCTACATATTTTGTTTCATCGGTGAGCTGATAAACAACCCAAAAGCTTAGAGCGAGTATGGCTCCACCGATAACCGGACGCAATGGTGGAAATTTAATATTCGATTTAAAAAGATTGCTCCAAAAATGCATGCCTTTAGAGAATAGCAAAGCTGTAAGCCCGAAGAAGATGCCTGCCAAAACTGCCCAAAGCAAATTAAGCGGAGTAATACCGGTGTGTAGAGCTATGGCACTCATATGATAATGTGTATGTGTAACAGGATAGAGTTTGCAAAAGAAATTAGCAAGGATAGCTCCCATAAAACTAGGAACTAAGGCCTCATAGCGCATGCGCCCGATTATCATTACCTCTAAACCGAACACAGCTCCTGCCAGTGGAGTGCCGAATATCGATGCAAAACCGGCAGAAACTCCCACTACAATGATAATCTTTCTATCGTATTTATGTAGTTTAAACAGTTTGCTGAACTGATCGGCAACAGCACCTCCAACTTGCACCGCCGTACCCTCTCTACCTGCCGATCCTCCAAACAAATGGGTGAGTATTGTTCCGATAAGAACTAAAGGAGCCATTTTGAGTGGTATAACTTTCTTCGGTGAATGAAATTCTTCCAGAAGCAGATTGTTGCCTTTCGCCACGCTATCTCCCCATAAGTAATACATGCCTCCCACAAACAAACCGCCTAAAGGGAGCAAAGCTATCATCCACAAATGATTATCGCGAAAATTTCCTGCCCATTCCAAACTCAGCAAGAACAACGCAGAGGCACTCCCCACAATAGCCCCGATAGGCAGACAAATGATAAACCATTTAATAAGATAAATCAATGTCGGAATTTGTATTACGGAGCGAAAAGCTTTTAGTTGTTTCATTTCTTAATTGATGAAAATCATTTGCTTGCTGCAAACTTACATTAAAATAGTTAGCTGTCGGTATGAATGTATTAAATAATGTGGGCTTAGTTATAAAGGATTAACAAAATGTGCCGAGCGATGGGCAATTGATAAATAGCCTTATATTTGCATCAGAGGTTTGCATGAATGCGAAACCTAAACATTAAAAATTATATTAAAACAAAACAATAATGGCTTTAATCAACGAAAATTATTTGAAGTTAAAAGCCGGGTATCTATTCCCGGAAATTGGCAGAAGAGTATCAGAATTTGCCGCAGCTAACCCCGATAAAAAGATTATCAAAATGGGAATTGGCGACGTTACTCAACCTTTAGTTCCTACCATTTTGAAAGCTTTCCATGAAGGTGTAGATGATATGGGTAAAGCAGAAACTTTCCATGGCTATGGCCCGGAGCAAGGTTATGAATTTTTGCGTGAAGCTATTGCCAAAGGAGCTTATCAAGATTGCGGCGTGAAGAACATAACTGCCGGCGATATTATTGTTTCCGACGGTTCGAAATGCGACACCGGAAATATTCAAGAAATATTTGGCGGTGATAATAAAATTGCCATTTGCGACCCTGTGTATCCGGTTTATGCCGACACAACAGTAATGAGCGGTAAAACAGGTGAATGTGCCGATAATGGTTATTACTCAGGCATCATTTACATGCCTTGCACCGAAGAAAATGGTTTCACACCCGAATTACCAACTGAACGCCCTGATTTAATCTTCCTATGTTTCCCGAATAATCCTACAGGAACAGTGGCAAGCAAAGAAACGCTGACTAAATGGGTGAACTATGCGCGCGAAAACAAATCGATAATTTTGTTTGATGCAGCCTATGAAGGCTTTGTTACCGAAGCCGGAGTTCCACGTTCTATTTATGAAATTGAAGGTGCTGAAGAAGTAGCTATCGAGTTCCGTTCATTCTCAAAAACAGCTGGTTTTACAGGTACTCGTTGTGCTTTTGTGGTTATTCCGGAAGCTGTAAAAGCATATGATAAAGCAGGTAATGCACATTCGGTGAAAGCCTTATGGTTGCGTCGTCATACTACGAAGTTTAACGGTGTTTCTTATCCGGTTCAAAAAGCCGCTGCCGCAGCTTATTCAGAACAAGGGCAAAAAGAAATCAAAGAAGTGGTGAACTACTATATGGAGAATGCCCGCATCATGCGTGAAAGCTTGGCTGCTGCCGGCTATAGCGTTTACGGTGGAGTAAATGCACCATACATCTGGGTGAAAACAAAAGGTGGTATGAGCTCATGGGATTTCTTCGATAAATGTTTGAAAGAAGCCAATGTGGTAGGCACTCCGGGCTCCGGTTTTGGTCCTGCCGGTGAAGGATATTTCCGATTCTCAGCTTTTGCCGACCGAGAAAGCACCATTGAAGCTATGGAGCGAATTAAAAACTTAGGATAAACCCTATTTTAATAGCTAAATCTTAAAATTAGATACCCTAAAATCCTTCTGATAAATATCAGGAGGATTTTTTTATGATGTAGGAAATAATAAATCAATATGCCATGATTTAATTGAACCTATCAGTAATTAAATATAAGCGGAAAATAGAGTCTGTGCACTTATCCGCGGAAGAGAAAATGAATAAAAAACATTTGCTGCTATTATACGTAACGAAGAAATCTCTTCCAAAACATTTATTGCCCTCATTCTTTGTAAAGAATAGCAATAAAAAGTAGTTGTTGCTTGCATATTTATTCATTAATACTACGCCGAAAACAATTGAAATGTAACCTATTAATTGTATTTTAATTTTTAAAATTATATAGTTTGAAAAATCATACTTAAAATCATAAATATATTTATCTGATTATTAAAATATTAAACTTTATCTATGATGTTTGAAAATTTATTCGACTTTCCGACACTATTATTCGAACAATTGTAACAATTGCTTAACAATGCAACATTTAGTGCATTTAATGCGGAAAATAATGTTTGCCATACTAAATCAAATTCTATATTTGCGGCATAACTGAGGCAAACCTTAGCTGTTTTGTTTCATTTTAATAATGAAAAATATGACAATAGAAGTTACACGCACATTCGATTTACTAGAACGTGCCCTACATAGTTTTCAGCGCGAAGATGCATTGGGAGGGAAACACGGAAACGAGTGGTACACCTATTCCACACAAGAATATTACGATAATGCACATTATTTTGCCTTAGCTATGCTTGAACTGGACTTTAAGCCCGGCGATAAGATAGCAACCGTAACGGGAAACCGCCCAGAATGGAATTTTGTAGATTTGGGTTTAGCAATGGCAGGCTTAGTTCATGTGCCAATATATCCCACTATCGGAGATGAGGAGTATCGATATATACTTCATCATGCCGAAGTGAAACTTGTTATAGCGGGCGATAAAAAACTGGTAAATACCTTATCGCCTTTCATGCAAGAGTTAGATGAACTTCAAGAGATATATACTTTCGAGGAAGTAGTAGGGCATAAACATTTCGATGAACTTTTGAAAATAGGCAGCGAGGCAAGCGAACAAAGCAAAAAAATGCTTCAAACAACAAAAGAAGAGGCAAAGCCCAACGATTTGGTCACCATTATTTATACCTCCGGAACAACAGGACAGCCCAAAGGAGTCATGTTATCACATGGCAACCTAGTTAGCAACTTTAAGGCGCACTCGCAAGTGCATAACTTGGGCATCGAACATCGAGCATTGAGCTTTTTGCCACTTTGCCATGTATATGAACGCTCCATGAATTACCATTTTCAATATAACGGCATGGGGGTTTATTATGTGTCGAGCTTAGGGCAAATTGTTAGTGCAATCAAAGAAATAGCTCCGCATATGTTCAATTGCGTGCCCCGTTTGTTAGAGCGTATTTATGATGGTTTTGTGTCGAAAGGAAAAGACTTTAGCGGACTGAAAAAGAAGATATACTTTGCAGCCATTAACGCAAGCGAACGATTCGAGTATCATAAAAGGTTGAGCCTGATGACCAAAACTAAACGCAAGATATACGATAAATTGGTATATTCGAAATGGCGTGAAGCTCTTGGCGGAAATACTCAACTCATTATTTCAGGAGGAGCGGCATTGCAGCCTCGCATTGCCCGGCTATTCGGTATGGCAGGATTGCCGGTGATGGAAGGCTATGGCATGACAGAAAGCTCGCCGGTTATTGCCGTAAATTCGCCAAACACCAATGAAATGATGATTGGCACCGTAGGACCTGTGCTTTCGGGAACTGAACTTAAGATTGCCGACGATGGCGAAATTTTAACACGCGGATCTCACGTAATGCTAGGCTATTATAAAGAACCGGAACTTACGACCGAAGTAATAGAGCCCGACGGCTGGTTGCACACCGGCGATATCGGCATGCTTGTTGATGGTAAATACTTGAAGATTACGGATAGGAAAAAAGAAATCTTTAAAATGTCGGGAGGTAAATATATTGCTCCGCAAATGATTGAAAACATGCTGAAAGAATCTTTCTTTATTGAGCAGGTAATGGTTATCGGCGAGAATCAGAAATTTGCGTCGGCTCTAATTTCTCCGAACTATGATTATTTGCATGATTGGTGTTCGAAAAATAAAATACGCTACCGTAATAATGCTGAACTGATAGAAAACAAGCAGGTAATTGAATGCCTGAAACAAGAAGTGCAAAACACGAATAAAAAATTAGGACAGCATGAGCAAATTAAGCGTATTCGTTTAGTGATAGATGAATGGAGCTCGCAAACAGGAGAACTATCGCCCACGTTGAAACTCCGACGTAAGCAAGTTACAGATAAATATACAGACATCATCAATGAAATTTATTCCATAGAGAATGAAGACGATAAACATTCGATTTCCCTTTTGCGCATAATCCCTGTTCGATTCGACTTAAATGAGATTAAGAAACTTAAAAAGCTCAAAGACTTAAAATTATTGAAGCGAAGAAAATAAGAACAACTGTCATATTATAAGATATTTATCAGTTTATATAATGATTTATTTTAAGAATGAAGTAAATATAATACTTAAAATAAGATTAAAATATCAAACTATAGCTCGGAATATGTGAAATTGATTTAAAAGTAGTAACTTAGCCGATCTAAAACATGTTGTAGCTGATTACTATGTCATTAAAGTTATATTTTCTAGAACGATTGGGCGTTATTAAACGCACAAAACAAATAGACCTTCTCAACGATAGGGTGTGGGAATACTTCAAACAATTCCAAGAACTTAAAAAGAGCGATGAGTTTAATCGTTTTTTGGAATTGGAAAAAGAAGTGAACTCAGAAGAGTTTGCCAAAAAAAAGGTAGGAATCATGTCGTTGAGATATAAAGGAAGCAAAGAGCAATTAAAGCAAATTGAATGTGCTAAGTTGATTGCCAACGGAAATTTGGCGTCTTTTTATAGAGTAGTCGATTCAAATGAGTTTAAACGATTCAAAGAGCTCGATTCTAGCTATCTGATTAAGGAGTTTAAACTGGCTAAAGCTTATGCTGAAACAGAATTTGAAGCCGACAAACAGAATTTTGATGCTCAAAATAAAGATGGTAAGCTGATTTGGGAAAAATCGAAACCTTATCAGAAATTTCGCATGTATGAAGAAACCCTGCATACCGATGATGTGCAGTTTTGGTTGACCTTTAGCAAGAGTAAGGAATATGGAATTTATAAAGAGAAGGTAAATCAACCCGAGCGAGCACAAGTAGAAGTATTAAAACGAGAAATAGAATCGGAAGAGTTTAAACTGCAACAAGCATTTTTGGAGAATTCGAACCGTTGGGAAACAACACCCGCATACGCACGCTTGCAAGAATATGAGAAGTTGTGTTCCGATGCTCAATATGTCGATTATTTAGCATATCGAGATAATGCTTACTTCTGTTACCTTGCACAACACGAACTTTTATTGCAAGACGACTTCAAAGGAAGTTCACTAGACGAAGATTCGTGGTGTCATATGAGCTCGTATGCCGTTAAACATACCGGATTTCCATTTTCTCATGAAACCGACTTGCAAGGATATACCTTGGGCAGAAATGTGAAGATAGACCATGAAACACTTTGCATTAATACCGAGAAAGAAAGCGTGAGGAGCTTCGCTTGGAAAAGTAAAATCGGATTTATTCCTTATGAATATAACTACAGTTCCGGATCAATATCGCATAAACAAGTTATCAATGCTAAGCAAGGAGCACTAGAGGCAAAGGTGAAGTTTTATTCAGCCAAACGCATGGTCGATTTAATCTATCTTGCCAATGCTGATTACACCTTTCGCTTAAACTTGCTAGAAATGGGTTCGTGCACGCAAGTGAGCTGTCAGAAAAATGCAGAAAAGGTGTATCAATCATTGGAGGGGTTAAGAAAAGGAAAATATTATATATTTAGAGTAGAGTGGGGCGAACATCAAATTACATGGTGGGTGAATAACTATAAATTATTAGAGGTAAAGCTAGACTTTCCCGAAGAAGATTTATTTCTGAATATTCGTTCCATTGTGGTGAATAACAGACCTAAAACACCGCATAAACTTCAAATCGATTGGATTCGAGTATTCTCAAAATAAAATAATTACACCACTACCATTTTAGTAGTGGTGTTTTGTACTACTGAATTTATTTAAGCTATGGGATTCATTTCTAAAGATAAGACTTTTAGTCGTCGTTGGTTTCAAGATTATGCCTACATCACCATCGGCTCTTTTATTATGGCAGTGGGCTTTGTATTTTTCATTACGCCCTACAAAATCGTGCCGGGAGGTTTGTTCGGCATCGGTATTGTAGTGCACTACCTCACGCAAGGCATGTTCTCATGGGCACCCGAAGGCTTCCCGATTGGAGTGTTTAACCTATTGGTAAATATTCCGCTCACTTTCTTGGGTGTAAAACTTTTGGGTCCTCGGTTTGGCGTGAAAACGGTAGTAGGATTTGTGTTAAGTTCTGTGTTCATGGATTTGATAACTTACATGCGTCCGGAACCTTTAGCCCCTTTAGTGAGTGATGTGTTGCTATCGTGTATATTCGGAGCTGTACTCATCGGTATAGGTGTCGGACTAATTTTTAAATCGCGTGCCACATCCGGGGGGTCGGACATCTTGGCCATGATTTGGGCAAAATACAGTAACATCCCCTTAGGCACAATAGTTATATACGTTGATTCATTTATCGTGCTCTTTGGTTTGTTGGCATTCAAAGATTGGCAGATACCATTATATTCATTGCTCGTTATCTACATATCGGGAAAAGCTATTGATTTAACTCTCGAAGGAGTGAGTTATAATAAAGCCTTGTTCATCGTATCTAATCAGCATGAGGCTATCAAATCAAAAATATTGGATGATTTAGAACGCGGCGGAACTGTTTTTCAAGGCAAGGGATTATATACTAATGATGAAAAGCAAATTATATATACTGTAATCAGCCGGCGAGAAGTAGCAATATTAGAGCGTTATATTTCAGATGTAGATCCCGATGCTTTCATTACCATAATGGATGTGCGGGAAATCTTGGGTGAAGGTTTTCAAAACCTAAAGCTAAAACACACCGATTAGAGATAAACATATAACCGAGTAAATGCTATGAATAATATGAATCTACAAGAAATATGCTCAGTCATGGGAGCTTTGGCAAAGTCGGCAGGAGCATTTATAAAATCAGAACGAGCCAAAGTATCAACCGATGATATCAAGCTAAAAGGAAAAGCCAGTTTAGTAACCTATGTTGATCAAAATGCTGAACGCCTATTGGTAGATGGATTGCAGAAGTTGATGCCCGAAGCGAGTTTTATCACTGAAGAAGAAACCGTAGCTCAAGGCTTAGGAACTTATCAGTGGATTATTGATCCTTTAGATGGCACGACGAATTTTATTCATGGGCTATATCCGCATTCGGTTTCGGTGGCATTAGCTTATAAGCAGCAGCCCATAGCAGCAGTAGTGTATGAAATTGGTGCCGATGAGCTTTTTTCGGCTTGGAAAGACGGTGGGGCTTACCTAAACGACAAACGCATACAGGTGAGTTCAACCAATAATCATACGGATACGCTATTGGCAACAGGATTTCCTTACTATGATTTTTCTCGATTAGAGGAATATATGGAATTGTTGCGCTTCTTCATGATTGAGACTCGCGGTATGCGTAGAATGGGGTCGGCAGCCGTTGATTTGGCTTATGTGGCTTGCGGAAGATTCGACGGATTCTTTGAACATGCACTTCATGCATGGGACGTAGCAGCCGGAATACTATTGGTGCAGGAAGCGGGCGGTAAAGTCAGCGATTTTAAGGGAGATGGAAATTATTTGTTCGGTGGCGAGATTGTAGCGGCATCAGCTGCCTATTTCAATCCGTTTTTACAAGAAATAAGGAAACATTTGGGCTGATACAAACTGTTAGTAAGCTATAAAGGATATTCAACTAACAGTGAATATTTAATACTTTTATTACCATGCTTTAACGTCAGGGGTACTACAATCTCTAAACCGGAAGATTTTTTTAGTTAACAGTCATCATCCTTTATATAGAGCTCTTATTTCCTGTTAAAAAAGCCTTTTAGGTACATTCTCGACTCGCTATTTTAGCCAATTAACCAGTATATTTGCTGCGAGAGAACAAAAACTACCAACGAAAACCGGCATGAAAAAAGATAAAGTAGCAGTAGTAATTCTAAACTGGAATGGTGAAGACTTGTTGCCTAAGTTTCTGCCTTCGGTTATTCGCAATAGTAAAGAATCAGATGTTTCGATTGTGGTGGTTGATAATTGTTCTACCGATTCGTCAATACAAATTTTACAAGAACAATTCCCTGAGGTAAAAACACTTGAACTTTCTGAAAATTATGGATTCGCTAAGGGCTATAATGAAGCCTTGAAACATATTGATGCAGCATATTACGTCATTTTAAATTCAGATGTTGAGGTGGAAGAGGGATGGTTGGAGCCACTGATAAATTGTTTAGACTGCAATGAGCGGGTAGCTGCCGTTCAGCCCAAGATACGAAGCTACAACCAAAAAGAATACTTTGAATATGGAGGAGCTGCCGGAGGAATGCTCGATAAATTAGGCTATCCGTATTGCAGAGGCAGGGTGATGAATGAGGTGCAGAAAGATTTAGGTCAGTATGATGAATTGGAACATATCTTTTGGGCAAGTGGGGCGTGTATGGCAATTCGTGCAAGGCTTTTTCATGAGCATGGAGGATTCAACGAAAACTTCTGGGCACATATGGAAGAAATCGACTTGTGTTGGCGATTGAAAAATGCCGGACATGAAATCGTGTATGTACCCGAAAGTGTGATTTATCATTTGGGAGGAGGCAGCCTTTCTTATAATAATCCGAAAAAGCTCTATTTAAATTTCCGAAACAACCTATTCATGCTATATCGGAATACACCCTCGTGTTGGTTGTGGTTTATTCTTATTCTTCGCATGATACTTGATGGTGTGGCAGCACTAAAACTTTTATTCGAACGTAATACAGCAGGGATGAAAGCGGTTTGGCATGCACACCGAGCATTTTACTCCAATTTGAAAGTATTGCGCCGAGAACGCAAAGCATTGAAGCTGGTGGCAAAACCGCGATGGCATGCTGAGCAGGAGCATTTCAGTTTTATAATCAGTGAAGTCTTGTTCCGCAGCTGATAAAAGACTAAACATCAGCTTGATGCGTGCCTGTCTTTTACTTTTACCAAGATAAACTAAATATAATACTCGATCATCTCAATTAGATTCTCGCGCAAAGCATACTTGGTGACTTCATGCACACTGTTCACCTCGATTTTTCGGAAGATATTCTTTTTGTGCGTAGCAATGGTATGCACACTGGAATGCCTGAAAGCAGCGATTTCTTTTACCGATTTGCCATAGGCTATCAATTTTAATACTTCGAGTTCAGTGGTGGTAAGTGTAGAGATTGAATCTCGTTGTTGAATTTCCGATAGAAGCAGATTGCTCACCTGATGACATAAAAAACGTGTGCCCTGAACAGCACACTTCAAGGCTAAGCGGATTTCGTCCATAGCATTTTCTTTCAATATCATGCTTAAGGCAGCGTCTTTACTCAGTTTGCGAATGAGTTCCTCGTTAAGCTCATTGCTGAATAACATCCATCTACTTTCCGGATAATCTTGTTTGAGCTGCAACAGCTGCTTTTCGTGGTCGAATGGAAAGCAAGCAAAATCGAATATAACAACAGGTTTAGAATGGCTGCTGAGCGCATTTTGCAACTCATCGGGTGTATCAACCGGTAAAATAGAGCAATCTTGATATGATTGCTGCATGATGAAGCTCAAACCTGCGCGGCTCAAATCTTGTTTGTCGGCTATGATAAATATAATTCTACTCTCCATATCTTCGCGCTTTTAACGAAAGTAAGAAAATTCCTCGCCATTTATAATCATTATATTGTATTGCTCGATTTTTTTAATGTTGAGCTCATGTGTAAATGATTAACCCAAGTTCTAATCAATCTAATCAATTAAAACTCGGATTAATCAGAAGAGAGGGAACTATTCTACATTGTTATACAATGATGTTGAAAGGTATCTTTCTCCGGTATCGGGGAATACAACCACAATGTTTTTGCCTTTATTCTCGGGTCGTTTGGCCACTTGAATGGCAGCTTGCAAAGCAGCACCCGATGAAATGCCTGCCAACACGCCTTCTTTCTGAGCTAAGATTCTTCCTGTTTCGAAAGCGGCATTATTATCAATAGTCAGCACCTCATCATAGATTGCCGTGTTTAATATTTCGGGCACAAACCCTGCTCCGATACCTTGAATTTTATGCGGACCCGGAGCACCTCCGGAAAGTACCGGCGAGCTGCTCGGTTCTACGGCAATAACTTGAATATCGGAGTTTTTAGACTTCAACACCTCGGCAACCCCGGTAATGGTTCCGCCAGTGCCGATTCCTGCAATAAAAATATCGACTTTCCCATCGGTATCCTCCCAAATTTCCAAAGCTGTAGTTTGGCGGTGAATCTCGGCATTAGCCGGATTATTAAATTGTTGAGGAATAAAAGAGTTCTTAATGTCTTTTGCCAGCTCTTCTGCCTTGCGTATAGCACCACCCATACCCTCGGCAGCCGGGGTGAGCACAAGTTTAGCTCCTAAGGCACTTAATAGATTTCTGCGTTCGATACTCATAGAATCGGGCATAGTCAGGATAAGTTTATAGCCTCGAATGGCTGAAATATAAGCTAATGCAATGCCGGTATTTCCGCTGGTAGGCTCTATGATTACCGTATTTTTATTAATTAATCCTTGTTTCTCGGCAGCGGTAATCATGGCGTATCCGGCTCGATCTTTCACGCTGTGCAGCGGATTGAAATACTCTAGTTTAGCAATAATATCAGCTTCTAAATTAAATGTTTCTTTAATTCGATTAAGCTCCAGCAATGGTGTTTTGCCAATTAAATCGGTTAAACTCTTAGCTATCTTACTCATATGACATTGTTTTTAATAGGTTGCTTTCTTTAGCAACTTGTGTTTGTTCTAAATAGTGTAATGCAAATGTAAGAGATGCTTATAATGGTTGCAATAACCAATGTATGGCATATTTCATACCCTATTTATGGTATATGGTGCCGGATACTGAAAATATAGAATGGTTAACATAAAATCGAAAGGAAGATAACGAATATATATGTTTATATTATAATTTATTTTTATACCTTCGCCAAACGAATTATAATAATAACAACAATGAAAGAAAGTTTTAGTACGTATTTTTTAGATGTATTGAAAAACAATTATGCAAACTTTAATGGTCGAGCTCGCCGTAGCGAGTATTGGATGTTTGCCTTATGGAATGCTGTTATAATTACAGCTTTATCCATAATAATGGGAATTATAGCTGCAATTACAAATACCATGTCTTTAATCTTGGTGGCATATTTGCCTGTTTTTGCATTCCTTATACCTCAGCTTGCACTTATGTCGAGAAGACTGCATGATGTAGGCAAGAGCGGTTGGTTTTATTTTGTGAGTATCATTCCTTTAGTCGGGACTATTTGGCTTCTTGTTCTTCTAGTTAGCGACAGCATGTTTGGCGATAACCAATATGGAGCCGATCCTAAGGCTGATGAAAGAATACAATTTCAAGCTTCAAAGCCGGAAGTGTAAGCTTTCAGAAGTAAACCTCATTTAATTGAGATGCTTATTCCTTGATGCCCTACATGGTGTGTCAAGGAATTTTTGTTTTTATGGATAGCATCTTTTGTTTGAAGAATCAGATTTCGCTGCATAAAGTAAGTTTTTAAAATCTGAAATAAGCCTTTACTTTTCTGCCTAAACCTTTTATTTGTAAGTGTAGAAAGAGATACAAAAAAAGCGACAAACTTAAAATCAAGTTTATCGCTTTTTTTTTTCGTAGCGTGAGGCGGGCTTGAACCGCCGACCTCAGGATTATGAATCCTGCGCTCTAACCAGCTGAGCTACCACGCCCTATTTTTCATTGCATTTATTTCCTAAATGCAGTGCAAATATAGCTGTTCTTTTCTTATCTGCAATAGCTAATGAGTAAAAAAACGCTTTTTCCCCTTTTCCACTATTCATAATTCGTTCACGCTACACTTTTTTAGCATTTTCTTTGAAACAAATGCCTATAACTATACCTAATTTATTCAATTCTTTATGACATATAGCAGGCTAAAATCATATTTTAGTTCATACTGTGATTATAAAAACAGATAATAATTTTTTTATTACTGACATTCAGCTACTTAACTTTTCATTGGCATTTTTTTTAATGTAAAGGTGTAAAAATGCGAACTGATTTATATAGGTACTAATGAAAGCACTTTCGATTGCAATCAGTTGCTTTATCTAGTTATTATTTAATTATCCAAAAAATCAATTTATGACAACAAAAGTTACTATCCTGAATGTGAATGCTCACAATGGTGAGGTGAACAGTTTGGCTCAAGCTATCTTAAATAAAAGCACCTTGTTTGTGTTGGAAACAGATGCTTATTTACTTAACCTACTCGGCGAATTGCAGCATAAGCAGGAGGGTTTAAACGATGCTATTCAAATGTTGAGAACCAAATCGCTGTCGAATCTTTGTTTGAAAAGAATGAAAGAAGCTTATCGCAAATTCTACAGAATAACCATGGCATATCATGCCGTTCCAACGATGTTGCAATATGATCATGTTCAACGGGTGTGGAATATTATTTTGCGCTATCATGATGGCATTACTTATTCTTCCAATCAGCTTAATTTAAATTCTTATGTAAGCTCTTTAATTGCCGATTTAGATGAAAATGCATCTGATGATATAGCTGCAGTTTCACTCTTCTACAGCTTGTTGAGCGATTTAAAAGAAGCTCAGGAAACTTACTTGCAAAATTATGCCGACTATCAGAATCAACGCAAGCTGGAAATGGAACGCACAACAGCTACCGAAGTTAAACATCAGATCATGGAGCTTATCAATAAGAGACTGGCACTCCATTTGAATGCCATGTTGCAGGTTTCAGAAATCGATTATATTGATTTTGCTCGTGCTGTGAGTGCTCTTATTGCCGAACGAAACGCTATAATTAAGACTCGTTTGAAATATGTGCAATCGCCGGTTGAAAATACTTCGCTTAATGCCGAAGAAGCTGCTTAGCATTGCAATGTGAACCGGGTTTTAAATTAAGATAGCCTGCTTTTAGAACTTATAGGGTGTTTTCCTGATCGGGAGACACCCTTTTTTTGATTTAAACGAAAATGAGCTGTAAAATGGGGCTGTGGTGCAGATGTGTGCATGTGAGAGTGAGCGCATAAAACCTATGGATTACAGCTTATTGCAAGATTATAAACAAATGAAAGAAAGAGAACTAAAAATGAAATATAAGCCTTTTGTAAGGCATGGCATAACCTTGGTGTTAGTGGCGATTCTGCTGCTTGCACTTTCGGCGTGTGTGCTTAAGAAACATTGGAATAAAACACAGCAGGAGCAAGAAACGGCTTATTTCGAACGCAAAGAGCTTTGGCAGGAAGAATACCGAATTGATACATTGCAGCTTGCACTTCCCGAAGCTCGATTAGAACGATGTGTGCCTGCCGACAGCAGTGTGCTGGAAACTACCCTAGCCCGCTCAGAGGCTCGCATATTGCCTTCCGGAGAATTATATCACAACCTTAGTCATTCAACACAAGAGTTATCTGTTGAATTGCCGTTGGTGAACAGGCAAATGCGCATAGATAGTTTGGTGCATATAAAAAATGCACAAGAGCAAGGAGGCGAATTGCGGGTAAAGTCTGCACCGCGCACGAGTTTGTTTCTGCTCCTGCTTGTGTTGTTTGTGGTGGCGTGGTGTGTAATCAGGCGGAAACATTAAATCGAGATGTTCATGAAATTATTATTCATTGTTCGGCAACAAAACAAGGGCTGCATTTCACCGCTGCCGATATTGATGTGTGGCATCGAGAACAAGGGTGGAATGCCATTGGTTATCATTTGGTGATTTTGCTGAATGGCGGGGTAGAGTTGGGGCGAAAATTAAACGTAATAGGTGCGCATTGCTATGGGCATAATGCACATAGTGTTGGTGTGTGTTATATTGGCGGATTAGATGCCCTCGGGCAAGCTGCCGACACGCGAACCGATGCGCAGCGGTTAAGTTTGCAACGGGTGTTGTTTTGTCTTCGCAGGCGTTTTCCGCATGCCACGGTGCACAAACACAGTGAGTTTTCGGCTAAGGCTTGCCCGAGTTTTTAATCATTAAGCAGGTGCTTGAAATGGCAAGTGCCTGCTTAGTGCTTCGGCAGTTATTCGTCTTTTAGCCATTCTTGCGACTTTTCTTTGGTGGAAAATACCTTGATTGCAGCATCCTTAACCTTAGATTTGAATATCATTAAATAGGCGGTTTCTTTTGGCGTGTCAACCAAGAATGCAATCTTATATTTCATTAGGCTTTCTGCAATCTGATTAGAACTGTCGATCAGTTTTACATATTCGCCTATCGTGTTGGTAAATGAAGCCTCGCTTAAATCGCACAAAATTAGCTCGCATGCTGCCGGAAGTAAATTCCTTTTTTTTAGTCGGTTCAATAAGTATTCGGCAGTTGCAAAACTCATATTTCCTTTCACAGAAATATGAAAAATATTACTTAAAAGATTGTAGTGATAGTCGATATGGTGCATAGTGTGTGTTGAAAACTCCAATATAAGGAATCTTTTATTTTCAATTTGCGCAATATATATATATATATATATATCGAGATGAATTAAGCAAGGTTTTCGTTAGAAAACTTTGCTTAATTCATATAATGTTAACATTAAGATGCCCGAAAGTATATTTTTATGCAATTATTCACGCTTCTATAAATTGCATAATGATCATCATAGCTTAAGCCACTTCTATCTATATCGGTTGATTAAGCCACTGGTAAGCATTTTTCTCGGTGGCAAACGGTCGGAGAACAGGGGTTTCAAACCTGCTCCTGATATTAAACACTAGCGCATGCATTTGGGGGGTGAACACACAAACGGCAACTTTACCGCCGTTGAAATATTCCGGAAATTTCAAGTAAAAATCACGAAGTGTTTCATAATCGGTAGTATTCTTTATCGAATCGATACCCGCATCGATAAACAAGAATTTCTTGCAAGCTTTAGGAATCTTATTGCATTTAAAAAGAGCCTCGTGGGCTGTTTGTATCTTATTGTAATCAATATTACCTTTAATCTCTATACGAAAGATTTTATTTTTCTCGTCGTATGCAGTGCGTATTACTTCCATTTTACAGCGTGTTTGTGTGATGTTTAACTAACAGTACAAAGATATATAATGAAAAGTAATTATACTATTAAGTTTAACTTATGTTGCACAAAATAATCTGTTAAGGCACAAAAATAATTGAAATTTTACAAATTATAAGGATAAGTAAGATTTGATAATGCTAGAAGTAATGATTTATAAGTGCCGGATGCTGTGCCTTAAAAGCTTATTAAGAAGACTAAAGTATGATATATAAGGTTCTTTAGAAAAATTCCATTAGTAAATGCCCGTTTAGGAGATGATTTTCTCTCTTTGCGAAGTGGAGCGTAGCGAAACGAAACGAAGCAAAGAGAGAAAGCCTTTGTGCTTTCTCTCACAGAATTAAATGCTTTCTTTGTTTTCGACTAAAAAGGTTAAAGATGGGACATTTAAGACTGGAACAAAGGATTCCGAAAAGATATGTACATTTGAGAATGTAAAGCGAACAAAAGACGAGAAAGAGAAGCTGAATATTTCTGTTGCTCAACGATTATATTCGGAATATGAGAAGAAGATTGATAGAATTATAGAGAAAATAGATGAGTAGGATTAAAAAAATGACGCCAAAGTGGCATTAGAATGATGAATCCGGTCGATTTTTTTAATTGTAAAATATGCTTTGTGCCTTTAATGGTAAGGAAAGTCAGCGTTAAGGTTGTAGTTGTCCTTATTTTTAAGGGTACACACAATCACATATTTTAGGAATAGTAGCAATTCTGATGTTTTACTATCTTTGCGAGAAATTGAATAGTTTTGGAATTAACAGCGTTTCGAAAGCTCTTTTTGAAACAGCCTAAGTTTAAGGCTGCCCTAAAGAGCATAGCCCAAGAGGGAAGTAATACACATATAAAAGGATTGGTGGCATCAGAGAAGTCTGTGTTGGCCGCCTTACTAGCCGAAAAAGAAAAGTCGGTTGTCTTATATGTAATGAATGATCGAGAGCAAGCCGTCTATTTCTATGATGATTTGAAGAGCTTGCAGCCTGAAAATAAGAATCTCTTGCTTTTTCCCGGATCATATCGCAGGGTCATTCGCTCCGATCAGCAGGAGCAAGAAAACATTATCTTGCGCACCGATGTGCTAAACAAACTTCGTGAGGGTAAACCATTGAAATTGGTGAGCTATCCTGATGCATTGGCAGAAACTGTTGTCAATGCTGATGCTTTGCAGCGGAACAGTCATAAAATAAGCGTGGGTGATGGCTTATCGATTGAGTTTATGAATGATCTTTTGTTTGACTACGGTTTCGAGCAAGTAGATTTTGTGTATGAACCCGGGCAGTATTCCATAAGGGGGAGTTTGCTAGATATCTTTTCATTCTCGAATGACGACCCTTATCGTATTGATTTCTTTGGCGATGAGGTAGATAGTATTCGGGTGTTTGATATTGAGAGTCAGATATCGAAAGGAAATTTGCAAGATGTGTTTATTATTCCGAATATTCATAATAGCTTAAAAGAAGAGGTGCATGAAAACTTCTTGAATATACTTCCCACTAACAGCTTGCTGTGGATGCATGACATGCAGTTGGTGTCAGAACTTATCGATAATTTCCTGACTATCGCTATCAATGATGAAAGTGATGTGCAGGTCATTTCCGGTGAAAGTTTTAGGCAGGCAGCTCAGCCTTTGCGCAAGGTAGTAGTGGGCAATCGCGCCAGTTTTCAACCAACATCAATACATGAGCTTAATAGTAGCATTCAGCCCACTTTCAATAAGAACTTTCAATTGCTGGCTCAGGAGCTGCAAATCAAAGGAGCTAATGGCTATACAAATTATATACTCAGCAATTCAGAGAAACAAATTGAGCGTTTACATGCTATATTTGCCGAGCAGGCCATGACGGTTAACTTCGAGCACCTGAATCTGGTGCTGCATGAAGGGTTTGTTGATCATGATTTGAAGATTTGCTGCTATACCGATCATCAGGTATTTGAACGTTATCATCGATTTCAAACCCGATCGAAAAGAGCTAAACGAGAAAGTTTCACTCTTAAGGAACTGAATAAACTGTCGGCAGGCGATTTTGTAGTGCATATCGATCACGGAATCGGAAAGTTTATGGGCTTGGTGAAGACCGAGGTAAATGGTAAGGTGCAAGAGGCCATCCGCTTGTCATATCGAGATAATGATATGTTGTTGGTAAGTATTCATTCGCTTCATCGCATATCGAAATACAAAGGAAAAGAAGGGCGAGAACCTAAGATAAATAAGTTGGGCACACCGGCTTGGCAGAAGCTGAAAGATAAAACTAAAAGTAAGGTTAAAGATATTGCTCGTGATTTAATTCAGCTCTATGCTAAGCGAAAAGAAGAAAAAGGGCATGCTTTCTCGCATGACAGTTATCTGCAAGATGAGTTAGAAGCTTCGTTCATCTTCGAGGATACCCCCGACCAGTTGAAGGCAACCCAAGCCATAAAAGAAGACATGGAAAAACCTATGCCCATGGATCGGCTCGTTTGCGGAGATGTGGGGTTTGGGAAAACAGAAGTAGCCATACGTGCTGCTTTCAAGGCTGCTACCGACAGTAAACAAGTGGCGGTGTTGGTGCCAACCACCATTTTAGCCTTGCAGCATTTTAAGTCATTCAGTAAGCGTTTAGCTGATTTTCCGGTACGAGTAGATTATATCAGTCGTTTGCGTCCGGCAGCCGAGGTTAAGCGCGTACTAAAGGAGGTGAAAGAAGGTAAGATAGATATTCTCATCGGCACGCATCGCATTGTAGGTAAAGATGTGAAATTTGCCGATCTAGGCCTACTTGTTATCGATGAAGAACAAAAGTTTGGGGTGTCGGTAAAAGAAAAACTGAAACAATTTAAAGTAAATGTAGATACGCTCACACTCACAGCGACACCTATTCCGAGAACCCTGCAATTTTCGCTCATGGGAGCCCGCGATTTATCCATCATTCAAACTCCGCCGCCTAATCGCTATCCGGTGGTTACGGAATTACATGGGTTTAATGAAGATATTTTGCGCGATGCAATCAGTTATGAAATAAGCAGGGGTGGACAGGTATTCTTCATTCATAACAGGGTGCAAAATATATTTGAGGTGGAAGCTACTATTCAACGTTTAGTGCCCGGAGTGCGCACAGCTGTGGGGCATGGACAAATGGATGGGCCAAAACTAGAACGTGTGATGCTCGATTTTATCAATGGAGAGCAAGATATACTCATTGCCACAACTATCATTGAATCGGGCTTAGACATTCCAAATGCAAACACGATCATTGTTAATCATGCCGAGAATTTCGGATTGAGTGAACTGCATCAGTTACGTGGGCGAGTTGGTCGATCTAATCGAAAAGCCTTTTGTTATTTAATAGCTCCGCCGCTTTCCTTGGTGAATGATGATGCTCGAAAACGTTTGCAGGCTATTGAAGAGTTTTCAGAATTGGGCAGTGGCTTTAACATAGCTATGCGCGATTTAGATATTCGGGGGGCAGGCGATTTGCTGGGGGCAGAACAATCCGGGTTTATTGCAGATATTGGCTACGACACTTATCACCGGATACTAAATGAAGCCATCCAAGAATTGAAGCAAACAGAATATAAAAGGCTGTTTGAAGAGGAAGCTGATGATGCTAATCAGGCTTTCTTAAACCAAGATTTTATTAACGATTGTCAAATAGACACAGATATGGAGCTGTTATTTCCCGATGCATATATTCATAGCATATCGGAGCGCATGTTGCTATATCGAGAGCTCGACAGTATGGATTGCGAAGAAAATTTAATAACTTTTGAATCGGCATTGATCGATAGGTTCGGAAAGCTTCCGGAAGCTACAAAAGAGCTGTTGGAGGTGGTTCGTTTAAGGTGGTTGGCAATAGGCTTAGGTGTAGAGCGTATTGTTTTGAAAAACAAGAAAATGATTTGCTACTTTGTAAGCGATCAACAATCACTGTTCTATGAGTCTCCGGTTTTTACAAGCATATTGACTTACGTGCAGCAACATGCCACTATTTGTAAAATGAAAGAAAATAAAGATAAACTTAGCTTAATTTTCGATGGTGTGAGTACAATGAAAAGGGCAAAGGATACCTTGGAATCCATTAAATAAATTATATTTGTTGCCTTATGCGGAATATATTTAATTTTGCAAAAAAAATATTATAAATTATGGAAACTATAGATCTGAAGAAGCTAAGAAAGGATCTTAATCTAACACAAAAGAAATTGGCTGAAGTATTGGACGTGCAGCAGCCTTTTCTTTCTAGGATTGAAAATGGACTAGACCCCATACCCGGTACGTTTAGTGAAAAAATTAAAGAAAGACTGCATATTCTAAATTTGGAAGAATATATGATGAGCAGTTCAAGAAGCACCTATCGACGGTTACGAAGCGATGTGAACTTCGAAAAACAAGTAGTGCCTATTTATGAAATGGAAGCTACTGCAGGTATAGCAGATATCTTTTTAAATAATCAAAACGTGAATCCATCAGATCACCTGATGATTCCAAATCTGCCTAAAGCCGATGGAGCACTCTTTGCACGAGGAGATTCCATGTATCCGTTAGTGAAGAACGGAGACTTGGTAGTTTATAAAATGGTGAACAGATTGCCTGAGTTACTTATTTGGGGTGAAATGTATATCTTATACTTCAACTTTGATGGCGAAGAAATGCTTACCATTAAATTCGTACAACAAGGCAGCACACCCGACAGCATTATGTTGGTTAGTCAGAATCAGCATCACATGCCTAAAGAGTATAATTTGAAAGATTTGAAGGCTGCAGCCTTAGTTAAGGCAGTCATTAATTATAGGGCGATGATTTAATAAAATTGTTTGGCTACATCATAAAAAATGCGAGCAGTTTTTACTGTTCGCATTTTTTTTAGGTATTCCATATTATTTCTTATCATAAGAGAATTGTTGTAAAACATGTCCCATACGATCACGCTTGGTTTGCATATAACGTTGATTGTATTTATTCGGCATGATTTCAATAGGCACATTTTCAGTAACCTGCAATCCGTATCCCTCAATGCCTACACGCTTAATCGGATTGTTGGTAAGCAAACGCATTTTGCTCACACCCAGATTGCGCAATATCTGAGCTCCCACACCGTAATCGCGTTCATCGGCTTGGAAACCCAAGTGGATATTGGCATCAACAGTATCTAAACCTTCATCCTGCAATTTGTAGGCAGCAATCTTATTCATCAGTCCGATACCCCTGCCTTCTTGCATCATGTAAACCACCACACCTTTTCCCTCTTGTTCGATCATTTCCATAGCTTTATGCAGTTGATCGCCACATTCACACCTTTTAGAGCCAAAAATATCTCCGGTCATACATGAAGAGTGCATGCGTACCAATATTTCCTCATCTTCCTCCCAATTTCCTTTTATAAGTGCCAGATGTTCGGCACCATTCGATTTTTGGCGAAAAGGAATAATTCTAAAATCGCCGTATTGCGTGGGCATACTCACTTCTTCGCCTCGTTCGATGAGGCTTTCTGTTGCCAAGATATATTGGATAAGGTCTTTTATGCAAATGAGCTTCATTTGAAAACGTTTGGCAAGCACGGAAAGCTCAGGCAAGCGAGCCATGGTACCATCTTCATTCATAATTTCGATGAGCACACCTGCAGGTTGCAATCCGGCTAGGCGAGCTAAGTCAACAGCAGCTTCTGTATGTCCGGCTCGTCTGATTACACCACGACTTTTTGCCTTTAGCGGGAAAATATGTCCCGGTCTTCCTAAATCGGCAGGTGTAGAGTTCGGATCGACCAAGGCTTGTATGGTTTTTGCTCTATCGGAAGCTGATATACCGGTAGTACACCCATTTCCTAACAAATCGACTGACACGGTGAACGGAGTTTCGTGAGTGGCTGTGTTTTTACCCACCATAAGCTCTAAGTCCAGTTCAAGGCAACGTTCTTCTGTTAATGGAGCACACATTAACCCACGGCCATATGTGGTCATGAAATTTACCATTTCAGGGGTTATCTTTTCGGCAGCGGCAATGAAATCACCTTCGTTTTCTCTGTCCTCATCGTCAACTACGATGATAATTTCACCATTTCGAATTGCTTCAATGGCTTCGGGTATGGTATTAAGCTTGTACTGAGTCATCGCTTTTTGATTTTTTGTAGTTCTTAATTTTTTTCCAGATTTTCTTTAGTTTATCGATTTGCGACTCGGTGTTAAGCAGCTCGGAATCGCTCACGGCCTTCACGGTAAGGAAAATACCGAAAGGCAAGAAGATGAACGTGCCGAACCACATGCCGCCGGATATCATCCATACGTCTTCACGGGCAAATTTTTCACCGGTTATCGACACGATATAATATAAAATGAACAGTAAAATAGATATTACGGTGGGAAGCCCCAGTCCTCCTTTTCGAATAATTGCCCCCAATGGAGCCCCGATAAAGAAAAATACCAAGCATGCCACCGACCACGTAAACTTACGGTGAATTTCCATGCCATATCTGTTCATGTTCTTTTTAAAACTGCTAATCTCCATGAAATTCTGACTGATTGTCTGTTTATTTCGCCGAGCATCGCGCAAAGCTGAGTTTATAACATCTTGACGTTTATTAGGTTCAATGCGAGAACGGAGCATGTTGAGATTAGCCGCCGAATCAACGGCAAAGGGCACATACTCTTCCGGTGTTGCCGTAGTATCTAGGCGGCTTGATAAAATTCTCAAGCTATTGTTTAAGGTGTGATTATATCTTAGGTTTAATGCGAAACGGCGTATTTTGTTGGTATAACTATTTTGCAAAGAGTCTTCAAAATAATGCAGTTGTTCGGTATTTTGCATGCGGAAAGAGTTGCGGAAGTTATCGCTGTTCGTTTCCTCGAAGTCGAAGCCTGATATGGGCACGTGCATGATTTGTTTATGGAAATAGGAGCGACGATATTTATAGCGTTTGGTTCGCTTATTTTCCCGATAATCTTCTTCGTTGCAAGTTTCGCCGGCATAAAGCGTCATGATCATATTCTTTTTATCGGCAGAAATATCCATTCTTCCCGAATCGGCAAGGGTGACCGACACATTCCCTTGATTGTCGGTATGGTCATAAATGAGCAGGTTATACATCATGCCGGTTTCGCGGTCTTTTTTTTCCACCTTAATGCTGTAGCCGTCTATTTCATTAGAGAATACACCTTCGGCAACAGCCATTTCCGGCTTTTGTTTTTGCACGCTCCGCATGATGGAATTAAACTTAAGGTTGGTTTTGGGCAAAATATTATTAGAACAGTAGAAAGCAAAAGCTGTCATGCCCACGGCAACAAAAATAAGAGGTTTCATTATTCTAAGCAGCGATATGCCCGATGCCTTCATGGCCACTAATTCGTAATTTTCGCCCAAACTTCCGAAAGTCATGATAGATGCCAACAGCATTGCCAAAGGAAACGCCATCGGAGTTAAACCTACTGCGGCATAAAACATTAATTCGCCCAGCACACTCCATTCTAAACCTTTACCCACCATTTCATCAATGTATTTCCAAAGGAATTGCATGAGCAATACGAAAACACAAATGAAGAAAGTCATAATGAAAGGACCAATAAAGCTACTTACAATATATCGATGTAATTTTTTCATGTTTCACTAACTATAAAGGCAAAGATAACTATTTATGCTAATCATTAGCTAGAGATAATTAGCATTACTTGTTCTAAGCCTTGTTTAGTTAACAGGATTGCTGTAATTAGGTGAAATGAGAGCAATTAGGGAGCGATTATAAGAGCTAATTAGGGTTAATTTATGTTTCCTTCGTTGAGAATAGCTTGGATTAGGAATAGTTTCTCCTTTTCTCTTATAAGAAAAAGCTTCTTTTGAATATCAGTGTATGAATTTTAGTGCGATAGAAATTTGATTTATAGAAGTTTAGTGTTTGTTTAATGTTGCTGAAACCATTGCAGAAGTCTGTTTCTCTTTTTAGGCAGTTTTTATCTTCAAAAGCTTAAAAAAATTAAAAATAGGAAGACTGCATTTTATATTATCTGAAATGGCAGATTAAATGTATTTTTGCAGCTATATTTATCGTAAAAATATTCAATTTTGAGTCAATTTAAGAAATTAGCAAGCGATACGGCAATCTACGGAGTGAGCAGCATAGTCGGTAGGTTTTTAAACTGGTGGTTGGTGCCTTATTATTCACACCTTTTTTTACCCGGAGAGTTTGGAGTGGTTACCAATTTATACTCTTACATGGCGTTTGCTTTGGTTATATTGACCTATGGCATGGAAACCGGCTATTTTCGATATGCTTCACGAGCCGATGATAAAGAGCTGGTTTATTCTACTTCTTTGGTGAGTTTGTTTGTAACTTCGGCAAGTTTCTTGTTGTTTGTCATGACTTTTTTACCGCAAATATCATCGGTTATGGGTTATGCCGATAAGCCCGAATATATTCGTTGGATTGCGTTCATCATGGCTTTCGATGCTTTCACGAGTATTCCTTTTGCAAAGCTTCGTATTGAGGGAAGACCCATTAAATTTGCAGGCTTGAAGGTGGCGAGTATCTTCACCAATATTTTTCTGAATATTTTCTTTTTAAGTATTTGTCCGAAGCTTATAGCTGCAAACCCCGATAGTCTTGTTCAATATATTTACAGTGCCGATATCGGGGTGGGATATGTGTTCATATCGAATCTAATATCAAGCACTTTAGTATTGCTGCTGTTGTTGCCCGACATGAAGATTAGTTTGCGATTCAAACGCAGTTTACTTCGAGAAATGCTGTGGTATTCGTTCCCCATTTTGATTGTGGGAGTGGCAGGTATGATTAATCAGAATATTGATAAGATTTTATTGCCCGAGCTTATTCCGGCTTCTGCCAACCCCATGGCTGAGTTGGGCATTTATGGGGCTAACTATAAACTGGCGGTTATCATGAATATGTTTATTCAGGCATTCCGCTATGCCTTCGAACCGTTCTTCTTTTCGCAATCGAAGAATGAAGACAACAAGAAAGGTTATGCGCTGATATTGAAATACTTTTCGATTTTCGGCTTTATCATCTTTTTGGGTATTTCCTTGTTTATCGATGTGTTTAAATCGCTGCACATTATTGATGAGTCTTATTATAGCGGACTGAAAGTGGTACCTATTGTGCTTATGGCAAATTTATTTTTGGGCGTTTATTACACACTTTCGTTGTGGTATAAGCTAACCGATAAAACGCGCTATGGTGCTTATTTTGCTTTGGCTGGAGCTGCCGTTACTTTGGTTGTGAACGTGGTTTTTATTCCCTATTATGGTTATATGGCGTCGGCATATGCCGTGCTTCTTTCTTATGCCCTTATGATGGTGCTTTCTTACGTGGTGGGGCAGAAACATTTTCCTATAAACTATCCGATAAAGCGAATTGCTTTTTATTTTGTGCTTTGCCTGATCATTTTCACCATCTCCCGGTTTGTTCATTTAAACAGCATGGTTTGGAATTATGTGCTGAACACTATTCTCTTTGCTTCTTTTCTGTTTGTGGTATTCCGCCTAGAAAGAAAGGAGTTGCGCCTACTTTTTTAAATATATAATTGTCGTTTTTGTTAAACTTGTGTAGCAAGTTATTGTAATAATATGCATAATTTTATTATATTGTGCGGAAATTAATAACTAAACCTATGCAAGAGCTAAATAAAATTACGTTGGAGTTTGTGTTGAACTGCTCGGTAAACGTTCTTTTCAAACGTTTGAGCACAGCCTCCGGATTGGCAGAATGGTTTGCCGATGATGTGCAGGTAGAAGGAGAACATTTTACCTTTATTTGGGATGGCTACCCACAAGAAGCCGAGTTGGTTTATCGCAATAAGAATGAAAATGTTTGTTTCCGTTGGACAGAATTTGATGACGATAAACATTGTTTCGAGTTTTCTGTGCAAGGTGTAGAGCTTACCAATGATGTGTCGCTCATTGTGACCGATATGGTAGAACCCGGCGAGGAAGATTCTCAACGCGAATTGTGGGAATCGCAAATAGAACAACTTAAAAGAATATTGGGGGCATAAGCGTTTTAAGTCGAACCGGTAATGTTAGTTTACCTAAGTATTTAGGTGTGCCTAGCCGCATAGAAATACTGTGGATCATAATTTATACTTTTCGGCTATACCGCTTCGTAACTTGGTATTTCCCTTTATAGCCCGAGGAGTGTAAGGGCAGTTTTTGCACCCGTTAGAACAGCAATAACCACGTTTGGCAAGAAAATATTCTGTGCTTACTCGCAACCCGTGTTTGTTAATCGTATAATCAATTCCTTCCACACTATCATCGAATCCTTCAGGATATAAATGGCTAAATAAACTCATAATTGGCAGTTGTTAAATGTTCGGTGCTATAACACCAAACTACTTATTTAGTTTGAAAGCTTTTCGCTTCGGCTGGCATCTAAGCGAATAAAGATGAAAAGCATAATGGTGAATGACCATAGGGAAGACCCACCGTAGCTGAAGAAAGGCAGCGGAATGCCGATTACCGGACCCAAACCAATAGTCATGGCAATGTTTACCGCCATATGAAAGAATAAAATACATGCTACGCTGTAGCCATATATCCGGCTGAATCCGGAGCGTTGCCGCTCTGCTAAAAAAAGTAGGCGGAGAAGCAGTAAGGTAAATAGTAGAATTACACTTGTAGTGCCTAAGAATCCCCATTCTTCACCCACGGTACAGAATATGAAATCGGTGCTTTGCTCAGGTACAAAATCAAATTTTGTTTGTGTGCCTTGCAGAAATCCTTTACCGGAGAATCCACCGGAACCAATAGCAATTTTCGACTGGTTAACATTATATCCGGCACCTAGCGGGTCGGAACTCATGCCCAGTAATTCCTCAATACGTACGCGTTGATGAGGTTCTAAAACTTCTTCAAACACATAATCTACCGAGAAACTAAACCCAACGAAAGCCAAATAAATAAGAAGTAACCACCTGATAGCTTTGTTAGCTTTATCTTTAATGGCATAAATCAGCGAAATGATTACGAAAATTCCAAACGCAATAATGACTACGGTATTATCATCAATTTGGAGCTTCAGCAATACATCGCCCAACCAACAAAGAGCAAATATACTCAAACACATGACAAGCATTTTAGCCGTGGTTTTCCAATTAGAACTTATGACACCTAACGAAAGAATGCAACAGCAGCTAATGGTAAGGATGGTAACCAAAGGAGGGAAGAGCAACGATATAACGAAAGTTACGGCGGCTGCAAACCCTAAGAATAAGAAAATGCCAGGCAATCCTTCACGATAAAGAACCAAAATGAATACAGAGAATACAAGGGCAGATCCGGTGTCATTTTGTAATAAGATGCATAATATCGGTGTGCCTATTATGGCAGCAATGATAAGCCATGATTTAAAACCGGACTTGTAGTCATAAGAACTCAGGTATCCGGCCAAGAGTAAAGCTGTGGTAGTTTTAGTAAGTTCTGACGGTTGAAAGGCAAAACTTCCGATTTGAAACCATGATTTGGCTCCGTTTACTTCAGTTCCAAACAGTAATACCGATAAAAGCAGGAATATGGTGAATCCATAAAATGCGAATGAGAAACTAACAAAGAACTTGCTGTCTATAAATATAATCATGACAGCAATGGCACAAGCGGCGAGAATCCATATGAGCTGTTTTCCGTATCTTTGGGTGATGTCGAACATGCTACTGTGGTCTTCATTATATACGGCCGAATAAATGTTTAACCAGCCCAAAATACATAGCAAAAGGTATAATAATACTGTAAACCAATCAATATTTGCCCATATGTTTGTTCTAGATCTCATCGTTATGAATGCCCAATAGGTTTGTGTTTATAATTTTTTGTTCGTCGGCTTTTCGTCGGGGCTCTTTAATTGCTCCGCGAATATATTTTTCTATGATAAACGAGGCAATAGGAGCAGCATAACGAGAACCCCACACCCCATTTTCCACGAAAACGGCAATTGCAATTTTGGGGTTGTCGAGTGGTGCAAACCCGATAAACGAAGAATGATCAGAGCCTCCCGACGAATTCTGAATAGTTCCGGTTTTTCCGCAAATAGCTAAACTATCTACCGTAATTTTATACCTCCCTACGGAATGATCAACCATCGTTTTCATGTTTTTAGCTACCAAATCGAAGTATTTGGAATCAATGGAAGTTTGATGCTTCTCGAAGCTCAGATTCTCTACTTCGTCTTGTTGATTGGTAATTTGTTTCACCAAATGAGGCTCGATATAGTATCCTCGGTTGGCAAGAATGGCACTGTAATTGGCTAATTGAATAGGAGTGAGGATAACCTCTCCTTGTCCGATAGCCAACGAACGTATGGTATAGGCATTCCAACTGCCTTTCCCATAAGTTTTATTATAAAAATCGGCTGTCGGAATATTTCCCGACGATTGCCCATAGAATTCATTGCCCAGTGGAGAGCCTAAACCAAATTCCATAGCATAGCTACGCCAAATTCTATAACTTTCTTCTGTGGTTTTTTTATATCCCATAGCTGCTCGAAAAGCTTGGAAGAAATAAGGATTGCATGATTCTACAATGGCTTCATTAATGCGAACAGGAGAACCATGATAGTGAGTGCATCGCATGGGTTTAGATGCCGGACCACTGCAAGGGAATGCTGTTTGGGGCGTGATTACTCCTTCTTGTAGGGCAATAAGTCCATTCAGCAACTTAAAAGTTGAACCCGGAGAATAGGCTGCGGAAAGTGCCCGATTAGTCAGTGGTTTTAAGGAATCATTTAGTAGCTTCATGTAGTTATTCCCACGTTCGCGTCCCACGAGTTCATTCGGGTTATAACTTGGTCCGGAATAGAAAGCTAATATTTCTCCGGTAGCGGGTTCGATGGCTACTACTGCTCCCTTTTTGTTTTTCATCAGCTTCTCGGCATATGCTTGCAGATCGCGATCTATGGTTGAGGTCAGGCTATTGCCTAAAACAGCAGCAGTGTCGCTTTTTCCCTCTTCATAAGAACCTTTTACCCGATTATGTACATCAACTAAATAAAAACCGGAGCCTTTTTGCCCGCGGAGCTCTTTTTCATAAGCACGTTCAATTCCGGTAATGCCGATGTAGTCGCCCGAGCTGTAGTAATGATCTTTGGCAATTTGTTTTTGGTTTATTTCGCCCACATAACCTAATAGGTGGGCTGCAATGGGTTGAGGATATTGCCTGATGGTTCTCGATTGTACGTAGAACCCGGGATATTTATATAGTTTTTCTTGCAATCGAGCATTAGCTTGAGGTGAAAACTGTTTGGTAATAATTGATGGTCGATATCTGCTGTATTTCTTAGCTTTGTTCAGTTCTTTAATAAGTGTTTCTTTCTCTATGCTTAGAATGTTGCAAAGCTGTGTGGTGTCGAATGTGCCTATTTCTCGAGGGGTGACCAATAAATCGTAAACCGCTTTATTTTCTACCAATGCTTTCCCGTTTCTATCGTTAATCAAGCCTCTACCCGGATAGGTAACTACTTTGCGCAATGCATTGCGTTTGGCACTTTCTTTATAACTGCTATTCAACACTTGCAGAGAGAAAAGTCTTACAACAAAGATGAGGGCTACAATAACAAATATACCTCCTACTACATATGTCTTGTTTGAACTTTTTTGCACACTACTTCCGTTTTTGAGTGAGATACTCAACTATTATAATTAAGATAGCACTGAATAAAGTGCCACTTATAATTCTGATTATTGTTTGCACATAGTTGGCAAAGCTGAATGCTTCTACGGTGTATAGAAAAGCTTCATGAAATAAACAACATAAAAGGCTATAACCTGCAAACCAAGGAAGCCCGTTAGTGTGGGCATTCGGATAGGAGTTAATTTCAGCGTAATCTTTTTTAGAAATGACACGGATAATAAACGGGCGACAAACGGCCAAGAAAGTGGTAGCCGCAGCATTTAGCCCAATGGTATTCATAAATAAATCGACAACCAAACCTAGACAAAAACCCAAAAGCATCAACAGATAAGGTGATGTTTGGTAAGGCATCATCATGATAATAAAAATATAAATAAAGGGAACCGTCATGCCAACCATATGCACATGGCTGAGCAGTAATACTTGCACAATCATAATGAGCAAGGGCAGGAATAATATTTTTGGCAGGTTATTCATCATCTTTGGTGACTTTATTTAGCTCTTTTAGCGTTGCCATATCTTTATTAGCCACTATAGTAACATAAGTCAAGTTTTGGAAATTAGTCAAAAGTTTAGCTGAGATATTCAGAAAATTAGCTCCATCGGTGTGTGAAAATGTATCTATCACAGCAACGGGTATGCCTTCCGGAAATACGTCAGAGTATCCGCTGGTTACTAGAGTATCGCCCACAGCAGGTTTAACATGAAAAGGAATTTCATGCAATTGAGCATATTGAGGGTCTTTCCCATCCCAAGCTAAAGTTCCAAAATAATTGGAATGCTTAATTTTGGCAGAAACTGACCAACGACTGTTTAACAGCGACGGACCAATAGCGTAGTTATTGCTTGTTGTTGTGATAATTCCTACCACACCATCAGGTCCGATAACGCCCATTTCTCTATTTACTCCATCGTTAGTCCCTTTGTCAATAGTGATAAAGTTGTTTGCTCGATTAAAGCTGTTGTTTACCACTCGTGCCGATATGAATTTAAATTGAGTGGAGTCGGCAAAGGTAAGTGCCAACGAATCTGTGTTTATATCAACAACACTACTATCGTTCTCGGTTGAATGTGCAGTTTGCATTGTAATAGGCAAGTCTAGCTTGTGTGTGCTGAGATACAATCTTTTGTAATGTTCTACTTCAGCAAACAAACGAGCATTCTCTTCACTAAGGTTTTGATTTGTCCTCTTCAACGAGAAATAATCGCGCCAACTGCTAGATGTATCATGCATTGCTCCAACCACCTCGATGGTAGAACCAACTAAACCGACTCCTCGCAAATCGTTTTGTTTGCTCATGAGCCCAAAAGCTACAGCTTGGAATATCAGAAACACAAAAAAAACGGAAAAACGAGAGAGAAATTTCCACAAGTTCCTCATAGGAATCCTTTCCTTTCTTTCTAACGCATTAAGAATGGGTATTTATCGATATTCTTAAGAGCTATACCCGTTCCTCTAACCACTGCACGTAAAGGATCTTCGGCAATATGGAATGGAATACTGATTTTTTCTGATAAGCGTTTGTCTAGACCGCGAAGTTGAGCTCCTCCACCGGCTAAATAGATACCTCTATTTACAATATCGGCGTATAATTCAGGAGGTGTTTGCTCTAAAGCACTTAGAATAGCTGTTTCAATTTTATGGATTGATTTTTCTAAACAATGCGATATCTCTTGATAAGTAACCGGCACTTCAACGGGAAGAGCAGTCATGCGGTTCGGACCTTGAACAACAAAGTTAGCCGGAGGATCTTCTAATGTAGAGAGGGCAGCACCGACGTGAATCTTAATTTGTTCTGCAGTTCGCTCACCAACTTTAATGTTATGCTGATGGCTCATATATTCGATAATATCGGCAGTAAGATCATCACCGGCAATACGAATCGATTTGTTGGTAACAATACCACCTAATGATATTACTGCAATTTCGGTAGTACCTCCACCTATATCTACAATCATTGTTCCCTCAGGAGCTTGCACATCTAAACCAATACCGATAGCTGCAGCCATAGGTTCATAAATCATGTAAACTTCTCTACCTCCGGCGTGTTCACTGGAGTCGCGCACGGCACGAATTTCAACTTCCGTTGAGCCGGAAGGAATACAAACCACAATTTTGAGTGCCGGATTAAAGAAACTGTTTTTATTATTAATTTTTTTTATCATGCCGCGAATCATTTGCTCTGCAGCATTGAAATCGGCAATTACCCCATCGCGAAGTGGGCGAACGGTTTCAATTCCCGGAGGAGTTCTTCCTTCCATTTGGCGAGCAGCATGACCAATAGCGCAGAGCTTATCGGTTTTTCTGTCCATTGCTACTACTGAAGGTTCATCGAGGACAATCTTACCATCTTGAATGATTACGGTGTTTGCCGTGCCAAGGTCGATTGCTATTTCTTGGGTTAAAAAAGAGAATAATCCCATTGTATATATTGTAATATCAGAGTGTTGATTAATAATTGCATGAATGCGAACGAACACCAAAGGTACAATATAATTACTTAATACACACAACCTAAAACTAAAAAAAAAGTTTAGATTGTGTGTATTTCAAACATAATAACAAATTTCTGCTTTATAAACAGATTGTTACGATAAATGTGGTTTTTAATGTTTAAAGTGACGGCGCCCGGTGAACAACATCGCCATCCCAAATTCATTACAAGCTTCAATCACTTCTTCATCTCGAATAGAACCTCCCGGTTCTACAATATATTTTACACCATATTCGTTAGCCACCTCTATGCTGTCTCGGAAAGGGAAGAAAGCATCAGAAATAACCACTGATTCCTCAATCTTCACGCCTTCTTTTTGTTTAAATCGTGGCATGGTAAGTTGGCGAAGGCTGTCTAGACGGTTAGGCTGCCCCATTCCGGCACCTGTTAGCCAAAATGAACCATCGGCATTTTCTGTTACGATAGCAATGGCATTGCTTCGTAGGTTTTTACAAGCCGTGATGCCAAATTTGGCTAATTCTAATTTGGTATTGCTGAATTGAATGTCGGTAACGTTTTTGAATTCGGTGTCCATACCTTCATCTTCATCTTGAACGAGCATTCCACCACTGATAGAACGGCAAAGCTTTTCGCCGGTAGTTTCAGATTTGATGGCTGTTACCAACAGTCGAAGATTTTTCTTTTTACTGAAAATTTCTAAAGCTTCATCGGTAAATGCAGGAGCAATGATGATTTCTACGAATTTTTTGCCAAACCACTCGGCAACTTCCTTGGTAACGGTGTTGGTGAAACAAACGATAGAGCCGAAAGCTGAAATTGGATCGCCTGCCCAAGCTAACTCTAAAGATTTAATAGTATCGTTGGTAACGGCTAATCCACATGGGTTAAGGTGCTTAATAACAGCTACAGCTGTTTTATTCTCGATGTGACTTACAGCGTGAAAGGCATCAGAGGCAGCTTTCCATGCTGCATCGGCATCAAGTAGGTTATTATATGATAGCTGCTTTCCTTGCAATACTTGAGCATTGGCCAAGGTATTTTTATCGTTTGAGTTGTTGAGCTTGTAGAACGTGGCTTGTTGATGAGGATTCTCGCCATAACGCAATACTTCGCCATCGTTTAAACATATGCGCTCTGAAGCAGTTTCTTTTTCTCGATTGAAATAACTGAAAATAGCCGAATCATAATGCGATGAGGTAGCGAAAGCTTCGCGAGCATAAGCTTTACGATCAATTAAGTTACTTTCACCGTTTTTTTGATTAAGTAATTCCAGTAAGTTACCATATTGTCCGCGATTGGAAACAATAATTACGTCGTTGTAGTTTTTAGCTGCACCACGAATAAGGGCAATACCGCCGATGTCAATTTTTTCAATAATATCTTCTTCAGAAGCTCCGGAGGCTACCGTATCTTCAAAAGGATATAGATCAACAATAATTAAATCAATTTCAGGAATCTCATATTCCGCAATCTGCTTTTTGTCTCCTTCATGCTCTCTGCGATTAAGAATACCGCCAAAAATTTTAGGATGAAGGGTTTTAACTCGTCCGCCCAAAATGGAGGGATAGCTGGTTAAGCTTTCAACGGCAGTGCAAGGAATGCCTAATCCCTCAATAAAACTTTGTGTTCCGCCGGTTGAAATTAATTCTACGCCTAACTCATGTAAGCGTTTTACAATAAGGTCTAGTCCATCTTTGTGGAAAACCGAAATCAATGCCGATTTAATTTTTCTAGTGTCTGTCATTATGGTTGATTTTGCAACTTGCAGCACAAAGGTACATAAAACTGTTGAATTGTAGCGATTGGCATAATGACTGTTCTTACACAGGGAACAATTGCTTGTTTTTTAGATCTTGGTGAGTTTATATGCTCTCTATGAGTTGAGCATATTGTTTGCTTGTTGTATAAACGTTATTTGTATATAAGGTTGCTTTATATTTCCGTTATGTGTGCACTTTAAGCAAAAACAAAGCATTCTAAAAGAGATGCTTTGTTAGATTTGTCATTGAGAAAATGTGTAGCGGTGAAGTCTTATTATTAACACTTTGTTGCTTACACCCCGCTCTCTTCTAGAATCTCATTCCATTTAGCATCACTTTCATTTCCATCTTTATCTACGATTTGAGGAATATAGCCGCTAAACTTGCCGACTTTAATCTTGAGATTATCAGAGGCTACAGCTTTAATCGTCCATTTTGCTTGGGCTTTGAGTGTGTCTTTTACTGTTATGGTAGTATTCTGCCCACCTTCGTAGGTTGCCATCGTATCTCCCGAATCTTTAGGACCCAACCAAGCACCACTTTTTAGCTCTAGTTGGTTAAAGCTTAAATCGCTGTTATCAAGGTCCCATGAAACAGAGCAATCCTTGCCAATAATAGAAGAGTCGCCTTGCACAGTAGCACTAATGGTGTGAAATGCAAAATGAGATGCTTTTCCGGCATCATCTTTTTGTATGATTAAAGATCCTTCGCCTTGAGAATCAAATGTTTTAAAATACGATGCGCTTACATCGCTACCATACACATATACATTCCCATATGGGTTTCCAAAGTTGGTTGTATTGAGTGTGCTGTTTGTTATGCGTATATCGCCGAGTATCTTGTTGTTTAAACCAAAATCCATGCCATAACCCGGAGCTGATGAGTCGGTAATAATTAGATGACCTATTTCCCCTTGCGTCCAAATGGTTTTGCCGTTACCAATGTAAGAGTTAATATTGTATGAGCTGTTTTTGAATAGGAGAGAGTCTGCATATATCTCACCTGCGAAAACAATATCAGAGTTTTCTACTATGAAAGTATGTCCTTTACCTGAAATTGTACCTTTATATAAGCCGGTAGGTATGTTGTGTCGTTTGCTTGTTTGGTCGAGCTCAATTTTATAAGTGGGTATAAAGTCGGCGTATGAATCGTCATTATAACGTCCGAAATAGCCGGTTGAGACAAAAGTTGTGCCAGATGTTCCTGAAGCTACCATTATGCTGTTTTTGTAGCTTATTATGGCATTCGGAGAACCATCAAACCTTATTCCTCCGGCATTAATTATATGCTCTGCTCCGGTAATGTCGCCATCTTTTATGTATTTGAACATGACACCATTAGTGCCCTCGGCGGTGGCAAGCAGTTCATTGTCTAAGAATGGTGTTACATCGTTAACTTCTTCGTTAGTATTTTCTAAAGAATAATTGTTTTTTACCGTAGGAATAGTATGATATGCTGTATTTAAATCTTTACTATATACACCAACACCGTTAGACCCTAAAGCTACAATAGGATAACCTTTATAGAAGTTTATGAGCCGTTGAGCTCCTTCTTTGTCATCCATGGCAACCGAAATCGATCCTCCCCCGATAAGATTAAGTTGGTTTCCTGCCAACCAATATATCTTATCTTCAGCAATTCCCACGGCTCTTCCATCTCCTACCGGGGTGTTTTCTGCTAAACTATAATCAGAAATATTGTATTGTGTAATATAGCCATTAGTGCCTGATATTACAATAATCTTGTTTCCATTAAGCGTAATATCTTTGGCCACATAGCCGGGCACATCAATCAAGTCATAGCTGATAGACGTAGCTTCGGTATTATTTAGATCTCCGGTTTCAAATACAAGAACAGCACCGCCGGAATGAATATCATTTTCAGCATAAGAATCGTTATTTAGAGGATCGGTATCGGCACCGGCAGATACATACAACTTTTTATTTGTTTTATCCAGAGCCAAGGCATATAAGTCGATATTAGCCACATGAATACTTTGAAGTATTTTAGGATCCAAACACCCGGGAGTATCACTCTCGCTAATTGAAATTACATCAATAAATCCGTCGTAGCTTTCCCCTTTGGTACCATATGAGATATATAATATCATGTTATCTTCATCAAACAATAATCCGTTGGCCTGTTGAGATTCGCTATTGTTTATATCCGAACGTATTTGTTTATCCATTTTTGTCCAAACCGTCTTAACGGGAAGAATAGTAGATTCTCCATCGCCTTTTACGTTATTCTTTTTTCTCTCACTATTGTTTTCGGTTAAGTCTTCTATGCGATCATCATCACCTTCGATAACATCGGCAATGAGTCCATCGTTTACGTTGCTACCATCGTAATCATCTTGCTTGTCATTGTTACATGAAATAGTTGCAAGTCCGATAACGGCTAAGGTTACTAAAATATACTTCTTCATTTTGCGCTGTGTTTACCAAATCCTAACTTCAAAACTTGACTTTAAGCAATGCGGAGCTTTAGTTGTTGTTTGTTAGAATGCTTGTTATTCTAACAAATGTAGCTTAATATGACAACTAAAAAAATGTTTAGTTTGTTTTTAACTGAAAAAATAATATAAATATATGAAAATCATCCCCATGAAGAAGAGTGGAAATAATTCCGGAAATTAGGCTCTATCTTTCCTTTTACTCGCTTGATTTAAGTAATAACGTAGTTAGCCTTATAGAATGAAGTAGCTACCTTTGAATAACTGCCTCCATTGAAATAAATACGAGCTTTTTTACCCTTGTTCCACCCATTCTAATGCCTTTTGAGTATTTTCTACCAGCTTTATTCGAGGATTTTGTTGTGCCAATATGCTGTAGAAAGCAATGGCTTTAACGTTAGAAGTGTTTACTGCCAAATAAGCATCAGGGTATAGTTTTCCCCAAACGCTTTCGGTGCTGAGCATTTCTTGAGGACTATCGATAATATCAAAATGTTTTTGGTTGATAATGAATTTCTTAGTGCTATCGGGTATGAGGCTTTTTTTACTGAAACTCTGCCACATTTCATTAAGATTTTTTAGCCTGATGTTTCTCAAAATATTAACGGTAGCAACTTCGCTTTCCTTATCATAAAAGAGCTCGTTGGATATTTTGTTTTTCCTGATTTTGGATGCATCTTCTTTATAAAAGAATGAAGACTTATCTATAACTGTGCTCTCCTTTTCAACAAATATTGTGTTTAACCATGCTAAGCCTTCATCTTGGCTTGGAAATACTCTCGTTTTCTTATTTTGGTGATTCATTAGGGTAGCAACGGCAATAGCTTTAGGATCGGTAGAAATTATGGCAAGGTGGCTGTCGGGGAACATAGTAGCCCATTCGTTTTTATTTTCTAATGTTTCTTGTGCGCTGTCGAGCAAAGGAAAACCATTTTGAACGAGCATAAACTTTTTGTTATCTTCGGGCAACACCTTATGTGCTAAAAATTCATCCCACATGATTTGCATTTTTTTGCTCTCTATACTTTGAGAAAGAATGATGGTTGCTATTTGAGTATGAGGATTGTAGATTAGAGTGCCTAAATGATGTCTATATATTATTTCAGAAGATTTTATTTGTTGTAACCAGTTTAAGGCTTCTTCAAAATGAGCAAAACATTGCATTTGTTTATCTGTTTGCTCCATGATAGATGCTGATGCAATCACTTTAGGTTTATTGCTCACTATGGCGGTGTGCATTTCGGGAAGTAGTGATACCCATTTCCTGCGACTATTCATAATATCGCTTGCGCTATCAAGCAAATTGAAGTTATCGGCAATTAGAATAATCTTTTGGGTATTTTTTCGTAAAGAACCGTCAGTTATGAAATTTTCAATCATTGATAACACCATATCAATATTAAAATCCTCCAGAATTGTGATAATAGCAATCTCGCCATCATTATGATAGCTTAGTTTTATTCTTAAAGGTGGCATAACTCTTATATCTTTATTAGTTTATCCGAATTCTGAAAGTGTTTAGAGGGGAGAATCGCACAGCATATCCGATAGATAATCATAGACTAAAAATACAGACTACAATCACGATTTAAATCAGTAACCCCAAATAAAGGAAAATGTTTACATGAATGTGGATGTGAATGTCATTTTTTAATAAGTCGTGGTTAAAAGAAACAGCTCACCTTTTCGAAGGTGAGCTAAATATCAAATAACCATCAACAAATAAAATAATGAAATTTTTTTAGTCTTTTAGCTTTTCCCCAAAGGTCTTTTGCGTGGCTGTTCTATATATGCATTGTCTTTTAAATCTTTTAACTCTTGCTGAAGAGCATGCAATGCTTTCACCTGTTCGCGCACGAAGCTGATGTTTAATTCTTCGCTTCTGGCAGCCAACCACAAATGAGATTCCAAAGCATAGCTGTTTTGCAGTGCTTTATGTAAAGCCGTTGCACCGATGTCGCTACTCTCTTTATCGTATCCTTTGGCAACTTCGGCCGGTATTTGAAAAGCTAAACGTTGTATCTCTCGGGTGAGTTCCGAAGGAGGAGCATGTTTTACAATATGATTCAGATTTAAGGCAAAGTCGGCTGTATTCTCCCATGTTTTATTTTCATTTATATTTTTTGCTGAACCGCTTAGGTTCAAGACAAGCAATAAACCAATACTAAGTAAAAAGTGATGCATGTGTTGAAACGTTTAGATGTAAAATACTATCACAAATGTAGTTGCCACTTGTCAAACTTTTGCCTAATGACTTGTTAATGTTATTAATGTTTATTCATGTTGGTTAAGAATAGCATGTTAAAATTCTCGAACACAATAAAGCTCTTTTATAAAACGTATCGAATCAAACGTTATATTTTCTGAAAGTACATGTTTTACTAATCATAACTAACATGACACACAGTATTTTTTTCATACTTTGGATGCGAAGTAAACAACAATTTATATAACTTTTTTAAACTTATAAAAATGAAAAGATTCATTTTGCTTGCGTTTTTGTTCGCAACGGTTCTTCCCGGTTTTGGGCAAAAAGTCCTTCCGGTAAAAGAACAGCCTTTTAGCGGGAATGTGGGTACTACCTATAA
>JBKEDC010000037.1:0-139887 GCA_047975205.1 Mangrovibacterium sp. | reverse complement strand
TATTTCAATTCCAGTATGGTGCGATTAAAATCTTGTATTTGAGCGTTATTCTTGATGTGTATTTCTTATTTCAATTCCAGTATGGTGCGATTAAAATTGTGTCAAGACCTCGCACAGCTTACAGATAGTTAATTTCAATTCCAGTATGGTGCGATTAAAATCGAGCTTGCAAAAGCAGATGTGTTGATGTTTTTAGTATTTCAATTCCAGTATGGTGCGATTAAAATATAGAAAATACTATAAGTATATTCTACTCCTACGTAATTTCAATTCCAGTATGGTGCGATTAAAATTCAAAGTGATAGACGAGACCGTGTTAACGTTCCCTGATTTCAATTCCAGTATGGTGCGATTAAAATAGCATGGGAACATGATTACTTCACTTCTGCATTGCCTATTTCAATTCCAGTATGGTGCGATTAAAATCATTTACAAATATATGAACTTATTTCATATCAGCAAGATTTCAATTCCAGTATGGTGCGATTAAAATAATAGCAGTTGTGTCATTATTCTTGATATTCGTAATTTCAATTCCAGTATGGTGCGATTAAAATTCTTCGTGAACTTTTAACTTTAAGAACTCGTGCAATTTCAATTCCAGTATGGTGCGATTAAAATTTATTTCTTTGTTCCTAACCGTATTTTGACAGATCATATTTCAATTCCAGTATGGTGCGATTAAAATCCATCGGCGGTGTATTCATCACAAATGGCATCCGTTATTTCAATTCCAGTATGGTGCGATTAAAATTGGCTTTCTAAATGCTATATCCTTTAAGTCCTCGTAATTTCAATTCCAGTATGGTGCGATTAAAATGACTTATAATGATTCTCATTTAGTTATTAACAAGAAATTTCAATTCCAGTATGGTGCGATTAAAATTTATGGTTAGTTTTGTTACCTCTATCTCTAGATGAATTTCAATTCCAGTATGGTGCGATTAAAATTGATTACTTCACTTCTGCACTTCCATGGACGCAGCGATTTCAATTCCAGTATGGTGCGATTAAAATTTTAGTGGTGTTCCTGCTGTTGATAATCGTACCTTATTTCAATTCCAGTATGGTGCGATTAAAATGTTATTAACATGGGATACTTCCCAACTGCAATAGATATTTCAATTCCAGTATGGTGCGATTAAAATAGGAAGTCGTTATTTTGAACAAATTTTGTCACATTTATTTCAATTCCAGTATGGTGCGATTAAAATCTTTTTTCAACTCTTGCAGATTGTTCTCCGAAATTATTTCAATTCCAGTATGGTGCGATTAAAATTTTTACAAACATCTTCGACTGATGAAGTGACTCCTCAATTTCAATTCCAGTATGGTGCGATTAAAATAGGATTAATCGATTATTATATTGATGTGCTAGACTTATTTCAATTCCAGTATGGTGCGATTAAAATACCAAGCAGATTGTCCTTATAATATTTTGGAAGACATTTAAATTACAGTATGGTTCGATTAAAATATTTATTGAATAAACAAAATGCTTATAATAATCACTATTTCAAATCCAGTATGGTGAGATTAAAATGACAATGAAACTTTTCGGTCAGGTTATGACCCCGAATTTCAATTCCAGTATGGTGCGATTAAAATTTAATACAATCAAACGTATTTTTCCCTCGTGTTTTATTTCAATTCCAGTATGGTGCGATTAAAATGAATGATTTTTACTAAACAATATAGCTATGAATTATTTCAATTCCAGTATGGTGCGATTAAAATTAATACTTTAATCAAAGATTATACAGAAAAACAGATTTCAATTCCAGTATGGTGCGATTAAAATCCGTTTGACGACTTGAAAAAAATAACGTAAACTCTAGGCCTAACACTTGTGCAAATATATAAAATATCCTTACTAGGTTGTCGTTCTGTCAAAGTGTATTTTTACCCTGACTTCGACAACTTCATGTAAGTAGTTCGTTTTCAATATGTCAAAGAACTATTTTTAGCTGACTATATAACAAAGAATCATATTTTTTGGTTTTTAATCATGGTTCGACAATTTAGCCTACAAAAAATTGTCTAATGATTGGCGTTCTTTACCAATGATTTCTTTATCTAACCACTTCTCTTGCCTCGTTTTGAAGATTATCAAACTGTCATCTTCATCGGTCATGATTTCTGAGGCTCGATGCTTCAGTTCCAACAACTTTGATTCTGTAATCTCCCCCTCAAAAACCGAATTCTGAATCCAATTCAAATATTGCCTACATAATTTTAGCATCTTACCTACTCGTTTTTCGCCAATATCATACATCGCAATTACATACATGTCTTTAGTTTAGGGTTTATTGTTGAAATTAAGTATCTAGGGCAATATGGTTTCTTCACCACCACATCTTGAATGGCTTGTACTCACTAATGCCTAACAGATGCTTCTGAATCTTATAACACTCCAATTTTATTAAATGTTTGTAGCTTACCGAACGATTCAGACTTCTATGCTTTATAGTTTCTTTCAACCTATCCTCAAAGGCTTTTACAAAAGTCATCTTACCTTTCTCTTTTAGAACAACTCTGTTTAGTTGATCTTCAAAATGCATTGACTGAATCATATTCTTATTCAGAACCTTGAAAATAACCCGATCAACCAGCAGTGGCTTGAATACCTCTGCTAAATCCAAAGACAATGAAAACCGACGTTCTCCGGGTTCGTGTAAAAAACTAATCGTAGGGTTAAGTTGGGTTTGATGAATAGCCCGTAAGCATTGAGAATAACACATCATATTTCCGAATGAAATTAGAGCATTAACTTCATTTCTTGGTGGACGATACGAACGACCACTCATGCTGAAATCATTAATGATAAGCTCAAAAGCTTCGTAATAATATTTTCGAATATTTCCTTCTACTCCCATAAGTTCATTAATGGCTGTAGTCTGAGGAATCTGTATTTGAAGCTTCTCGATGATTTCAATAATCGGCACTAAGTCCTTTCCTCGACTATTATAATAACGCAGATTCTTGAGCATATTATAGCTAGCTCCTTCCAGTATTAACTGAGCAATCTCAATCCTCCGCTTCTTATTTTGTTGAGCATTCACCTGCGCAACTAGCATTCTGCCTGAAAGTAATCCCTCTCTCGGCATGAAAGAACCGGTGTAGTTGTCGTAATAGTCGAAAAAGTGAATAGGTATCTGTTGTTGGCCAAGGAAGTTGTATAAGGCAGAGTTTGCATCTAAGTTCCCAAAACAGTATAGCTCATTTACATTCTCAATAGGTAAAAACCTAGGTTTCCCCTCCTTGCCATTCTCGTCATAGGGAGTAAATTTCAGAGTATTATCTCGTCTTTGCAATCTACCCGGATTGAATAAATAATAAGTCTGTTTCATTCTTCTTCCTCCTCAGAATAACAAAAATCAAAATAACTGCAATTCCGGCATTTGCTTTTTGTGATAGTATTAGGACAAAGCTTAGAATTAATCAAGCTTTCAATCTCTTTAAGCATTTCCTCAATAATCTCTGAATCGGGGATGGTCAATAATACTTCTTTGGTTTGATGCTGTTTGGGATACTCCAGTAACCCGATAGCCTCAATTCCATGCAACTTCAACACATACAAATAGTATTTTAACTGCCATTCATGTGCTTCTTCGTGCTTGCTTGATTTTTTAATCTCGTGCACCACATTATTCTTAGTGTCAAAATAATCAATCTTTATACCATCAATCGCTAACTCCTTGTACTTATCGCTCCTTCGTTGATAGCTATTCTCATGCAGAAGCTTCCCCTCATAAACCAACTCTGAGTTCGATTCCATATGAATACCATTAGCAAACAACCATAGCTTTCTATGGCATATCTGATAGTAATTGAAATGAGTGCCGGTTATTTGCATGGCTAGAGGAATTAAAGGGCACTAAAAATTAGCACCCTTTATTTAATACTTACAAACTATGAAAGCTGATTCTCATAATCAAATGCTTTCATTCTGTCTATTAATGCTTGTTCTGCTTTGTCTAGAGCGTCAATATCCTCCTGTTTTGTATTGATATGAGCTCCTGCTGATAGAGTAACAAACGAATCTACACCTTTCATTTCCTCCTCTATTACCGGATATGCTTTTCTATCTTCTTCTTCGCTCAATTTTGCTCGGATGCTTGCTGCAATTCTATTTGCATTGTCTGATATTGAAACTGCCAAAGTTTCCATCAAGCTAAATGTTCTGGATTGGTTGGATGTTATAGTCCAATTTACAATTGCACTAGCAAGTGCCGGAATAAGTTTCTGTCTAACATTCTCAGGAGCAACTAGACAATCTCCAAAAACAGTTTTTGTTTCAATCCAACCGTCTTCCCTTAATTTAGTTTCAGTTTCTTCCGAGATCTCGGGTTCTAATTTATTTAAACTTACACAAAATAGTCTTCTTAGATCTATAGCTATATCTTGTACGAAAAGTCCGGTTGCTCTACTGTTGCTAGGAATCCACTTTCTACTCAAGCTCCTATCTTTACCCTCTAAGATTGCGGTTATGTCATCTTGCTCTAGCTGTTCTTCTTTCTCATTTCTTACTATAACTTCATTATTAGGTCTGCTACTTCTATCAAAAGAAACATTTTCTCTGTCAATGCCTGCCAACAATGGATGCAAACCTCTCATCGAAGATATAGAAAGAGGACTGCGTCTTTTAATAGTTCTATTTTCACCTCCTTTTGCAGCTTTCATCCAACCTCCAAACAATTGGTCAGCATAAGTAGGGTCGCAAGTAGCATATACTTCGCCCTCTTTCAACTCTCCTTTTTTGTTTACATCAAACAGAAAAGTAGTTGGTGAAGGTACTTCATTCAATACTCTTGATAAACAATCAACAAGAGAGTACTTTACTTGCTGTCCACTTGAATATGGAACAGATTTATTGAATTGTGGATCGTAATAAGTTTTTTGTCCATCAGCAACACAAAATACTGTGTGCTCTGCTTTCTTTAAGGTTCTCACATAAATTGTACTCATAATTTTTTATTTTTATTTGTTTAATTCTCTTTCTGTGTATGCGTAGTCGAACTTCAATAAGACTACAAAATATCCGAAATCTTCAGAGTTCATCATATGAACTCTGTCTCTAAGCTCCTTATATACTCTTAATGATTCTTCATTACATTTTTCTTTTAGAATATCAGCCGTTGTGTCTACAACAACTTTAACCAAAGCATCAATAAATGCTTTTTTGGATTTTGCTCCCAAAAGGTCTCCCTGAATTAGGTTTACTCTATCGGTTTTGCTTCCCCTAGCTCTATACTCATGAAGTGCTTCTGCCACTTCTCTAGAGTAGTTCAAATTTTCTTCTTTGTTTTTTGTAATCATAGCCATTAACCACGTTTTATAAGTTCTGTAATTTATTATATTATTTCTATCTTTTTCGTATGCAGTACGTTTTCTGGTAGCAAAATCATCTTCTCCTTCATCTGTCTTTTGTTTAATATTTGGTTTTGATAGCCTAATGTTGTTACTGTCTCCATAGTACTTTCGCAGACCATCGGGCTCTAGAGCTTGCATGCCGATTGTCCCCATCTCAAATGCTCGTTTTATATGTATTCCGTATAGTCTTTCATAGTCTCTTGAATCATCTATAGCAGCATTTTCTCCAAAGAGTTGAGAGTAGAATTTACGTATAGTTCTAGCACCGGAGAATTGAAATGTACAAAAGCCAAGGGTTTTATTAGTCTGACCTAAACTATACACATAACCGGGAATCGTTTGCCCGTTCAACATATTTGATATATTGAAGAATAACTGACTCCAGCTTATAGTGCTGACTTCGATGTTATTAGTATTTATGCTTAATGCCCCTTCTCTTTCCAGTGTTGCATAATCAAAATCATCATAATATGACCTGCCTAATCTAAAATTGAGCCATTGCCCATTCCATGTGTTTATTTGATTTCCTCGCATTTCTGACAAACCTTCATCATTGAGCAATGAACGATATTGCTTCCATCCTTCATAAAGCGTTAGTAAGATTTCTTCATTATCAAAGAAAATTGAATACCCTCCGGCAATTCCTATTCCTAATCCTCCTCCAATCCACGAAAGATATACCTCTTCGGGAGTGTGCTTAGATTCAATATCTGTAACCAAACCGGACGTGGTTGCAAATTCCTTTACTTCTGATGCCGGATAGCCTATAGCAATACTTGCATCAATCTCTCCATTATCAATCTTTGAATGTAGGTTATCGAGCTTCTCCAACCTATCATCACTGCTCAGCAAATGAGGTTTTTGTCCTGATTTCATTTGTACAAAGGGGGAATTCGTTACCCACTGCATGTACTTTGGATGATTAAAGAATAATTGAAAATACTCCTTCTCAAAAAACTCTTTTGCACTATAATCCTTACTATATTTAGAATTATATGCTTTTAAAAATGTTTTCCCTATTGTTGACGCTATCATAATTTATAGTATTTGCAGGTCTGAATTGTAATAGTCCGGCTTTGCATATTCTTGCATAAAGCCCATTTCTTCATCATAAGATTTATCAGGCACAATAAATGGGTTGTTACCATAAACGGATTGCTTCAAATCTTTAGCGACCCAATATCTAGTGGATAATCCCATCTGAACTTTGGTTTCATAGTCTGCTGTTGCATATTTTTCCTCATCTGATTCGCATATGCAATTTACACTGTCTATTTCTAATAAATCTAGCAATGCAGCCTTGCGGTTGTGTACTAGCGGTGGGATATTCCATTTGCCATCTAGCTTAAATATTGAATGCTTTTCAATCTCCATAAAGTTAATATCAAAAAATACCTTATCAATCTTGCTCTGCAACTCGCTTTCATGCAGCACCTCCCCATCGGGCAATTGCTCAAAACTTCTTACAAGAATTTCAAGATCATAAGGCAATGCTTCTTTTGCATCCTCAGGTGGAGCAATAACATGTATTGGTTTGAAATTACCGATTGTTGAACTGTTACGTTTCCTATTTACCCTTCCAAATCTTTGAATAAGCGCATCAAGTGGAGCACACTCTGTAAACATTATGTCGAAACTTATATCTAAACTCACCTCTACCACTTGTGTGGATACGACAATACAAGCTTCCTCAGAAGTATTAAACTTTCCGATAGGTGCACCCTTATCATCAAGCCCTAACAGTTCGTGTTCTTTTTCTGCTCTATCACCTTTTTTGAATCTGCTGTGCAACAACAATATTGGAACATCCGGATAACAATCTTTTAATTCCATATATCTTTCTTGAGCTGTTTTGACTCGGTTACATACTACTAGAACTTTCTTACCATTATTAATATTATCTAGTATTGTACTCTTGCAACTGCTCCAATCAGATTTCTTATGAATGACATGACGATTAAACGCCTTCAAAATCTCAGCATTTAGCTCCACTTCCAACACATTGTCCTTTCCCAACAGTTCTACAATCTTATTGTATAATATTGACGGCATAGTTGCAGTTCCGATATGTACTCTGCAATCTAGATGAACTAATACTTGAACAATCTTAAGGACAATTGCTTTTGTTACTCCGTCATATGTGTGGATTTCATCAAGAATAACATCGCATCCTTTTATGTCGGCTATCACAGCTTCGTAGCCATTTGTCCCGAAAGTGATTGCTGCTATTTGGTGTGGGGTCAATACTTTTATTGATGCTCCAACATGGCCTTGAATAATCTTTTCTTCTACTGTTGCGCCTCTTGCTGCAATTTTGGAAGATGCATGAAGTAAACGTATATCCAAATCAGGATTATCTTCCTGCAAATCCTTCTTTACTCGGTGATACATTGCATTAATTGATGCCTGAAAAGGAAGTGTATAAAACACTCTTCCCTTACATCTTCTAAAAAGATAATCGGTTTTCCCGGCTCCGGTACATGCAACCACAATTGTGTGCTTCTTTTCCGACTCTGCACTTATTGTCGATAGTGGAAATAGCTCATGCATACGATTATAAAAACTAAGATTCGGAACTTTAAATAGCTTTGACAGATATTCCTCACTATCCTTTGGCAATGCTGATGCAAAATGGTCTGCTGCCATTAATAAACCCCTCCATTCAGAATGTCTTCGTTCTTTTAGTTTGTCAATACAATAATTATAAACTAAAAAGAAGTTTTCATATGCTTCTTCTCTCGATATAGTTCTAACATCAACCCCTAATGACTTTAATATTTTAAGAGCTTCGGGCATCCATATATCCCAATCTTTAAGATGATAGTCTATTATTTTATCATCATACCTATCAAACAAATCTACGATACCTCTTTCTTTTGCGTCTTTATGTATTGATTTGTGATGAGCAATTACCATTTCAATTAGTGCATCCCTAATCTTGTCATCAAAAAGAGAAATGAAGAAACAAGATGCAATCTCATGTCTAAAAGGTTTTTCTCCTTCTCTATAATTATAATCCGGAGATAGCCTTTCTTGGAATATAGCACTTGCTTTTCCTATATCATGCAGGATTGCACCAAGTTTTGCAATCTCAACATCCAATCCAAGGTATTGTGCAAATTTCTGAGAAGCTAAGGATACATCTTCTAAATGAGTTGCCAGAGGAGTGAAGTCGGGCTTGCCTTTTGCTTTAATATGTGAACATACAATTTCCATATTTTAATAATTTATCCTCACAGGAGTGCCTACAACTCTAATATATCCATACATCGGACTATTTTCTTTGAAGCGATTATATCCCACCAAAAATGATTTCTCATTCTCTTCAAAAACTAATTCAAACCCTGAGAACTCTTCATCATTGGAAATAAAATCCTCAATAGTAGTCTCTATAACTTCTTCCGGATATAAGACATCCTCATTTCTGCACAAGCAAATATGTTGCTCCGAAGCTTTTATTGCATCTTCTTTATTAGAGAATGCCAAATACAAAACCGGCTCAATAAATACTCCCCTAACAAGCACAGCATAAGGTCGGTGAAAACCCTTACCTGCTCCACTCTTTTTATGATTCCAACCTCGAGGTTGAATTTGTTCTTGCTGCTGCGAAACCTGCTTGTATCTCAACCTATGTCCAACAATCCTCTTCACCTCTCCATCATCATCCTGCAAAAGTTCAGGAAACAACTTCCTCTCAATCCCGGCAACTATCGAGGGAGTTAGAAACTGCTGACTATAAGTCTCGCTATCTCTCACGGCTGTCCATGGCTTGATGAAACCAAACGGACCCGAATATTTTACTATATATACATTCTCCATCTTCTCTCTTATTTTATTGCTCCAAAACCAATTCCTGTGCTATTGCCCAAACCCACGTGCCATGCAAATTGCTTTGTTTCGGGTTTGCCTTCTATTATCACCGGACACCAATTGGCGCGGTTTTCTATGCCGTCGTAAGTTATCTTTTTTGTCATTGCGGCGTGGTAGCTTGTGTCAAAACGTATGCTTAAGCTTTCGTCTTGCAGTCCTGCTTTTGCCATTTTGTTGCGCAGTGTCTCTTCCAAACAGCTGCTCGACCTTTTGTCATTATAGAAAATATGTTCAACCCTTTCGCCTTCCTTTCGCTTAATGAATATCGGACTGGCAACCAAAAAATGATTCCTGTCGGATAAATCAGGAGCGTGTTGCAGAGTGATTTCCGAAACGCTCAAACCCTCAAACATTGTAGGATCTTTTTGTATTCCTTCTACTAAATCTCTGGTGAGATTTATATCATGACAACTAATGAAAAGATATGCAAAATCTCCGAATCGTAGTCCGCCACGTTCTTTCTTACCTCCGCTCATCCACGAAAAGGAGTATAATGACAAATTGCCATGTTCTTCATTTTGTCCCAACCATTTATGGAACGTTCCCACCAACCATTGTTGATGATTAAATGGGATTAGCTGATTGTCAGCTTTGATTTTTAAGTGTATTCTCATATGAGTTCGATTTTCAATGCTAATGTAATATTATTAATATATTATTCAATAATATAATGAATAAATCTTTATCATAAAAGATAGGGTGCCCAAAAAGTGAGATTTTGATTTCACACGCTTGCAAATTGCAAGCTTAGCCCTGAAAGGGCTACCCGTAACAGCCCAAGGATTTATCCTTTGGAAAATGAATGGAGAACATCGAAAGGATTGTAGATCAGACTTGTATATGCTTGATTATTACAAATCAGCCTTACAGGCTTTAATTTTACTTCGTATATCTGCCCAAGCATAAATCCTTGGGCTATCACAGTTTTTCAGGCAATAACACCAGTTGCCCATAAATTAAAAGCAAAAAGAGAATGCCCAAAACTTTTTGGACATTCTCTTTTTATGATAAATTAAATGTGATTTAATTGTCTTATTTCACGCTGCCATGAGCTACTAGCCATTCTGCAATTTGAATAGCATTAAGAGCTGCTCCTTTTTTAATTTGGTCGCCTACACACCAAAATGTAAGTCCTTTCGGATTAGTTAAGTCTTTACGCAACCTGCCCACATAAACATCATCTTTACCTGCCACAAAAAGAGGCATAGGATATTCATTTTTGCTTGGCTGATCGATCACTGTTAAACCTTCAAAATCTTCAAAGGCTTTGCGAACCTTTTCTATGCTCAATACCCCTTTCGTTTCTAACCAAATAGCCTCTGAATGCGAACGAGCCACAGGCACACGAACACAAGTAGCGCTTACTTCCGTGTTGGCATGTAAAATCTTTTTTGTTTCCCAATTCATCTTCATTTCCTCTTTGGTGTAGTCGTTATCTAAGAATACGTCAATATGGGGAATGACATTCATTGCCAACTGATGTTGAAATTTTTCAACTTTAATATCATTTCCACTAGCTACAGCTTTGGTTTGCTCATCTAATTCTGCCATGCCCTGAGCTCCGGCACCACTGGCAGCTTGATAAGTAGCTACTTGAACCTTTGTGATTGGAGATAAATCGTGAATAGGCTTCAAAGCTACCAACATCTGAATAGTAGAGCAATTTGGATTGGCAATAATATTGCGGGGACGATTTAATGCATCTTCCGGATTCACTTCCGGTACCACTAGAGGCACGTCATCATCATATCGGAAAGCACTGGAGTTATCAATCATGATAGCACCATGCTTGGTAATTGTTTCCGCAAAATCTTTCGAGATGCCACCACCCGCTGAAGTTAGAGCAATGTCAATGTCTTTAAAATCATCATTGTGTTTTAGTTCTTTAACAACCAATTGTTGCCCTTTGAACTCATATTTATTGCCGGCACTTCTTGCCGAACCAAATAATACCAATTCGTCTAGCGGAAAATTGCGCTCTGCCAAAACTTTCAAGAACTCTTGACCCACGGCACCGCTAGCTCCTACGATTGCTACTCTCATTTTTTTTAATTATTTGTTTGTATCTTTTTGTTAAGATGTAGTTTATTCTTTATTTGGAACAAAATTAATGGATTACTTTCAAATATATAGTATATGGGCAGTTATAAGCTGTATTTTGTAGCTTTTTTTATCATTTTTCTAGTTAAAGCTCCTCTTGCAGGAGCACACCGGCATTTCTTATTACCTCAAAATAAAATAAATATCGATGAAATCATTGATTTGCCACAAGCCGGTGATTTGCTTATTAACGAGGTGTTGTTTAATCCATATGCTTCTGCTCCCGACTTTATTGAATTAATTAATGTGTCGGAGAAAGATATTCATTTAGCTAGGGTCTTTATAGCAACTCGGAAACCTGACGGGAGCTTTTGGCAAGTAAATGCAATTGGCAAACAAGGCGATTATTTAGAATCCGGAGGAATAATTTTGTTGAGCGAAAATCCGGATACGCTAACTTGGATTTATCCGCAGTCTTGTTCGGTTAATTTTTGGCAATGTAACACGCCCCGCATGAATAATGATGAAGGTTGCGTTGCTGTAATGAATGCTGATAGCGTGATTATTGACGAACTGCTTTACCAAGAATCTTGGCATCATTTTTTGTTGAATGATAAAAATGGGGTGTCGTTGGAACGAATTTCTACAACAAGACCAACACAAGACCCGAACAATTGGCAGTCGGCAAGTGCTCATAATGATTACGCCACCCCGGCTTGTCCTAATTCAGCAAGTGAACGAATGATAGATAGGGTAGATGAAGTGCGTTATTCTTCATCCTTGATTTCCCCTAATGGAGACGGCTATCAAGATGAATTAAGTGTTTATTTTAATTTACCCTCAGACACTTGGTATCTTACCATGCGAATTTTTAATGCTTCAGGACATTTGGTAGATACTCCGTGGCGTAATGAAGCTATTTCGGCTCAGGCTTCTATGAGTTGGGATGCTTGTTTTGCTAATGGGTCAATATTGCCCATAGGCATGTATGTAATGCATCTGGAATTGTGGAATGCGAGCGGTAAGCGGAGAGAATTTAAGCAAGCATGTGCCGTAGTCGTAAGCAATAGATAATGCTATGGTTTTCAATCTTTGTATAAATACGGTCGTCTTATTGCTATAACAGTTGTAGCATAACACATTTGTGAATTGCCTTGATGTAACTTCTTATTTGTTTGATTTGTAGCGTCTTGCGTTCTATCTGGCCTTGTAATTTCATTCAATTCGTAAATAATATAGGCGTACCAAACGTTTTTTGTTGTTATTCTCTATGCAGAATGGCAATAAAAAATGCTTTTTCGACCAATTAGTAAAAACATAACAATACACCAAACCTTACTTCACCCCATTCGTTGTAGAGAACTGTATCAATTAGTCCTTTTTCGCTGTATTCTTACCGAAGAATACAGCTTGTGAGAAATTTTATAGAGTTTTTCGGTGGAGCACGTAGAAAACAATTTGCAGAAAATAAGATTTGTTGTTATTCCGATACTTGAAGATTAAAATCAGGTTTAAGCTTTTCGGAATAATTTTTTGAAGAATTCATCTACACGAGACACCGGCTCTATGGCAATATCATATTTTTTAAAATTCACCGCCTTACCATTGGCAGGCACAAATATCTTCCGCATACCGAGTTTTTCCGCTTCAGCAATTCGTTGTTCAATACGGTTTACTGCTCTAATTTCTCCGGAGAGGCCAACTTCGCCGGCAAAGCACATCGATTTGCTGACAGCTAAATCGAAATTAGATGATAACACCGCCGTAATTACCGATAAGTCAATAGCCGGATCGTCAATCTTAATGCCTCCTGCAATGTTCAAAAAGACATCTTTGCTTGCCAGCTTAAAACCGGCTCTTTTTTCCAACACAGCAAGTAACATATTTAGTCTTCTAAGATCATATCCTGTTGCCGAGCGTTGAGGTGTCCCATAAGCAGCTGTGCTTACCAACGATTGTATCTCTAACAATAGCGGACGATTCCCTTCAATTGCACAACCAATTGCAGTCCCGCTTAATCCTTCGTCAGTGTTGTTAATAAGTAGCTCTGATGGATTGCTGACTTCCCGCATGCCGCTGTTGTTCATCTCAAATATACCCAGTTCAGAGGTCGATCCGAAACGATTTTTTATCGTACGTAAAATTCGATACATATACTGATTTTCTCCCTCGAATTGCAATACGGTATCTACCATATGTTCTAAAACTTTTGGTCCTGCCAAGCTTCCCTCCTTAGTAATGTGCCCGATGAGTATAACCGGAATGCGACGCTCTTTAGCAAATTTCAGAATACCATTTGTGCACTCCCTAATTTGGCTCACGCTTCCGGGGGAAGACTCTATGTATGAAGTAGCGATGGTTTGGATGGAATCAATAACCAATACTTGTGGTGTTAGGTGTTCGCAATGTGCTAAAATATTCTCTAAAGAGGTTTCGCTCAGGAAGAAACAATTGTCGTTCTCTCTTTTTAAACGATTAGCTCGAATTTTTATTTGTTGAATGCTTTCTTCTCCGGAAACGTAGAGCACTTTTTGTTGAATCAGGTCAAGAGCTACTTGTAAAACAAGCGTTGATTTCCCAATACCGGGTTCTCCGCCAACTAACACTAAAGAACCGGGAACTAATCCGCCTCCTAAAGCTCGATTCAATTCGGCATTGCAGGTATCAATACGAACAATGGCATCTTCAGCAACCTCAGACAGTTTCTGAGGTTGAGCTCCGCTGCTCATTTTCGATGGTAATGCAACTTGTTTGGTACTCACCTGCACTTCCTCAATAAGTGTGTTCCATTCGCCGCAACTAGTGCATCTGCCAACCCATTTAGCAGCAGTAACTCCACAACTTTGACAAACATATTGGGTTTTAACTTTAGCCATAGTTATAGCTTATTTTTCTGCCTTAGGGAAGTTCAGTGAGTAAATCATGGCCTCTAACTGTCGAACATAATTTCGCTTATCTTTCTGTGGGGCATAAACCCATCCGTCGAGAACAACAACACGCTTGTGATCGGGCGATAAAACGGCTAAGAGTACATAGGGGCCACCCATCCAATCACCTTCTAATCTCCATAAACCTCGTACTTCAGCAGCATAATTGCCTTTATATTTAAGAATTTGGCAGGCAGTAGGAACTCGATGCTCAGAAACCATGTAGCTGCTGTCGCTCGGACCTTCCACATAAGCGTGAAGCAAAGAGTCTCGCTTGTTTACTAAATAGTCGGAGGTGAATGTGCTATCAGAAGTGTAAGGGAAAGAATATACCATGACACTCTGCGTAATTTCAGGGGTGTCAAACCTTGCCCAATAAAAATTATCTTTATCGCTAGCCTTAACATATCCCACAGGTAAAATAATATCGATGCCAAACTTCTTTTTAATATCGGCTATTACCTCACGCTTCGGATATTTAGCATAGTTACCCATTAATCGATTTCTTTCTCCTTGGAGCATAAACGCTGCAATCTTATTTCCCTTCTCTTTGAAGAGCTGTAAGAAATCGGTTTTGTCTTTAGCATAGATTTCTACCACCGATTGCGGTTGAGCCCAAACATCATACCTATATACTACACGTGTAGAATCGACTGTTGAATTAACATGTACTTGCAAAATGCTTCTATTAGCCTTGAATATATCGGCAAAGGCAGCCGGGGGTACAGGTAACAAATCAAACAGAGGTTCAGACTGAGGTAAAGAAACTTGTTCTTGAGCCAACAGCCCTTTAATAGTAGAGCCAATTGTATCTTTCCATTGAATTTCCGGTATCACTACTACCAGCTCCCCAATCTTTCCGGATACTTTCTTTTTTAAGATGGAAGTTTTATCATGTGAGCAGCCACTTGCTGTTGCTAACAAGCATATTATTATAAGTAACCTGCAAAATGGTTTCATATTAGCTTTTATTTGAGTTGTCGTCTTCCTTTTCTGCCTCTTTAGAGGCATCTTTAAACTCTTTTACTCCTTGACCGAGTCCTTTCATTAATTCGGGAATCTTTTTCCCACCGAAGAGTACCAAAATTAATACAACAACAACGATTAATTCGGTTGAGCTGATAAATAATAGTGTCATAATTGAATTTATTTAAATAATCGGAGGATATCATTCCCATTTGCATATACTACTAAGATAAGCAACAGAATCATACCAACAGTTTGGGCATACTCTAAAAATTTATCACTGGGTTTTCTTCCCGTTATAATTTCATAAAGCAGGAACATGACATGACCGCCGTCTAATGCCGGAATTGGAAGTAAATTCATAACGCCTAGTATGATAGATAGAAATGCAGTCATCATCCAAAAGCGATGCCAATCCCATGCCGAAGGGAAGATGTTGCCAATGGCGATAAACCCACCTAATGACTCATATGCTTTCGTCTCCGGTTTGAAGAATAATTTCAGTTGATTAAGGTAGCTTTTTATGGTCGATACTCCCAAGTCTATTCCTGCGGGGATAGCTTCAAAAAAACTATATGATCTTGTTTCATATGATAAATAGTCGTAGGCTTCGGGAGAAAAATCAGGATAAAATCCGACTGTACCTTCGGCACTGATCGTTATGGGGACTTGCAATTCCTTTCCTTCGCGAAGAATATTGAATGTCACTTGTTGATTCGCATGATTTTGAGCATAACTTGTAAGTTCATCATAAAATTTAAATGACAGTCCGTCTAGACTTAAGATTTGATCGCCGGTTTTAAGCCCAACTTTTTCGGCAGGACTGTCATCAACTATATTTGCAATACTGAATTTATTGAGGATACGAGGCTCAAAACTCATTTTTCCTTTTAAAAGCTCGGGCAAATATTTGTTGGTGATGGGAATAGATACTTCAGTACCATTACGTGAAACTTCTACCTGTTTGGCTCCATCAATAGCAATGGTCGGTAAAAATTTTGCGAAATTCTCAATCTTTTGTCCGTCGACAGAAATAATTTTATCTCCATTTTCAAACCCCATAGCTCGGGCTTCCTTATTGACACTTATGCCATGAGTAAGATTGTCGGTCGGTAGGTAAGATGTTCCCCAAGCAAAAAGGACACCAATGTATATAATGAATGCCAGAATGAAGTTAAAAAGCACGCCGCCAATCATAATAAGTAGGCGTTGCCATTTGGTTTTAGATCTAAACTCCCATGGCTTAGGTTCTTCTTTTAAACTTTCTGTATTCATAGATTCATCGATCATGCCGGAAATAGCCACATAGCCACCTAGCGGAACCCAACCGATACCATACTCTGTTTCGCCTATTTTTTTCTTCCATAGAGAGAACCATGGGTTGAAAAATAAATAAAATTTCTCCACTCTTGTTTTAAATAGACGAGCAAAAGTAAAGTGTCCGAACTCATGAATAATGACTAATAAAGAAAGGCTCAGTACTAATTGAGCAGCTTTTATAAAGAATTCTTGCATTGTAATGTTTTCTAGAGTTTATATTGTTGATTAATTAATGATTGAGTAAACAACCGAGTTTCTTTATCGCATGCGATATAATCATTTATATCAGGTTGAGGCAGATAGGGTAGCTTTTGCATGCAATCGGTAATGATGTCAGGCATATCGATGAAGCGTATTTTATCTCTTAGAAATGCCTCAACAGCTATCTCATTGGCTGCATTTATAATGCATGGCATATTCCCACCTTGTTTCATAGCTTCATAAGCTAGTGCAAGACTTGGAAATTTAGAGGTATCAGCTTTTTCAAAGGTGAGTTGAGGGTAATCCATAAAGTTGAATCTGCTGAATGAAGATTTCAATCGTTCCGGAAACTTCAAAGCATACTGAATGGGCAACTTCATATCAGGTAATCCCATTTGGGCTTTTATAGAACCGTCGGTGAATTGAACTAGCGAATGCACAATACTTTGAGGATGTACAATGACTTCAATTTGTTCAGGCTGTACTCCAAAGAGCCACTTTGCTTCAATAACCTCGAAGCCTTTATTCATCATGGAGGCAGAATCAATGGTGATTTTAGCTCCCATTTCCCAATTGGGATGTTTTAATGCATCGGATTTGGTGATGTGTTTTAGTTCATCAGCACTATGTCGGCGAAAAGGCCCTCCGGATGCGGTAAGTATAATTTTTTCGATTTCATTCATGTGTTCACCTACCAAACACTGAAAGATGGCTGAATGCTCAGAATCTACCGGATAAATATTCACTCCTTTCCGAAGTGCGGCTTCCGTGATGATTTCACCTGCTACTACCAAAGTTTCTTTATTGGCGAGAGCGATATCTTTCCCGGCTTCTATGGCACTCAAAGTGGGGAGTAAGCCTGCATATCCCACCATGGCAGTAACTACTAAGTCAACAGAGCTCATTTGTACGACCTGTTCTAAAGCCTGATTGCCAGCATAACATTTAATATCTTCATGAGCTAGGGAACGACAAAGCTTATTATAATGATTCTCATTGGCAATAATCACAACATTTGGTTTGTAATGCAAAGCCTGTGCGATAAGTAAATCGATATTATTATTAGCAGAAAGCACTTCAATCTCGAAATAGGCACTTTGTTCGCTGATGACTTCTAAAGTTTGTGTTCCGATAGAGCCGGTAGAACCAAGTATTGCTATTCTTTTTTTATTTTCGTTCATGTGTATGTAATAAAGCTTCAAATTTAATAAGATTCAAACCATTTCCATAAAGAACGTTGAAATACTTGCTGATTAATCGGCGAATAACACTTTTACCCTATTGTTGATTTTATATTTAATCGATTTAACTTCATTCAAAATTTATGTATTCTGAAGGGTCGATAGACTTTCCTTTGTACCACAGTTCGAAATGGAGGTGAGGCCCGGTACTAAGCTTACCGGTATTCCCCATGACGGCTATAACTTCCCCGGCTTTAACCCTGTCTCCTGTTTTTCTTAACAGATTGAGGTTGTGCTTATACACGGAAACTAAATTATAACGATGTTGAACATATATTACATAACCGGTTTCAACTGTAAATCCGGCAAAGATAACCGTTCCGTCCAGTACGGAAAATATAGATGCTTCGGCAGCACTAGTGATATCTACTCCGTAGTGGTCGGACTTTGTATTGTATTTGTCGGTAACTACTCCGTTTATAGGTCTGAAAAAGCTTAAATCTTGAATATTTTCTTTGTCATTCACCGTATCTTTTGTTGGTGGGTTTGAAGCCACGGGAGTATTTAATAAATGTAACTCAAAAATTGAATCATGATTAAGTTGATAATCGGTTAAATCGGGTACAACATGATGGGAAGTGTCGATTGCTAATGACTCTTCTTCAGTGATTTCTCCTTGAATAACTGATTGTATAGAGGCTAGATATTGTTTTTGGAGTTCCAGTTCATGGTGCAACGAATCGATTAATATCTCATTCCGAACTAAATTCTTTTGCATACCGGGTTTTGGATATCCGGGTATAAGCTGACGGATAGGGGTGAAGAAAATAAGAAAAGCAGTCAACAAAACTAAGGGAGCAATGATTGACATTATCCATCGGATGGCTTTGGTGCGCGTGATACGAATATTCCATACTGCTTGAAAACTATTATCATCATATATCATAAGACGATAGCGATTCTGCAGCTTTTTGATTACTTTTCTGGGTTTCTTTTTCTCCATACGCTGACAAAGCTACAACTTTAAAAATGAAATGATGCATCTTTAGAATTTTTTTGGATTAAAACGCTCATCAAGATTAAATCATAAAACTGCTGAAAATAGTATGTTTAAATGGAATTCTTTATGTGATAGCTCGCATTTTATCCTTTTTGAAATAGAATAAGACCGGAGAAATATATAGTGTACGTAATTCTTATCTTGAAAAGAATAAGATGATATGAAATTAAGCGGATCCTCCTCAGTGAAAAGTTAAAAAGATATAAAGTTATGCCAATTATTAAGCGAGGAAAGATAGTACGAAGTAAAATAGGAGCTATTCTAATTTCATAAAACAAGGTAAGAATATTCTAAGTGTTTGAAAATTAGCATTTAAATTTATTTTTTAATGTGTTAATAAATCTCTTTTGTCAGGTTTTGGTCTTAATGTTAAAACGGATTCTTTGCGTGAAATATCATTTCCTTGCCTGTTTTAGGATGTGTAATTTCTAAACTTGATGCATGTAGATACAGTCGATTATCCTTATTCCCATACAAGTTATCTCCTAGAATAGGAGTATTTAAACCCTGTATATGGGCAGCATGTACGCGCAATTGGTGAGTTCGTCCCGTAATGGGATAGAAATGCACGCGGGTTTTCCCGTCTGTGCGTTCGATAACTTCCCAATCCGTGGAAGCCGATTTCCCATGCTCGTAGCAAACTAATTGTTGGGGGCGATTATTGAGATCTACGCGAAGCGGTAAATTGACGGTTCCACTGTCTTCTTTAACCAATCCATCGAGTATGGCAAGATAGCATTTCTTTACGCTTCGTTTGATAAATTGACTTTGCATAATTTTATATGTTTCCATATTTTTTGCAGCAAGCAGTACACCGGAAGTTGCCATGTCTAAGCGGTGAACTAATAATAAATTCTCATCCTTCGGTCGCATTTGCTTTAAACGTTGCAAAACCGAATCACTCTGCTTTTTTCCGGGGACGCTTAAAAAGTTTTCCGGTTTGTTGATGACTATTATCCGATCATCTTCGAAAATAATTTCCAGCTCATCGGGCTGTTTCATTTGCAGATTGATGGGGTCGATTTCCTGCTCGATATATCGGAGCATATGCTTTAAAAGAGGAGCACATTTGCTACAGGGAGGATAAAACTGTTTGTGCTTACGTATTTTTGATTTTGGAGGAGCTCCCCACCAAAATTCGGCTAATGCAATTGGCTTTAGCTGCTGTTGAAAAGCGTATTGCAGTAGTTTGGGAGCTGCACAGTCGCCCGTGCCTGCCGGAGGCATTGTTATTTTCTGTTCGTTGAAAATTTGTAGAACACTTTTTTGCTCATTACGATTGTTAATTAGTTGAAACTGCTCAAAAATATGGAGCTGTAAGTCTGCTGACTGTTTTTGTCGCTGTTTCTTTAAACTAGCTATAAATGAGAGTTGCCGATTTAAGCTTTCCTGAATTAGTTCTATTTGTCGGTTTAGTTTGACAATATGTTTCTTATGAGCAATCTTTTCTAATTGACTAGCTCGGTTTAGTTCTTCTAATCGCTCGTCTAGTTTATTTCCTATGAGTATCTTTCTAGCATCTTCTCGTTGACCTTCTCTGATTTTTTTCCCGTTCTTCAAGTGCTCTTTCCAATGAGATTGAGTCGATTCTATATTTTTTGTTGCCTCGTGGAGCTGTAATTGTGCAGATGTTAATGATTCATCTTGCTCTAATTGTTCAATTTGTTTGTTGAGTGCGCTTAACTTTTGCTCTCCTTGTTTGAAAAATCCGTTAGGGTCTAACAAATTGAATATTGGGGGAACAAAATAAGGATGTGTATTGCAGGTTCCGATAGCTCCCGAAAAAGCGGCTAAGTAAGCTAATTTTCCATTTGTTTGCTGAACCACCAATACACCGAACATTTTGCCAATGCCTCTGTCTTTTCCATCTAATCCTAGATACTCATTCCATGTGGTTTGCTGAAGTAAGAATTTTTGCAACTCTTCGCTTGCTATTCGACATAGTGAATGTGGCTCGTGAGTGTATAAGTAAGGAAATTTACGAGGAAGAGCAATAGAACTAATGTCGGTTTGAAAAGAATGAATTTGAGTTGAATTTTTCATATCATCTGGTTGAATAGAATCACAAAGGTAGGTGATTTTCTTCATGTTTGTTGGAGCACTTTGCCTTTGTGGTTACTGAACGTAATCGGAGTGCAAATGCTTACACAGTTGACTTTTGAGTTTTATGGTAGTCTGAGTTGAATTTTATGTAAATTTTAGTTTGAGTTCTAAACTATATTTCAGAAATATTGTATTTTAATAAATATTAACATATTGTATTTAATTATAAAACGAAATGTTACAGAATTGATTTTGAATATGATAAATGTTAATAAATATTACAATATTTTGATATTAGTGTTATGTATATCTTAGAGTGTGAAATATATATAATTAACCAGAATATATTAAAACGTGTAATATATGATTTAGTAACTGAAAATACATTGAAATATTAACTTTAATTAAATATTCTTTTATGAATAAAACTTTTATCAGTAAAATAAGTCGGATTAATTATTTAATCCGGCTTATAAGAATCTCAGGGTTGACACTCGCTATGCTTTGCTCGATGACTATACTTTCAGTCCAAGCTCAGAAAGTATCTTCTGTAGATGGACGAATAGTTGATGATCAGGGTATGCCCCTTCCGGGAGTAACCATTGTGTTGAAAGGAACGACTAATGGTGTGATAAGTGATTTTGATGGAAATTATACTATTGGAAATTTAAGCGATGGTGCTGTCCTTGTTTTTAGTTTTGTTGGCATGAAAACAAAAGAGGTTAATGTAGATAAAGCACGCATTAACATAACAATGATTTCTGATGCTATCGGTTTGGAAGAAGTTGTTGCCGTGGGCTATGGTACAATCAAGAAGAAAGATTTAACCGGATCGGTTTCTTCAGTTGGCGGAGAAACCTTGGCTAAGGTGCCGGTTGCTAATGTAGCAGAGGCTCTTTCGGGCAGGTTAGCAGGAGTGCAAGTTACCACTGCTGATGGGTCGCCTGATGCAGAAATGATTGTGCGAGTACGCGGAGGAGGTTCAATAACGGGAGATAATTCTCCATTATATATTGTAGATGGATTCCCTGTTTCTAGTATTAATGATATTCCGCCTACTGACATTGAAAGTATTAACGTACTAAAAGATGCTTCTTCAACTGCAATTTATGGTTCTCAGGGAGCAAATGGCGTTATTATTATCACTACAAAAAATGCACAAGGAGGGAAAACTCAAGTGAGTTACAATGTTTTTGTTCAGACTAAAAAACTTAAGAATCGTATCGATGTACTTAGTCCCTACGAGTATGTAATGACTAATTATGAGTTGGCTTTATTGGAGGGGCAAAATTCTGTAGATAGTTTTGAAAAACGCTTTGGTATGTATGATGATTTTGATTTATACAAATATCAAGATGGAACTGATTGGCAAAATGACATGTTCGGAGCTAATGTGCTTTCTCAACAGCATAATATCTCTGTTCAGGGGGGTAATGCTAAAACAAAATATTCATTGAGAGGCACATACAATTTCAATGGGGGGCTAATGAAAAATAATGATTATGAACGTTTCAATGTAAACTTTAAGCTTTCTCACCAGATGTTTGATAAACTTCGATTAGACTTGAATGCGCGTGTATCTGATGAAGCAACCAATGGTTCGGGAACATCCGGAGGTACTTATAAAATCAGAACATCTGACGCTGTAGCAAAAGGTCCTGTAAAGGGTCTTTCCGATCAGATTATCATAGATCCCAATACGCTTCCTGATGACGAGTACGAACAATGGGTGCGAGACAACTTAACGCTATCTGAACAGGCTGCACAATATTGGAAACGACGTTTCCGCAAGGGATTTGCTTTTACAGGAGCAATCAATTGGGATATCCTTAAGAATTTGAAGTATCGTTTAGAAGGTGGCTACAACTATCGCTTTCAAGAAGATCAGAATTATTGGGGAGTTTATACTACTCCGGCGTCATATGAGGGTGGGTTGCCATTAATCTCATTAGATAATCAATCTACAATAACAGCCCGTCAAGCTCAAACATTAACTTACGATTTTGAAAAAGGTAAGCATCGTTTTGACATAATGATTGGTCAGGAAATTAATAGTTCATGGGGACAAACATATAGCGTTGACCAAACCCGTTATGCTGAAGATTTATCTCCGGAGAAAATTTTTGCTAACTTGGCATTAGGAGAAGGGGTTCCTGCCATTGCGAGTAAATATTCAGATCCTTATAATAGAGCATCTTTTTTCGGACGTGCAAACTATATCTACGATAGTAAGTACTATGCAACGCTTACTTATCGTGCTGACGGATCAACAAAGTTTGCGAAAGGTAATCAATGGGGAAACTTTGTTGCAGGTGCATTAGCGTGGCGTATAAATAAGGAGTCTTGGATGCAGGGTGCTGAGGGATGGCTTTCTAATTTGAAGTTGCGTTTTTCGTATGGTGAAGCGGGAAATGATAAAATAGGTTCTACACAATTTCAGTTATCATATCGAATTAATAATTCAAGAGTTTATTCGTTGGGTGAACAGGTTACCCCTTACTACGCTGCAGCAAACACACAACTTCCCAATCCGGACTTAAAGTGGGAGACTACTGTTACTCGGAATTTAGGACTGGATTTTGGTTTTTGGGATGAGCGTCTGTCAGGCTCAATTGAGTTTTATAAAAATACGACCAGCGACTTATTAATAGAACTTTTCTTACCCTGAAGGCCAGGGAGAGTCTAACTACGGAGGTAAGTATATCGTGAATGGATCGAAAGCCGGAACTATCGATCAACTTGCTTTTTATAACTGTGAAATTTCAAGCCTTCGAGGTGTAATTAGAACTAAAGATAATGGTTTGTTTATGAAAAATATTGTATTCGAGAATTGTGTGATAGATTCAATTAATGGATATGAGGTTATAAATGTAGGCGTTAATTACTCATTAGAGTCACCCAGAATCTTAAATACCACCATCTCAAATACAGCAACAACTTTTCGTTTAGACAAGCTGAAGATAAATGAAGGAGATGGACTGACAGGTATTTCATTAATTCAAGTGGAAAATAGTAATTTTATGTACACTGATGTGATTTTTCGTTGTGGAGATGTTTCGCAAGTAACTTTTATGAAAAATATTTTTGCCGGTTCAAATTCAGGAGCTGATACTGATGGAATTTATTCTCCTAGTTATCAACTAAGAGGAGATTTTGCAACAAAAAAAATGCAAGATAATTATACAACAGCTGATACTAAAATTACTGATTTTGATAATACGCAGACTCGTGAAAATATGAATGAGCTTTTTGTAAATCAGTCAGAAGAAGATTTTACTCTGCAGGTTTCACAGTATCGCAATTTTATAGGAGATCCACGTTGGTGGTAGAATGTTGACAAGTTTATTGCAAAAGAAAGGGGAGAACGATGCCGTTCTCCCCTTTCTTTTATTCGTATCAATGGTTGTTTTTTATTATTCCGCACTTTAATCACTATTATTTAAACAGTGTTAAATTTCACTTAAACGAAAATCTAAATAATGTACTGAAAGATTCTTTTATATATGGAGTTAATTATCTAAAATATTATCTTGATAAAAATGTCAAAGAAAATAAAGTTTTTTTCAATATTAATTATACTGTTGAATTGTAGTGTATTATGTGATTTTATTTGGTAAGTAATGTTTGATTTTCAATTGTTAAGTTTTTGTCAATTATATATTGTTGTTATCTTAGCGTGGCAATGCATTCTGTTTTGTAATATGAAATGTTGTATTGAAATGTAAATATATGCAATCAAATAAATACTCTTTTTACGTTGTTTTTGTATTTTTTATGGTGGTTTTTCCGACATCAGCAAAAAAACTTCCGGCTTTCCCTTCAGCAGAGGGTGGAGGTATGTACACTACCGGAGGACGGAGTGGAAAGGTGCTTTATGTAACTGATTTGTCGGATTCAGGCAAAGAGGGTTCTCTGCGTTGGGCGGTTACTCGCAAATACCCTCGTACCATAGTTTTTAAGGTTTCAGGTACCATTGAATTGAAAAAGAAGCTGCTTATTCGTTCCGACAGTTTAACTATTGCCGGGCAAACAGCTCCGGGAGATGGAATTACTATTAAAGGTTATCCGGTTCGATTACAGGCTGATAATATTATCGTGCGTTATATTAGGGTGCGTATGGGAGATGAAACGATGCAGCAAGACGATGCTATTGAAGGACAGTTTCATAAAAATATTATTCTTGACCATTGCAGTATAAGCTGGGGAACTGACGAGCAAGCTTCATTTTATGGAAATAAGAATTTCACCATGCAGTGGTGTATTATTTCCGAAAGTTTAAATCATTCTGTACACAAAAAAGGAAATCATGGATATGGTGCCATTTGGGGTGGGAAAGATGCTTCGTTCCACCATAATCTAATTGCTAATCATAATAGCCGAAATCCACGATTTGATCATCCGGGTATTTACGATTCTGCAGAGCAAATGGAGGAATATCGAGGAAGTGTTGAATTTGTAAACAACGTCATCTTCAATTGGTATAATCATGCCAGTTATGGCGGAGAGTCCGGAGAATTTAACATCGTAAATAATTACTATAAACCTGGAGAAGATTCAAAGAGAAGGAGCACCTTCTTTAAAGCTTACAAGGAGGAATATGAATATGGCAAATTCTATATCAAAGGTAATGTGCTTGAAGGAAACAAACTAGTTACTAAGAATAACATAAAAGGTGTTGAAATAGGTGATGGTAGGAGCTTTAATTCAATTGCAAATGCGCAATCGATTGCCGTAGGTGGAGAACTTAAAATAGATAAGGCGAGTAAAGCTTATTTGAAGGTATTGAAAGAAGCCGGAGCATCACATGTTAGAGATGCCGTTGATACAAGAATTGTGAAAGAGGTTGAAACCGGAATCTCAACTTATAAGGGAAGTGTAGGAGGACATGCCGGTATTATTGATTCTCAAAAAGATGTTGGTGGTTGGCCGGAATTAAAATCTGCCGAAGCCCCACTTGATACCGATAAAGATGGTATGCCTGATACATGGGAACTTAAGCATAAGTTAAACGTTCAAGACCCTTCTGATGCAAATAAATTAAACCCAGTGAGATACACTATGCTTGAGGTGTATTTGAATGAATTAGCTGGGGAATAGTTAAATAATAATCTCACACAATCAATATAATCAATTTTTAACGAGAGAATTTTATGGATAGAAATTTTTACAAAAAAGCGGGTGGACTGAAAAGTCTGCTGAAATTCGGAGTAGTTTCCGGATTTATGCTTTTGACTCTCTTCTTCGGTATGACGAATGCCTATGCAGAAAGAGTGCAAGAGCAATTGATGCAAGGAGCTTCTAAGGTAACCGGTAGGGTAACCGATGAGAATGGCATTAGCCTCCCCGGAGTTACCGTTATTGAAAAAGGAACTACCAATGGTGCGATTACAGACATTGATGGTAATTACACTATTAATGGAGTTAAGCCGCGTGCTACATTAGTTTTTTCATTTGTAGGTATGAGAAGTGAAGAAGCAGTGGTTACTTCCGGAAAAATCGACATAACTTTACTTCCTGACGCTATCGGTTTGGATGAAGTCGTTGCTGTGGGTTATGGCACGGTGAAAAAACGCGATATTACAGGTTCTGTAGCATCGGTTGGAGGTGAAAGCTTGAAACAAATACCGGTGGCTTCAGCTACGGAAGCACTTTCAGGTCGATTGGCAGGTGTCCAGATTTCATCAACAGAAGGAGCTCCTGATGCCGAGATGACTATTCGTGTCCGCGGTGGCGGTTCTATTACTCAAGACAATTCGCCACTTATTATCGTTGATGGTTTTCCGGTTTCAAGCATGAACGATATTGCTCCCGCCGATATTGAATCAATTGATGTGCTGAAAGATGCATCGTCAACGGCCATTTATGGTTCTCGCGGTGCAAATGGCGTAATTATTATTACGACTAAAAGTGGTGAATCCGGGAAGGTACAAGTAAGCTACAATGCTTTTACCGGGGTCAAAAGGATGGCATCACAGTATGATGTTATGGATACGTACAATTATGTAGATTGGATGTATGAATATACGATGCTCCGTAATGGAACAAGTAATATGAGTTCATATACCAATTTATTTGGAAATTATGATGATATGGACTTGTTCATGGGACAAGCCGGAAATAATTGGCAAGAGCAAGTTTATGGTAAGACAGGAACTGTTTTTAGTCAAGATTTGAGCGTTCGCGGAGGAAATAAGAAGATTAAATATGCTTTCACCTATGCCGGATATAATGAAGATGCAATAATGCTTGGTTCCGGTTTTAAACGCGATAACTTAACACTGAAGTTGAATGCAAAACCACATGAGAAGATTGATCTATCTTTTTCTGTTCGTTATTCAGATTCTACTACTGAAGGCGGTGGCGCTAGTGATATGAGTGATGGTGGTACAGCTCGAGATGCTCGCTACAAACAAACGATTATTTACTCTCCGATTCCGTTGGGTGATGTTTCCTCGTCGGCAACAGATGAGGATATTTCGAGTTACCTAATCGATCCGATTACTTCGGTGTGGGATAATGATCGTTTACGCGAGAAAAGAAACCTAAATATGTATGGTAGCTTTGGATGGGAAATTATCGATAACCTGAAATTTAAATCAGATATTGGTATTGAGAATTACACTTATAATGATAAACGATTCTTTGGTAAAACAACATATTATGTGCAAAACAACGCAGCAGCTGAAAATCAAGATCTTCCTGCAATTCGTTTTACAGATACTAAAAGAGATAAATTCCGTAATGCAAACACCTTAAATTATGACTTCTCCAAAGTCATTGATAACGATGACCACCACTTAAATGTTTTAGCCGGTATGGAGATCGTATCAACTACAGAAACCGATTTTACTACAGAGGTTCAAGGTTTTCCTGAAGATTTTTCTTTTGAAGATGCGTATAAACTATCTACCCAAGGTACAGCCTATACCATTGATAATAGCCTAAATCCGGATGATAAATTATTGTCATTTTTTGGTCGTGTAAATTATGATTATCAAAGTAAATACCTTCTTTCAGCTACTTTTCGTGCTGATGGTTCCAGTCGTTTTGCAGAAGGTAACAAATGGGGATACTTCCCATCGGCAGCATTTGCTTGGCGTATTTCAAGTGAAGATTGGATGAACAATTCAAGTAATTGGTTAGATGATTTAAAATTGCGCTTGAGTTACGGTACTGCAGGTAATAACAACATTCCGGGAGGTCAGATGAGTCAATATTACAACTCAAGCAACACGCTTTGGCTAAATGATGTTAACAGTGTCTGGAATCCTTCTAAGATTATGGCTAATCCGGATTTGGTTTGGGAGACGACATACACACGTAACATTGGTCTGGATTGGACATTATTTGGTACAAAATTGAGTGGTACTATCGATGCTTACTGGAACACAACAAAAGACTTATTAATGCTTTTCCCGGTTACAGGAACCGGTTATGATAACCAATATCGTAACATGGGTGAAACCGAGAATAAAGGTTTAGAATTCTCTTTAAACTGGAATGCCGTAACGAAGAAGGATTGGGGAATTAGTGCCAATTTTAATATCGGATTTAATAAAAATAAGATTATTACATTAGGACAAATGGAAGATTTTACCCAAGGAACCAATTGGGCTTCAACGGCAATTCCTGATGAATTCCTAGTTCGAAGAGGAGGCGCTGTCGGAGAAATGTATGGATACCGTCATGCCGGTATGTATAAGACTTCTGATTTTCAAGGATACGACGAAACTGCCGGAAAATGGATGCTTAAAGAAGGCGTAGCCGCTCCTAGCTCAACCTTTGGTGATGTCCGTCCCGGTATGCAGAAGTTTGAAGATTTAGATGAGAATGGTACTGTTGATACCAGCGACCGTGAAGTCATCGGTAATGCAAATCCCTTGGCTACCGGGGGGTTCACTATTAATGCTTATGCTTATGGCTTCGATTTTGCTGCTATTTTCAACTACCGTATTGGGGGTGATGTTTATAATGCAAACAAAATTGAATATGAAACCTCGGCTTATAGCTATCCATACCGTAATCTGTTAGAAAGTCAATCGGCAGGAAATCGCTTTACTATTATTGATAATAATGGAGAATATACAACAGATTTAGCCAAATTAGACGAAATAAATGCAAATGCAACAACTTGGTCGCCTTACTTGCAAAACTATGTATTTTCTGATTGGGCTGTAGAAGATGGTTCATACCTCCGTTTAGCAACCCTGACTATCGGTTATACATTACCTAAGAAAATATTAAACAGATTAAAAATAGATAACCTACGCTTCTATACCTCAGGTTATAACTTATTCTGTATTACTAAATATTCAGGTTTAGATCCTGAAGTTTCAACAATTAGAAATACTTCTCTTACTCCGGGAGTTGATTACTCGGCCTATCCTCGTGCTCGTCAGTGGGTGTTTGGTGTGAATCTTAATTTCTAATATAATTCTATAAAGCGAATAAAATGAAGAAAAAAATATACATAGCACTTACACTCATCGGCGGACTCTCGCTAACATCGTGTAAAGACTTTCTTGATGCACCGGCTCAGTCAACTATGGATGAGTCAGTCATATTCTCTAGTTACGATTTAGCCTCCGGTGCTGTTGACGGCATTAAAATATCCTTTGCGGAAACAAATGCACATCGTGGTAGATTTATCCCTTATTACGGAATGAATACTGATGCCGAGATTTTGAGTGGAATAGAAACTGACGATGATAAATCAGATTTAACTTGTTATAGTGCAACACCCGACAACTCGCAAATGAACCGGAACAACGAGGCATGGACTAAAATGTATGAAGGTATCGAACGCGCTAATATGTCGATTCAAGGTTTACGCACATATGCTGATCTTTCAGACTATAAAATGGCTCACCTGTTAGGCGAAGCACTAACCCTTCGTGCTATTTATTACCATGATTTACTTAAAGCTTGGGGAGATGTGGTTTATCGTTTTGAGCCGATATCCTCAGAAACGACTTATTTACCACGTACAGATCGAGATGAAGTTTATAAACAATTATTAGCTGATCTTGGGGAAGCATCAGAATTAGTGGCATGGCCAAATGGTGATGATTTGACTACTTCGACCGAGAATGTAAACAAAGCTTACGTAAAAGGTTTGCGTGCTAAATTAGCACTCATGGCTTGTGGCTATGGTCAACGTTTGGGCGACAGTGATTATTTGTCTCAAACCGATGATGAGGACTTGTCTGAAGATAAGATGATGGCGTTGGTAAAAGAAGAATGCTTGTCGATTATCAACAGCGGAACTTGTTCGTTATTGGATTATGAAACAATCTTCCGTCGAAATATGGAAGATAATATCTCAGCGGGAGGTGAATCTCTTTGGGAGATTCCATTCGCCGATGGTCGTGGCCGTGTGAACTTTACATTTGCTGTGCGGCATCGAGGTATTGACCAATATACGGCTCAAGCGCGTGGTGGTAGTGCGTTTATTGCGCCAACCCTGTATTACGACTTTGCAGCCGGAGATACTCGTCGAGATATTACCTGTGTGCCTTATGAATGGGGAAACCCTATTGATGGTTTTGCCCAACAACAACTAACAAACGTTCGCGCATGGAACATGGGTAAATATCGTTATGAATGGATGAGTCGTTACGTAACATCAACTAATGATGATGGAGTAAATAAAATCTATATGCGCTATGCAGAGGTTGTTTTAATGGCAGCTGAAGCAGTAAACTATATTGATGGAGCAGCGGCAGCAAAAATCTATTTGCGTATGATTCGCGAGCGTGCTTTTGATACAGACCATCGGGCAGAAGGTGTTGATGATTATTTGAACAACATCAGCTCGAAAGAAGATATGTTAGCAGCTATTCAAGAAGAGCATAAATTTGAATTTGCCGGTGAATGTATTCGTAAAGAAGCTCTAATTCGTTGGGGACTGTTGGGCGACAAATTGAAAGAAACACAAGCTCGTATGACTGCCCTAATCGGACAAACATCGGGAACATATGGAACAGTAGCATTTGATTATAGTAATGTGCCTTCAAAAGTATATTTCAAAATAGCAGATGATGGCGAATCACTGCAATATTATGGTTTAGAAAGAGGTGAAACAGCCGATATGTCATCTATCTATGAGGAAAATGCGACTTGGATTCCTACCGATGAAACATCTCAAAGTTATACCACATTCTTAGAAATTAGAGATAACCTTTATCGGAATGATCCGGATGCTTACCAATATTGGCCACTATGGAGAGAGCTTTTGGAAAGTAGTAACGGTCAGTTGGAAAACTATGAGTTCTATCAAGCTTTCTTTAATTAGTATTTCATGCGTAATCGCATAAAAACAATTTAGTTTATGAAAAGATATTTTAAAAATATAGTATACCTATTCTGTACAGCATCATTATTTTTTACGGCTTGTCAAGATGATATTGATCCGCTGGTAGATGGATTAGGTCAAACAGAACGCGTATTTTCGCCAATAGATGTTGAAGTTCGTGTTTTTAGTAGTGTTAATGCCCGTGTATATTGGGATGATGTGAAAGATGCCGAGCGTTATAATGTAGCATTCTTTATTGATAGTTTAGGGCAAGATTTGGCTAATATTGATTTTGATTCTCCTAATTTTGTGCAAGCTGACTACAACATTGCGTCAACAACAAGTGCAAATCCATATATTGCATATAGTTTGCCTCAAGATACCGCATTAACGGTATATGTGCAAGCAATAAGCTTGATAGAAGGTACAGCAGACTCAAAATGGACACCCTATTATTTTGAAACAGGATCTGAAAATATTATCACAAATATTGAGACCACTAACGCTGTGATCCGAGTAACATGGGAAGCAGGAACAGCAGTGACCTCATTATTGCTTATAAATCAGGCAACAAAAGAAGAAGCCACTTACGAGCTAACTGCCGATGAAATCTCAGCAGGAGAAGCAACTTTAGGTGCAGAGGCAGGAACGGAATATATTGTGGCTATTTATAATGGTCAAGCAGTTCGTGGTGAGGTTACAGCTACAACGAAACCTGACGGTACAATATTAGAAGCAGGTAGCGATTTAGTGGCAGCAGTAGCAGCAGCAGCCGATGGTGATGTCCTTCTTTTGAGTGGTGGAGTATATGCTTATGCTGAAGAAACAAATATCATCTTGAATAAATCAATTACGATCGTTAACGCTGATGATGCATCTCGTCCGGAACTGCAAGGTATGCTGTTTACCATTGATGGGGCTGTTAATGTAGCTTTCCAAGGACTGGATATTGACGGTTTGAACGGTGGAGCAAGTCACACGATAGTTATAGGAGGAACTGCTAATGTGAATAGTGTTTCAGTTGAAGATTGTTCGTTTGCCAACTATCAGAAAGGCATATTCTATGGAAACTATGCCGTAGCAATTGACTCTGTAATTTTCAATAATAATGTATTTGCAAATTTTGCATGTAATGGAGCTGACTTTATTGATATTCGTAAATCATATACTCCGGTGCTGAGTATCACACACAACACGTTCAATAATATTGGATATGATTCAAAACGCCAGATAGTACGTTATGATGGTAATATTGGAGGGTCGCGCAATGACTTCGATACGGGTTCTAACATGACGGAACTTATATTTAGCAACAATTCATGTTATTACGCCCCCGGAAATGAATTATTGTATACCACATTCTCCGGGGCAATCATAACAGCTAATAATAATTTGTTTGTTACACCCGAAGACGATAGAGGTCGTTGGGGAGGTCGAGGAACTCTAGGTGATGAAATTCCTTTCGATTATGCAGATAATTATTACTTCGGAACGGTAGGTATGTATGATGCAACATCTGGTATATCTGCTGATATGTATGATGAAAAAGCTACGGTTCTGGAAGAGAACCCCTATAAGAAACCGGCTCGTGCTGATTTTACTGTGAATACGGAGTTAAGCGGTAACAAAATTGGTGCGTCGCGTTGGTGGACAAACAATTAATATAAATATTGGATAGCTCTGCTTTTAGCAGGGCTATCTCAAAGATAAATTTGGACAGAATGAAAAAACATTATAAATATTTTACCTTGTTTCTTGCAGCATTCATAATGCTAGCTTCGTGTGAAGATGATGTAGATTCAGGGAATGACACACTTTCTAAAGTTCGCTTGAATGCACCAACAAATGTTGAAGCCAATTTTAACACCTCAAAACCTACTGATGGTGAGATTACTCTCACATGGGGCGGTTCGGAAGGTGCAGAGTCATATACTGTTGCTTTATATGACGGCAATGTGGATATCAACAGTGTAATACCTACTGTGGGGGAAGAAAATTGCGTTAGTGTGCAAAACGGGGTTATTGAGCCAACCTTAAGTTACAACGGGCTTTCAACAGATGTTGTTACTTATTATGCTTATGTGCAAGCAACTTCTTCGGCAGCAGATACAATCAACTCATCGTGGACAACAGTTTATTTTAGTCCGAAATACAATGCTCCCATAATTCCTCAAGCCACTTTTGTGAGTGCAGTTAGTGGTCAGACAGTAACGATACAATGGACATTAGATTCGTCTGTTACACCAACACAAATTACGGCTTCGCTTGATGAGGTAGTAATAGAAACAAAAAACCTAACGACTGATGATGTAGAGAATGCCGAAATAATATTTGAAGATTTAGATCCCTATTCAGAATATACTTTTGAGCTTTTAGGTAATGATTCATATGGAAAAACAACTGCACTTACTTATCCTATCTATGAGGTAACAGCCGTGATGGAAAGCGAAACAAATCAAAATATGCTACTTACATGGAATGCAGCCGACTATCCTGATTTTGCTGCCGGTACAATCACTTATGAACCATATAACCAAGATCAAGAAGGTGAGTTTGCAATTGACGCTACGGTTGCTATTGCAGGAACAGCTACCATTGCAGATTTGAAGTACGGCGACATGAAATACACGTTCATTATTTATATTGATGGTGTAGAGGCCGGACATGCAGAAGGTGTTACCGGGATTAAAACAGCAGGTGGGGCAACACCTGTTGATAATACAGCTAATTTAGCTGATATTATTGCTGCAGCAGAAAGTGGAACTACTTTTGAATTAGGAAACGGTAATTATGCTAATACAACGGGTGAGATTGTCATTGATAAGAATATTACATTAAAAGCAGCCGACGGTGCGACTCCAATGCTTGAAGGAGTTTTCTTTACGCTTACTGATGCAACTCTTGAGCTGGATGGCATTACTTGCCAAAATACATCCGGAGTTTCTGCGTTCGTTACAGTTGAAGGAAGTACAGCCGGTTTGGAACTTAAAAATTCTATATTTAACAATTTGTCATTGTCGGAAAGATTTATCCAATTCACAGCAACAACTGTGAAAGAGTTTAGTGTGGATAATTGCGTGGTTTCTAATATTGATGCCCCATCAGAGTTAATGGACTTTTCCGGAGCTGTAGAAATATTAAACATTACGAATTCAACATTTGCCGATTGTGCTTCAGGTACTACTTATTTTATAGATTTGAACGGTGATGTTGGAGATGTGTTTGTTGATGCTAATACATTTGTTAATCAAACTAATAGAGGTATTCGTTCGCGTAATAAAGCTTATGCAAGTTTTACGCTAACAAATAATATTTATGCTGATTTTACCGGTACTGATAACCGTATTATTTATAGCACATCAAGCGATGCGCCTTCAATTTCTACCAATAATTTTGCATATGGTTATGGAGATAATCGTTTAGTAAAAGAAGGCATGACAGAACTAGAGGTAGCTCCTTTCAGTGAAACCCCGGATGAAAACGGAATTTACACTGTTACCGATGGCACCTCTGCCGGTGATCCGGATGGATTATAAAAACGAAAACAAGAAAGGATAATGATTTTATTATCCTTTCTTTGTATATAAAATACAAACAATGAATTTAAAAATACATGCAATACCGCTTCTTGCAGCAGTTGCATTTGTGAGCTGTTCAGATAGCCCGGATAATAACAATGGGGATGACAATAACGGAGGTACAGCTGTTACCGAAGTACAATTTGATGCCGGAGCACAACTGCAAGTGCAAGTGGGGGATGGAGCTCCAAATCCCGAAGCTGTGACCGGAACTATCACCAATACTGATGGTTTGGCTAGTTACATCGCATATTATACACACCAAGGAGGTTCTCGACAACAGATTGGCGATAAAGTAGATTTAGCCGGAGCCGACAGCTATAATTTTAGTATCACAGATGTACCTTACCCCGATGATGCCGCTGTTGATGAAACAGGCAAAATATTATTGAAAGTAATACCTGCACATGGCAATACGAAGAATGCCGAATTATCGGTATTATTTACAGCTTATGAAGATAGTGATACGGAATATAACTATACGAAGTTGCCTGATGATTTAGGTATTACCGAAGCTAAAGCATTTCCAACTGCTGAGGGATACGGAAGTAAAGTAACCGGAGGGCGAGGCGGAGATGTTTATGTTGTGACAACATTGGCAGATACCGATTTAAAAGGTTCATTGCGCTATGCCGTAGAAAGCTCGGGAGCTCGCACTATTGTTTTTCAAGTTGGAGGATACATCGATTTGAAAAAAGAACTACAAATTTCCAGTGGTAACATCACCATTGCCGGACAAACAGCTCCGGGTAGCGGTATTTGTTTGCGAGGAAATAACCTGAGAATTAACGAAGGAGTAAATAATGTAATCATCAGATACCTGCGCATTCGTCCATCAGTAGGTTCCGGTGAATACGATGCTGCTTGGGGGCGTTATGCATCGAATATCATCATCGACCATTGTAGCTTTTCATGGGCAAACGATGAAGTTGCCAGCTTCTACGCTAATGAAAATTTTACCATGCAATACTGTATTGTCGGCGAAAGTTTTTATCATTCCACTCATCCCAAAGGAAATCATGGCTATGGAGGCATTTGGGGCGGTAAGAATGTAACCTTTCACCACAATCTCATCACAAGTAATTCCAGTCGCAATCCGCGTTTAGATGGAAATCGAAAAGGTACGGGTATGAATGGTAGAGATGTTATGGACTTCACCAATAACGTTATTTTCAATTGGGGAGATAACAGCATGTATGGTGGTGAAGGCTCTAGCTATAACATTGTAAATAATTATTATAAACCGGGACCCGGAACAAAAAATAATAAATTGCGAATATTCGAGCTTTATGATCCTACCCGCGCAAGCGATGATGGAGCAACGAGTTCGGAGAGCCCATCTATTTATATTACGGGAAATGTTATGGAAGGCAATAGCCCGGTAACAGTCAATAACCTATTAGGCTTAGATGGAAATAAAGAAAGCGATGAAAAAGTGCGTACCGATTATGTAACCGCAGAGCCTGTTGCAACATTTAGCTATGAATTAGAAGATGCTGAATCGGCTTATGCTAATGTGTTGGCTAGTGTCGGGGCTAGCTTGGTTTATGATGCTGTCGATGCGCGAATTATAGAATCAGCAGCAACAGGTAAGGCAGACTATGGTGGAACATGGGGAAGCAACACCGGCATTATTGACAACCCTGAAGATGTAGGCGGATATCCAGAGTTGAAATCGGGGGCAGTGACTGATAATGACGGCGATGGTATGGCAGACAAATGGGAAGAACTCAACGGGCTAGATCCATCAAAAGATGATGCCAATGCATACACGTTGAATGAATATTACACGAACATAGAAATGTTTGCCAATAGCTTTGTAGATTTTAAGTAGTCTTTTGCTAAAGAAGAATGAGAAAGCATCTCAAAAGATGCTTTCTCTGTTTGTTACTTTCTGTAAATTCCGGGAAAGAAAAATAATATTACGAACTATTGTAAATAGTGTTTTGGATTTATCAGTCTATTATTAGTGCAGAATAAACACTAAAAATGTTTTTTATCTCTATTCTTTAAAAGTAAATACGCTTCCCGAAAGTATTTCTACTTATTCTTTATGGAGAATAGGGCCTATTTGCATTTTTTCATTCAATACTCGATATAAGATACGTATCAAAACAGTTTTTTAACCCGATATGCTGCAATAAATAAGCTGCTTAAACAAAGGAGTAATTAAGAATTCAAATCAATTATGAAAATATATTTTATCCTAAGTATTTTATTATCAATGTATAATGTAGGTGAATCAAAATATTGTCGGTTCAGGTGTATTCATAAAATGAACCATGAGTATTGATTTTCACACAAGAGTATGACTAGGATAAGAGATTTCCATCTGACTGCGAAAAAACAAACCGAAGGCACACGAAATAAGACCTTCGTTTTTGAGTAATTTCGATGCCAAGATTTGAGAAGGCGAATTATTTTATAAATATTTCAATCTTTCGCCTCAAATATTCAACAAAATAGCCCAATATTTATTTTCTTTGTACGCTTTTAAAAGCTGATATTTCGACGGATAATTTATCCGGAAGTAAATCACCACATAAAAGTAAAACCAGATGGAAAAGATTAAAATCCACGACAAAGAATTCGAACTTTTCATTCCATATGAAAAAATACGTGCGAACATTGAACGTATCGCCGATAAAATGAATGCCGACTTAGAGGGAAAGAAACCACTGTTCCTTTGCATATTAAATGGAGCATTTTTATTCGCCACCGAAGTATTCAAACGCATTAATACGTTGGAAGCAGAAATTACCTTTGTGAAATTTGCTTCCTATGAAGGAACGTCAACAACAGGTAATGTGAAAGAACTTATCGGCTTAAATGAGGATATTGAAGGCCGAACCATCGTGATACTTGAGGATATTGTAGATACCGGTATTACTATTCAAAAGGTGACAGAACAATTGAAGCTTATGAATCCGGCAGAAATTAAAGTGGCAACGCTTTTGCTTAAACCCGATGCTCTTCAGCTTGAGGTGGAGCTTGATTATGTGGGGCTTGAAATTCCTACAAAATTTATTGTGGGTTATGGTTTAGATTACGACGGAAGAGGACGAAACCTCATTGATATTTATAAGATTGTTGAATAACACAAAACATAAAAACAAGATGTTAAACTTAATTCTTTTCGGTCCTCCGGGAGCAGGTAAAGGCACTCAGGCAGAGTTCCTAATTGAAAATTTTGGCTTAATCCACCTTTCAACAGGCGATTTGCTTCGTGGTGAAATTGCCGCAGGAACAGAGTTGGGCTTGAAAGCTAAAAGCATTATGGATAAAGGGCAGTTAGTGTCGGATGACATTGTAATTGGCATGATTAAAAATAAATTTGCCGAAAATGCCGATGCTAAAGGCTTTATTTTCGATGGCTTCCCTCGCACCGTGGCACAAGCAGAAGCTCTTGATGTGCTGTTGAATGAAAACAACACACCGGTATCGGCAATGTTGAGCCTAGAAGTAGAAAAAGAAGAATTGATAGCACGCCTATTGAATCGAGGTAAAACTTCAGGACGTTCTGATGATCAAGATCAATCAATTATTGAAAACCGCATAAATGAGTATAACAATAAAACCCTTCCTTTAAAAGAGTACTTTGCAGCTCAAAACAAACATGTAGGTATTAAAGGTATGGGAACAATCGATGAGATTGCCGGTCGTTTAACCGATGCGATTAAGACATTATAAACTTGCCTGTCATGACGAAAGCACAAGAGTGGTTTGATGAGGGTAATTGGGCGGAAGGTTTAAATCTCCAGCTGCACCCATCGGTTAATGTGGAAGAATTCTATAAGCAGTATCATGCCAATAGCGAGTTGTGGAAAAAAGCTTTCCAATTCATGCAAACTGATTTAAAAGCTTTAGAGGTAGGTAAATACCCTTTGGTTGATGGCAAACTTATTGCTAATATTCAAGAATACAATTCGAAAGAGCCTGAGAATGCACGTTGGGAAGCTCATGAAAACTTTATTGATGTGCAATATGTTATATCAGGCAAGGAACGAATGGGCATTATGCCACTGTCTGATGCTAAAAATGCCGGCACATATAATGCCGAAAAAGATGTGATTTTCTACGGTGAGAATACCGGGGCTATTTATCCGGCTAATTCGGAAACTTACTTTTTATTCTTTCCCTCCGATTTACATCGTCCTTGTATTAAGGATGACGTGTCGGAGTCGGTGAAGAAGTTGGTTATCAAAATAGCTGCAGTTTAGTATAAAGCTATAATAAATCTTGAAGCTCCCGATTATTATAAATAGTCGGGAGCTTTAGTTTCTCGCCGTTTGGTAGATTAATACGGCTTTCAAAATTTAAAATCTAATTCAATTTTGGCATGAAGCTCTGCGAAATAGTTGTTTCCAAAATGAAGATTAAATGGCATAATATTAATGACAGTTCTTTTATTTGGTGAATTAATCCGAAATCCGGCACCTAAATATCCTCCAAAATGGAAATTATTGGTGTATCCTGCATTTAACGGTGTATCGTAATCTTCGTCATCATATACTTCCGGACCTTTGCATCCCTTTGAATTATTTATGAGCGTTCCGCAACCAACAACCAAAGAGAAAGTTTTTACCTTTATGAGGTCGTAAAAAAGCTTGGTGTCTAAATTTATAGCATTAAAGAATTGATCGGGAGCATCTAGAATCTGCCAAGAAGAATAATGCCCGATGCTGAAATTTGGGTTTAAACGCAGACGATCTTTCCATATTTCTCGTTGATATCCGACAGAGTAAACCATTCCGATTCCCTCTGTGTCATTTCCCATAGATACTCCGCAACCAAAGCCAATCTTTATACTATTTTTGGAAAACTCATGAGGCTGCCCGTAAGTAGTGCCTGTATTGATTAATGTAATAAATAAGATAGATAGGGCTATAAATTTTGTTTTCATCTGTATTGTAGTTTTGAAATAAAATGAATTCATGTTCTGCCATTTGCAATATATTTAATTGTTTTTTATTAACCAAATTAAACTTCTATTACGATACGTTTTTGAAAGCTGCATAACTTGAATTTTTATGCAATATGATGTTGTAGTAACAATTATTATCTTTGCTATTAGAAATAATTGAAAAAGAACGACTGTGGCTAAGCAAGAGAAGAAATATGTGGAAACTCCACTCATGAAACAATACTATGCAGTTAAAGCAAAACATCCTGATGCAATTTTATTGTTTCGAGTGGGCGATTTCTATGAAACTTTTGGAGAGGATGCCATTCGTGCTTCTGATATATTGGGTATCACGCTGACGAAAAGAGCTAATGGGGCAGCCAGCTTTGTGGAGTTAGCAGGTTTTCCTTATCATTCACTCGATACTTATTTACCCAAGTTGGTTAGAGCCGGTCAGCGTGTAGCTATTTGTGAGCAACTAGAAGACCCTAAGAAAACCAAAAAGATTGTTAAGCGAGGAATTACAGAACTAGTTACACCCGGAGTATCTATCAATGATAATATTTTAGAAAATCGAGAGAATAACTTCTTAGCATCGATTTATATGAATAAACGCGTTGCAGGAGTAGCATTTTTAGATATTTCAACCGGTGAGTTTCTAACCGCTGAAGGTTCTTTTGATTACATCGATAAATTGTTGAATTCGTTCTCGCCTAAAGAAGTGTTGTATCAGAAAGGTTATACTTCTGAATTTGAACAACACTTTGGAAATAAGTTTTATACTTTCGCCCTTGACGAATGGATATATACTACCGAAGCTGCAACCGACCGATTATTGCGCCATTTTCAAACAAAATCATTGAAAGGATATGGCGTGCAGGATTTGGGATTGGCCATTATTGCATCGGGTGCTATTTTGCATTATCTTGATATTACACAGCACAAACAAATAGGGCACATATCGGCAATATCACGTATCGAGGAGGATAAATATGTATGGTTGGATCGATTTACTATTCGTAATTTAGAATTGTTTGGCTCCCTGAATGACGGTGCTAAAACTCTAGTGCAGGTGTTGGATAAAACGAATACTCCGATGGGAGCCCGCTTATTGAGACGATGGATAACTTTACCTTTAAAGGATGTGGCAGCCATAAATGATCGTCTTTCAGTAGTAAGCTGTTTGAAAGACAATGTTGAACTTCGTAATGATATGCAAAATCACTTGTGTCAAGTGGGCGATTTGGAGCGTATTATATCAAAGGTGGCAGTGGGGCGTATCAACCCCCGAGAGTTGGTGCAGCTGCGAAGAGCTTTATCAGCCATTGAGCCTATACAGCTAATGACGCAAAGTGTAGATAATTCGGTATTAAATCGATTGTCGGAACAATTAAACCCTTGTATAAGTATCAGGGAGCGTATCGAACGCGAAATTTCAGAGGATGCACCGAGTATTTTAAATAAAGGAAATGTCATCAATTCCGGGGTTTCGGCAGAACTTGACGAGCTTCGTAGTCTGGCACATTCGGGGAAAAACTTTTTGCAGCAAATGCAAGAGCGTGAATCGGAGCGTACAGGCATCCCGTCGCTTAAAATAGCCTTTAATAATGTGTTCGGCTATTACATTGAGGTGCGAAATACACATAAAGATAAAGTGCCCGAGGAATGGATTAGAAAGCAAACTTTAGTGAGTGCAGAAAGATACATTACCGAAGAACTAAAAGAATACGAGAATAAAATTTTAGGAGCAGAAGAAAAAATAGCCATTCTAGAAAGTAGCTTGTATCAGAATTTAGTACTTGCATTGAATGATTATATCCAACTTATTCAGCTGGATGCAGCAGTGTTGGCAAAGCTTGATTGCCTGTGGTCGTTTGCAGCCGGTGCTATAGAAAATGACTATGTGAAGCCACAATTAGATAATTCAACAGTGTTGGATATTCAAGAAGGAAGGCATCCGGTAATAGAAAAACAACTGCCTATTGGCGAGGAATATGTGAGTAATACTGTGCAGCTTAATCAAGATGATCAACAAATCATTATTATTACAGGTCCGAATATGGCAGGTAAATCAGCTTTACTCCGACAAACGGCATTAATCGTTTTGATGGCGCAAATGGGTTCGTTTGTGCCGGCAAAATCGGCAAGTATAGGTTATGTTGATAAAGTATTTACGCGAGTAGGAGCTTCGGATAATATATCATTGGGTGAATCAACTTTTATGGTAGAAATGAATGAAGCTGCCAGCATACTAAATAACATCTCCGATAGAAGTTTGATTCTTCTTGATGAATTGGGGCGAGGAACTTCAACTTACGATGGTATTTCTATAGCATGGTCGATTGTAGAATATATTCATGAACATGCTCAAGCAAAAGCAAAAACTCTCTTTGCCACGCATTATCATGAGCTTAACGAAATGGAGAAGAGCTTTTCTCGGGTGAAGAACTACAATGTAAGCGTAAAAGAAATGGGGAATAAAATCATCTTTTTACGTAAATTGGTACGAGGAGGCAGTAATCATAGTTTCGGTATTCATGTAGCGAAATTGGCAGGTATGCCGCCTAGTGTGGTAAAACGTGCCGATGATATTTTGTTACAACTGGAAGGTGACAATAGGAAAGAAAGCCTTACGAAGCCATTAGAGCAGATGGCAGAACAGCGTGAGGGAATGCAGCTCAGTTTTTTTCAAATGGATGACCCTGTATTAATAGCTATACGAGATGAAATTGCCAGTTTAGATATTAACTCGCTTACTCCGATTGAGGCTCTTAATAAGTTGAATGATATTAAACGCATTACAGGGGTGAAGTAAACGGTTTTGTATATGGCAATATGTTAAAAAGAGCCGACTTGATAGAATTAATCTAATTTAGGCTCAATGTTATAACATTTCTTATTAGTGTGCTGGTATTTAATGCATTGTAGTGTTTTCTTGATTTCATCTTTCATTCTATCCTTTAACTTATTGGAATGTTTTTTATATAAAAAACCATATAAAAATAAAACTATATAGTTTTTTATATCTTTATTATTGCAACATTTGAATTATAGTTGCTTTATTTGCGCCGGAGATTTAAGACTAGAACGTATAAAAAATATAAACTATATCTTTTAATCGTTGTTAGTATCTTAATATAACTCTAAATAGAAAGAAGAAGATATAATATCTTAGCTCATTCTGATTATTGTTAAATTTAATATTAATCTTAATAAATTAAAAATGAAAAAGTTATTACTAGTGGCAGTTGCACTAATTGGTTTCACAACTGTGAATGCACAAGAAGTAGGTATCCGTTTCGGTGACTCTTCAGGTAACAATGTGGCAGTTGATGCGGTATTTGGTTTAGGACAATTCAGTCGTTTGCATACGAACTTAAACTTTGGAAGCGGAGTAGGTATCGATGCACTATGGGATCTTCTTTATCGCCCGGTAGGTAATGTGGAAGGTTTAAACTGGTATGCCGGTTTTGGTCCGTCTATGCACTTTGGTGACAATTGGTTTGGTTTTGGTGTTTCCGGTGAAGCCGGTATGGAATACCACTTCAAATTTCCATTGGCTATAGGTGTTGATTATCGTCCTACATTCTGGATTGTAGAAGATACAGATTTTAACTGGGGAGGCTTCGGCATTAACTTGCGCTATGTTTTCTAAGTACTAAATAAAGTATAATTAAAAGCAAGTCTATTCAGACTTGCTTTTTTTATGTCTATATATCATTACCTTAGCGAGCTGAAATTATAGTATTTGCCCATGATTAACACACAGCATAAATACAAACATTTGTTTTTCGACCTCGACCACACACTATGGGATTTTAAAACGAATTCTGCAGAATCTATGAGGTGTTGCCTAGAACAGCTTCAAATCCTTAATCAATTGCCATCATTTGAAATATTCTTTGATTTTTATGAGCAAGTAAACGATAGATTGTGGGAGGAGTATCGACAAGGAATAACAAGTAAAGCAGAGCTAAGTGAACGCCGTTTTTCAGAACCTTTTACTCATTTTGAAATTACCCATGTGAAAGCTGAAGATGCTAATGAACTATATCTGAAATTTATGGGAGAACAGAAAAAATTATTTCCGGGTTGTGTCCATATGTTAGACATGTTGAGAGAGCAGGGATATCTATTGCATATCATTAGTAATGGATTTATTGAGGTACAGATGAGGAAGTTGCAATCAGCAGGTATTGATTCTTATTTTCAATCTGTCACTCTTTCCGAAATGGTAGGATCTCCCAAACCTAAACCTGCAGTTTTTGAGTATGCATTAAAAAATTCGAATGCACGCAAAACGCAATCCATCATGATTGGAGATGATTGGAAAAATGATGTGTTGGGTGCTATAAATTTTGGCATGGATACTATTCTATTTCAAGAATCTAAACCGGATTATCCGGAGATTATACAAGCTTGCCAAGAGACGGGTTATTTAAGTTTAGAGTTGAAATTTACAAAGAAAATAAGCTGTTTTCACGCAGAGAAATTAGCAGATATTCCCACTATCTTGGCTTGTTGCTAAGGAGAAAATCATAAATTTGAGAAAGTAACTTTTTAGGATGAGTTAATGAGTCAGAAATTAAGTTTACAACAGAAGATGCTCCAACGATTATCTCCTCAGCAAATTCAGCTGATTCAATTGTTGGAAGTCCCGACTATGGAGCTGGAGCAGCGCATCAAAAGGGAGCTTGAAGAAAACCCGCTACTAGAGGTAGATGAAAATCCTTCGGAAGATTCTAATGTTGAAGAAGTAGAGTCTTCAAATACAGATGAATACACATTGGAAGACTTTGTAGATCCTGATGATATTCCCGAATATAAGTTGCATGTTAATAATCGCTCGATAAATGATGTGCAAACAGATTATGCTGTATTAAATTCAGTCAGCTTCCATGATACATTGCTTGAACAGCTTCGTTTAGTAAACTTAACTGATGAAGACATGCAATTAGCTGAATACATTGTGGGTAACATTGATGAAGAAGGCTACTTGCATAGAGATATTTATGCTATTGTTGATGACTTAGCCTTCAATCTCAATCTAGAAGTAGAAGAAGCAAAGATAGAATCGTTGCTGCACATTATTCAAAGTCTGGATCCTGCCGGGGTTGGTGCTAGAAGTTTAAAAGAATGTTTGAGCTTACAGCTTAATAGGAAAGAAAGTAATAATTCAATACTGCTGGCAATTAAGATTATAGAGAAATATTTTGACTTGCTTTCACACCGCTCTTACAATAAAATTCAGAAGAATTTGCATTTATCACAAGAGGAGCTCAAGCAAGCTTTGGATGAAATACATAAGCTCAATCCAAAACCGGGAAGTGCTGCTGCTGACGGGCAAAAGAATTCGCTCACTATTATTCCCGATTTTTTATTGGAATATCAGAACGGTGAGATGGTATTAAGTGTTAATAATCAAAACGTGCCCAATCTATGTGTGAATGCACATTATCTGGAGATGATGCGTGAGCTCCAAGCTAATAAGAAAGATGCTGATGCAAGTAAGACACTTCAGTTTATGAAAAAAAACGCCGATAATGCAGCGTGGTTTATTGAGGCTATAAAGGCAAGGCAATTCACTTTACTTCATTGTATGTCTGCCATTATTGAATTTCAGAAAGAGTATTTTGCAGAAGGTGATATAACTAAGCTCAAACCTATGATACTTAAGGATATTGCTGATGAAACCAATTTGGATATCTCTACAATATCACGTATGCGTCAATCAAAATATATTCAAACTCATTTTGGAATGGTAGCATTGAAATCGCTTTTTTCGGAAGGAGTAGAAAAAGATAATGGAGAACGCAGTTCTAATAAGGTAATTATGCAGCTTATTCGAGATATTATAGATGCAGAGGATAAATCAAAACCACTTACTGATGAAAAGATTACAGACTTAGTTAATGGTCAAGATTACTCTATTAATCGGAGAACTGTATCTAAATATCGCGAGCAATTGTCGATCCCTGTGGCTCGACTTCGTCGTCAATTATAATCTATGTTTATGAAAGCTTTTGCTAAATTAATATCAATAATCTTCCATCCTATTTTGTTGCCTACTTATGGCTACATGATGTTGTTGTTTAGTGGTGCATTTTTTGCTCACTTATCGCCGGAAATAATTCGAACCATAATATTGGAGATAGTAATAACGACGCTATTCCTTCCTCTAGTTTCCATTTTATTAATGCAACTTTTTATTCATCGTAAGCTGAATTTGCACGACAGAAAAGATAGGATATATCCGTTGTTTTTTACCATTATGAGTTATTTTATCGGAGCTTATTTACTTCGACATTTGCCGGTCAGTTCTATTTATTCGCAATTGCTTATCGTTTGTGCTTTAATTGTGTGTGCTATTCAATTAATAAATCTTCGATGGAAGATTAGTGCCCACATGGCAGGTATTGGTGGATTCTTAGGTATTTTCTTTGGAATTTGTGGGGTAATTGCATGGAATGTGTTTATGTTGGCTGCGGTCTTTATTATATTGGCAGGTTTGATAGGTACTTCGCGGTTATTATTGGAAAGACATACTCCCGCCCAAGTTTATGTCGGATTTATTCTAGGATTCAGTTTTCCTCTCATCCATTTGTTGCTTATCTTTTAATCAAATTGGAGTTTGTTTCAAGAGGAATGAACGGTAATTCTATATTCTTGTAACAAGGACATAAACATTCAGATTTTTGACAAAAGCATGATAACAAAAAAGGTGAGGAAAACCTCACCTTATATTTTGTTTGAAACAAAGCTAACTATTAGCGTTTGTGTCTTGCTTCGTCAGAAACTGTTAACTTTTTTCTTCCCTTAGCACGACGGCTTTTTAGTACCAAGCGTCCGCCCGGAGTAGCCATTCTTTCGCGAAAACCATGCTTGTTTTTGCGTTTTCTGTTTGATGGTTGAAATGTTCTTTTCATTGGTATCCTATTTTATTTTTTATTCCTAATTAATCATTTCGGACTGCAAAGATATATGTTTATATCTAGTTACCAAAGCTAAAAGTGTTTTTTCGATAGATTAACCACTTTTGTTCCGTAGTAATGAGGTAGTTTTATAGAATTAGCATTGCATCCCCATATGTTCCGAAACGATATCCCTCTTTTACAGCTTCATTATATGCTTCCATGGTTAAATCAAAACCGCCAAATGATGAAACCATCATAAGTAAGGTAGAATATGGTAAGTGAAAGTTTGATACCATGCGGTTAGCTACTCTGAAATCGTATGGAGGGAATATGAATTTATTGGTCCATCCTTCATATGGTTTCAGTAGATTCTGTGTGGAAACAGAAGTCTCAAGAGTACGCATTACAGTAGTACCTACAGCACAAATATTCTTTTTGTTGATTTTAGCATTGTTAATAACTTCACAAGTCTTTTCCGGAATCCATATTTGTTCAGAATCCATTTTATGTTTGGTTAGATCCTCCACCTCTACGTGGCGGAAACTTCCTAATCCTACGTGTAAGGTAATATGGCTAAAATCAACGCCTATAATTTCCAAACGTTTCAAGAGCTCACGACTAAAATGCAACCCAGCGGTAGGGGCAGCAACAGCTCCTTCATGCTTAGCATAAATTGTTTGGTATCTGTCTTTATCTTCAGGAACAACGTTACGCTGCATTTTTACCATATCAGGAAGAGGAGTCTCTCCCAAGCTGAATAGCGTTTTCTTAAATTCATCATAACTGCCATCGAATAGAAAGCGAAGTGTTCGTCCGCGAGAAGTCGTATTGTCAATAACTTCAGCTACCAGCTCATCATTTTCACCGAAATAAAGTTTGTTGCCGATTCTTATTTTTCGAGCCGGCTCTACCAGTACGTCCCATAAACGTTGTTCTCGATTTAACTCTCTAAGTAAAAAGACTTCAATCTCAGCACCCGTTTTTTCTTTATTTCCGTATAAACGAGCCGGAAAAACCTTAGTGTCATTAAATACCATAACATCTTGATCGTCAAAATATTCAATGATATCTTTAAATAACTTGTGTTCAAACTTATTGTTTTCGCGGTCAACCACTAATAATCGTGATTCGTCGCGATTTTCAGCAGGATGGGCAGCAATTAACTTTTCAGGTAGGTCGAACTTAAATTTTGATAACTTCATGTTATGTACACTTTCTTTGTTGTCTATATAGAATTGGCTGCGAATTTAATAGCTTTTGTTGAAATCTAGCTTTCGTTAGCCGTAAACTGTTGTATATTCTCTAAAAAATAATCTATATCCATGGCTTTTTCCACATGATGCTCGCCAATTTTGGTTCGACGAAGCTGTGTTAGGTAAGCTCCTGAATTTAGTTCTTCGCCGATATCTCGAGCTAAAGCTCTAATGTATGTGCCTTTGCTGCATACAACACGCAACTCTAAGAAGTTGTTCTCGAAAGATAATATCTCTAAGATATCTATGCGTATGCTTTTAGCATGTAGTTTGATATCATCTCCTTTACGAGCGTGTTCATAAGCTCTTTTTCCGTTAATTCTTACTGCGCTGAACAGTGGCGGTACTTGTAGCTGTTCACCCTTAAACTTGTCCAATACCTGCGCTATAAGTTCGAGGGTAATATGTTCTGTTGGGAATTGTTTGCCTTCTTCACTCTCTAAATCGAATGAGGGAGTAGTAGCCCCTAGCTTGAGAGTAGTTACATATTCTTTTATCTCAGCCTGAATATTTTCAATCTTTTTGGTAGCCTTTCCGGTGCACAGAATCATTAATCCCGTTGCTTTAGGGTCGAGTGTTCCGGCATGACCTACTTTGAGCTTTTTAATACCCAATGACCTGCATAGTGTGTTCCTGACCTTACGCACTAAGTCGAAGGAAGTCCAATCAAGCTTTTTATCGAATAAGAGTATTTCTCCTTCCTGAAAATCCATTATGCTATTCCTAAATTATGTCCGCTTAGAAGCATTATTAAAATTAATCCGCCAACAATGATACGATACCAACCAAATGCTTTGAAGCCGTATTTCGTAACAAAACTGATAAAAAACCTTATGGCGAGTAAAGCCACGATAAATGCCACAATATTTCCGATAATTAATGCGGAAATATTATCTAAAATGATAGCAGTTCCACCGTCGAGAAATAATTTTAACAGCTTGTATCCTGCTGCTGCAAGCATTGTAGGAACAGCTAAAAAGAAGGAAAACTCGGCTGCGGCTTTACGTGTTAGTTTTTGCGACATTCCTCCTACGATTGTTGCCATCGAACGAGAAACCCCCGGAATCATGGCAATGCATTGGAACAACCCGATGTTAAATGCTTTTTTTTCTGTAAGCTTTGTATCTTCTTTCCCTCCGGGAAATATTTTATCGCAAAAAAGCATGAATACACCACCTAAAACAAGCATAATAGCTACCACCGTGACGCTTTCTAACAACTGATCTATTTTATCGCTAAACAATAAGCCGAACACTGCTGCCGGAATAAATGCGATGAACAGTTTCCAATAGAAGTTATAGGTGTGGAGAAGTTTTTTCCATGTGGGTGTCCCATCGGGAAGCAGAGTTCTATTTAAACGAAAGAATCTTTTCCAATACAAACAAACCACAGAAAGGATTGCACCAAATTGAATGATAACTGTAAAGGCTTTCACAAACTCTGTGTTTTCCACACCAAGTATGCTTTGGCTTATAATCATATGGCCGGTTGAAGAAACAGGCAAAAACTCGGTAAGCCCTTCTACAATGGCAATAACGATAACTTGAAGAATAGATAGTTCTCCCATTATTTTTTACTTGGTTTTTTCATAATAGCGTAGATCTCGAATAAAAATCCGAGTAACACAACAATAGGAGCTAAGGTAATTCTGCGAAAATTAAATATCTCCGGATTAAATTGAGACGGGTCATCACTCTTTCCTCCTATCATTAATAAAAATCCAATGATAATGATAGCAAACCCGATAGCTAATAGTTTGTAGTTTTCTTTAGTTAAAGCAAAGGAAATGTTGTTGTTTTCATTGCTGTTTGTGTTGTTTCTTTTAATGCTCATAATGAACTTTATTTAAAATAACTCCTCATATTTCATGTGGAGATACTTGTTAACAGAGAAATAAGTGGATACTGTTGCAATTAAGCTGCCAAAGATAAGAATTACTCCAATAGTAATAACGGTGCTGTCTATGGTATTTATCTGAAAGGCTATATTTAGATTATCTTGATATGATAATAATAAAAGTAATATTAGTACTATGGCAATGAGTGCACCAATGATTCCCGACAGCAAACTACGGTGAATGAAAGGTTTCCTGATGAATGAATGAGTAGCTCCAACTAATTTCATTGTGTTAATGGTGAAGCGTTGATTATGCATGCTTATGCGTATTGTATTATTGATTAAAACAATAAAAATGATTGATAACAACAGGGTAAAACTCAATAAAAAAAGACCTAGCTTTTGCACGTTATCATGTATTACTTCTACTAAATCTTGTTGATAATTCACATTTTTCACTTCTGCATAATCCAGAAAGACTTGCTCAAGAACAGGTAGATATTCCGGAGTCATATATTTAGGTCTTATTTTAAGCTCAATAGAGGAAAATAATGGATTGAATCCTAAAAATTGAACAAAGTCTTCCCCTAAGTCAGCCGATAATTTTTGTGCAGCTTGATCTTTATTGATATATTCACTTTCTTTTACATACGGTGTGGCACTAAGCTTCTTTTGCAGTCGAAGAACATCAGCATCATTTACACTGTCTTGTAGTATCAATGTGAATCCGATGTGTTCCTGTACATAATCTGATAGTCGATTTGTATTTGAGATAAGCAACGACATTAATCCCACCAAAAAGAGCACTAAAGATATGCTTACGGTAGAAGTAACATAGGAACGAAGAACTCGGAACGTCGATTGTTTATTCCTCTTCATGTATTTTCTCCTTTTTTGTGGTTACAAAAATAGCAGCTAGCACAGCCAAAATAAGCAGAAGAGAACTGACTAATGAAATTTTACTGCCCATAATGAATGTCCTCGGTTCAAACTTAAAATCGATATGATGTTCTCCCTCCGGAATGGGTAAGGCACGAAGCACATAGTCTGCACATAGATGTTTTACAAGCTTCCCATCAACGTATGCATTCCAACCTGCCGGATAATATATTTCTGAGAATACAGCTAATCCTGTCCCCCCATTTACATGAGCAGTGTATTGCAAATGGTTAGGTTCATAGCTGATGAGTTTAATATCAGATGTATGTCCTATGTTATTGCTTATTTCTTTCAATTGTTCAGCAAAACGTTGGTCAACAATGGCTTCTGATTCCGGATCAAAATTTTGAATAGCCGCCATTTCTGCATTGGCGTCCGGCACGGTCTTAAAGCCATTGACAAACCAAGCATTACCTAAAGCATATGGATTTTTAATAGGCTCCGATTTCGGATTGTAAATAAGATAACGTGTGTTCAACATGTTTAAGATGTGTGCCGATTGAATAATCTGATTTAACGAATCAGGTGTTTTAAAGCCGTTGATGATACGTTGCATCTCAGCCCCCATAGCATGGTCATATAATTCCTGATAACGCTCTATTTTAGCACCATGGTATCCTCCTATAGATTTGTGAAAATAAGAAGTAGAAGAATCGTTGAAAGGGCTAACGGTAAGGTTTAATACCCGATAATCGGCATCGGTGTCTTTTAAGATGGCCTGATCGGCTGAACTCGGAGTAAAAGGTACTTCTATACGTCGTGCGTTTACAAAGCTGCCATCATTTAGATATTTTTTATCGAAGCTCCATAAATCGACAAGCACTATTAGGGCTAGTCCAATTAAAGCGTAAGAAGCTTTTAGTTTTTCCTTTAGGTACAGCCATGATATACCTGCCGCTAAACTGACGAATGCTAATGAACGGAAAGCGTCGATTCGAAGCATGGAACGACGATCACTTAGAAGTGCATCAACCAGTTGTTGAGGGTAGCGGATGTCATTAGGGCTACTAAAATTTCCGGCTAATGAGGGAATCAATATAAACAACATGCAAAATCCGGCTAAAATTCCCCAGCTATAAAGAATAGATTGACTCAGCTTGACTTTACCTGTTCGTCCTGATGCTAACTCACGAATGGCAAGCATAGCCATAACTACCATAGCAAAATGTTGAATGAATACGACGTTTTTTACATCTCGAAATTTATTGTATCCGGGGAAGTAGTCTAACATGAAATTACTTAAAAACAGGAAGTTTTTACCCAATGACAAAAAGAAAGTAAATAGCACGACACCTACAATCCACCATTTATTTTTACCCTTGACTATAAATAGCCCCAATACAAAGAAAAAGAACACTACTGCACCAAAATAAAAAGGAGCTGCAGCAATGGGTTGGCTTCCCCAATACATAGGTAATGCCTGAATCGTTTTGCGAGCTTGGGCTGCTCCTTGCGATTTTTTGAATAGCTCATAACTTGCTGAGTTTTCACCAACAGGCTCGGCCATGCCACCACCTTTAAATCGAGGAATGAAAGAGGTTATAGCTTCACCTAAATCATAGCTATACTCCAAAACATAATTTTTATCTAAACCTGAAGTTTGATTGTCGGTGTTGGTAGTCAATTCTGATTTTCCCCGAGTGGAATATTTGTTGTATTCCATTAGCGTACTCAGTCTGCCATAATTAGTTCCTACAGCTAAAAACAATGCTACGATGAGAAAAGTACACGACTTGGCAAAGGATGGTAGTGTTTTATTTTGAACGGCATCAATAAGATAAGCTATGCCAATGATGATAACCATAAGACCGGCATAATAGGTCATCTGAGGATGATTAGCCGTCAGCATAAATGATAAACCCAATGCCGTGACCACAGATCCGACAAAGCTCCTGCCCTTGAAAGTGCTAATGACCCCGCCAACAACCAACGGAATATACATCAAAGTATGTACTTTGGTGTTATGCCCGGATTCTATAAGAATGAAAAAATAGCTTCCCATAGCCCACATTAAGCTTCCAATAACAGCAGTCCATCGATTTAGACGGAGTAACAGACACATGATAAAAAAACAAATGAATCCGAGAGCAATATATCCGGCAGGAGCCGGTATGATATTAAAATAAACGGCTTGTATCTTGGCTAATAATTCACCGGGATAAGATGCAGAAATAAGATAAGAAGGCATTCCTCCGAACATACTATTCGTCCAAAGTGTTTGCTCGCCGGTTTTGGCTTTATAATCGTGAATTTCTTTCGACATGCCCAACCAAGTGACATTATCAGAAGCACTAACTTTTTTGCCTTGCAGTTGAGGTGAAAAATAAATAAATGATAATACGACAAAGAATAAAATTATTCCTGCGGTACTATATAAGAGTTGTTTGTTTTTCTTAGTCATGATATTAATAGCCCGAATTATACCAAGCAAAAGTAAGTAAAAAAGAAAGCATAAAAAAACCGCATCAATTCAATTGTGCAAAATCCCTAAAATACAGGATTTGAGTGCCACAACGTTTAGACTTCCACCGGTAGTAAACTACTCATTTATGAGTAAACTCATAAACTACAAGGCCTGTCTTTACGCTAAAAGAGCGTTCTCGGTTTTAAGTAAAGTGTTGAATCTGCCAATTTTGAATCAATGCGGATATATTTTAATATCTCAGGTATGTCTTAGAACGATTTCTTTAATTCAAAAATAGATTAAAATATAACATAAAGCAAGTGTTTGGTTGAAAAAATCAAACAAAATTTGCATCGATTTTATGATTAGTTTATTGCTGTTCGACTTAGCTGTTCATATATAGATACTTATCTAGTTGTTTAACGATAACTGTTTTTATATTTCAAGTAACGGAAAGGTTGTTTTTGCTTATTAGATGTTTTGCTGTCATAGGTTTGCCGAGCGGATTCAAACTGTTTGTTGGCGACCGGCAGGAAACATTTGTCTGTACAATTACAGATCATTTATATGATATTGTGTAAATTTTTGTCGGAAATTGTTTCTATTCGGCATTTTCTTTCTTAACTTTCCAATGAAAATGAAAACCAACAAAGTCATGAAGAATAACTTACGCGAGATAACCCTTGATTCCATATACAAAGATAGAAAGACAGACCGAGATATTTTTGAAGATCTTATGCCTAATCGGGTGAAAGAAGTATTGTTGGTTGCCACCTTGTATGATAGTTATTCCATCGTGCGCGAAGGGCAATTTATGGATAAGATCTTTGGCGAGTTTCTTCAGCTTAATTTGTTTACTTACCCACGATTTACGGCTGTGAATAACGAGGAGCAGGCACATAGGGCAATGAAAATAAAACGCTTTGATATGGTAATTATCATGGTGGGACACGATAAGGAAAAACCAATACAAATAGCCGATAATTTATATGCTGAAAATAATGACCTGCCTATTTTGTTGCTGGTAAATAATAATTCTGACTTACGAAATTTTCATGAAGCCGCTAAAAACAGCTCGGCTATCGACCGACTATTTGTCTGGAACGGTAATCCAAATGTGTTCTTGGCAATGATTAAATATGTGGAAGATAAAACCAATGTAGAATCTGATGTGCAAATTGGAAATGTACGGGTAATTTTACTGGTGGAAGATTCGGTGCCCTATTATTCCAGATATCTTCCCTTGCTCTACACAAGTGTCATGAAACAAACGCAAGATATTGCTACCGGTGATAAGGCTGATGAGCTCGATTTAATCTTGAAGATGCGAGCCCGACCCAAGGTGTTGTTGGCAAGTAATTATGAAGAGGCGGTAAAGCTTATTGATAAATACAAAAAAAGTTTGATTACTGTTATTTCTGATGTGAGCTTTGAGCGTAACGGTACATTAGCGGAAGATGCCGGTATTGAATTATTGGGTTACGTGAAGAAAACATTATGCTATCCTATCCCACTGATGTTGCAAAGCACCGACGTTGCTAATGCTGTCACGGCAAAAGATGTAGGAGCCGAATTTATAAATAAGAATTCCGAACGCTTAGCTCGCGAAGTACATAGCTTTATTATCCGACGCTTAGGTTTCGGAAAATTTGTATTTAAAGATGGCAACGGAAAACCAATCACGAATGCCGGGACTATTCAACAGTTTGAAGAAATACTGTCTTTAATACCCGATGACAGTATTCGCTATCATGCCCGACAAAATTCTTTTTCTACTTGGCTGATGGCTCGTGGAGAAATTACTTTGGCAGAGCGATTGCGTCCGTATCGTTTTGATGATTTTGATGATGTGTCTGGACTTCGATTATTTTGTGCCAACGCATTTAAGGCGGCTCGCTTAGATAAATTGAAAGGCACGGTAGTTAATTTCAATAAAAAGTTGTTGGGAAACAATCGCTACATTGTGCGTATGGGGAAAGGATCTTTAGGAGGAAAAGGAAGAGGATTAGCTTTTGTTTGTAATTTTATTGCCAATATTCAATTTAAAGAGATTATCCCCGAATTGAACATTCGTATTCCTGCCACAGCCATTATCGGGGCATCAGAGATTATTAACTTTATTGAGCAAAACGAACTCGATGAAGTTATTTATCGAAGCAAAGACCATCAGCATATTCAACACTTGTTTGTTGAGGCAGAACTCAGTGCTTCACTTCGGGCTAAGTTGTGGGATTATGTCCGCACCATTAAGAAACCTTTGGCTATCCGTTCTTCAGGTTTGTTTGAAGATTCGCTCATCCAACCCTTTGCGGGTGTGTATGCCACTTATTTGCTGTCAAACAATGACCCCGACATTGAAGTGCGCTATGCCCAATTAGAAACAGCCGTAAAATTAGTGTATGCCAGTATGTTCACCGAATCGGCTTTGGCGTATTTTGAAGCAGTTGATTATAAAGTAGAAGAAGAATCAATGGCAGTCATTGTGCAGGAACTGGTAGGTCATGAATACAATGAACGTTTTTATCCTACTATTAGTGGCGTAGCACAATCCTATAATTTTTATCCGGTATCGAACATGCAACCGGAAGATGGATTTGCCGTATCAGCATTAGGACTGGGAAGATATGTGGTGGGTGGTGAAGCTGCTTATCGTTTTTGTCCGAAATATCCGAAAGTGAATCATAGTAGTTTAAACGACCAAGTACGCGATTCGCAGCGAGAGTTTTATGCTTTAGATATGAGCAATAGTCAGCCTGATTTAATAGTGGGGGGTGAGGATGCCGGAATTATTAAGCTGAAGTTGCGTGATGCCGAAAAAGATGGCACGTTGGAGCATGTAGCAACAGTGTATGATCGAAAAAACGATGATCTTATTCCGGATTTATCCTTACGAGGAACTCGGGTTGTTAATTTCGATAACCTATTGAAATACGATATGCTTCCGATAGCAGAAACGATTAACTTTCTACTACGTATTTTCCGTGATGCGATGGGGTCTCCCGTTGAAATGGAATATGCCATCGATTTAGATGCCGGAGAGCGCGGTGTGCCTACCTTCTATATTCTGCAAATCAAACCGCTTATTCGATGCGATCAGCAATTGCATATTGAATTGGGAAAACAAGATGTGTCGTCCTGTTTGATGTATGCTAAGAATGGTATGGGCAATGGGCAATTAACAGGTATTCATGATGTGATTTATGTGCCGGGCAAACATTTTAATAAGCTGAAAACAGAGCAAATAGCCCAAGAAGTGAATTATTTTAACAAGAAAATGCAAGGAAAGGAATATATATTGATAGGTCCGGGCAGATGGGGCACGCGCGATCCGCATACCGGTATTCCTGTGGCTTGGGCAGAAATATCGAGGGCTCGCATTATTGTGGAATTAGGCTTGCCTGATTTTCCGCTTGAAGGTTCGTTGGGCTCACACTTTTTTCACAACGTAACTTCCATGAACGTGGGTTATTTTTCTATTCCTTATGATTTAGCTGATGCCGTGTTTAATGAACATCTGTTATCGGGAAAAGCAACATTAATAGAATCAACTGATTATGTGTGTCATTATCAATTTAAACAAGACTTGTTAGTGTTGATGGATGGCAGAAAACGAGAGGCTCTTATTCAAATAGTTGATGTTGAAGAATAAAGATTACTTTTGTTCGCAAAAAAAGAATAGTTATGTTGTTTTTATCGTTTAGAAATATGCGTGCTTCCGGTCAAATGCTCATGGGAGTATTTACTGTTTTGGTTTGTGCTATGTTGGGCACTTTGCTCTCCTATGTGTTGAGTATTTTTATATACGGAGGCTATGAAAATGTAACTATGTTATATGCAGCGCAAGATTTTAATAATTCAACTTATATCAGCCTGCTTCGATTTTTGCAGGTGTTTCAATCTATTTTTGTGTTTGGTATTCCGTCTTTTATCATGGCCTATTGTTATTCGGAAAAGCCGACAGAATATTTGTATTTAAATGCTAAACCTCATTTGCAGGGTGTGATTTATTGCCTATTGCTTTTTTTGTTTGCTCTTCCCATCGTGAATCTTTCTGGCTTGCTGAATGAACAGCTCGTACTCCCTCATGCCTTGTCATCTTTAGAACAATGGATGAAAACAAGTGAAGAATTTGCGCAATATGTAGTTCAAAAAATGGTTGATGAATCAGCCACCCCTACTTGGATAAATTATATCGTTATAGCTGTGGTGCCGGCTTTGGTGGAAGAGCTGCTGTTTCGAGGGGCTTTACAACGCATATTTATCAAGTGGACGGCAAGTATGCATTGGGGTATTTGGATTAGTGCTGCTGTGTTTAGTGCTATTCATATGCAATTCTATGGATTTCTTCCTCGCATGCTTTTGGGTGCTTTATTTGGCTATGTTGTTTGCTGCTCAGGTTCTTTATGGATAAGTATTGGGCTGCACTTTATCAATAACTCTTTTGCATTATACTTAGAATTCTATAACGGGAGTCTTTTGTTTGACGGGCAACAATCGCCAATTGCTCCCGAAACATGGCATGATGTGAGTTTCGCTTATATTGTATTGTCTATTGTAGGATTAGCAGCTTCGGTTTACTTCTTGCAACGGGTTCGTTCCATGAATCGAAGTTAATAAGTTTTGAATCGGAATCTGATTTGAACAAAGCTATTAAACGAAAAGAATTTGTGTTTATTCGTCGATTGTTTCGTTTTTTGCTTGCTCCAACAGGCGTTCCCGCTCTTTAGGTCTATAAATATAAACCACGCCGTACTTAGCTGCTTCCGTGCGTTTCTGTTCCTCCGGAAGATGGCTAAAATGTGCTTCTGTTTCATTCCACAACCGGAGAATAACTTCATCTGATTTTCGGCGTATATCGAGCATATCTCCACTAGCGTCATCAGTTTGTTTTTGTAAGGCTTTGCGATTAGTATAGGCAGCTTCAAACTGTTCATAATACACACGCACCATAGCAATGGTAGGGTTATATATCGGAGTGCCTCCTGCTGCTATACGTTTAGCATCTCCATCAATGAGTTTTCTTCCCCATTTGAAAATATGTTCTTCTTTAATAAGTGTAGGTATGTTCTTTAAATCTACTTTAAGTCCATAATATGAACGAACTTCCGGTTTTAGCTCTTCTCGGGCAATGGCAAAGTTAAGTACCTGCATAAAATGACTTACATAGAGTTTCGCCTTACGGTATGTTTCGGCATATGATCGAGACTTGCTAAACTGCGATTCCTTAGCTCGGTTGAGCTTGGTGTTGGCAGCTGAAAGTTCAGGATATATCGCCTGCAAATCCAACGATGTGAGGTAGCTGTAAGCCAGCTGGTGGCTAGGTGTTGTTTTCCCTTTAGCCAGCGCAGCCTCCATCGCTCTTATTCTAGCTTTGTCAGTATTGGGAAGTCGACGATAAGGCATAGGATGTAAAGTTTTGGAGGATAAGTTATAAGCAGTTTTAAGATTGAAATGTGATTAAATGCCTAATTTTTTAGAAAGCTCAATCATGTTGATGATTGGCTTTTTGGCTTGTTCAATAAGTTGCTCATCAAGTTGTACTTCCGGCAATTCATACTTCAAACAAGTATATAATTTTTGCATAGAATTTAGCTTCATAAATTCACAATCATTGCAGGCGCAAGTAGAGTCGTTTGCCGGAGCAGGAATAAATGTTTTATCCGGATTGGCTTTATTCATTTGGTGCAATATTCCGCTTTCAGTAGCTACAATAAACGTGTCTTTCGAACTCTCATTTACATAGTTGAGCAATGATGAGGTAGAGCCAATGTGCTTTGCTAAAAGCAATACCGGTTTTTCGCATTCCGGATGAGCAATAAAATCAGCATCGGGATGTTCATCTAGGAGAGCAATGATTTTTTCTACCGAAAATTTTTCGTGAACAATGCAGGCACCGTCCCATAAAATCATTTCTCGCCCGGTAACACTGTTGAGATAGTTTCCTAAGTTTCTGTCGGGGCCAAAAATAAGCCTTTGGTCTTTGGGAAAACTTTCTACAATTTTTACGGCATTCGACGATGTGCAAACAATATCGGTTACTGTTTTTAAATCAGCAGAACAATTAATATAGGAAATTACTTTATGGTCGGGATACTGGGCTTTAAAGGCTTTAAACTCTTTAATAGGAGCTGAGTCGGCCAATGAACAACCGGCATTGGTGTCCGGAAGAATTACTTTCTTTCCGGGATTAATAATTTTAGCTGTTTCAGCCATGAAATGCACACCCACAAAGACAATAATATCAGCATCTGTCTTTTCGGCCATTTTAGCCAATTGTAAGCTATCGCCAATAAAGTCGGCAATATCTTGCAAATCGCCGGTGGCATAATAATGGCAAAGAATAACGGCGTTCTTCTCCTTCTTTAAACGATTGATTTCATCGATTAAATTTAGTTCCGGATTTACATCTTCCATAATGTAACCGTATTTTGCTATCATAGCCAAAGCCGCATTCTTATCCATTGTGTTTTTAATTTACGCTATAAATCAGGCAACAAAATTACAAAATTATTACACACAAGAAAACGGATAAGCTTGTTATGTGTTCATACAATGAAGCTAAGTTGTGATTCTTTTAATACAAATATCATTAAGTAAGTGTGCCCCTAAAGAATAGCTTTGGAGGGCAGAAAAGATAATAATGTTTATGGAATAGTCATGACGATATAAAAAATAGCTTTCAACAGCTATTTTTTTTGTTTTTTATTTTGAACTAACAATATTTGAATTACATTTGCATCGCAGTTGTGAAAACAACGAGCCCGGATGGCGGAATTGGTAGACGCGCTGGACTCAAAATCCAGTGGTAGCAATACCGTGTGGGTTCGATTCCCACTCCGGGTACATTAAGTACCCAAATGAAAATCTCAAACTCATTCGAGTTTGAGATTTTTTTTGTACTACTGTGTGATTTAATGCTTAGTTTATAAATAGGAGTGGTTTTGGATCAGTTTGGAGAATATTTAGTTCCAATGGGAGTATGTGAAAGTGCTTACTAAATTCCAGAACCAGATGCCCATTTTAGGTTAAGCGACAAATCTAAAGAATAAACCTTTAGGTGTCTCAAAATTTAAGATCTTCCTATGTATAGATATGTTTCATGAATTTCCAGCAGCAAACTTTTACCTAAAAATTAGCAGTGCTCCCCGTAAAATTGAATAACTTTGCAGGGTATAAAAAATAATTAGAATTATGTTTTCAGGTATTGTGGAAGAATATGGCGTAGTGAAAGCCATTGAACGTGAAAAAGAAAATTATCATTTTACATTAACATGCTCTTTTGTAAACGAGCTTAAAATAGACCAAAGTGTGGCTCATAATGGCGTGTGTTTAACGGTAGTTAGCATAGATAATGAGGCTAAAACATACACTGTAACAGCTATTAAAGAAACACTGTTAAAAACAAACTTAGGCACATGGCAAGTAGGCTCAAAAGTGAATCTCGAACGCAGCATGATGATGAATGGTCGTTTAGACGGGCATATTGTGCAAGGACATGTTGATCAAACGGCGCGTTGTGTAAATAAAGAAGAGGCCGATGGAAGTTTTTATTTTACTTTTGAATATGATTTCACCAAAGAAATGGCACAACAAGGCTACATGACAGTTGAAAAAGGTTCGGTTACGGTAAATGGGGTAAGCCTGACTGTGGTTAATTCAAAAGCAAATTCATTTCAAGTAGCCATTATTCCATATACATATAAAGAAACAAACTTCCACACCTTTGAGAAAGATTCAGTGGTAAACCTAGAGTTTGATATAATCGGAAAATATTTAGCTAAACTGAATACATTCAATTAATCTTATAGGTGTTGAATGAGTTTTTAGTTGTTTAGAATCAATAGTTTACCTATTTCTTATTTTGTTTTTTACACCATTACTCTGCGAGAATTGGAACGGAAAACATTTTTTGCTCCAATCTTTTGACAAGAATCTGCATGCACAGACCTATTGAGGTTCATTATTAATAGCATATGGGTTGAAAAAATGTTTTTACGACTCTTATGCTATTAATAATTGCTGCTCAAAATACAAATGAAGCCTATAATTATGGTGTAATAGCGGTAAAAAAAGATTTTTATATCAACTTCTTTTAAAATAAATCGTATCCTTCATTTGATGCAGATAAGTAATGAGGGACTAAAGTGCCAAAAGTTGTTCTAAATATGCTCTGTCATTAGCCAATCGAGGTATTTTATTTTGTCCGCCAACTTTTCCGCGTTGCTTCATCCAATCGTAAAATAAATCTTTTCTGGCAACAACAACATGAGGAGCATCTAAGGTGATATTCTTATGGCGTTTTGCTTCATAATCAGAATTTAGGGTTTTGAGGGTATTGTCGAGCACAGAAATGAAATGATGCAAATCATTAGGCTCTTTCTCAAATTCAATAATCCATTGGTGAGCACCTTTAGTATCCTCACTCATGAATATAGGTCCGGCAGTATATTCTTTGATACTGGCATGTGTGCGTTCACAAGCTGTTTTCAAGGCACTTTCGGCATTATCAACAATCAATTCCTCACCAAAGGCATTAATATAGTGCTTTGTTCTGCCTGTAATTTTTACTTTAAAAGGATATCGCTGCGTAAACTTCACCGTGTCGCCAATAAGATATCGCCACAATCCTCCGTTTGTACTGATTACGATGGCATAATTCTTGGAAAGTTCTACTTCGTCAATAGTCAGTGCCCTCGGGTTCTCTTTATGGAACTCTTCCATATCAATAAATTCATAGTAGATACCGGAATCAAGCATAAGGAGCATGTCGTCTTTATCGGGTTCATCTTGAATGGCAAAAAATCCTTCTGAAGCATTATATGTTTCCATGTAGTGCATATTGCTTGACGGAATGATAGCCTCGAATTGACTCCGATAAGGTTCAAATTTAATTCCCCCATGGAAAAATACTTCCAGATTAGGCCACAGTTCGGTAATATTCTTTTTCCCGGTGGCTTCTAGGAAGCGTTGTAATAAAACAAGGTTCCAAGACGGTACACCGGCTATGGAAGTAATATTTTCATCTTTTACCGACTCAATAATCATAGCGACCTTTTTCTCAAATTCTTCAATGAGTGCTACTTTCGCTTTGGGCACTCTGATTAAGTCGGATCCTAAAGGAGCATTCTCAATTAAAATGGCCGATAGATCACCATAAAAAGATTCGGTATTAAAACTGTTTATTTGATGGCTTCCCCCGAGTGTTAATCCTTTGCCAAATAAGATGCGAGAATCAGGATTATTTTTGAAATAGATTGCCATAACATCTTTAAATCCTCGAAAGTGGATACTTTCCAAAGACTCCTTGCTTACCGGAATGAATTTGCTTTTATCATTAGTAGTGCCCGATGATTTTGCAAACCATTTTATACTTCCCGGCCAAAGAATATTTTTCTCACCCTTTAATAACCGCTCTATATATGGGGAAAAATCCTCATAAGACCGAATGGGTATATGTTTTTGGAAGTCACTGCGATTATTAATCTTCTCAAAATGATGTTCTTTGCCAAAAACGGTTTGTTGTGCGGTGTTCAGTAAATCAAACATCACCTCTCGTTGGGCATCTACGGGGTGTTTCTTGAATAAATCAATTTCAACTAATCGTTTGTAGTTAATCCAGTTGACAAGTGAGTTTAATATAGCCATAGTTTTGTTTTTAGAATGAGTGGTGAAGTTATGATTTTACAATATATTTTCGTATATATTAAATTACTTTCTTTTAACAGCCTTATGTTTTAACAATCTTCGTCTCCCACTATTTCTTGCGGTAGCAATGCTGGCATTCAGCTCGAAACCAAATAGAATGGCGAAGGAAAGCAAATAGAAAAGAAGCATAATAACGAAAATGGTACCGATAGAACCGTAAAGTTTGTTGTATCGGCTGAAATTATTGATGTAGAAATTAAATCCGCTAAGTATAATGATACTTAACACGGTAGACATGGTGCTCCCGGCTGAAATGAATCGATAACGTGTTTTTTTACTCGGAGCATAGTAGAATAAGGATGAATAGGCAAAAAAGAATAAGGCCACAATAATTACCCAATTCATAAATGAAAGTAAATAATAGGTGAACTGAGTAAGAATTATTCCAAGCTTATCGAGGTAATTAATAAGTCGCTGACCGTTGGTCACTAAAGCTACGGCAACTGTGAGCAAGAGAGCTAATATAAATAGCAAACGAATGGCTACCAGGCGTTGTAAATACCATGGGCGATGTTCATCGACTAACGACGATGCATCGAAGGCATTCATCATGGCAACAATTCCGTTAGAAGCCAATATAACTCCGGCAATGAAACTAAATGAAAGCAAATCGCCGTGAGGCTTAAGGATAACCTCGGTAAGCGTATCGTTCACAATGTCATATATACTCGATGGTATTACATTTCGAATGAGTTGAAGCAATTCCAATTGGAAGTTATCGATTGGAATGTATGGAATAAGTGTAATAACAAACAACAGCGTGGGTAATACGGCTATAAATATGCTATAAGAAACAGCAGAGGCTCGCGTGGTAATGATACTTTTATCTGTGCTCGATACACTACGGAAGAAAAGGAGCATGACATCATAAAGAGGTATCCTGTCAAAACCGGGAAGAGTAACTTTCCTGGCCCAAATGAGAATACTTAGTATTCGGCGTTTAATTTTTTGATATAGATTCTTAAGATTCACTTTTTTCAATCTGGAGTTGGCTAATAACTACTTTTTCATTAATCTTTCGCATTAAAAAAGATAGCTGAAAGCTCTCTTTGTCGGTATTCAACAAAAGAATGACGTATTGGTGTTCTTTTTTTCCACTTTGGTGGATAATACTGAGTGAATTAGGGTGGTTTTGTTCGAAAAATTGCGTTAATATTTGAGTCGTTTGATTCTTACTGTAAACATCATTTTTATCATAGAGATATAATTCTACATTATCGTTTAAAAAGACTGACAGTTCTTGAGCATTACCACTACGAAGAGCTAAAATAATATCATTCGGAATTTGAGAAAAGACCGACTTCGGAGTAAAATATAAGCCAAGAAGAATTAGGCAGTATGTAAAAAGACGTTTCATAAGTCATTCGCTTTGATTTGCAAACATACGTCATTTATATATACTATGAGACAGAAAAGGCTTGCAAAAAGAAAGGTTCTATTAAAATTTATTATAGAAAGCGAGCTGATTATATGAAATAATGCCAATTTTAATGCATATTTGTATATTATTAACATATGTGTATATGCAGCAAAGTTTTACTTCAATTATTTTCTTTCCAAAATATCAGACGAATAAACGAGTGAAATATCTTGTGGGGTTAAGCCTGCTGATTTTACTTTTTGTCATAAATCCCGTATTGGGATTTTCTCAGATTCAGCATGAAGGGACTCCTTTGTCTTTTCAATCTATGCTGCTGAAATCAACAACAAAATCAGAGTATATGCTAGCAGCCGTAAATAGAAATGAGATGATGGCTCTTGACGCTAAAGAAGGCATTGATAACCGATTCGGCATAGTGGAAGATTTAAATTTAGATCTTAAAAAGGCAGGAACATATGTTGAATTGAAAGGTTATGGCGTTTGGGTATTAACGCTTTCTTGTGAAACAGCTCAATCGATAGGTGTGTGTTTAAATACATTTGATATTCCAACCGGGGCACGTTTATTTGTATATTCATCAGATAAAAAGATAGTTCGAGGCGCATTTACATCGGATAACAATAAGGATGGAGGCAGCTTCGCTTTGGCAGAGATAGTGGGTCAGGATTGCGTTATTGAGTATAATGAACCATTAGATGCTGAATTTGAAGGTGGTGTGATTATCGGGCAGGTGGCAAAGTCATATTTAGGCCTAGAAGAACGTGCACTACCGGCTCGCGTGGGAATCAATTGCCCGGATGGACTTGAATTTCAGCAGGAAAAGCGGGCTGTGGCAAGAATGTGTTTTTTCTCCGGAAGATATTCTTATTGGTGTTCAGGATCTCTTATTAATAATACAGATAATGATGGAACCCCTTATTTTCTAACGGCAAACCACTGCATCTCAACAAAAGAAGAAGCCGCAACGCTAATTACCTATTTTAACTACGAAAATTCAAGCTGCTCATCTAATGATGCTTCAGAAAAGCAAACAATATCGGGCGCTTCGCTTAAAGCTACATCTACTTATACTGATTTTGCACTATTAGAATTAAATGAAATGCCCCTTGAATCCTATCAACCTTATTTTTTAGGTTGGGATGTTTCAGGGAAAACGCCAACCGGCGGAACAGCTATTCACCACCCGCAAGGAACACCAAAGTGTATTTCTATTGATAAAGATCCTCTGGTGTCTTATGACGACTATATCAATTGGGATGATGCTATGTTATCTGATCCTGATACCCATTGGCAATCTACTTATGAAATAGGAGCCGACGAAGGAGGTTCTTCGGGAAGTCCTATTCTTAATCAAAATCATTGCATTGTGGGGCAATTGCACGGAGGAAATGATGAAATATCACTTTGGGGAAAACTATCGCTTTCTTGGGATTCACAGGCAGGATCTAACCGACAATTAAAATATTGGTTAGATGCAGAAGAAGCGGGGTTGAATACTTTAGCCGGATTAGATTATTATGCTGATCCCTTGCCGGAATTTACGATAACTCCGAATCCGGCCTGCGTGAACTCTTTGGTAAAACTAAGGCATGTCTCCGTATCAAAGAATGTGAATAGAGAATGGACAATTACCCCGAATACATATTCTTTTAAAGAAGGATATGATGCAAACTCAGACTTTCCTCAGGTATATTTTGAAAAAGCAGGGTCGTACACAATATCCTGCATTTTGCGTAAAGATGATTTTTCAACATCTTGGTTAATTTCTCTGGAAGTAATGGATGAAATTCACGTGGAATTGGTAGATATGCCCGATGAATTGGAAATTTGTGGGCGTGAGTTGAATAATTTCATGATAGAAGCTGATGGGGCAGTAAACTATACCTTTGAAATAGAGGCCAATGAGTATTTTGATACAATTACTGAAGATAATGCATTAATATTAACTTTAAATGATAAAGGTCAGCAGGCTTGCTCTTTTGATACTTATGTTTGCGTAACGGGTAGTATCGGTGGATGCACAGATTCGGATACCATGCTGTTGAGAGTAACGGCACCGATAAACGATAATGTGAAAGGGGCTATTCCTTTGAGAACAGGAGTAAATGATGGTTATACTAATGTATGTGGTAGCGTAGAAGAAGATGAACCTTACCCGAGTCCTACATCTTGTGCAGATCCTAATACTTGGTGTCCGTCAGAAAATAAAAATCCCCTAGATAATTCAGTGTGGTTCACTTTTGTTTCTCCTGATAATGGTTATGTCGAAATTGCGGTGTCAGGTATTGAAAATCAATTTGCTGTTTATACCGGGAAATCTTCAAATGATATACTAACCCCTAAATTTGATACGCCTACTTTATCGGCAGCAGCAGATACGCTTATGGGCATGGAAACAAAAGCTATTCTAAATCTTGACAAAGGGATAAACTATTATCTGCAAGTTGATGGTAAAAATGGAGATGAAGGATCTTTCAGTGTAGAAATAAAGAACAACACTATAGGAGTGTTTCCAACGGCCTCAACCGATGGGCATATTAGGCTAGTGCTCCCTAATATGACTGTAGGCAGGGCAACTATCTCTATTTATAGCATTATCGGCAGTAAAGTTTTTGAGACTACAGCAGATATTGATAAGTATCAATCGACTTATCAATATGATTGGAGCTTTTTAAAGCCGGCAATGTATATTGTAGATGTAGAAATAGATGGCACTCATTATACGACTAAGTTTCTTATTGTTGCTTAATACATTAGTCTAAATTTGGATAAATATATTAGGAATCTAAATGGGAATTTATTTGTTTCGAAGTAAGATAGACTCGGCAAGTTTATATAGTGTAGCTTTCTTTTCTTCAGCTAAATCTAATTTCTGCAAACAAGCCAAAGCTTTATCGTAATAATTATTAATGGCTCTTTGATTAGTGGTTGCTACCCCTATTTCATCGTAGATGGTTTTTACTGCCGTAATTTTCTCATCATCATCAAATTCAGTCCGATTAATCCAAAAAAGCAATTCTTCTCGGAGCTTGTCGCTTGAGTTTTTTAATGCGTGAATAAGTAAATATGTTTTTTTATTACACAAGATATCACCTCCAATACGTTTACCAAAAACGGTTTGATCTCCATAAGTGTCTAAATAATCATCTTGTAATTGAAAAGCTAAACCCAAATTGATACCAAAATCATACATCAAATCGGCATCTTTAGTAGAAGCATCGGCCACCAAAGCTCCTGTTTTAAAGCAGCAAGCTAAAAGCACAGCTGTTTTTAGTCGAATCATTTCCAAGTATTCATCAGCAGTTACATCAATACGTGTTTCAAAATCCATATCATATTGTTGTCCTTCGCAAACCTCAATAGCTGTGCGTGTAAAGAGCTTTATGATCGACATGATATTTTTACTCTTGCACTGTAATAGATACTCATAGGCATGAATAGACATGGCATCACCGGATAAAATTGCCGTGTTTGCGTCGTATTTTTCGTGAACAGTTGGTTTGCCTCGCCGAATAGCAGCGTTATCCATAATATCATCGTGAAGTAGCGTGAAATTATGGAATATTTCAACAGAAAGTGCCGCTTTTAAAGCATCTTCTTGATTTCCGCCATATAATTCATTTGCTAGGAGTACCATGGCCGGACGTAAGCGTTTTCCTCCAATATCAAGAATATACTTTACCGGAATATATAAATTTACAGGTTCTTTTTGTGATATGCGCAATGCTTCTCGCTCTAAACGAGCTATGAACAACTCTTGTAAGGCGGCAACTCTTTCCATATCTATTTTTTTTCTTCTTTTTTACTGTTTAAATAAGACTCCCCTTCAAGGTCTTCCAATTTTAATTCTTTTACTTGAATATCTTTCTCGTTTACAAAGATATCTATAATAGGTTCTTCTTGCTCAAAATTCTTAGTGGTAGTTAATCTTTCTAAACCGATAAGTAGACTTGGTAATAAAATTAAATTGGCAGCGACTGCCACAAGTAATGTTAGAGATACTAAAGTGCCTAGAGCAGCTGTTCCTCCAAATTGCGAAAGGCTATAAATACCAAAGCCAAAGAATAACACCACAAAGGTATATAGCATACTTACGCCGGTTTCATTTAATGCAGACATTACAGCTAATCGAATATTTGAGTTATTATTGGATAATTCCATTCGATATTTAGCTAGAAAATGTATTGTGTTGTCTACAGAGATACCGAAAGCAATACTAAAAACAAGAATAGTCGAAGATTTGATAGAAATACCGGTAAATCCCATAATAGCTGCTGTGAAAATCAATGGCAAGATATTTGGAATAAGGGATAACACAACCATGCGCCAAGACCTGAACATAGCTGCCATAAATAATGAAATTAAGAATATCGCTAGAGCTAGGCTAGAAAATAGATTCTTAACCAAATATTGTGTTCCTTTAAAGAAAGTTACGCTTGTTCCGGTTACCGTTACGTTGTAATTTTTTGCTGGAAATATCTTCTTTACGTCTCTTTGAAAAGCATGATATAAGGAGTCCATATGTTGAGTTCCTACATCCTTCACTCGTACACTTACTCGAGTAATTTGCTGAGTGCTATCCATTAAAGAATTTAAGCTACTTAGTCCCGCACTCGATCCTTTAGTACTATTTTTTGCATATCGCATTAAAAATGACATCTCACTTTGTGTCGGAATTTTATAATAATTCTCATTGCCGTTGTAAAAAGCTTGTTTTGCAAACTTGACACCGTTGAGAAGAGAGAGAGAAGAAGACAATTCACTGTAATCTTCTAATCTTGTTTCCAATTTATCAATTAAACGGAGTGTGCTTAAATTAAGTACTTTGCCGGGCTTTTTGGTATCGATAATAATTTCTAGAGGCATTACCCCTTCTACATTGCGTTCAAAAAATTTTAGATCTTGATAAATAGGGTCTTTCTCGGAGATGTCATCGACCATATATCCTGTGCTCGTTATGAGCGTAATGCCGTAAGCACCAATACAAACTATGGCAATAGCTCCCGCATAAACGAGTTTAATGTGCTTCGTAGTCACTTTTACGAGGTTATTAATAATACCTTGCACATTCTTGTTATCTAAATGTTTTACATGCCGTTCATCAGGTGGAGCTAAGAAACTAAAGATAGATGGAATCATGATAAGCGACAGTAAGAATAAAGCTAAAATATTCAAGGAAGCTACAAAACCGAATTGACGCAATATATCACTATTTGTAATTAGAAAAGTAGCGAACCCTGAAGCCGTAGTGAGATTGGTTAGAAAGGTAGCATTTCCTATTTTAATTATTACTCGCTGGAGGGCTTTGATTTTGTTGCCATGTGCCCGATATTCATAATGATACTTGTTGAGCATATAGATGCTATTGGGAATGCCGATAACAATGAGCAGTGATGGTAGCATTCCGGTAAGTAGCGTGATTTTATAACCCATGATGCCCATTGTCCCCAATGCCCAAATAACTCCGCATAATACGATAATAGCCGGAATAAGCACGGCTTTAAACGAACGGAAGAATAAATAAAGAATCACTACACAAAGCAACATGGCTAATGCACTAAATAAATAAATCTCTTTTTTTATTTTTATAGCACTAATGACACGAACGTAGGGTAATCCTGAGTAATGAATATAATGATTCGTTTGTTTGCCGTATGCATCGCAACATTTTTTGATATTTAATACCATCTTGTCGCGAGATTTGGTAGCCATGACTTCTTTACTTACAACTACCCCCATGATATAAGCATGTTCTTGGGGATTACTCAGTAGTCCACGATAAATAGGTAATGAATTAAGTACAGCTGCACAGCTGTCTAGTTCAGTTTGAGAAGTTACGGAATCAGGAAAAATAGTTTGTGTTGTAAATTTTTTATCCTGAACGTCCTTGTGAAGATTGATAGCGGCGGTTGGTGATATAACGCCTTCTACACCCGATATACTTTTCAACTCCTTAGTCAAACTTTGCCATGCTCGAATATTGTCGAGTTGGAAAAAGTTGGAATCTTGCACCCCAACAACGATTAAATCCTGACCGCCTCCAAATTCAGCTTTGAAATTTTCGTAATCTACATACGCACTATCTTCTTTAGGAAGTAAATCTGCGTATTCGTATGACATTTCCACCTTAGTAGCATGGTAGCCCATGAACCCTGTGAAAAGAATAAGGATAGTTAGGATAGTAATTCTGTTTCTAAGAATTACACTCGAAAGCCATGCCCACATAAGTTTGTACTGTATTAATTAGGGTGTAAATCTACAAAAAATCGGGGAGATAGCGTAAGTTTATGGCAAGAGCCTTTTAAAAGTTTGATTTTAATCTAACATCTCGTACTTCTCGGAATAGCGGATTGGCAAAAACAAAATCTTGAAGCAGTTTATTCTCGGTAAGTAATATTTCTTGGCTATTTCCTTCCCAAGTATTTTCTCCTTCGCTAATGAACAAAATATGATCGCCAATTTCCATTACTGAATTCATATCATGGGTATTGATTACCGTGGTCATATGATATTCTTGGGTGATTTCATGTATTAGCTTGTCGATTACAATTGAGGTAGATGGATCTAAGCCGGAGTTTGGTTCATCGCAGAATAAGAATTTTGGATTCAATACAATAGCACGAGCAATTGCTACACGTTTTTGCATACCGCCCGATATTTCGCTTGGCGACAAATCAAAAGCATCTCGTCGGATATTTACTCGATCTAAACAAAATTGCACGCGTTCACGTTTTTCTGCTTCCGAAGATCTTGTGAACATATCCATAGGAAACCTCACATTCTCGGCAACAGTCATAGAATCGAATAATGCTCCTCCTTGAAAAACCATGCCTATTTCTTGGCGAAGTAGTTTTCGTTCTTTTTGCGGCATTTGCGTAAAATTTTTATCTTCATAAAAGATGTTGCCACTTGTAACCTCATGCAAACCTACTATGGACTTTAAAAATACTGTTTTCCCGGAGCCACTTCTGCCGATAATGAGATTAGTTTGTCCTGCATCAAACTGAGTACTAATATTTTTTAGTACTTCATGATCTTCAAAAGTCTTGCATATGTTGTCAATACGAATCATTACATTAACAATTGTGTAAGTATCAAATCGAATACTAAAATTAATATATTTGTGTTTACCACGGCCTTTGTGCTGGCTGCACCTACTTCTAAGGCTCCTCCCTCAACATAATATCCCCAGTAGGCAGATACTGATGATATAATAAAACCATAGAATAATGACTTAATTAAAGAAATAGCAACATACGATGGATTAAATAAATATTGAATTCCTCCGACGTAGTCTGATAATGAAATTGCTCCAACTGCGGGACCTACTAATGCCCCACCTAATAATCCGAAGAACATGCTTAGAATAGAAAGGAAAGGAAAAATAAGAACTACGGCAATAAGCTTAGGCAGAATAAGGTAAGTTGCTGAGTTAACGCCCATAATTTCCAATGAGTCTATTTGTTCAGTTACACGCATGCTGCCAATTTCCGAAGTGATATTTGAACCGATCTTCCCGGCTAAAATTAAAGCTAAGATGGTGCATGAAAACTCTAGGATCAGGGTGTCTCGGTTACCCAAACCGATAAGATATGAGGGTAATAAAGGGTTTTCCATGTTGTATGCCAACTGTAGAGTGATAATCCCTCCCATAAATACGGATATAAGGGCAACCAATCCGATAGAGTTTAGACCCAGGGCCTCCACTTCATTAATCGTACGTTTGGCATATAATTTGCCGCGTTCAGGTCTAGAGAACACCTTAAAAAGTAATTCAAAATAGCGTCCTGCATGATATAATATTTCCATCTGAAGTGCTTTATTCGTTCCTGCTAAGCTAAGCAATTAGGTAGCAAAATCCAAAATTCAGCTCCTTGTTCCATGTTTGGTGTTACGCCAATCTGGCCACCATGGGCTTCTATAGCCATCTGGCAGAAGGTTAATCCTAACCCGGTTGATGAAGCTTTACCTAAATCTTTTCCGCCTCCGGCTTGTCCAAAGGGTTGGAAGATTAGGTTCGTTTGACTATCAGGGATTGAAGGTCCTTGGTTGGAAATGAAAATTCTGATATCTGTATTGTTTTCCACCTTAGCCATCACAGTTATTATTCCTTTTTGCGGAGAATATTTTGCGGCGTTACTGAAAATATTGCTAATAACACGACGAAATAACTGCGGGTCAACCTTAAACTTTGGCAGATTGTTGTCTTCATATCTGAGTTTCAAAGATTTCTCATCAAGAATGAAGCGAATATTTTGAGTCTCTTTTTCAATGACTGTGGATAATGAAATCATTTTAGGTTTAACGGTCATGCCTGTTTCTTGTGATTTATAGTAATCAAGCACATTCTGCACTAAATTCATCATCTCGCTAGCAGAGTGGCGAATAATTTCATTTTTCAATACTTCATCATCAATAAATTCGGCACTCATAATGCCATTGAGAGGTGTCTTCAAATCATGAATAATCATGTTTGTCATTCGTTCTTTGAAATCCATTAAAGACTTAGTTTCTTCCACTTGCTTATTGATTGCCTTTTGTTGCTCAATAATTTGTACATTACGCTGTTTCAAAATATCATTCGTGCGTTTTTGCTTTCGAGAACTTAAATAAACAGAAACAGTCAATACCAATACTATAGATGCCGATAATAATGTAATCCAAAAGCGCATTCTAGATGATTGTATTCGTGCCTTTTGCAGCTCAATAGTGTGTTTCTGTGATGTGTTTTCAAACTTAATAAGTTTACGTTCTAATGCCTGGCGGCTTTTGCTAGTGTGCACCAAACCGGTTTGAAATAGCGATAAAGAATCATCTGCGTTGATGAATCGTCTTATGTTTGTTTTTAGACTGTCGGCCTCAAAATAAGCTGTTAATAAACTGAAACTTTTTAAATGAGTTAGGTTAGGGAAAGAGCTCAGAGCTACTTTGTGGCTAAACAAATAAGCCTGATAAATATAGTAATCACCTTCACTAAATTCATTTAGATGTCGTGCTGTTGAGAGATAAGCAAAAATGAGAAGATCATTTGAGATTAAAGATCCAATGCGATCGTTGGTTTCAGTTCTGATTTTTAGAGCTTCCAATGCATAATCTATCACTGCAGTATAATCTCCTTTTTGATAAACAGATGAAGTAAGAATATCTAAACAATCGGCCACATCTTTAGGGCTACTTGCCAATCGATAATACTCCATAGATTTTTTTGCGTAACGAGTAGCATACTCGTAATCTTTTGCTTGGTGGTAGGTTTGTGCCATATTAAAGTAAGCAGCAGCGATTCCTTTTACATTACCTAAAGACTCAAATTTTTCGATACTCTTTGTGTAAGCTGTCGATGCTTCTTTAATATTCTTCACATAGGCGTATTGATTGCCTAAAGCCACATAAGCATTAGCTTCTAAAGCAGGTAAGACTGTTTTTTCCATTTTCTGAATAGCCTCCTTGTAGGCTTCGATGGAATGACTATGATTACCCAAAAAAGAATACATTTCACCCATTTTTTTATAGGATTTGACTTCCCATTCATCGCAGCCAATATCTTTAGCTCTTGCCAGAGATTTATTCAAAATATCGAAGGCCTCTTCGGCATATCCCCATGCGAAATCAGCGTATGCTCGATTTTGCATGGATTCTATCTGCCAGTAAATGTATTGTTTTGTTTTTTCTGTGTCTGAACGAGATAGTTCTAAAGTTGCGATACTATCTAACTCTAGTGAACTTTCATAACAAGCATATAAATCTCGCATTGTAAACTCTTCGTATGATCGGTAAAGGGTTGTGCGACATTTTTCATAATTAATTTCGGATTCCGTATAGCCCTCTTCGTTATTAATATTTATATTGGTTAGCAAACGATGGGCAACATCTATATATTTTTCAGCCCCACTTTGAGCCGTTTTGATATACCAATAGGCTAAATCATTCGCTAATTTTACTTTTTCCAAGGAAGAAGATGCCTGATTCAGTTCCGCCTTTAAACTATCGCGCTCGATTGTGTATTTGTCTTGAGTTTGTGCGGCAAGTGGTTTAAAGCTGAACACGCTTAGAATCAGTAGGTATATGTAATATATTTTTTTCACAAAAAGAAATTACGGAATTCTATTTTATTCACTTCGGCAAAGGTAATATAGTATATTAGTTAAACAAGTTCTCTTAATGTTAAATACCCATTCCTTAAGATTAAGTGATTATGTGTCCCAAAATAGATAATTTTACTTTTGAATTAGCTTCAATGGGTTTTTTTTCGAAATTTGCAACGCATAAATTAACGAAAAATGTAAAGAGAAGCGACTTTGCACCAAATAGATACAAATAAAATATAATAATGAATTTAAATTTTTTTGATATTGCTTGCGCAGTACTCCTTATACTAGCAGCTATTCGCGGATTTTTTAAAGGCTTTTTACATGAGGTATTGTCACTCGTTGGTTGTTTTGTTGCCTTATGGTTGTCTTTAACTTTTTCTGATGATGTAGCACCGTTTCTGATTGAAAAATTGAGTCTTAGTGTGGGGTATAGCAACGCAATAGCCTTTGTTGTTATTTTTGTGCTGGTAATCATACTCGTCAGGTTATTATCTTTTGGACTTACTAAACTTGCATCAGCCCTTCTTCTTGGATTTGTAAATCGATTACTCGGTTTGTTGTTTGGCGTGTGCAAAATGGCTCTTTTTCTGAGCATATTATTGAATCTTATTTCCTATCTTGATAACAAAGAATCGTATGTGTCGCATCAATTTAAGGAAGAATCAACGTGTTACCGACCTATTGAGTCAATTGTTCCTAAAACAATGTCTGTTTTGGGATTAGAGGAATTTTTTGAACGATAAAGTAATATTTTTAAATACTTGTCATGTCAGAAATATGGTATTTAGATTGTTTTGAATCTTCTGAAGAGTGCAAAATTTCATTTTGCTTCGTTAAAATAAGAAGAAGTGTCGCTAAGTTTAAGTAAATTAAATATATTTGTGCTCCATGAGAAAAAAAGTTGTACTAAATATCAAGCATATGCGTCATTTGTTGCTAATACTATCAGTGACGTTGACCGCTATTGCTTTTGATAGTTGTTACGACGGATTAGATACTTCTTGGTCGAAGCAAATGGAAACTTTATTGCATCAAGATGCACAACAAAATACGGATGTTAATTCGCAAGTATTTCGTTTGTGTGCGGTCAATAATGGGAGCTACTCCAAAATATTACAAAACCAAGGCGATTGGGGATGTAAGGACATAACATTACCTCATGCAAACATTTTGTTGGACACAAGAGAGCGCATGCGCAAATATCATGCGTCTGATTCTACAATTGAACCGGATAACGCAGCCCTTCCGTTGGTTCTTCGGTTTTCCCATTTGGTGATTTATCATCAGGCAGATGCCGATGATTCTTTGTCGGTTTAACTCATAAATCGGCTTTCGTTCGGATAACTCCGAGCCTATCTAAATTATTGGGTTACCTTTTGGTACCATTCCGAAGATTAATATTCAAACAAATACATTAAAAACATTTAAACAGATGCAAAACAAAGGAATGATTAGAGCCTTTGCCATTTTATTGGCATTAGTATGTCTCTACCAATTAGCCTTTACGTGGGTAGCTCGTCGCGTTGAAAGAGATGCGACAGTTTACGCACAAGGCGACAAACTTAAACAATCTGCTTACATCGACTCCATCTCGGGAGAAACGGTGTATAGCGTTTTAGGACTTAAAGATTATACTTATCGAGATGTGAAAGGCTTGGAAATGAATCTAGGTCTTGACCTTAAAGGAGGTATGAACGTAACTTTAGAAGTTTCGGTTATTGATTTGATTAAAGCACTTTCAAACCATAGTACCGACCCTACTTTTACAGCTGCTTTGGCTAAAGCTCAAGAAATGCAAAAAAATAGCCAAGAAGACTTTGTTACGCTTTTTGGTGAAGCCTTCGAGGAGGTTGACCCCAACGCACAGTTGGCTGCTGTTTTCAATACACAAGATCTTCGAGGTAAGATTAATCCTACCATGTCTAATACAGAAGTATTGAAAGTCATTCGCGAAGAAACCGATGCTGCCATTGATAATGCATTCCAGGTTATACGTCAGCGTATCGACCGTTTTGGGGTGGCTCAGCCAAACATTCAAAAACTAGAAACCTCAGGACGTATTTTAGTGGAACTTCCGGGAGTTGACAATCCGGAGCGTGTGCGTAAGTTATTGCAAGGTACAGCAACTTTAGAATTTTGGGAAACTTATGAAAATAGCGAAGTATATCCTTACTTAGTTCAAGCAAACAACGTTGTAAAAGATTATCTTGATTTGCAAAAATCAAGCAATTCAGTAGCTGCTGAAGATTCTACTTCTGCAAAATCTGATGATGCTGCAAAAAAAGATGACAATGGTTTGTTGTCAGAATTAGAGAACAAAGATGACTCGCTTTCAACAGATGCACAAATGGAGAATTTTCAAAAGAATTTCCCATTGTTTGCAGTATTAAACCCAAGTGTTACTCAAGACGGACAAATGTATCCGGGACCTGCCGTAGGTGTGGCTCACATGAAAGATACAGCCATGGTTAATAAATACCTGGCTCTACCTCAAGTTAAAGCAATCATTCCTCGCACCATGAAATTTGAGTGGACATCAAATCCTATTGATGAGGCCGGTAACTATTATCGTTTAATCGCACTTAAAGCAACAGGTAGAGGTGGTAAGGCTCCTTTGACAGGTGATGTAATTACCGATGCTCGTCAAGATTATGCACAAATGGGTAGCCAACCCGAGGTTTCAATGACTATGAACTCGGAAGGAGCAAAAACGTGGGCACGCTTAACAAAAGACAATATTGGCAAATCAGTTGCTATTGCTCTTGACGGTTATGTTATTTCTTTCCCAACAGTGAATGGTGAAATTAAGGGTGGTCGTTCTCAAATTACCGGTTTAGAGTCGGTTGAAGAAGCTCAGGATTTAGCAAATATCTTGAAATCAGGTAAAATGCCTGCTCCTGCACATATTATTCAAGAAGAAATTGTAGGACCTTCATTAGGTCAAGAAGCTATTCAAAGTGGCTTGTGGTCATTTGTGATTGCTTTCTGTCTAATCCTGCTTTACATGTTATTCTTCTATAGCAAACGAGCAGGTATGGCTTCCGATCTAGCATTGATAACTAACCTATTCTTTATGATGGGTATTTTAGCCTCTATTGGGGCAGTATTAACACTTCCGGGTATTGCGGGTATCGTATTAACAATCGGTATGTCAGTCGATGCAAATGTGCTCATCTACGAGCGTATCCAAGAAGAACGTCGTGCGGGTAAAGGCTTAAAATTGGCCATCCAAGATGGGTATAATAATGCCTATTCTGCTATTATCGATGGTAACTTAACAACTTTGTTAACCGGTATTGTGCTTTATATTTTTGGATCAGGTCCAATTAAAGGTTTCGCTACTACGCTTATCGTAGGTATCTTTACTTCATTATTCTGTGCAATCTTTATTACACGCCTAATTTTTGAATGGCAACTCAAACGAGGTAAAGAGATTACCTTTACCTCAAAAGCTACTGAAGAGTGGTTGCGCAATACGAAAATAAAATTCTTAGAGAAACGTAAGATTGCTTATGTTATTTCAGGTTCATTAATCGTAATATCTTTAATCTCTATCGCAGTTCGCGGATTCAATTACGGCATCGACTTTCAAGGTGGACGTAGCTATGTTGTTCGTTTTGATAAAGATGTTAAGGTAGCTGACGTTGGTAACTCTTTGAGTGCGGTTTTTGGTGAAGCTCCTGAAGTGAAAACATTCGGAGATAATAATCAAGTGAAAATTACAACAACGTATAAGATTGAAGAATTATCAACAGAAGTTGATGAAGAGGTTGATAATCTATTATTGTCAGGATTAATAAGTGGAGGATATATTCCTCAGGGAACTGATATCAATACATTTGACACTACGTATCGTATGAGTTCATCGAAAGTAGGACCTACTATTTCTGATGATATTAAGAAAGATGCTGTGATTGCCATATTCTTTGCGCTAGCTATCATGTTCTTATATATCCTGATGCGTTTCAGCAACTGGCAGTTCGGTTTAGGTGCTGTCGCAGCCCTAGCTCACGATAGTATCATTGTATTGGGGGTATTCTCATTGTTCCATAATTGGTTGCCATTCTCGTTAGAAATCGACCAATCGTTTATTGCAGCCATCCTGACAGTTGTGGGCTATTCTATTAATGATACAGTGGTTGTATTCGACCGTATTCGTGAATATCTGAAAATACGTCCTAAGACTTCAATGGAGCAAAACATGAATGATGCCATGAACTCGACTTTACGTCGTACGTTCTCAACTTCATTAAGTACATTCGTAGTTATCTTAGCTATCTTTATTTTCGGAGGTACTTCTATCCGTGGATTTGTATTTGCTTTATTATTGGGTGTAGGTGTCGGTACTTACTCTTCAATCTTTGTAGCAACTCCTATGGTTTACGATCTTCAAAGTAAAGTGAGTAAAAAGAAAGATGTTAAGAAAAAGTAGCAAGTAAGCTTAACTCCATACAATTATCCGGAGCATTGACCTAAATAGTTGGTGCTCCGGTATTTTTTATTTTTTTTACAGAAGTATTTTCTTGATTTTCATTTATTTAATATAATAAATGTGACGAATAACAAACTTTGTTAAAACTATCGCTGTGTGGGGTTTTCTGTGTTGTTAGATATTATGCTTTGTCGTATTTTCGTACATAAAGATACATTACAATAAATCAATTATGATGATTGACTATGATTACATATTGACTTCTCCATTATTTAAGGGGATGGGAAAAGAAGAGGTAAAAAGTTTAGCAGGGAACATTCAATATACGGTGCAAAGCTACGAGAAAGATGAGATAATCTTGGAAGAAGGGGATCCGATGGGGATGGCATATTTTGTACACATCGGAAGTGTAAGAACTTTTTTTGAAGTTGCCGGAGGAAGAAAAGTAAACGTAAGCGTACTTGAGAGTCCGAGTGCTATTTCGCAAGACTCTCTTTTCGCCAGTGAGAGTAGTTACCCGGTTACTGCGGTGGCCATGAGTAAAACGATTATTGTACAAATTTCAATAGCAGAGTTAATGAAGGCTTTACAGGAAAGTCCGTCATTGTTGAAGAATTACCTATCGTATGTTTCAAATAAACACCAAAGATTGACTTCTAGAATGCGAATTCTTTTGATCAAAACAATTCCACAGAAGTTGGCTTACTATATTCTAGATTTGGCAGGAGATGTGCATGATTCTGTTGTCCTGCCTATGTCGCAAACAAACTTAGCTGATTACTTGGCTGTAACACGCCCTTCACTGGCGCGTGGATTACGTCAACTATCGGAATTAAAGCTAATTAATTATAAAACAAGAACTATCTATATTTTAGACAGAGAAAAGCTGGTAGAGCTACTTGATGTCTAATATGATGAGAATAAACTTTATTTAAGTGCCCTGATGCAAACTGCATCAGGGCACTTAAATAATTCTTGCTGCGTTACTTGGGCGATTCAAAATACTTATGCAGCCATCGAGAAGCAATGGGTTCTGATATTCATATTTTATTGGTATAGTCATATACGAACAGAAAATGCTCCTTTTTAATGAAAGATGCGCTAAAAACTCTCTTCATAGACACATAGTATCGGGGAATGAAAGAAGATGTTAAAGTAAAAATGTTATAGAGTTAGAGTTTTTATGATATCGTAAGGTGAATAATTTTTTTTGTTTCAAAAAAGGCTTCTTCAAAGACATCATCTAGTTTGTAAAGGGTAACATTCTCGCTAAATGCTTCCAATTCATCTGTAAAATCTCCTCCTTTAAGATAAATAATACCATTCTGAAGTTCATTTTTCTGCTCGGTGGTTGTGATTTTGGTGCGCACTAACGATACAAATCGTGGAAAAGCAGTGACTGCACGACTAACAATAAAATCGAACTTTGATTTTACCTTCTCTGCACGTTGTTGGCGAGCTGTAACATTGGTTAAGCCTAATTCTTCGGCAACGGCATTAACTACGGCTATTTTTTTTGCTATAGAATCCACCAATAAGAATTCCACTTCGGGAAACATGATGGCCAATGGAATCCCCGGGAATCCACCACCGCAACCTACATCCATAATGCGCGTGCCCGGAGCAAACTTGATAATTTTGGCAATGCCCAAAGAGTGCAATACGTGACGCTCGTAAAGTTGGTCAATATCTTTGCGAGAAATGACATTAATTTTATCATTCCATTCTTTGTATATCTTTCCCATGCGTGTAAACTGTTCTATCTGTTTCTCGCTAAGATTCGGAAAGTATTTTAATACCAGTTGATGATCCATGTTTTATGTGTTTAAATAAAAGAGTCTACGCATTCCGGAGATGTGGCGTAAACTCTTTTAGATTATCGGATGAAATCAATTATTCTGCAATAATTAAGAAGTAGTTTTTCTTACCTTTTTGAGCTAGGATGTATTTACTTGCTATTAAAAAGTCTGCATTGATAACTCCGGCTTCGTCAGTGTATTTTTCTTTATTAATGCTTAAACCATTTCCTTTAATTGTACGACGTAATTCTCCTTTAGAAGAGAATGCTTGTGTTGTTTCTGCCAATAACTCAATCACATTAATACCACTGTTCAATTCATTCTTATTGATGCGGAACTGAGGAACACCCTCAAACACAGATAGGAAAGTTTCTTCGTCTAACTTTCTTAAACTTTCAGCAGTACCCCTTCCGAATAAAATTTGGGAAGCTTCAACTGCCATTTCGTAATCCTGACGCGAATGAACCATTACTGTAATCTCTTCAGCTAATTTCTTTTGCAAAGCACGTTCATGTGGAGCTTCTTGGTGGGTTGCAATCAGGCTGCTTATTTCACTTTCGGTAAGGAGTGTGAAAATTTTAATATAACGTTCGGCATCAGCATCAGAAGTATTAAGCCAAAATTGATAAAATTTATATGGAGAAGTGAGTTTTCGGTCGAGCCATACATTTCCTGACTCTGTTTTTCCAAACTTGGTGCCGTCGGCTTTCGTAATAAGAGGACAAGTCAGCGCAAAAGCCTCTCCTTGCTCTTTACGACGAATAAGTTCAGTACCTGTGGTAATATTTCCCCACTGGTCAGATCCCCCCATTTGTAGCTTGCAACCATGAGCACGATAAAGGTGAAGAAAGTCTGTTCCTTGCACAAGCTGATAAGAAAATTCGGTAAATGAAAGGCCAGATTTAGACTCATCTCCCAATCGTTTCTTGACGCTATCTTTCGCCATCATATAATTTACGGTAAGATGCTTGCCGATGTCACGAATAAAATCTAGAAAGCTAAACTCTTTCATCCAATCGTAGTTGTTCACCAAGATAGCCGCATTCGGAGCTTCACTCTCGAAGTCTAAGAAACGAGCCAGTTGTGCTTTAATACAATTTTGGTTATGGCGAAGAGTTTCTTCATCGAGCAAATTGCGTTCTTGCGATTTCATAGACGGGTCGCCAATCATACCTGTTGCGCCGCCAATCAAGGCAATAGGTCGGTGTCCTGCCATTTGCAGATGTTTTAACATCATCACACCGACAAGGTGCCCAATATGTAAAGAATCGGCAGTAGGGTCAATACCTACATAAGCCGATGTTATTTCTTTTTGAAGTTGTTCTTCTGTACCGGGCATGATATCATGAATCATACCTCGCCATTGAAGTTCTTTTACAAAATTCATTGTTGCTCTCGTTTTAGATACTTAAACCGCAAAAGTACAAAATAGATTTTACATGCCGAGATCAAACAATATTAATTGAATAAATCAAAATGATTGAATCTGTGATTAACAAATTATCTCTCGCCTAATTTGTTAGGCTTAATTCTATTCAAGCCATATATTCTATTACTTTTGCAAAACATGAGTTCGTTTAATAGGCATGTATTTATGCTTTTATTATATGAGCTGGAAACAACGTCTATGAAAAACTGTCTGTTATTATTAGTGCTCTTATTCAGCACAGCTTTGCCGAGTCAGGCTCGAATAAATTCACTGAGCGATGAGGCTGAAATCAGTCTCATTACCTGCGATGTACATACCGAGGTGTATGCAATGTATGGTCATTCGGCTATCCGGGTGCGTGATGTTTCTAAAAATATGGATATTGTGTTCAACTACGGATTATTTAGTTTCTCTGAACCTCATTTTATCTATCGTTTTGCCAAAGGAAAGACTGATTATTTGTTGGGAGCTCAAAATTATGCAGCTTTTCTCCGATCTTACCAACACAGTAAACGATCGTTGAGCGAACAGAAACTAAACCTTACATCATTTGAGAAAGAGTCACTTTTTAGCTTTTTAATATGGAATGTGCAACCTCAGAATGCTACATATCGGTATAACTTTTTCTATGACAACTGTGCTACCCGCATACGCGACGCTGTTGAAAAATGTATAGATGGTGAAATAATATACGGCAAAAGAATTGGCGATTTGAAAACTTTTCGCCAGTTGGTGGATCATTACCAAGAAGTAGCTCCATGGACAAACTTTGGCATTCATTTATTATTAGGTAGTCCTGCCGATATTGAAGCTGATACCCACGAGCAAATGTTTTTACCTCCTTACCTAGAAGCCCAATATGCTCAGACAAAAGTAAAACGAAACGATAAAGTAAGCGATTTATGCCAACCTGCCCGAGTTATTTATCAGGCTCCGGAACCTGAGTCACAATGTAAGGTGTGGCTTTATTCTCCAAGTTTAGTTATGGCTCTATTGCTATTGTGTTACATCTTGCTCACATGTAAGCAGTGGAAATCCGGCAACATAAAATATCACTTTGATTATGTTTGGCTTATTTTAAATGGAATCATAGGGATAATTCTAACATGGTTTTTCTTTTTCTCAGAATTGCCTGCTATGAAAGATAATTATAATCTTTTATGGGCATTTGCTTTCAATCTCCCTTTTGCTTTTGCTTGGATGAAAGAATCTTGGCGAAGCAAAATGCAATTTTATTGGTTTATACCAAGCATAATGAGTGTGGGGTTTTTACTAAGTGCTGCTTTCTTACCTCAGTCTTTTCCATTGCCTATCTATTTATTTGTAATGTGTTCAGCTGTTAGAAGCTTGTTCATTTTATATAAAATCAGGAATTAAACGTGAAGTATATTCTTTTTTTTCTATGCTTAAGCTTATCGTGCACGCATGCAAAGCAATCTCAGCAATTAAACCAAAACTCGATAGAGCCGGCTGTTACCTCCCTAAAAGTAGGTGCTGAGCGTGGTGGTTTATACTTAAATGCCTTAAAAGGAAAAAGGGTAGGCTTAGTTGCCAATCAAACTTCTAGGGTTGATAGTCTCCATTTGTTGGATTTCCTATTAGCCAATCATATTCAGGTGGTAAAAATATTTACACCCGAACACGGTTTCCGCGGAGATGCAGATGCCGGAGAATTAGTGAATAATCATGAAGATGAACAGACCAGATTACCCATTATTTCGTTATACGGAAAAAGTAAAAAACCTACGGCAGCTCAATTTGAGGGTATAGATGCTCTTGTTTTCGACATGCAAGATGTGGGAGCTCGTTTCTATACTTATTATTGCACCTTGTTTTATGTAATGCAAACCTGTGCAGAAGCAAATAAGCCACTTTGGGTGCTTGATCGTCCGAATCCGAACGGAGATTATGTGGCAGGTCCGATATTAGATATGAGTTGTAAATCATTTGTGGGATTGTTGCCCATTCCGGTAGTACATGGGTGCACCTTAGGAGAGCTAGCTCGAATGATTAATGGAGAAGGGTGGTTAGGTGCAAGCAAACATTGTGACTTAACCGTAATTCCGGTGAAGAATTACACCCATCAAACGCCCTACTCACTTCCGATTAAACCATCGCCCAACTTACCGAATGATATTTCTATTCGATTATATCCTTCCTTGTGTTTTTTTGAAGCTACTACCATGAGCGTAGGCAGAGGTACCGATTTCCCATTTCAAGTGGTAGGATATCCGGATAGTTGTATGGGAAGATTTATGTTTACTCCACATAGCATAATCGGCATGGATAAGAATCCGAAACAAAAAGATAAGCTTTGTTACGGAACTGATTACAGAAGCGAACCCTTAAGCTATCGTTTTAGTTTGGAGCCGTTTATTGCATATTACCATAAATTTGATAAATTATCAGATTTCGTTGACCGAGAAAACTGGTTTCAGCTGCTTATCGGAAATCGAACAACCTTAAAACAAATTGCGGCGGGCTATTCGTGGGAAGAATTAGAAAGCTTATGGAAAGGAGAGTTACAAACCTATTTGCAAATGCGCAAAAAGTACCTGCTATATCCGGACACATTCGAACTTCCATAGCTATTGAGCAGCCGGGTATTAAGGATTACGGATTGGTTTAAATTCATGACAGATGAGCGGAACCTGCGTAAGAACTAATCTAAGCTGGTATTGAGGCCAAATACTGCATGCTTTTTCCCTTGTCGGTAAGGTAAAGATACTTGTCTATTCGTTGTCGGGGGTAGTTGGAATGCTTTGCTTTTGGATACTCTTCATCATTTTTTCGCTCACTAAAAAAATACTTGGTTTTTTAGAGTAAGGGTTCTCTTGGGTGATGATGGGAGTTTGATAAACATCTTCGATATTCTGATAGGTAATAATTTCTTGAGGACTGCCTTGCTTATAAATGCTGCCCTTTTGAAATAAAATAAGCCAATCACAATATTCAGATGCTAGATTTAAATCATGAATAACCATCAATACAGTCAAGCCTACCTCTTCGTTTAAACGTTGAAGTAGGTTTAATATGCGCACTTGATGTTTAATATCTAAGTTTGATGTGGGTTCATCTAAGAGAAGCAAGTCGGGCTCTTGTGTTAATGCTCGGGCTATGGCTGCTCGTTGTTGCTCGCCTCCGCTAAGCTCAGTCATTAGTTTATAACGATATTCTAATACACCTGTAAGCTCCATATATTTTTCAGCCAACTGTAAGTCGCTGGTTGACTCTTTTAACTGAAACCTTGACTGATAGGGTATCCTGCCCATTAATACATAATCTTGAACAGATATTTCGCCTACATCAACCGTTTGAGAAACGATAGCTATATGCTTGGCTCGATTTTTCAGACTATAATCTTTTAAATTTTGATCGTTTAAAAAAATCTCGCCGTGCAGCGTTTTTATAGAAGATGTAATGCCTTTAAATAATGTGGTCTTTCCGGAACCATTAGGTCCGATAATACCACTAAATGAACCTTTACGTATGCTAAAGTTTATGTGTTGAATCACAAAAGAAGGATAACCACAGCTAAAATCGTTTACTTGAAAGAAATATTCTGACATCATACTATTTTTTACGGCTCATGATAATAATAAACGCAATTCCCCCGATAATACCGGTAATAACGCCAATAGGTAATTCGTTCGGCGATATGATGGTGCGAGCAATCATATCTGAACATACCAAAAAACTGGCTCCAAATAGGAACGAGTTTAGCAGAAGCACCCGATAATCTGTGCCAAATATAAGACGAAGTATGTGTGGAATGATTAGCCCTACAAAACCAATAACACCGGCTACTGCTACACATATTCCGGTGAGTAAAGAAGTTAGTATGAATAAAATTTTCACAGCCACATCGGTATTGATGCCTAAATGTTTGGCTTTTTCTTCGCCCAAGCGAAGCGCATTTAACGGCTGTACAAAAAGATAAGAAACAAAAAGAATAACTAAACTTAAGCCTAGCGTACCATAAATAAGCGTTGTATTTGCTTCATCCAGCGATCCCATTGTCCAAAAGATAATACTCTGCAGGTTCTCACTTGTGGTGATAGCCATAATAAGCATCATTGCTGAAGAAGAAATAAAACTTATCATCACGCCAATAAGCAACATGCGTTGGATATCTATTCGACCGTATTTCCTGCTAAGTATATACACAATGAATATTGTAGTAAATGCACCTAGGAATCCGGCTATGGGAAGCATTGTGGAACTGAAAGTTGTTTGTAAACCCAATACGATGCATAGCGCAACGCCCAATGATGCTCCGCCTGATATACCTAGTGTGAAGGGCTCAACCAAAGGGTTGCGATATATACCTTGTAAAATAACGCCTGCCAATGATAGCGAACCACCTACGGCAACTCCCAATAAGATGCGGGGTAAGCGAACTTTACAAATAAGCATCTGTTCGATGCTTGGCTCACCGTTTTTTTGAAATAGAAGCTTTACGGCATCGATTAATCCAATCTTTAATTCGCCAACAGAAAGCGATAGCGACATCAAGAACAATAGTAGAACTAGAGATATTGCACTGGCAAATAGCCACCATTGATATCGATTTGAATGATCGCGCATTAGTTGTATATGTCGTTTATAATTTGTGCTAAAACGCTCACAAAGTCATCGGGTGTAGGACTGCAAGCCATCCGAGAGTCTAACTCAAAGATGTGTTGCTGCTGTACCGCTTTTAACGAATTGTATTTTTTCCATTTCTCTCCCTCATCGTTTCCCATACTGCCCATGAAAACCACAAAAATATAATCCGGGTTACTCAATAAAACAGCTTCGCGAGAAATAGAACCATTGCTCATTTTATCGGCTATATTCCTACAATTGGCAAAAGTGATAAAATCATTCATGAAGGTATGTGGTACTACCCCAAATAGAGGATTAGCTCCAATTTGCATAAACACGCTGAATTGTTCATGCCGGTTAGGAACCTTTGCTCTAATCGTTTCCAACTTGCTCGTTGCTTCATGTATAAGCTCTTTTGCTCGTTCCTCTTTTCCAATTTTTTCTCCCAATAGGAGTAATTGGCTGCATATCTCATCAAATGATTTAGGATAGGGAAGATCTAATACTTCAATACCCATTTTACGGAATAATTCAATGTTTTCCCTTGGAATAAGAGAACTGCTGATTACTAAATCCGGCTTTAAAAGCAGTGCCTTTTCCATATTTACTTTCACGGCAGAAGCTACAACCTGAGCATCATTAGGATTCTCTAGCGTGCAGAATTTAGTACACCCCACTAACTGTTTTTTTGCTCCTAATTGGTAAATTTCTTTGGTTACAACGGGAACTAAAGAAATAATGCGTTGAGGCACATTAGCCCAAGTTGTTGCTGAACATCCCACAAATAGCAGAAATAGACAGACCTTTAATTTTTTCATGTGACTAGGAATATAGATAACGTTTGATGCTTTTTTTAGGTGTTTTTTCAAATTCAATATCTCGAACTTCTATTTCTGCAATTTGGCTGTATTTAGCTAGTTGCTTGTTGATGTTTACTCTGCATTCATCGAGCACTTTGGCTATGTTAGTCCCTGATATTTTCGCCAATCGGAGTGCATCATGGTCAGGGAAAACAAGAGCTATGAGTTTCTGCTCGCGCTGAACTATCACACATTCGGCAATGTAGTTTTCTGAACAATATCGAGGCTCTATTTCTTCCGGATAAATGTTTTGCCCGGAAGAACTAAGCAGCATGTTCTTAGATCTCCCTTTGAGAAAAATAAAGTTGTCTTCATCGGTAATACCTAAATCCCCCGTGTGTAACCAACCTTCTTTGTCAATACTTTCGGCAGTGTCTTCCGGATTCTTGTAATAGCCAAGCATAACATTTTCTCCTCGAATTAATATTTCACCGGGCTTGTGAAATGGATCGTCAGAATCTATTTTAAATTCTAGACGATTAACAATAGCTCCGGCAGAACCGGCTTTTGTTTCTCTCCAGTTCTTATAGGAAATAAGGGGGGCACATTCCGTCATACCATAGCCAACCACAAACGGAAATTTGATAGCTCGAAAAAATTGTTCCACTTCTTTATTTAAAGCGGCACCGCCAATAACTAACTCTTGAAATTCTCCGCCAAAAACATCCATTATCCTCTTATTGAGTTTTTTGTAAATAAGTTTTCTGAAAGGAGTTTGGAGTAAAAAATGAAGAATAGGCTTATCAAGAACCGGTTTAATTTGTTTGAAATATATCTTTTCAATAACTAAAGGTACCGATAATATCAAATAGGGTTTTACGGTGCCGAAGGCTTCCAATAATATTTTTGGTGTGGGCAGCTTAGTTAAGAAAGTAATGTGGCAACCGGCACTTATGGGAAATAAAAAGTCGAAAATCATGCCGAACACATGCGCCATAGGCAGGAAAGACAGAATCTTATAGCCGGGTAATAACTCCATGCTATCGCGAGCAAAAACAAGGTTTGATTTGATGGCACGATAGGGTAGTACTACTCCTTTCGAAAATCCGCTGGTTCCCGAAGTGTAAGAAATAACGCCTATCTCTTCATCAATAAAGGGCTGAGCAAATAATGTGTCGTAATTGTATTTATTGGAAGCAGCTCCGTTTCCTTTCCAAAAATCGATAAGCTCAGATTTGCGTGCCCAATTACTTTCCAAAGTGTTGATATTCATGATGGCTTGTAGTAGCTCAGATTCTTTGGGCGTTAATTTTTCCAATTGAATCTGATCTGCTAACACGATTTTAGCATCACTATGTTTGATGATATGCATTACATCGGCAGCCGGAAAATCGGGTAATATCGGAACTACTACTGCGCCATAACTCATAATGGCTAGGAAGCTAATTCCCCATAAGGCGGAATTGGCTCCGATAAGTGCAATCTTATCTCCTTTCTGAATACCACAGAGATCAAAATATTCATGAAACTGAAACATCAATTTAGCAGCATCACCATAGGTATAGGAGTTGCCTCCATAATCAGAAAAAAGTTTAACTTCAGGATTATCTAAAAATGTCTTTCTAAAGATCTCGTTAATTTGTATTTGTTCGTACATGGCTTGTCTTTAAGTTTATCCAACTCGCGAATTTACACAAAACCTATAAATGAGCAATAAAATAGGGAGTTGTCCCAAATGTTTTACCTTACAGACAAGGGAAAGGTTTTATCTTATCGGTCGTTGAGCATTTTAGTATTGCAGTCGCTGAACATTCTAAGATGAAAACAAGTAATCAAGCAATTAATTTTACAAAAGGTTCATTTCTTTTTGCAATGGCAAATATTCTTAAGACAATTTTGTTTGCAACAGCATTTAAAGCTGTAAGTTTGTGCTTTCCTTTTTCTAATTTTTGTTCATAATATTTTTTTAATTTAGGGTCGTGCAGAATGGCACTTCCCGCAGCTTTAAATAGAATAGACTTTAGATTTTTGTCCCTCAAAAAATGTGTTTTTGTGCGCCCTTTGACACTACTGCCTGACTGATAAGGAAATGGCGCTAAGCCACAATGGCAGTTAAATTTACGAGCATCTGTAAAGCGGGTAAAATTATCAGTTTCTATGATGCATTTAATTGACGTAATGGTACCATCCCCCTATAACAGAGGATATTTTGTGTAGGTGGTGTTTAGATCCTGACTTGATTTTACTATTTCCATCATTTGTTTTTCTAAATCTTGTATCGTCTTTTTGATGGATCTTAATTGTTTTTGCTCAAGCTTTATCAATTGTTTCAATGCTACTTTTTCACTTAGTATCATTTCTGTTTTTAAGCTATTTTGTATTTGTACTGACATTTTTACGTATCGTTCACGTGCCGTCATTAGTGCTTTTATTTTCTTAAATGATTCACAAGGCAATTTAAAAGGTGATAGTTTATGATGACTTGTTATAATATAATCCGCAATTCTATAGGCGTCCACTATATCAGATTTTCCACGCAGTGGTCCTATAGTAGCCAAGACAGTAGTGCACCGTAATGTCCTGTATGCTCTAGGGCAACAACTACATTCTCTTTGTCCAGATTTTTCAGCCAAGTCAGAATCTCTCTTTCTTTATTCGCAATCACACCTTGCTGAATTTTCCTGCGGTTATCTTTTTGCAGGATACAGAAGTCAAGTGTGTCTTTAGAAACATCAATGCCAATGATAAAATTTCTCATAAATTTGAATTTAGGAACACAATTCTGACACAACCCAATTGGTTTAATTACTATCGCTATTAATAAGCCTTTAAGCTTAACATTCTAAATGGTACTTAAAACCAAAGAGGAGAATAGGACTAATGCTCAGGATAAACCACTACGTTTAAGAGTCGAATTAGTTCACCTATTCCCTCTGGTTGTTTAGAAATTATCTTCATTAATAATAACTGAATTTACTAAATACAAATCTAATAGCGCAGTCGAAGCGCATTGCACTTCGGCTCCGCTCAGTGACTCATGATATCGAGGTGCCTGGTGACCACGGAGTCGAAGAGTTCCATTAGCGATTAAAAGCAAACGTGCACCAATAAATATATTTATTGGCGCACGTTGTAATGCTTAATTAATTAGCTATTATTTTATTTCTACCTGATAGGGCATTAAAGTTAAAATACCTGATTGCTTAATGGCATTTTTAATGTACGTATATGTTTGGTAGTCGGTACCTAATTCATGTTTTAACACTAAGTTCTGGGCTTTGGCACTAATGTCTTTGGTGATAAGCGCAAACGGATCTTCTTGTTCCGGCAGCTTGCGAATGCGGTAATTATCGATGTTGGCTAGTTCAGCAGCTCGCTCAATTGCATTGCTAAGTGTGCCTATCTTGTCTATTAGTTTAATTCCGAGTGCGTCATGAGCTGCCCAAACACGTCCTTGTCCGATGCTGTCCACTTCTTCTTTAGTCATATTTCTACCTTCTGCCACGCGCGAAATGAATGTGTCATAACCCATTTCAATGTATTGTTGCAGCTTTTTGCGCTCGAAGTTGGTCATAGGTCTGGAAAGAGTAGGCATTAAGCCGCCGGTAGGAAGAAATACTGAATTTTCATTTGTTCCCACAAAGTCTTGCGTAATACCTAGTTTATCGGTGAGCAGCTCGGAGGCATTTGGAATTTGAGCAAAAATGCCGATAGACCCGGTAATCGTTGTATTTTCGGCGTAGATTTCAGAGGCAGCACAAGAAATATAATAGCCTCCCGAAGCCGCATAATTACCCATAGATACGACTACCGGTTTATTTTCTTTCGCTAACTTCATTTCTCGCCAAACCTGTTCGGAGCCATAGGCGCTCCCCCCGGGAGAATTAATGCGTAATACGATAGCCTTTACCATCGTGTCTTTTCGGGCTTCACGAATCGTTTTAGCCAGTTTTTCTGAATTTATACCTTCAGCAGACATATCAATACCTCCTTCGGCATAAATAACGGCTATTCTATTCCGGCTATATTCTTTTTTGGTTCTGCCTATGGTTTTGGCATATTTATCCGGACTGATAGCAGGAATTCCTTTTTTATTAGTAGATCCGGTAAGCCGGGCTAGTTCATCAAGCACCTGATCTTTGTACAATAAAGTGTCAACTAATCCGAAATCTACCAATTTATCGGCTTTTTCAAAGATGGTGTTCGTGTCCGCAATTTTATTTACTTCTGTCGGGCATAATTTGCGAGCGTCTGCAATTTTATTCACCAACTCACTCCAGATGCTGTTGAGATATTTCTGCATTTGCTCCTTACTTTCGGGGCTCATGTGGTCGGTCATGAATGGCTCTACTGCCGATTTGAATTTCCCGTGCCGAATAATATCCATCTTGATGCCTAATTTAGCTAAAGCTTCTTTGTAGAAACTCACGCTACCCGACAGTCCGTTGAAATCAAGCGAACCTTGCGGGTTTAAAACTATTTCATCGGCAACCGAACATAAGTAATATGATTTGGCATCGAGCACCTCGGCATAAGCATATATAAATTTGCCGGAACTTTTAAAATCTTCTAAGGCGGTTCTTATTTCTTCCACTGTGCCGAAACCTGCCATAATAATACTGGGGTTGAGATAGATACCCTTAATTTTAGGATCGCTTTTTGCCTTTTCAATACTTTCCAGAATTTGGTCTAAACCTAATTCAGAAGAAAAATTAAATCCTTTAAACTCTAGATCCAGACTGCTCCAAGGATTATCTTCGGCTCGTTCCACAATTCTTTTGTTTAATTTAAGTGTCAGCACAGAGTTGCTTTTAACCTCAGGGGCTTCATCGCCTAATGATACGATGACCATTAGAGAAGATATGAATATAAAGAAACCGATTGTGCAAGCTAAAAAAACGCCCAACATGGTAGCGAGTGTATATTTAAAGAAACTTTTCATATGTGATAGAATGAAGTGAGATGTTTTTGAATTTAATATACCGATGTGTATGGAGATTTAATATCTTGGACGACCAATGTATCCGTGGCGGAAATTCCAATTGTCAACCATTCCACCCAAAATAAATAAGTCGATTATCCAACCAACTCCTAAAAGCTGACCGGTTAATAAATATAAGATGCCGGTTCCTACTTTCCCGATGTAAAACCGATGGGCTGAAAATGCGCCCAAAAAGAACCAAAGTGCGTATGCAATTCCTTTTGATTTCATATGAAGATATTTTTCTTTAGTAAATGTAATAGTAGCAAAATAATTTATTTATCTGCCTGATAATTAGTTATCTAATGATCTGTCTTATGGTCAAAAATAATTAAAAATTACTGAAAACAGCTCTGTTTGGGCGAATATCTCGGCAAAATAGACATAATTAAAGGTGAGTGGTCTGATTCCCTATCAATAAAGAACGAAGTTAGGTGTAATTGCGCTCATCTTCATGTTGGTATGAGTGCAACTAGGGTTAATTGTCTGTATCCTCTGATTAGAATAGACATAATTAGACCTGATTATCCTCATACTTTTTATAAAAAACGAACATGAATATAATTTTTCACCATTTGAATTTTCTGACTTTGGTTTGTAGCCCCAACTTATTTGCTTTCCTTTACGAACTTAAACTACGTTTCCCGTGAATAAGTCAATTTTAAAATTAGCTATACCCAATATTGTTAGTAATATCACTGTGCCGCTCATCGGCTTGGTCGATTTGGCTTTGATGGGGCACTTAAATTCCGATATTTATATCGGAGCTATTGCATTGGGGTCGGTAATCTTTAATTTTATCTATTGGGGGTTCGGTTTTTTACGTATGAGTACCAGCGGTTTTACGGCGCAAAGCTACGGAGCAGGAAATCATCAGGAGTGCTTGCATATTTTACTCAGAGGTTTGTTGATTTCTACCCTAGCTGCTGTGCTTATTATTGCCTTACAAATACCTATTGAATGGTTGAGCTTTAAAGCTATTCATGGTAGTGAAGAAGTAGAGCAATTGGCATCAACATACTTTAGAATAAGGATCTGGGCAGCTCCTGCCACTTTGGGGCTTTATGTGCTGAATGGTTGGTTCTTAGGTATGCAGAATGCTCGTTTAGTGATGTTTAGTTCTATCGCAGCAAATTTGCTTAACTTGTTTTTTAGCTATTTATTTGTGTATGTCATGCATATGAACTCCGCAGGGGTGGCTCTGGGTACAGTATTGGCACAGTATGCCGGTTTGTTCTTCTCTTTATTTCTATTGCGAATGAAGTACCGTCCTATTTTTGCACTTTATAGCCAACGACTTATGCTCCATATGGATTTCTTGAAGAGCTTTTTTAAGGTAAATGCCGATATTTTCATTCGCACCTTTTGTGTTATCTTGGTATTTACTTTATTCACGTCGAAGTCGGCAGGTATCAATGATCATATCTTGGCAGTGAATTCTATCCTTATTCAATTTCTGATGTTTTTTTCATTTTTTATCGATGGTTTTGCCTTTGCGGGAGAAGCTTTGGCAGGAAAATACTTGGGGATGAATAATGAATTGGCATTTAAACGACTGGTGAGGCATTTGTTTGCTTGGGGATTGGGATTGGCAATTGCGTTCAGCTTGATTTATCTTTTAGGCAATCACTTCATCATATCTATACTCACAAGCAATGTGAAACTTTATGAAACAGCTAAGCAATTTTTGCCGTGGGTTATTCTAATTCCTTTGGTGTCGTTCGGGTCATTCGTTTGGGATGGCATATACATCGGAGTAACGGCATCAAAAGAAATGCGCAACACAATGTTGGCATCAACTTTGCTATTATATGCGCCGAGCTTTTTCTTTATGCAGCCTGTCATCGGTAGCCATGCCTTATGGTTGGCCATGCTGTTATTTATGTTAGGCAGAATGTTGTTTCAAACCTTACTTTTTCCAAAAGTATATCGAAATTCTTTTCAAAAGAGCTAATTATTGGTTAACAAAACGCATATATTCTTGTTGAATTAGATATACTTTACACTGAATTTTGTTAAAGACGTTGGAATGTGTAACTTCGTATATTATTTAAATCAGAAAAGTTAAATTTTAAAATATAGATGGCAGAAAATAATTTTGTTGACTACGTTAAGATATTTTGTCGCTCGGGAAATGGCGGACCGGGTTCTGCACACCTCCGTAGAGAAAAGTATGTAGCTAAAGGTGGTCCTGATGGAGGAGATGGTGGTCGTGGAGGTCATGTAATCATTCGTGGCAATGCTCAGATGTGGACACTGCTTCACTTACGCTATCGTAAGCATATTTTTGCCGGACATGGAGAGTCGGGCGGACGTCAATGTAGCACCGGTGCCGATGGAAGGGATGAAATTATAGAGGTACCTTTGGGCACCGTTGCCAAAGACGGAGAAACCGGAGCATTTCTTTTTGAGATTACAAAAGATGGTGAAGAATATGTTATTTCCAAGGGTGGTCGTGGCGGATTAGGAAATACCCACTTTAAGTCGGCAACTAACCAAACACCGCGTTATGCCCAACCCGGAGAGGAATATGTAGAGGGTTGGAAGGTGTTAGAACTTAAAGTTTTGGCAGATGTAGGTTTAGTTGGCTTTCCAAGTGCGGGTAAATCAACTTTACTGTCGGTTGTTTCAGCAGCTAAACCCAAAATTGCCGATTATCCTTTTACTACTTTGGTGCCTAATCTCGGTATAGTGTCTTATCGGGGAAGTCAGTCGTTTGTAATGGCAGATATACCCGGAATTATTGAGGGAGCTCATCGAGGGAAAGGCTTAGGGCTTCGTTTCTTGCGACATATCGAGCGTAATTCGATGTTGTTATTCATGGTTCCTGCCGATAGTAAAGATCACCGTAAGGAATATAATATTCTGTTGGGTGAATTGGAAAAATATAATCCTGAACTTTTGGATAAAGATCGATTCTTGGTTATTTCTAAGTCTGACTTCCTAGATGAGGAGTTGAAATCTGATATATCGAAAGAACTTCATGATATTCCACATGATTATATCTCATCGGTGGCGAATATGGGTATTACAGAGCTGAAAGATAAAATCTGGAAAATATTAAATCAACCCAAGTAATATGGAAAGTATCATAACATTAGATAAAAGTGTATTCTTCTTTTTAAACGGAATGCATTCTCCCGTCTTCGATGTGGCAATGTCTCTTTTTACACGTGCTGAATTTTGGCTGTTACTCTTTATGGCAATCGTAGTGAGTATCATTAAAATCTTTGGGAAGAAAGCTATTCTTATTCTTGTGGCTATTGCCTTAGTTGTTTTAGTTGCCGACCAGTTTTCCGGCTTGATTAAAGATTTAGTGGGCAGATTACGCCCGACACATGATCCTACTATGCAGGATTTAGTGCATTTTGTGAAAAAGCGCGGAGGTAAGTTCAGCTATTTTTCATCGCATGCGGCAAATACCTTTGGCGTTGCCATGTATCTTACACTTTTGTTTAAAAATAAAACATTTGGCTTCACCATCTTTGTGTGGGCAGCCATAGCGAGCTACACTCGGATATACTTAGGTCTGCATTTTCCGGGAGATATTTTAACCGGAATAGCATTCGGGCTTTTAATAGGGTGGTTACTTTATTTACTAACCATATTTTTGGATAAGCGCTTCTTTGTATTGGCATCGCCTAAGATATCAGAAGCCAAACTAGCTGCCGGGCAATCGCAAACTATCTTGCTGGTGATGATTGGACTAGTTTTTATGGCTTTTTTAGTAGCAAGCAAATTATTACATGTCGGGTTAATTACTTTATAGTGTAAAGATGGAGAATAATTATCTAATTATCATGGCAGGTGGTGTTGGAAGTAGGTTTTGGCCTGCAAGTACATCAGAGAAACCAAAGCAATTCTTAGATATGCTCGGAACCGGAGAAACTTTGCTCCAACATACCGTAAAAAGATTTGAACATATTTGTCCGAAAGAACATATTTTAGTTGTTACATCAGATAAGTATGTTGATTTGGTGAAGCAGCAAGTTCCCGAGCTGGAAGAATCTAATATTTTGGCTGAACCTTGCGCACGCAATACAGCTCCGTGTATAGCCTATGCTACTTATAAAATTCACAAACAAAATCCGAATGCGAATATTGTGGTAAGCCCGGCCGACCATCTGATTGTTAATGTAATGTTGTTTCAACAAGAGGTATTAGCTGGTTTAGATTTTACTTTAAATAAAGATGCAATACTAACGCTTGGTATTCAACCACACCGACCGGAAACCGGCTATGGTTATATTCAAACTAGCGATAAAAATGCGGTAATAGCTCCGGTTAATGCCTTTAAAGAAAAACCAAAATTAGAGGTGGCTCAAGAATATCTGGCTAACGGCAGTTATTATTGGAATGCCGGTATATTCCTATACAAAGCACAAACTATGATTGATGCTTTTGAACGATATAACCCTGCTTTAGCAGCCATATTTAACAATATTAGGGAAAAGTTAGATACTGCGGAAGAAAAAGCGGTTATAGCTGAGGTATTTCCTACTTGTGAAAGTATTTCTATTGATTATAGTATTATGGAGAAGGCTAATAATCTCTTTGTGCAGAAGGCTACTTTCTCTTGGTCGGATTTGGGAACGTGGACTTCCCTCTGGGAAAAGCGTGAAAAACTCGATGCTGAAAAAAATAGCTCGTCGGCTTTAGTAAGTAAGTTTTATGAGAGCACGAATACGTTGGTACAAACAGAAACGATTAATAAAGTAGTGGTGCAGGGGCTCCATGACTATATTGTAGTGGAAGCTAATGGCGTGCTTATGATATGCAGCAAACGTGAAGAACAGCGCATTAAACAATTTGTTGCCGATGTGGACTCTAACACCTAGAAGCCTAGAACGATTAAACCTAGTGGCTATCATATTGTGGGTAATAGGTATATTATATGCTTGTTTAACACCCAATGATGAAATGCCAGATGTGGATTTTTTTGTCGGTTTTGATAAATTGATGCACTTCTTGTTTTATCTGGGACTGATTTTTCTCTTGCTCGTTTATCGTTTGCAACGAAAAGATGCCAATTGGGTTGCAGCTATTATGATTATTGCGGTTGCTGCATTTGGAATAGGTATTGAATATGTGCAACGAGCCTTAAATGAAGGACGAAGTTTCTCGGTAGCAGATATGTTGGCAGATTGTTTGGGATTATTGTCGGGTATTATTATTTATTTGTTCATAGAAACAAGTTTGGAACAATATTTGACGAAGAAATTCGGATTAAATAACTAATCCGTAGCTAAATAAGGAATTAAAAAAAGAAAATTAAATAAATTAGGATATGAAATTAAATGAATCATCAAATCCAACGCTGACTAAGAAAGCATTTTCTAAATTTGCTTACGAGGCAACAGGAGAATCTCGAATGACTGTCAGCGGAGCAATGAATAAAACAGGTTTACTTTTAGCCATTGTAATCTTATCGGCAGCATTTGTGTGGAGTAAGTTCTTTGCTCATTTTGTAATTGGTGGAGATAATGCTTCAGCAATGAGTGTGGTAGTGCCTTGGATTATGATAGGTTCCATAGGTGGCTTTGTTGTAGCTATAGTAACTACTTTTAAACCAATGTTGGCTAGAATTACGGCACCCATATATGCACTTCTTGAAGGATTGTTCCTTGGTGGTATATCTGCTTTTGCAGAAGTTTCTTACGGAGGTATTGTAGTGCGTTCAGTAGCCTTAACTATGGCCGTTTTTGCCGTGATGCTGTTTTTGTATCGCTCGGAAAAAATCAGAGTGACCGGTAAATTTAGAATGGGAGTTATTGCAGCTACCGGAGGGATTGCTTTAGTTTACTTAGTAAGCTTTATATTGGGACTATTTGGTGTAAATACGAGTTTTATTTATGGAGGTGGAACCTTTGGTATAGCCATCAGCTTATTTGTAGTAGTAATTGCTGCGCTGAATTTAGCCCTCGATTTTGATTTTATAGATAGAGCAGCAGCAAGCGGAGCTCCGAAAGAAATAGAATGGTATGGTGCATTCGGATTAATGGTAACACTTGTTTGGCTATACTTGGAGATATTAAGATTGCTATCTAAAGTGGCATCTTCAAAAAATTAATGAGATTCGCATAGTATGTAATTTGAAAAATACTACAGTTTGGTTGGACTTGTATTTTCTTATACAATCTTTTGTAGTAATGCAATGAAAAATAGTTTGCTAACTCTTTTCTTGTGGAGGAATTGCAATGGAGAGTTGTTTTTATTCCAATTCTTACAAGAGTATGAATGGAAATAGATGTAAGTCGTTTGATTCTTTGTAGAGAAAAGGCATTAAAAATATAAATTTACATTTTCAGCAGACGATAAAAACCATAGACAATCAATTTTTTAAAAAGAGTTTTCAGTTAACTGTTTGATTATTTGTTAGTTGTTTAATTTTAGTGTATGGAGATTATAGAGGTATTATCTAAAAAAGATATAAAAGCATTTCATCAATTGCCGCATGCGATATATGCCGGCGATAAAAGATGGGTGCCGCAGCCTCATGTCTTGGTGGAAGCTATGTTTAACTTGCAGGAAAACAGTAGTCTGAAAAATGGTTCTGTGTGCCGATGGATTGTGAAAGATGAAGGTGAAGTGGCAGGCAGGATTGCGGCTTTTGTGGTGGATGCCTACGCCTCAAGCTTCGAACAGCCTACGGGTGGCATTGGTTTCTTCGAGTGTATAGATAATCAACAAGTGGCAAATCTGCTTTTCGACACGGCTACAAAATGGCTGAGAGAGCTTAAAATGGAGGCTGTTGATGCACCCATAAATATTGGAGAGAATTTCTTTAATTGGGGAGTATTAACCAAAGGGTTTGGCAAACAACCCACCTACGGTATGCCTTACAATAAAAAATACTATCAGTATCTTTATAAGGATTTTGGTTTCCAAACTTATTACGAGCAGTTTACTTATCAATTGGATATTAAAAACCCGGATTTGCCGGAACGGTTTTGGAAAATTGCGGAGTGGGTGGCTAAGAAGCCCAATTTTACCTATGAAAAATTCAGCTTCCATCGAAAAGAAAAGTATGTGCAAGATTTCATGCAAATTTATGAGCAAGCATGGGCTAAGCATGATAATCATAAACGTATAGATGCCGAAGATTTATTGAAAGTGATTGAAGACTCAAAATTCATATTGGAAGAAGATTTTATTTGGTTCGTATATCACTCCGGAGAACCGGTGGCAGCGTTTATGGCAATTCCCGATGTGAATCAATTGTTTAGGAAAGTTCCAAGTGGAAAGCTGAACGCATGGAATGTGCTAAAGTTAATGTGGTATAAGAAACGAAAAACAATAACTCGTTGCAGAGTGCTCATGATGGGAGTAGTGCCTAAGTTTCAGCGTTCCGGACTAGAGTCGGCTATATTCTATCGAATGCGCAATGTGCTGCGTGAGAAAAAATGGTATAACGAGATGGAATTGAGTTGGGTGGGCGATTTTAATCCGAAAATGATTGCTTTATTTGAGGCAGTAGGAGGAGTTCGCGATCGAAAACATAAAACTTTGCGTTATATGTTCGATCAGAGCAAAAATGTTGAAAGAGCTAAGATAACCATCGATTAGTGCGTATCAGTAAGATGCTGTTGAAAATAAGTGAAAAATACTAAGGAAAAATTTGCAACTCCATCTAAACTATTTATATTTGCAGCCCGAAATAGTATTTAGTAAGAAAAAGAAAAACATAAAATATTTAGCGATGAAAAAAGACATCCACCCAGAAGAATACCGCACGGTTGCTTTTAAAGATATGTCTGACGGAACTATCTTCCTTACAAAATCAACTATTCAGACTAAAGATACTGAGACAGTTGATGGTGTTGAATATCCGTTAGTGAAACTTGAAATCTCAAGTAGCTCACATCCTTTTTATACAGGTAAAATGAAACTTGTTGATACGGCAGGTCGTGTTGATAAATTCATGAATCGTTACAAAAAACATATGGAGAGCAGATAATCTCTGTTTCTTTTTATATTCTTTGTTATAAAAGAGAAGAACAAAATAAAAAATCCGGAAAGCATAGGCTCTCCGGATTTTTTTCATTTACGCATAACTCATTGTCGTCGGAAGTTAGGCAGGTAAGGTAATCTGTTTTGTGTAAATTGTTACGTTATACTTTTAAATATAAATCTTATCTTTGGTTAATAAAATTTAGTTCTCATGAAACGAATATTGCTTCTGTTTTTGGTTGTCACATCAGCCTTTTTCTCATCGTGTTCCCTTTTGGAGTTCTCCATGGCTACCGACATTGAGCCTCTCACAAAAGAAGAATTAAGCAAGCGTTTTACTACGCGCACATTTTCCTCAGATTTTATTGCACAAGTATCCTTACTTGCCGACTCCATTGTGAATAACACTCCATCTGTAGATTATAAGAAAAATGCGATACAATGGAAATTGAGTGTGGCAAATACAATATCTCCCATTGCTTTTCAATCGAGAGGCGATTTAGCACTGCTCGAAACATGGGTGTTTTGTACGAAAATGAATGATTTTATGCAAACAGCTAAAGCCGATAGTTTGTTTGGGAAAGCATATGTGTATGACGTGCAAGCTTGTTCAGAAGAAGGTGAACAACAAGTTGATAAAATGGCAAAAAGACTGTTCTCGGAGAAAGATTATGATGCTGCAGCGCAATTTGTAGCTAATTACTCTGAACAACATCCATTTAAATCGTTAGATTTTACCTCGGTAAGCCTTACGGAACAATATAGAGAATATATGCAAATACCAGACTCGCTCATGACGGTATCTTTAGGAACTATGCCTGAAGTTATAGGAGATTTAACTGAGCGTATGGGTATGTATGGAAAACAAATGCAACGCAATGTTGATTGGAAATCAGATATGGTGGGAATAAGTTGGAAAGCCGACTCTATGGCTCAGCAAATTATGCAACGTACTGACACATTGACATCGTTGCTATATACGCTTTCAGATATTGCGCGAAATTCTCCGGAGTTAGCCGGGCAAATAGCCGCAAATATGAATGCACAGCTACAGCCCATTATAAACGATATGAGCGACTTAATGTATAATTCTGTAAACCAGTTTGATCAGCAGAGAGATTCTATTCAGCAGTTTGTAGATCGACAACGAATAGCTTTGCAGGAAAATATAGTGGAATCAGGCGATAGTTTGATGCACTCGGCTGCTGACAGTTTGGCTCAGTTTGTGCGTAAAGTATCGATAGCGATAGTTTTGGTCGTAATTTTGCTAGCACTCATATTGTTTGGTCTTCCTTTTTTTCTTGGATACTATATTGCAAAGCTTCGTTATCGACCCAAGAAAATTAAGAATATTGAAGAAAATTCAGAAATAAAAAAGCATAATAAGGAAAATAATACATGATATTACACGGAAATTCAGAAGACGGAGAAGAGTTTATTCCGATTATTGCCGATGGCGATGATCATGAGTTGCAAAACTTTGAAGCTCCCGATTCTCTACCTATATTATCTCTTCGGAATGCAGTGCTTTTCCCGGGGGTAGTTTTGCCTATTACTGTAGGGCGTTCAAAGTCTTTAAAGCTGGTAAGTGATGCTTGGACGGGAGATAAATTATTGGGAACATTGACGCAAATTGATGCAGCCATTGATGACCCGCAAGAGAACGACTTATTTAAAGTGGGTACTGTGGCACAAATCTTAAAGGTGTTGGAGATGCCTGACGGTACAACCTCGGTAATTATTCAAGGTAAGCGCCGTTTTGAAGTAGAGGAATTTATAGCAGAAAAACCCTATTTCAAAGCTAAGGTTAACTTTTTGGAGGAATATACGGGTGATGTAGATTCTGATGAGTTTAACGCCATTGTCGGTTCATTGAAGGATTTGTCAATAAAAATTGCTAAGCATTCATCAAGTATGCCGCCGGAAGCAGGATTTGCCGTTAAGAATATTGAGAATTCAACTTTCTTAATCAACTTCATTTGTGCCAATACTGATTTAGAAGTGCAGCAAAAGCAACAATTGTTGGAAGAAGGTAATTTGCGAGAACGCGGTATTCAAGCAATTTCACATTTGGTGAAAGAAGTGCAACGATTGGAGCTTAAGAATGATATTCAGTCGAAGGTTAAAAAAGAGCTTGATCAACAGCAGCGCGAGTTCTTCTTGAATCAGCAAATGAAGGCTATTCAGGATGAACTAGGCACAAATCCGGTAGAAAAAGAGCTAGCCAAGTTAAAAGAAGAAGCAGCCCGTAAGAAGTGGAATGAAAGCGTGGCAGAACATTTTAATACAGAACTTGAGAAGCTTTCGCGTTTAAACCCTATGGTGGCAGAATATTCAGTGCAATTGAACTACTGTCAAACCTTATTGGATCTACCTTGGGGCGAATATACAAAAGACAATTTCGATTTAAAACATGCTACTGAGGTGCTCGATGAAGACCATTATGGTTTGGAGAAAGTGAAAGAGCGTATTTTAGAGCATTTGGCAGTTTTGAAACTGAAAGATGACATGAAATCGCCTATTATATGTTTGCATGGTCCTCCCGGAGTAGGTAAAACGTCTTTGGGTAAATCTATTGCTCGGGCTTTAGATCGGAAGTATATCCGAATGAGTTTAGGCGGTTTGCATGATGAATCAGAAATTAGAGGTCACCGAAAAACTTATATCGGAGCTATGCCCGGTAGAATTATTCAGAATCTAAAAAAAGCTAAGGCATCAAATCCGGTTTTTATTTTAGATGAGTTAGATAAAATATCTCGCAATTACCATGGAGATCCCGCATCGGCTTTATTAGAGGTGCTTGATCCGGAGCAGAATTCAACGTTTCATGATAATTATTTAGAGATAGAGTATGATCTATCCAAGGTGATGTTTGTGGCTACGGCAAATAGCTTAGAAACCATTTCTCCCCCATTAAGAGATAGGTTGGAAATTATTGATGTAACAGGTTATATTTTAGAAGAAAAGCGAGAAATAGCTAAGTGTCATTTAATACCTAAGCAATTAGCTAATCATGGTTTAGCAGCGGAACATTTGCATATTGCAGATGAGCTGATAGAGCTTATTATTGAAAAATATACGCGAGAATCCGGTGTTCGTACCTTAGATAAAAAGTTGGCAAAATTAATTCGACGAGTAGCTAAGAAAATTGCTTTCAACGAGAAATATAATGTGGAGCTTACCATGTCAGACCTTATGGAGTATTTAGGTGTATTTGAATATTCGCGAGAGATTTATCAAGGAAATGATATTGTAGGGGTAGTTACAGGTTTGGCTTGGACTGCAGTTGGTGGTGAAATCTTATTTATTGAGAGCTCGCAAAGTAAAGGAAAGGGTACCTTGAGCCTTACCGGAAACTTGGGAGATGTCATGAAAGAGTCAGCTCAATTGGCTTTGCAGTACATCAAAGGTCATACACAAGAGATTGGTGTAGATGAAGCTATATTTGATGAATATCAATGGCATGTTCATGTGCCGGCAGGGGCTATTCCTAAAGATGGACCGTCGGCAGGTATTACCATGGTGACATCGTTGGTATCCACCATGACTAAGCGTAAGCTCCGAGCTAATTTGGCAATGACCGGCGAAATTACGCTTCGAGGTAGAGTCTTGCCTGTTGGGGGAATTAAAGAAAAGGTATTAGCTGCCAAGCGTGCGGGTATTACGGATATTATTCTTTCGGTAGAGAATGAAAAAGATATTGAAGAAATTAACGATATTTATTTAGAAGGATTGAGTTTTCACTTTGTTAGAACTATTGATGAAGTGTTGAAGAAAGCTTTGCTCTAATAAATGTATCAATATTTATAGAAAATAGGTGTCTGATATCGGATGCCTATTTTTTGTTGATACTAATGAACTTAGAATTTTAAATTGTAAGCTTTTCTTTGAATGCCCTATTCGGAAAATATGAGTATTAAGAATTTATCTTAAAATGAGCATAATAAGCGTATCGATTGTAGGTGTTGATTTTTGAATGATAAAAGCTCGAAAAAGTTTTATGTCTTATGTATTTGTAGTATAAATAGTTGGTTTGTTTATTCTATGGCTTTGTTAAAAATAATGCATAGAAAGTTTGGAGGTAATAAGAAAATATCTACTTTTGTCGTCGGGTAAGTGCTGCACAACCAGCTCCCTTTGAATCTCCCCAGGGTCGGAAGACAGCAAGGATAAAAGGTCGTAGCGGTGTGATGCAGTGAGCTTACCCACCTTTTTGAGGTATGCCGAATTAGCTCAGTTGGCCAGAGCACGTGATTTGTAATCTCGGGGTCGTCAGTTCGAATCTGACATTCGGCTCAGTTCTTTTATAAGATTATTTAGAAAAAGACTTTAACCTTTTTCGGGCAGATACCAAAGTGGCCAACTGGGGCGGACTGTAACTCCGCTGACTTTCGTCTTCGTAGGTTCGAATCCTGCTCTGCCCACTAAATTTTGCGGGAGTAGCTCAGCTGATAGAGCATTAGCCTTCCAAGCTAAGGGTCGCGGGTTTGAATCCCGTCTCCCGCTCAATAAAGCTTACTGATGTCAATCGGTAAGCTTTTTTTGTTATATTCGCTTACATAATAGGAGTAAAGTTTATGAGTAACAAAAAGAGTATCTTTCAAGAGATAAAGGGTAAAAATCATCGTTACGTAAAATATGCCATTGCCGATATTGATGGTGTGTTGCGATCTAAGGTTATTTCAATAGAGAAGTTTGAAGATATTATTGAAAATGGAGTAGGGGTTTGCGACGTTATTTTTGGTTGGGACAGCAATGACCAGTGCTACGATAATGTTGCTTCAACAGGATGGCATACCGGATATCCGGATTGCAAAGCGCATTTAGATCTTGGTAGCTTACGTTATTTGTCAACAGATGACCACACTCCTTTCTTTATGGCAGATGTACAGCATGATGAGCAAATGAATCATTGTTGTTCGCGCACACTACTGAAAAACATAGAACAGCAAGCCAAAGAAATGGGGTTTAAAGCACTTTTTTCGCAAGAGTTTGAGTGGTTTAATTTCCAACAGTTGGAAGCCGGTGTTGCAGAAGTGAGGAAAAAAGACTTGCGACCTATTAGCTCAGGTATGTTTGGTTATTCACACTTGCGACCTATTCAGAATAAAGATTATTTTAATAGTATCTTTAATCAGTTGCATCAAATGAATATACCCCTTGAAGGATTACATACCGAAACCGGTCCGGGTGTGTATGAGGCTGCCATTATGTATGATGAGGTGCTAAAAGCTGCCGATAAAGCTACTCTTTTTAAAAGTGCAGTGAAGGAGTTGGCACATCAACATCAGATTACAGCTTCCTTTATGGCAAAATGGAATGCTAAACTTCCCGGTTGTAGTGGGCACTTGCATCAAAGTCTTTGGGATATAAATACTAATCGAAATTTGTTTAGTAATGCATCATCGGAGGACATAAACAGTGTTATGGAACACTATATGGCAGGTATATTGCATTGTTTGCCGGTATTGTTGCCCCTATATGCTCCAACCATTAATAGTTATAAACGATTAAACGGAGGAGACTGGGCTCCAAACAATGTCAGTTGGGGTTTTGATAATCGCACGACTGCTTTGCGAGTTTTGCCCGGATCCGGTAAGTCGGCAAGGTTGGAATTAAGGGTTCCGGGTTCTGATGTTAATCCTTATTTGGCTATGGCAGCCAGCTTAGCCTCAGGTTTATATGGTATTCAACACAAATTGAGGTTAGATACGCCTCCAGTGCTGGGAAATGCTTATGCAAGTCAGAATAAAAAACTCCCCACGACGCTGCTTGAAGCCACGATCGCCATGAAAAACGATGAGCTACCAAAACAATTGTTAGGAGATAAGTTTGTGGAACATTTTATACAGACTCGATTGTGGGAATGTCAACAATACGAGAAGTCTGTTACTGATTGGGAAATCAATCGCTATTTTGAGATCATTTAACAAACACACATATATACACACGTAAAACACTATGGAAGATATCAGAGAAAGAATTATCTGCCAAGCATGGAAAGAATTTGATGACCGACATGAAATAAAACGCATTATCAATGTGAGTGCCAATGTATCTACAAATTCGGTTTTTAAGGTTTCGTTTTATGAGCGTCAACCAGTCTTTGCTAAACTCTCAGATTATGGCAATTTCGATAATTTTAAAGAAGATCATATTATTATTAATAACTTAGCTAATAATCTGGAACAACCTTATCAATCATTTTTGGCACAATCATTAGAGAAAAAAAATGATTTATTTATCTATCGCTATTTTTATAACGATCGTTCGGCTTGGTTGGTGTTTTATAATCCTATTCAGATTGATCAGCAATCACCTAAACGTTTAGAAGAACGGCACATTAAGAAAATGGGTAGAGAATTAGCTCGATTCCATAAGGCCTGTTACAATGCAGCCCCACAATTGCCGGTGGCATCAAAAACAGTAATCACTGATATGATGAACTTGCGTAAACGCATTGATAATGGTTCTTTTGTGGTAAATAATGAACATGCTGATATATTGAATAAACAGATTGATATCTTCCTAAAAAATACAGATGAATATAATTATACTACGGAAATTGATATTATCCCTGTTTTTGTTGATTGGAATATCGGAAATTACTCAGTAACCAGCGAGGGAAACTTCTTTTCTCGTTGGGATTATGATTGGTTTCGCATGTCGAGCCGTGTGATGGATTTTTATTTTTTTGCTCGAGTATGCTCAGATATTGGCGATCGCACGGTGTTTAGTTATCTCATAGATCCTCTTATGGAAGAACGGTTTATTTTGTTTCTGAAAGAATATCATAAGGTATATCCTCTTAGTGAGGGTGAAGTGAGATTGATTAAAGAATGCTATCGATTTTTTATATTGAACTATGTTATGAAAGATGGTCAATATTTTTTTCGCGAATCGTATATGAAAAAACTACAGCAAGAGGCATACAATACCTACTTTCCTACTATTGAAACAAACTTTGATACTAATAAATTGATTAAAGCTCTAAAACTATAACCCCATGAATACTCTTAAGTTTCAAGATGTGGCCATCAAATATAAAACCATTTTTTTTGACGCCTTCGGGGTGCTAAAAAATCACAAAGGAATGATTGAAGATATTCAAAAAACGTTTGATTTCCTGGATGCGAATGGTATTAACTACTATGTAGTGACAAATGATTCTTCTCGTGGTCCTGAAGAATTGGCTGCCAGTTATGTTAAGCGCGGGATTTACTGCATCACAGCCGATAAAATTATTTCATCGGGTATGTTAGCACATGAGTGGCTAGCTATAAAAGTGCAAGGTGGTAGAGTAGCCTATATTGGAACGAAGTCGTCAGCTCATTACATTGAGAAGGCCGGGCTGAAAACAAAAGCTATTCGAGATTTAGACTTAAATGATATTGATGAAATAGCCGCTTTGGTTTTTCTCGATGATGAAGGTTTTCATTGGGATGAAGATTTGAATAAGGCGTTGAATTTGCTACGTAATCGAAATATTCCGGTTATTGTTGCAAACACAGATAAACACTATCCGGTGAGCAAGCATGATGTATCTATTGCTATTGGAGGATTAGCAGATATGGTAGAGCGAGTTTCAGGAAAACATTTTATCCGCTTTGGTAAACCTGATGCTCAAATGTTTATGTTTGCATTCAAACGTGCTAAAGAAGATAATTCGGAACTGCACCGTAGAGAGATTCTAATGGTTGGAGATACCTTAGAAACTGATATTATTGGCGGAAATAAGTTTGGAGTAGATACTGCATTGGTTTTAACAGGGAATACTATTCCTGAGATGGCAGAGATTCGAATTAAGAGTTCCGGGATTATCCCTGATTATATTTGTGAATCTGCAGTGGTTACAGAAGATTAGCTTATGAAGCCGATTCAACGCGTAAAGCTGGAAATTATTGAGCTAGAATATAATAACTATCATATTATTGCACCATGCACTTTGGCCAATGGAGAGAAGTCTTGGTGGATTGTAGATACAGGTGCATCAAAAACAGTGTTTGATATTGCTAAGATAGATTTATATGAAAAGGAAGAAAATCCTCCGTTAGAAAAATATAAGAGTGCCGGTATTAATGATACGATAGCTGAAACAAAATTAGGTATTTTACCAAGTCTTAGGTTTGGCGAGTTAGAGATTAAAGATATTTCTGTGGCACTAATCTCTTTGGAGCATATAAATCAGATTTATCTACAATTTTGTCCGTATTCCATTACTGGACTTCTAGGCAGTGATTTATTGTTCAAGCATCAAGCTACGATAGATTATAAAAAACAAGAGATGCTTCTGTTCTGAAAAGCGCCCTTTACTTATCTATCTGAAAAAAGGTGTATTGGTTTTGAACTTTCTTTTGTATGAGCATTATTTTACTTATTTCCAATAATTGTAGAAATGATGAATAGAACCATTCCCTTCACCTATCTGATATTCAGCACCTTGTTCGATAGCATGGTTTATATAATTTTTGGCTCTTTTAACGGCAGCATCTAAATCTAACCCTTGAGCAAGAAAGGAAGCTAATGCAGAAGAAAGTGAGCATCCGGTGCCATGTTTGTTTTTGCTGTCAATATAGTCGCTTTCCAAAGTAATCATCTTGTTTGTTTCGTAATTAAATAGCACATCCGTAATTTTAGCTGTTCCTAAATGTCCACCTTTTAACAGCACCGAAATACCGTACTCTTTTGCTAGTTGTTCAGCGATTTTACACATATCATTTAACGAAGTGATTTTTTCTCCACTAAGTATTTCAGCCTCAGGTATATTTGGTGTGATAATGGTACAAATAGGAATTAGCTCCATTTTTAAAGCAGAGATGGCCCCCGGCAATAGAAGTTTGCCACCTGAGGTTGCTGCCATAACCGGATCAATTACAATATTTTTCATGCCAAAATCCAATAAGATTTCTTTAAGGGACGAGATGAGCTCAGAGGAGTGTAACATACCTATTTTGACAGCATCAGCTCCAATATCTGATAATACGGACCTTATCTGTCCATGAACAAAATTGACGGGTATGGGATGTATGCCGTAAACTCCCAGTGTATTCTCATCAACTACAGCAGTTATAGCGGTAGTGGCAAAGCAACCACAAGCTGATATACTTTTAATATCAGCTTGGATACCGGCACCACCACTCGGGTCGCTACCGGCAATACTTAGCACGGTATAATATTTTTTCATATCGAGATAAAAGCTTCGTTATAAAAAGCAGAGCAAAGGTAGCAAATTAAGTAAAACTTCCCGTGATAGTGAGCCGTGTAGCTAAAATGAACACCAGACTACCTTATTTTTATTAACTTTGTATCTTTCAAAATAAATAATGATAAAATGGACGGAAAAGAGTTTCATAAATACGCCACGAAGCACATGGGTATCAGTAGCCTTACGATGCATCGTTTTGATTCGCAGTTTCAAAATAGTTTAACCCCGTATATTGTAGAAGAACGTCAGTTAAATGTGGCATCTATGGATGTTTTTTCTCGTTTAATGATGGATCGCATTATCTTTTTAGGAACACCGGTTGATGATTATATCGCCAATATTATTCAAGCACAGTTGTTGTTCTTGGAATCGGCAGACCCGAATAAAGATATTCAAATCTATTTCAATACACCGGGAGGTTCGGTGTATGCCGGATTGGGTATTTACGATACCATGCAATATATTAACCCGGATGTAGCCACTATTTGCACAGGTATGGCAGCATCGATGGGAGCAGTGCTATTAACTGCCGGAACAGCCGGAAAACGATCGGCACTGAAACATTCACGTGTGATGATTCATCAACCTATGGGAGGAGCACAAGGACAAGCTTCTGATATTGAGATTACAGCCCGAGAAATTCTTAAACTAAAGAAAGAACTATATGAAATTATAGCTCATCACTCCGGTAAAACAATAGAAGAAGTAGAGCATGATTCTGACCGCGATTATTGGATGATTGCTGAGGAAGCCAAAGCGTATGGAATGATTGATGAGGTATTAGTTCGTAATAAATAATATGACAAATAAAGCAGGAGATAAATGTTCCTTTTGTGGTAGAGACAGAAAGGACGTTGGCGTTTTGATAGCAGGTGTTGACGGACATATATGTAATTCATGTATAGAACAAGCTCACCAAATACTGGAAGAAGAATTTGGAGCGGCTTCCGATTTTGACCTTTCAGAATTGAAGCTGTTAAAACCCCGCGAGATAAAAGAATTTCTAGATGCCTATGTTATCGGTCAGGATAAGGCGAAGAAAACATTGGCAGTAGCTGTGTATAATCACTATAAACGATTAAAACAGAATGCTCCGACCGACGAAGAAGAGGTAGAGATTGAAAAATCGAATATCATTTTAGTAGGACAAACAGGTACGGGTAAAACTTTATTGGCGAAAACAATTGCCAAATTACTTCATGTACCGTTTACTATTGTTGATGCTACCGTACTTACGGAAGCCGGTTATGTTGGCGAAGATATTGAAAGTTTGCTTTCAAGGTTATTGCAGGCTTGCGATTATGATGTAGAAGCTGCAGAGAGAGGAATTGTGTTCATCGATGAGATAGATAAAATAGCGCGTAAAGGAGATAATCCATCTATTACTCGCGATGTGTCGGGAGAAGGTGTGCAACAAGGCTTATTGAAGTTATTGGAAGGTTCGGTAATTAATGTTCCTCCTCATGGTGGACGTAAACATCCCGACCAAAAAATGATTCCGGTAAACACCAAGAATATCTTATTTATTTGTGGTGGAGCTTTCGATGGTATTGAACGTAGGATTGCCAATCGTTTGAATACAAAAGTGGTGGGCTATGGCGTGCAGAAAAAAAATGAAGGCATCGACCAAGCTAACTTCTTGCAGTATGTTTCGCCCCAAGATTTAAAAAGCTTTGGCTTAATTCCTGAAATTATTGGCAGGCTTCCGGTATTAGCTTACTTAGAACCATTGGATCGACAAGCATTGCGAAATATTCTAACTGAGCCCAAAAACTCTCTAGTTAAACAATATGTGAAACTTTTTGATATTGACGGCATCAAGTTAGAGTTTGAAGATGGGGCTTTGGAATTTATTGTTGATATGGCAGTCGAATTTAAATTGGGAGCCAGAGGATTGCGTTCAATCTGTGAAAGTATTATGATTGATGCAATGTTTGACACACCATCAGAAAATAAAAAAACGTTGAAAATTACCCGGGCTTATGCAGAGGAAAAATTCAACTTAAATCATCAAAAACAGGTTAGCTAATTAAATAACAGTTGATAATTAACACAAAGGTTTGCATGTTATTTATGCAAACCTTTTTTTTCGACAATTACTAAATATTCTTTTCTGAGATTGTAATCTTTAAAAATTAGGGCGCTTATATTTTATGCAGACAGTTTGTTAAAGTATCTTGTGCTACTCATATTTTATACAGATAGCAGCAAATAATGCAAATTCCATCTATTCTAAACTAAGAATAGGTATAAAAGATACTTGCAGTATGCGTATTCTTTATAGATAAGCAGGTCATATTGTTTTTTATGTCTATATTTTTTTGATAAATGCTTAAAAAACGTAATGCAACTCCATGTCGTTTTACTTTAAATTATTTACTTATAGCTTATTGTGTGTGCTTGTTAATCTATTTAGTGTCAAATGAGAAATGTTTAATTCAAGCTGAGTTTAAGTTTTTTAGGTGAATGATTGGTTATAACGTGGACTGATAAAGACTCTTCAGAGAATATATTATATATTTGCAAGTGCAATAAACTTGAAATGGAAGAAAAAGACTATAAATTTTTAAATCAGTTGGATTATCCTGCCGATTTAAAAAAGCTTAATGTGACGGATTTACCTACTGTTTGCGAAGAACTGCGTAACTTTATCATTGAATCAGTATCGCACAATCCGGGACATTTAGGTTCTAGTCTTGGTGTAATTGAATTAACTGTAGCCTTACATTATGTGTATAACACGCCCTATGATAAGTTAGTGTGGGATGTTGGTCATCAGGCTTACCCACATAAAATTCTCACCGGGAGAAGAAAACAGTTTCACACTAATCGGAAATATAAAGGTTTAAGCGGTTTCCCGAATATCAAAGAAAGTGAATATGATGCTTTCGGGGTAGGCCATGCCAGCACATCGGTTTCTGCAGCTTTGGGCATGGCAATTTCTTCAGCAATAAAAGGAGAAACCGATAAGAAACATGTGGCGATAATTGGCGATGGCTCATTAACCGGTGGATTAGCCTTTGAAGGGCTGAACAATGCCGGAGCAAGCAAGTCAGATCTACTTGTTATTTTGAATGACAATAATATGGCCATCGACCCCAATGTAGGAGGCTTAACCAATACACTTTTGGAAATGTCTACCTCAGAATCATACAACAAGTTGAAACGCGAAGTATGGATGAGTCTGGGAAAAATGAAAGGTTTGGGAACGGCAGCAAGAAGCTTAGTGCAAAAAACAGAGAATGCTGTTAAAGCAGCTTTGCTAAAACAATCTAATCTATTTGAAGGGCTGGGGGTGCGTTATTTCGGTCCTATTGATGGTCATGATGTGCAATACCTCACCAAAGCATTAAAATTGATGCGTAATATACCCGGACCTAAGCTGTTGCATGTAGTTACAAAGAAAGGGAAGGGGCTAAAGCCGGCAGAAATTAATCAGACAGTTTATCATGCTCCGGGTGTTTTTAATCCGGAAACAGGAGAAATTATCAAAACGGCTTCTGCAGAGGTCAAGCCACTTAAATTTCAAGATGTATTTGGAAAAACCATTGTAGAACTGGCTCAAGCTAATGATAAAATTATAGGAGTAACACCGGCCATGCCTTCGGGTTGTTCCATGAATATATTGATGAAAGAAATGCCCAATCGAGCTTTTGATGTAGGCATTGCCGAAGGACATGCCGTGACCTTTTCGGCGGGAATGGCTATTCAAGGAATGACACCCTTCTGCAATATCTATTCTACCTTTATGCAGCGGGCATATGATCATGTAATTCATGATGTGGCTCTTCAAAAACTAAATGTAGTGTTTTGCTTAGATAGAGGAGGACTAGTAGGGGCTGACGGGGCAACGCATCACGGAGTGTTTGATTTGGCTTACATGCGAAGTATTCCGAATATGATTGTATCGGCACCTATGGATGAAATTGAGCTGCGTAACCTCATGTTTACGGCTCAACAAGATCATATGGGACCTTTCTCTATTCGTTATCCGCGCGGAGCAGGAACAATGGTAGATTGGAGGCAAGCATTTCAGCCGATAGAAGTGGGAAGAGGGCGTAGATTAACTGATGGCGACGATGTGGCTGTGCTAACTATAGGGACAGCAGGGATTAGGGCGAAGCAAGCTATAATGCAACTGCAAGATGAAATTTCAGTGGCTCATTATGATATGCGTTTTGTGAAACCTATTGATGAAGAACTACTACACGAGATATTCGCCAAATTTAATAAGGTAATTACGGTGGAAGACGGCGTTATTCAGGGCGGATTTGGTTCGGCGGTATTAGAATTTATGGCAGATAACCAATATACGGCAAGAGTAGTTCGCTTGGGAGTTCCTGATGAATTTGTAGAGCATGGTTCACAAGACGAATTGGCAGCTCTGTGCGGTTTTGATGCTTCACACATCTGTTTGGCAATACAACATATAATAGGTTAAAAGCATATGATTTCCAAACTTAGAAGCTTAGATTGGCGTAGATTTTGGATAATTATAGGAGTTGCACTAGCCATATTATCTTTGGTATATACCAACTGGTTGGCAAGTAAAATGGCGGTAGAAGAAGAAAAGTCAGTAGCCCTATGGGCAGATGCAGTACATAGAATATCCTCAGATGAGAAAGCTCCGGATGCTAACATGTCATTTCTATTAGAAGTTATCAAGTCGAACACCACCATACCTATCATTCTGACTGACAGTACCGGTGTAATATTAACATCTGCTAATATTGATTACACGGCAGAAAATAAAGAGGAAATTTTAGCTAAGGAATTACGTTCGATGCGGCACACTAAGCCTATTATGGTAGATTTACCTCGGGGTGAGCACTATCTGATTTATTATGATAATTCAGTTGTGTTGAAGAATATCACTTACTTTCCTCTTCTGCAAATATTTATTGTGGGATTGTTAGTTTCTCTAGCCTTTTACAGTTTTCAATCCATGCGCAAGTTAGAACAAGAGAATCTGTGGATTGGCATGTCGAAAGAAACAGCCCATCAGTTGGGCACTCCCATATCATCATTAATGGCTTGGTTGGAAATTCTTCGCATGGAGGGTGCAAACAGTGAAGCCATACAAGAAATAGAAAAAGATATTACTCGTTTAGAGAAAATAGCTAATCGTTTCTCTAAAATAGGTTCGAAGCCGGATCTAGTCGATACCGATTTCCGTAAAACAATAGATGAAGCCGTGTCGTACTTGGCTCCTCGCATCTCTAACAAAGTTAATCTAACTGTTGAGATTGAGGAGAATGCTGATTTTAATGTGCCCCATAATTTTGTTCTGCTAAGTTGGGTGGTAGAAAATTTGTGCAGGAATGCTGTTGATGCTATTGCGCATAAAGGAGAAATTAAAATTAACCTGCAGCAGCACGCCGACAATGTGGTGTTAGACGTGAGTGATACAGGTAAAGGTATAGCAAAAGCGGAATTTAAAAGAGTTTTTCAACCGGGGTACACCAGTAAAAAACGAGGTTGGGGATTAGGATTATCGTTGGCTAAACGCATTATTGAAGAATATCATCACGGTAGGATATATGTAAGAAACTCGGAATTGAAAAAAGGCACAACCTTCCGCATAGTTCTGAATAAGGTGGTGACGAGGGATAAAAAGTAGATGATATTCGCTTATCGTAGTTTATCAAAGTAGAATAAGCTATAAATGGTAACTAATATATATAAAATAAGCTCTCTTGGACGCACATGATACGTATTCCGCATTGCCCAGTATTCTGATGTACTATATTGTACATAGCTATCGTTGTTGAGTATATTGCGCAATATCAACTTGTAATGTAGTCTGTCTGATTTTGGTTTTAAGGTATATGTTATATCACTAAATTACTGGACATTTCTTGGGATTTTAGTCGCTGATTAGCTTTCTTTGCTTTTATATATTCCCCAAAGTCCACACATTTGGCGTTTCTTGTAGTTCTGAATATTAACGAGCCTTCTGACATTCTGTTAAACGACTTCAGTGTGAATGAGTGCTGATTCTTAGAGTCGTGTATATTCACAATTAAGCCGGGCAGTCCGTTAAATTTATATGGACCATTATTAATGGAAACATCTGGAGCATACCAAGCTATGTAATCTCTACCTGCATACGAGCAACTCGCCTTGTAGCACTATATTTAGAGAAGTACTTCATACTGTCGGTATCAAGCTTCCAATTAAGATTTATATCTTCACTAACCTCTAGCCAAGCACTAGTTCCAGAGGGTGACTCAAGTAGATTGGTTTCGTTATTATCGATATTCTTGTAGAGGTAATATCTATTTAGGAAATGTATGCCTTAGACATTAGGAAACGTCTTATTAATAGAAATAGGCTCTCCTGGTTTTGTGTGTTTTGCAATAAAATCATTCATTAGGCCGTGATAGCTGAGAGAGTCTATCGTATTTCTACTTGGAGATACAAAACAACTCCATTTTTCGCCTATCGACAATGTCATATCCAAAGACCTTGTTCTTTCTTGGTCTGTATTTATTCATAAAACTTGTAGCTTTAATGTTAAGCAGAGGTGTAACTTATACCACTGCAATATTGATTAAAAACAAATTTCCTCCATAAACTCAAAGGCTTGTATCAAGTCTTCTGCAACATTATCACCCAATGCAATGAAGTTATACATATCTCCATTTCCGCATGTTATTCTGAAAATACCTGCGACATCTGCACTTATTGCTGTCAGCATAATCAATGCTAATGCAATTAAAATTTTCTTTTTCATAATTCGATACAATTAAATATTAATAAATAGAACCTAGATCAACACAAAAGAAGTAGTTTGTTAAAAAAAGTAAATTTAAATTTCATTTGATATAATGAAAAATACTTCTGATTTGTTTAAATTAGTTACATAATTCAATACCTATAGTTAGTTGGGTAGTCAGATATATCAAAAGGCACAGTCTTCCTCATGGTTGCTTAGATTTAGAATATGAATTTAGTTCTAGAATTTAAGTTTTGGAGATGTACGATGTTTTATATTGTAAATATGGGGCAAATGATTATCTTCGCATCGAATTAATTCAAAGTTGTTGTTATTTTATGCAATGCTGCAACTTTGTTATTGTATTACTTATATAAAAATATAATTATGTATTTAACTTCAGAAAAGAAAGCAGAGATTTTTGCTAAACACGGAAAAAGTGCTACCGATACAGGTTCAGCAGAGGGACAAATTGCATTATTCTCTTTTCGTATTTCCAGCTTGACAGAACACTTGAAAAAGAATCGTAAAGATTATTCTACTCAACGTTCTTTGGTGAAATTGGTAGGTAAGCGTCGTAGTTTGCTAGATTATTTGATGAAAAAAGATATCAACAGATATCGTGCAATCGTTAAAGAACTAGGTTTACGCCGATAAATGAATTTATACAGCAGGAGGGCAATATTTAATATTGCCCTTTTGTTTTTTATACCGAAAATTATTTTCTTCGGTAGCTGATACAAATCCCCACCACATGATTTTGTATTATATTTAAAACATTCCAAAATGAGTGAAGCAATTATTAAAACAATTGACTTAGGCGATGGACGTGAAATTACGATTGAAACAGGTCGTTTAGCACGTCAAGCTGATGGTGCAGTTGTTGTGAAAATGGGCGGAAGTATGCTATTGGCAACAGTAGTTTCAGCCAAAGAGGCAAAAGAAGATGTTGATTTCATGCCTATCACGGTTGATTATCGTGAAAAATTCTCGGCAGCCGGTCGCTTTCCCGGAGGCTTTTTAAAACGTGAAGCTCGTCCAACCGACGAAGAAATATTAGTGGCTCGATTAATTGATCGGGCATTACGTCCGCTTTTTCCGGCTGATTATCATGCTGAAACAGCAATGATGATTTCTTTAATCTCGCATGATGAAAATGTGATGCCTGATGCTTTGGCAGGTTTGGCCGCTTCGGCTGCCATTCAGGTTTCTGACATTCCGTTCGAGTGCCCTATCTCAGAGGTTCGCGTTGGTCGTGTTAATGGCAAATTTGTTATTAACCCTAGTCGTGCACAATTAGAAGAATCTGATATTGATATCATGGTGGGAGCATCGTATGACAATATCATGATGGTAGAAGGTGAGTTTGATGAAATTTCGGAAGAAGAAATGTTGGAAGCCATCAAAGTAGCTCATGATGCTATCCGCATACACTGTAAAGTGCAAGAAGAATTGGCTGCTGCTGTCGGTAAAACAAAACGTGAATATTGTCATGAAGTAAATGATGAAGCTATTCGCGAGATGGTGAAAGCCGATTTATATGAAGATTGTTACAAAGTGGCAACTCAGCGCATTGCCAATAAACACGAACGAGGCGAAGCTTTCGGCAGTTTGGTAAAAGAATATATTGAGAAATATTCGGAAGCCAATGCCGAAAATGAAGAATTAGAGAAAAACGTTAAATTGATAAAACGCTATTATCATGACGTAGAGAAAGAAGCTATGCGCCGTATGATTCTAGATGAAGGCATTCGTTTAGATGGTCGTACAACAACACAAATTCGTCCTATCTGGGGTGAGGTTGATTATTTGCCGGGTGCACATGGTTCTTCTTTATTTACTCGTGGAGAAACACAATCGTTATCGTCGGTAACTTTAGGAACAAAGTTAGATGAAAAAATGATTGATAGTGTAACAGAGCAAGGAACTTCGAAATTCTTACTACATTACAACTTTCCTCCATTTTCTGTAGCAGAGCCTCGCACACCTCGTGGACTGAGTCGTCGTGAGATTGGTCACGGTAATTTGGCTTATCGTGCACTAAAACGCATGATTCCTCAAAATTTTCCTTACACTGTTCGTGTAGTTTCTGATATTTTAGAATCAAACGGTTCATCATCAATGGCAACAGTTTGTGCCGGTACTATGGCATTAATGGATGCCGGAGTGCAGATTAAACGTCCGGTTTCAGGTATTGCCATGGGATTGATTACCGATAATGAGAAATTTGCTGTACTTTCTGATATTTTGGGTGATGAAGATCATTTAGGAGATATGGACTTCAAGGTTACAGGTACTGAAAAAGGTATTACAGCTACTCAAATGGATATTAAAGTAGATGGTCTTTCTTACGAAATTCTAACTCAAGCTTTACAACAAGCCAAACAAGGTAGAGAGCACATTATGGGTAAAATTACGGAAGTAATCGATATGCCTAAAGCAGACTATAAACCGCATGTGCCACGAATTGAAGTTGTTTTGATTCCTAAAGATATGATTGGCGCTATTATTGGACCGGGAGGAAAAAATATCCAGAAGCTTCAAGAAGATACGCAAACAACAATCACCATTGAAGAAAAGGATAACCAAGGACATGTTCAAATAGCAAGTGCCAATAAAGAGAATTTAGAGGCAGCTAAAGAACATATCAAGCGAGTGTGTGCCGTTCCTGAAGTGGGCGAAACTTATAAAGGAGCTGTTAAATCAATTACTTCATTCGGTGCATTTGTAGAAATTATGCCGGGCAAAGAAGGTTTACTCCATGTTTCGGAAATCGCTTGGGAACGCGTTGAAAATACAGAAGACGTTTTGAAAGTGGGTGAAGAAGTTGAGGTGAAATTGTTGGATATTGACAACAACGGTAAATTCAAGCTTTCCAGAAAAGTATTACTTCCTAAACCTGAGGGATGGGTAGATCGTCCGAAACGCGAACGTCCTCCTCGCACAGAAGGTGGTAATCGAGGAAGTCGTGATAACAATCGCAGAGAACCGCGTGAGCCTAGAAAACCTCGCGACTAACCTAATGGTTGTTTATAAAAACAGAAGAGCTGAAGTTTTTGACTTCAGCTCTTCTGTTTTTATAGGTTTAGGCTGTATGTCATTTCATTTTCGTTTAAATAAAAACGTCCGATTAAGTCTGCTATTTTTTGTATCTAAAAACATACATTTAAATGTAACATAGGATTACAAAAGATAGATTTCAGGTCTATTGTTATTAATTATTTCGCAAATAGATTGTAAGTTCTGAATTAAATATGTTTCTTTTGTAATTGAAATAAAACATAAATATAGTTTAAAGCTCATGTTTTGCTTGTGCATTAAGCTGTAGGATAAAGTCGTAACTTGGCTTAATATAATACCAATAAAACAATTAAAAATGACAGCTAAGATTAAAATAGGGATTTCGCAAGGAGATATTAATGGCGTAGGCTATGAAGTTATCATGAAAGCTTTGGGAGATAAGCGAGTGTTGGAGATGTGTACACCTATTGTGTATGGTTCGCCGAAAGTGGCTGCCTATCATCGTAAAGCTATTAATTTTGAGGGCTTTCAATTTAATGCAATAGATAATGTTAGTGTGGCAGAGGAAGGAAAGGCCAATATCATTAATTGTATTGATGATAATGTACACGTAGAATTGGGCAAGCTTTCAGATATTGCCGGAGAGGCTTCTTATATGGCTCTTGATGCAGCGGTGCGCGATTTAAAAGAAGGTAAAATTGATGCTTTGGTAACAGCTCCTATAAGCAAAGATAATATTCAAAGTGATAAGTTTAATTTCCCCGGACATACCGAATTCTTGGCAGAACAATTTGGCGCAGAAAACCATATTATGCTTATGGTAAGCGAAATGATGCGCGTGGGTGTTGTCACTACACATGTGCCGTTGAAAGATGTGGCCAAATATATTTCACAAGAGCTCATCTTGAAGAAATTGCGTATCATAGCCTCGTCTATGGAACAAGATTTTAGCATTAAACATCCGCGTATTGCTGTATTAGGGCTGAATCCGCATTGTGGAGATGGAGGGCTAATAGGTAAGGAAGAAGAAGAAATCATTATTCCAGCCATCGAACAAGCGAAGAAAGAAGGTATATTAGCCATGGGTCCTTATCCTAGTGATGGCTTCTTTGGTTCGGGCGATTATACGAAGTTTGATGCTACTTTGGCTATGTATCATGACCAAGGTCTTACTCCGTTTAAAGTAATATCAATTGACCGTGGTGTGAATTTTACAGCCGGATTACCGGTGATTCGCACATCGCCTTCACATGGAACGGGTTTCCCTATTGCAGGTAAGAATGTGGCTAAGGAATCTTCTTTCAGAGAAGCTTTATACTTAGCTATTGATATTTATAAGAACCGTCAAATGCACGAAGAAATTACAGCTAATCCGTTGAGAGTATCAAAATCAAATTATAATTACAAAGAATAGCTGATGTACGAATATATAAAAGGTAAAATAACCGGTTTATCGCCCACGCATGTAGTTATTGAAGGGGGAGCTGTCGGTTACTATATTAACGTATCGCTTAATACCTATTCTGCTGTTGCAGGAGAGAAAGAAATACTGCTGTATCTGCATCAAGTAGTTCGTGAAGATGCTCATATACTTTATGGTTTTGCATCGGAAGATGAACGACGTTTGTTTCGCTTATTAATATCGGTAAATGGTATAGGTGCTAACACAGCTATCGTGATGCTATCATCGCATGCTGCAAATGAAATCTGTTCGGCAATTATTTCCGGCGATGTGAACTTTTTGAAAGGTATTAAAGGCATTGGTGTGAAAACAGCACAGCGCGTTATTATCGATTTGAAAGATAAAATGGATAAGTTCGCTGCTACATCTGAAAATAGCTTAATTAACAACAATAATTCTTTAAAAGAAGATGCTTTGTCTGCATTAATAGCATTGGGTATTGCTCGAAAGTCAGCAGAAAAGGCCATAGACAGCATCTTAAAGAAAGATGCAGGATTGAGCGTAGAGCAGCTTATAAAACAGGTGCTTAAGCATATTTAGAAATATAAAAGGAGTAGAATTTGGGGAACTTTTACCGAGCGTATCGTATTTTATTTTTAATCGTGATTGTCACACTGTTTAATGTGATAATTCAGCCTCTCTCAGCCCAAAATGTAGGTAAAAATCATTCAGGAAATACCATACAATCGGATACTACTCAATTAATTTTCCCCATTAAAGATGATAGTGAATTTTCAGATACTGACTCGGAAACTAAATCGGGTTTGTATTTAAAAGACCCGTCTAACGTAAGTAAAGAAGTTGAATTTGACGGCGAAACAAATACCTATATTTTTACAGAGAAAATAGGGAATATTGATTACCGTTTACCTCGTGCGATGACCATAGAAGAGTATGGGCAATACGGTCTGCAACAGTCGCTAAAGAAATATTGGCGTCAACGAAGTTTGACTTCGGAAGAGCAGGCGCGTCGAGGTTTAATACCCAATCTGGTTATTGAATCTGAGTCATTTAGTAAAATATTCGGGAGTAATGTAATATCTGTTGTTCCCCAAGGCTTTGTGGAAGTAAGCTTCGGCACACAAACCAATATTACGGATAACCCGTCTATTTCAGAGCGTTTGCGGAAAGTAACTACTTTCGATTTTGATCAGCAGATACAGATGAGTTTGGCAGGAAGTATCGGCGATAAAATGAAGATGCAGGTAAATTATAATACCGAATCGACATTCACCTTTGAAAATCAAATGAATTTGGAATATACCGGAGGAGAAGATGAAATCATTAAAAAGATTGAAGCCGGTAACGTTTCTATGCCACTTAATGGTTCGCTGATAACCGGAGCCTCCAACTTATTTGGTATTAAGGCTGATATGCAGTTTGGAAAACTCTCATTAACAACAGTACTCTCTCAAAGTGAGGGTGAGCGCAGCATAGTTAATGTGCAGGGAGGAGCACAGCAGACAGAGTTTGAGATATCCGCTGCTGATTATGATGCTAATCGTCATTTCTTTTTATCGCATTATTTCCGCAATCATTATGATGAAGCTTTGAGTAATCTGCCCGTTGTTCGCTCTTCTGTTCAAATTAATCGAATTGAAGTCTGGGTAACCAATAAAACCGGAAATTATGAGTCGTCGCGTAATGTGTTAGCCCTACTTGACCTGGCTGAACATAAAACAAATATCTATAATAAGGTTCCGACTTTTCAAGAAAACTCGGGATTGGCTTATCCAAATAATATTTTACCGTTCAATGATGCCAATAAACAATACGCTGCCATAACTACAAATTATGGTGCCATACGCGATGTTTCTAAAATAAACAACGTTTTAAATCCGCTGAGAATATTAGGTTTTAATGGTGGTCAGGATTATGAGAAACTAGAACAAGCACGCAAGCTAAATGCATCAGAATACACGGTTAATGAAAAGTTAGGTTATATATCATTGAATACGGCTTTGAATAACGATGAAGTGTTGGCGGTAGCTTATAACTATACCTCAAATGGTGTATTATTTCAAGTAGGTGAATTTTCAGATGAAGGAATTACTGCCCCGGAAACCTTAGTGTTGAAGCTATTGAAAGGAACAAGCACTACGCCAAAACTTCCTACTTGGGATTTGATGATGAAAAATGTGTACAGTTTGAATGCATTTTCATTGACTAGTGAAGATTTTCAGTTTAACATCTTATATCAAAACGAGCAAACCGGTACGCGCGTAAATTATCTTCCTAAGTCTAATTTGTCAGGACATATCTTACTTAATGTACTAAATTTAGATAATTTGAACTCGCAATTAGATAAGGGAAGTAACGGTGTATTCGATTATATCGAGGGAATAACCGTGAACTCTTCTACCGGGCGAATATTTTTTCCGATGTTGGAACCTTTCGGACAATATCTTTCTGATTCCATAACTGATAATACTTACAAAAAAGCATATGCTTATACTTCATTGTATGATTCCACTCAGGTGTATGCAGAACAAGATGCAGAACACAATAAGTTTGTGTTGACCGGTAGGTATAGTGGTTCTTCTGGATCTGAAATAACCTTGGGAGCCGTAAATCTGGTGCAAGGCTCTGTTACGGTAACATCGGGAGGCATTACTCTTACTGAGGGTGTAGATTATGTGGTAGACTATACATTGGGTAGGGTGAGAATTATTAACGAAACTTATTTGGAGTCCGGAGCTTCTTTGCAAGTTTCAACTGAAAGTCAGAGTTTATTCAGTGCGCAGCGAAAAACATTAATCGGAATGCATGCCAATTATGCGTTCTCTGATAAGTTTAATATGGGAGCAACAGCACTCTACATGAATGAACGTCCGATAACTCAGAAAGTAAACTACGGAGAAGACCCAATATCAAATACGATGTTAGGCTTAGATTTCAGCTACTCTTCCGAATCTCAACTTTTAACTAACATCGTAAATAAAATACCATTGATTGAAACTGATGCCAAATCATCGGTGGCAATCGAAGGAGAATATGCCCAACTGATAACGGGGAAAAACAGCACCACTAATGGAGTGGTTTATATCGATGATTTTGAAAATACGGAATCATCGATTGATGTTCGTCAGCGTCAGAATTGGGTGTTGGCAAGTGTTCCGCAGCATCAGCCTGATGTATTCCCCGAAGCTATGCTCGACGATACTATTGTAAATGGATATAACCGTGCTAGATTTTCATGGTATGTCATCGATCCGATATTCACCCGAAGCACTTCGTTAACGCCCGATTATATGCGCAATGATGCCGATATTCAATCAAATAACCTTACGCGCGAAATTAGTCAGCAAGAAATATATCCGGATAAAGATTTAGAAGTAGGAGCTACTACATCGTTGTCAGTGCTCAATTTAGCATATTATCCGGAAGAGCGCGGAGCGTATAACTTCGATACAAGATCAAATATGTATTCTGCCGGTTTGAATGCTGATGGAACACTTCGTGATCCAGAGTCACGTTGGGGTGGTATCATGCGTGAGATTACCACTACAAACTTTCAAACGGCAAATATCGAATATTTGGAGTTCTGGGTAATGGATCCTTTCGTAAACGATACACTAAGTGAAATGTCGGGTGCCGATTTATATTTCAACTTTGGCGATATTTCTGAGGATGTATTGAAAGATTCTCGCAAACTATATGAAAATGGTTTACCTGAAACAAACGAATTAATAGATGTAGATACCACTGTTTGGGGATTGGTTCCAACACAGACACAAATAACAAATACCTTTATAAGCAATGATGCAACAATTATAAATCAAGATGTGGGGTTCGACGGACTGAGTAATGCTAATGAACAAGTGTTTTATGGTGATTACCTAAATGAATTGCAGACTGTGTTGAACGGAGATACATATCAAGAGTTTTATAATGATCCTTCTGCCGATGATTATCAGTATTACCGAGGTTCGGAACTTGATAGAGAGCAAGTTTCGATTCTAGACCGATATAAAAAATATAATGGAGTGGAAGGAAACTCCATGCCGGCATCTCAGTCACCGGAGTCTTATGCTACGTCGGCAACCACCATGCCTGATGGCGAAGATGTAAATGATGATAATACCCTAAGTGAATATGAGCGTTACTATCAGTACCATGTAAGCCTTCGCAGAGAAGATATGGTAGTAGGGCAGAACAATATTACTGATGCCCGTACCGTTACTGTTGAAGTTCCCAACGGAAATACTACTGTCACTTGGTATCGCTTTCGCATCCCATTAAGCTCTCCGGAAAGCTCTTATGGTAATATCTCAGATTTCACTTCTATTCGATTCATGCGGATGTATATGCGAAATTCAACAACGCCAATGCACCTGCGTTTTGCTACGATGCAATTGGTTCGAGCCGATTGGAGAAAATACACGTCAAGTTTGGAAACAAATTCTGATGCTTTGGGCACGAATACCACTTTCGATGTATCGGCAGTAAATATTGAAGAAGATGCAAACCGAGATCCGGTGAATTATGTATTACCTCCGGGTATCGAACGAGTGATTGATCCTTCAAATTCGCAAATGCTGGCATTGAATGAGCAAGCGATGACTATGCGAGTGACAGAATTGGAACAAGGGGATTCAAGAGCTGCATTTAAGTCCATTAATATGGACTTTCGACGCTATAAGAATATAAAAATTGATGTGCACGCCGAAGCATTAATAAATTCACCATTAGAAAATAATGACTTGTATTTCTTTGTGCGGATGGGAACAGATTATAACTACAACTACTACGAATATGAATTGCCTCTCCAATTAACAGATGCCGGATCTTATAATTCCGATATAGAAGCTGATAGGTATGCTGTTTGGCCGGATGGTAATCGGTTAAATTTTCCATTGTCAGTTTTTACAGATGCAAAGTTGGAAAGAAATGAGGCCATGCGAGCAGCAGGCTCCACATTAAGCTTGTCTGATGAGTTTGAATCGGTGCATTCTGATTATAATAGTAATCGCAACTTGATAAAAATTAAAGGTAATCCTTCATTGGGTGATGTGCAGGTCATGATGTTTGGTATCCGTCATAAAGATGGAACTTTAGTTTCTGCGCCTAAGTCGGTTGAAGTCTGGGTGAATGAGTTGCGCTTAACCGAGGTAGAGGATGATGGTGGATGGGCAGCTTCCGGTCGTATTGCTATGCAGCTTGCCGATTTAGGAAGCTTTGTTTTCTCGGGAAGGCATCGTTCTGCCGGATTTGGAGGTATTGACCAAAGTGTGAGTGATCGCTCGTTGGATAATTTGACTGAATACGACATTTCAACGAATTTGGAATTAGGAAAATTCTTCTCAGAGAAAGCAAATGTGCAAATCCCTTTATATGTCGGAGTTTCGAAAAGTGTGAGTAATCCGGAATATGATCCGGTGAATACAGATTTAACCTTGCAAGAGTCATTAGAAATTGCCCAAACAAAGGCTGAGCGTGATTCCATAAAACGGAGTGCCCAAGACTACAGTAAGCGAACAAGCATTGTGCTGAATAATGTGAAAGTTGATAAAACGTTCAAGGAAGGAAGTCCTAGACTTTACGACCCTACGAACTTTTCCGTATCCTTATCTCACAATAAAGCTACCGCCCGAGATGTGAACACGGCATATGATAAAGAACGTTCTACTCGATTTGCATTCAATTATAATTATAATAATCAGCCCAAAGTGTATGAGCCGTTTAAGAATATTTCTCAATCACCTCACTTGCAATTGTTACGTGATTTCAATTTTTCTTTAATGCCGACAAACCTGGCATTTCGATCAGAAATATACCGCTACTATAATGAGGTGCAAACGCGTGATATTACAAACCTTGATGTGAAAATTCCGCTGACAGTAGAGAAAGACTTCATTTGGAGAAATAACTTTGATTTCAGTTATAACCTTACCAAGTCATTAGAAATAGTCTTCTCTTCAGAAGGAACAAACCGGATTGATGAGCCTGAAGGTCGATTAAATCGTTTAGATGATGATTATGATTTAAAGAAAGATTCCATTATGCGAAATCTATGGGATATGGGTAGACCGGTACTTTACGGGCACAATCTTAATGTGATATATCAATTGCCCATAAATAAGATACCACTTTTAGATTGGACAACATCAACAGTGCGTTACCAAGCACTGTATAATTGGGCAGCAGGAGCTATTACAGATGAAACAATTGAATTGGGAAATACCATCGACAACAGTAGAGCAATACAGTTGAACGGGCAGGCCTCATTTACTAACTTATATAATAAGGTGCCGTATCTGAAGCATGTAAACCAACGTTTCTCAGCCCGTTCTCGAAGATCGACGTCTCGTTCCGGAAATCGACAAAATGAAGACGATAAAAAAGTATCGGCAGATGTGCAACGAGTGACTTATAAAAAAGAGGGTGTGCAGTTTGTAGCGAATGAACCCAAACGAATAAAACATAGCTTACACACGGAAGATGTGTCCGTTCGTGTATATAATTCTTCGGGTAAATTGGTTCGAGGAAAGATGACCGTGATTGATAAAAATCATATTGAATACACTACGCGAGCGGAATTAACAGCTTCGCGTTTAGAGATTGTAGGGAAAAAGACCGTAGAAAAAACAGTCTGGTCGGAACTGGCAGCCTATTCAACTCGTTTTCTTATGATGATTAAATCAGGTAGTGTGAGTTATTCCGGCACCGACGGTACAGCTTTGCCGGGCTTCTTGCCTGAACCATCGTTTTTAGGTGGAGGAAAATATACAAGCTCAGAGGTAGGGTTTGGGAATATAGCCACTTCATTTGCTCCCGGAATTCCTTTTTTATTAGGTTGGCAAGATGAAGATTTCGCTCGGAAAGCAGCAGAAAAAGGTTGGATAACTACCGATAGCACGCTAAACTCTCCCTATATCATGACACATCGGGAATCGTGGAACTTTCGTTTAAACTTAGAACCGATCAATTCCTTAAAAATTGACTTAACTGCTACTCATTCGAAAGCAGAAAATAGCACCGAGTATTACTTGTATAGGGAAGAGATAGGGAGTTTTGTTAGTGCCAATAAAAACGTATCGGGAAACTTTAGTATGTCGATTAACACTTGGGGAACTGCTTTTTCCGATATGGGAGAAGTTGGTGTGCAAGCTTCAGAAGCCTATAATAAATTCTTGTCTAATCGGGTTACCGTGGCAAAACGTTTAGCAGGAAGAAGAGTGGAAAACAAAGCTGCCGGTTACGATCCCGAACTGATCAATGAAGAAACAGGATTCCCCATAGGATACGGACCAACATCGCAAGAAGTGCTATTACCGGCGTTTATTGCAGCCTACACCGGTCAATCGGCAGAGAAAGTGTCACTTAATCCATTCCCATCATTGCATTATATGAGCCCGAATTGGCGATTAAACTACAATGGCGATGTGTCAAAAATAGCCGGTGTTAACAAGGTGATGAAATCATTGGCATTTTCACATGCTTATCAATCATCATATAATGTGGGTTCTTATCAAACAAACATGAATTACGATAATACTCAATACGGCGATAATTACAGCTATGTAGTTGATGCCGATAATAATTTTGTGCCGAACTTCACCATGACATCCGTTAATATTACAGAGTTGTTTAATCCGCTCATTAATATGAATGTGACATGGATTAACGATATGTCGACTTCTGTGGCTTTTAACCGAGCAAGAAATATGACCCTCAGCTTTGCAAGTAATCAACTTACAGAAGTCATCAGTCGGGAATTTTCTTTTGGTTTCGGCTATCGCTTTCCTCGAATGGATATTTTTATCAAGTCAAAAGGCAAGCAGAAATCATTTTCTAATGATTTAAATTTACGTTGCGATTTGGCTATCCGCAAGAATAAAACGGTGTTGCGTAAATTAACCGAAGTCGATGATCAACTTACTGCCGGACAAAAAGCAGTAACATTAAAAACATCGGCAGATTATGCATTGAGCGACAGGTTTCAGCTCCGTTTATATTACGATAGATTAGTAAACAAACCCTATACATCGAATGCCTTCGCAACCACAACAGCAAACTTTGGCTTAAGCTTCCGTTTTACTTTACTACAATAAGAACTGCGAATATATGGGTTTGTGGGTCATGAACGCATTAATTCAACGTACAGCCTAAATACACTTCGGCACTTCGTTTAGTAGCTCGATATACTAGCAAACAAAAAAGAGAGCCTATTTTTTGAAAAGTCTCTCTTTTTTATTCTCAGCCCTGTGAAAAGATAAGCAAGGCTGATATACTTAAATTCAATTCTATTTTTTTACAGCATCAGCATGAACGCCCAAAACAGCACGACCGGAAGGGTCAACATTATTTTTGAATGCCTCATCCCACTCTAAAGCGATGGCTGTACTGCAAGCAATAGAAGCTTCAGATGGTACTGTTGCTGCAGCTTGGTCTGACGGAAAATGCTCATTAAATATACTGCGATAATAATATTCCTCTTTTGAGCGAGGTGTGTTAGTTGGAAAGCGATAATGTGCATTAGCCATCATTTCATCGCTCACCTCTTGTTCGGTAATCTGTTTAAGGGTATCTATCCAACTGTAACCGACGCCATCAGAGAACTGCTCTTTTTGTCGCCATGCCACTTCCTCGGGCAATAAGTCTTCTAGGGCTTCACGCAGGATGTGTTTTTCCATTTTACCGTTGCCTGCCATCTTAGCCTGTGGATTAAGACGCATGGCCACATCCATGAATTCTTTGTCTAGGAATGGCACACGACCTTCAACCCCCCACGCAGCTAATGATTTATTGGCACGCAAGCAATCATACATGTGTAGTTTGCTTATTTTGCGTAGGGTTTCTTCGTGAAATTCTTGTGCATTTGGTGCTTTGTGAAAGTACAGATAACCTCCGAAAATTTCATCGGCTCCTTCGCCGGTCAGCACCATTTTAATACCCATCGATTTAATAACGCGAGCTAGTAAGTACATTGGGGTACTGGCACGAATAGTTGTCACATCGTAAGTTTCGATATGATAAATAACATCTCGAATAGCATCAATACCTTCTTGAATAGTATAATGAATCTCATGATGAACAGTACCTATATGATCGGCAACTTTACGAGCTGCTGCCAAATCCGGAGCTCCTTCAATGCCAATGACAAAGGAATGCAATTGAGGCCACCAAGCTTTCTCTTTGTCATCGGATTCAATGCGCATTTCGGCAAACTTTTTAGCTAATGCCGAAGTGATAGATGAGTCTAGCCCTCCGGAAAGCAATACACCGTAGGGCACATCCGACATCAATTGGCGTTTAACAGCTGATTCCATGGCTTGACGCAGCTCAGCTACTGAAGCCTCATTATCTTTTACCTTATTAAAAGTCATCCAATCTCTATTCCACCAACGTTTGAGCTCGCCATCTGTACTGCATAAATAGTGTGCAGGCGGAAATTCCTCGATTTTGCTGCAATAGCCTTCTAAGGCTTTCATCTCAGATGCTACATAAAAGTTGCCGAACTGATCCCAGCCCATATATAATGGAATAATGCCGACATGATCGCGACCAATTAAATAAAGATCTTTTTCTTCATCGTATAATGCAAAAGCGAACATGCCGTTTAGCTCATCGATGAAATCAATGCCTTTTTCTTGATATAACGCTAGTATAACCTCGCAGTCTGAACCTGTTTGATATTCATATTTATCCTTAGTTCGTTCGTAAATTTCACGATAATTATAGATTTCGCCGTTCACACCCAATACGTGCTTTTTATCTTTGCTGAATAGCGGTTGACCGCCTGATTCAGGATCAACAATTGATAAACGTTCATGAGCGATTATGGCTTTATCTCCACAGTATATACCCGACCAATCTGGTCCGCGGTGACGAATCTTTTTAGATTGTTGCAGAACTTGGTTCCGAAGCGTTTGAGCATCGGTTTTTAAGTTGAAAACTCCTACTATTCCACACATATTATTTGTATTTAGTTGTTTTGATCGATAAAAGTAGTCTATTTGTTTTAATATTGATGTATGATCGAGCAATTTTCTTGGTAATCAATAGTATTTTAGTAATAATGTAATGAATTTAGCTTTTATTTTAATCTTACATTACGCTATTCAGCATTGGTTTCTGTCTTTTTGATAAATTAGTTTAATTGGAAATTTATATATGCGCCTAATTAATTGGATCATTTTATATTAGTCATTAATTTTTAATGTCATGATTATTATTGAGATAGATTACCGATTAGATACACATGCCACTTTCTCAATAAGTTCTTATTTCTAGATTAGTTGGATTGCCAAGAATTAAATCTTAGAAGATATTAGGTATTGGAATTAGATGAGAAATAAAAAATCCCCACTTGAATTTTCAAATGGGGATTTTTTTCTATTGTATTTTGATTAACCGCCAAAGTCATCAAAACGAACATTTTCGTCGGGCACACCATAATCATGGCACATTTGCACAACAGCCTTGTTCATCATTGGAGGTCCACAGAAGTAGAATTCAATATCCTCGGGAGTATCGTGTTTATCTAAGTATTCTTTCATTACTGCTTGATGCACGAACCCTACGAATCCGTCGCCTTCTTCATCATGGATGTCTTTTTTCACTTTCCAATTATCTTCCGGAAGAGGTTCTGAAAGTACGATATAAAATTTGAAATTCGGGAACTTTTTCTCTAGCTCACGGAAATAGTGAACATAGAATAATTCGCGTTTAGAGCGACCACCATACCAATAAGTAACCTTCCGACCTGTTTCCATAGTGCGGAAAAGCTCATAGAGATGAGAACGCATCGGAGCCATACCGGCACCACCACCAACATAAAGCATCTCTGCATCTGAATCGTTGATGAAGAATTCTCCGTAAGGACCCGAGATAGTTACCGTATCGCCGGGTTTACGAGAAAAGATGTAAGAAGAAGCAACGCCGGGGTTTACATCCATCCATCCGTTTTTGTTTCTATCCCAAGGCGGAGTAGCTACACGAACGTTCAACATGATTTCTCGTCCTTCAGCAGGATAAGAGGCCATAGAATACGCTCTGTCTGCTGCTTCCGGATTTTTCATTTTCAAATCCCAAAGTCCGAACTTATCCCATTCTTGTTTGAATTTCATAGGATCTTCAGGGTGGTCAGTCGGGTGAGCTGTGATGTCGATGTCAGCGTAGTTCACTTCGCATTCCGGAATTTCAATCTGAATGTAACCACCGGCTTTGTAGTCCATATCTTCCGGAATTTCAACCACGAATTCTTTAATAAAAGATGCCACATTGTAGTTGCGAACTACCTTAGCTTCCCATTTTTTGATACCGAAGATTTCTTCCGGAATCTTAACTTTCAAATCTTCTTTTATTTTCACTTGACAGCCTAAACGCCAGTTGTCGTTTTGTTCTTTTCTAGAGAAGAAGCCTGTTTCAGTGGGTAAAATAGAACCGCCGCCTTCTATCACTTGACAACGACACATACCACAAGTACCACCACCACCACAAGCTGATGGAAGAAAAATTCCATTATTTCCTAATGTTGAAAGTAGGGTAGCTCCTTGTTCGGTTTCTACCTCTTTTTCTCCGTTAATATTAACCTTAACCGAACCGCTTGGTGTAAGCTTAGCTTTCACGAAAAGTAAGATAGACACCAGTAAAATGATGGTGATTACACAAATAACCACACTGATTAAGATTATTGTTGTTGACGGAGTCGATGCTGCCGTTGCAGCTAATATTGTCATTAAATCCATATCGTACTATAGTTTTATACCCATGAAACCCATAAACGCAATACCCATTAAACCGGTAATGATAAAGGTTATACCTAAGCCGCGAAGTGGAGCAGGGATGTTAGAGTATTTAATTTTTTCGCGAATAGCAGCAATACTAACAATTGCCAAGAACCAGCCTAAACCGGAACCAACTCCGTAAACGGTAGCTTCACCAATGTTGGCAAATGATTTCTGTTGCATGAAAAGAGAACCTCCTAAAATAGCACAGTTCACCGCAATAAGAGGTAAGAAAATACCTAGCTGAGAGTAAAGTTCGGGAGAGAACTTCTCTACAATCATTTCTACCAATTGCACCATCGATGCAATTACGGCGATGAATAAAATATAGCTTAAGAAGCTTAAATCAACATCGGCAAATTTAGGACTTAACCACGCCAATGCTCCTTCGCGAAGGATATAGTTTTCAAACAAGTAGTTTACGGGAAGGGTAATTGCCAAAACAAAAACCACTGCCGCGCCCAAACCGGTTGCTGTCTTCACTGATTTCGATACGGCCAAGTAAGAACACATACCCAAGAAGTATGCGAACACCATATTGTCAATGAAAATCGACTTGATGAATATATTCAAATAATTTTCCATTTTGTTTTTCTATTGTGTTCTTAATTAGTCTTCAATCAATGATTTGTTACGACTGCGGTGCACCCAAATGATCACACCCACCGTAATCAATGCCATTGGAGGTAAAATCATCATTCCGTTGTTCATGTAGAATCCGCCGTTGGCAACATACCAACTGTCAGGAATTATTTGGAAACCAAATAAAGAACCCGAACCTAGAAGCTCGCGGAAGAAAGCTACAATGACCAAGATGAAGCCATAACCCAAACCATTGCCGATACCATCAAGCAACGATGGCCAAGGTTTGTTACCTAATGCAAAGGCTTCCAATCGCCCCATCAAGATACAGTTTGTAATAATCAGTCCGATGAACACAGAAAGCTGTTTGCTTACATCGTAAACGAAGGCTTTAAGCACCTGATCAACTAAAATTACTAAAGCGGCAACTACAACAAGTTGCACAATAATTCTGATTCGGTTCGGAATAGTGTTGCGCAATAACGAAATAATTACGTTAGAGAAAGCACAAACAACAGTAACCGATATCGCCATAACAATGGCAGGTTTTAATTGAGCAGTTACAGCCAATGCAGAACAAATACCTAACACCTGAACGGTAATAGGGTTATTCTGATTGAATGGAGCACTCAACAAACCCATATTTTTCTTTGAAAATAATGATTCTTTATTGCTCATTTTTATACGTTTTTCTGGTTGAATGCTTATTTTTAGTATTTAAAAATGCCTCGTAAGCGGTAAGATCTTGAAGAAGCATTCTTTGTAAACCTTTAGAGGTGATAGTACCACCTGAAATGGCATCAACAGCGTGCGACATATCTGCAGGTTTCTCATTTGATTTCGCCACAAAGATGGAAGTCATTTTACTACCGTCGAAGATGGTTTTACCTTGGAACTGAACTTGGAAGCCTTTCGTTGCAATCTCAGCACCTAACCCGGGAGTTTCTCCTTGGTGAGCAAAGTTTGCACCATAAACTGTGGTTGCATCTTCATTCAATGAAATATATCCCCAAATCGGACCCCAAAGACCGGCACCGTAAAGTGGTAAGATATATTTTTTCTGTCCGTCAATTTCGCATTCAAAAACAGGTAACTTACGTTGATCCACCGGTTTCTTATATTCGGCAGCCATATCTACATTAAATGCTTTGCCATCTACTTTTTCACCTTTAGAATTCACAATATATGAATCTTTAACGGTGTTATTATAGGTGTCTTCAGCCTGTTTTGCATCGGCTGCAATATTTACCGATGCCAAGATGTTTTGCATCTTTTCAATTTTAATGTTCTGTTGTTGCGCTTTCTTTAAGTTTGTAGCAGCAAACGACAGAACCGCAGCCACAACGATAACCATCACTGTAGCATAGATAAACGTATATGAATTACTATTTCTATCCATTTCTTTTTGTCTTTGATGATTATAGGCTTGCTTTTGCTCGTTTCAATCGACGTCTGATGTTTGATTCAACAACATAATGGTCGATTAATGGAGCGAAAGTGTTCATTAATAAGATGGCAAGCATCATGCCTTCAGGGTAAGCAGGGTTAACCACACGGATTAGAATGGCTAACGATCCGATTAAGAAACCGTAAATCCATTTCCCCGTATCAGTTTGTGAAGCACTTACAGGGTCGGTTGCCATAAACACGGCTCCGAATGCAAAACCACCGATAACAAAATGATCATACCAAGGCAATTGCATATAAATATTGTCGCCTGCACATAAGTTTAGCGTAATGCCCATGAACGCAGCCCCCAACACGGTGGCTAGCATGATTCGCCAACTGCCGATACCGGTAATTAATAAAATAGCAGCACCGATAAGTATAGCTAATGTTGAAGTTTCACCAACAGATCCCGGAATTAAACCGATAAATGCTTTGCAAGTATCGAATGCCGAAGGATCGATTTTCCCGGCAGCTGCCAATGCCATTGGTGTTGCACCTGTAAAACCGTCAACAGCTTTAGTTACGCCATCGTGAGCAATCCAAACGGAATCGCCCGACATTTGGCTCGGATAGGCAAAGAAAAGGAATGCACGTGCTACTAAAGCAGGATTCCAAATGTTCATGCCCGTACCGCCAAATACTTCTTTACAAAAAACTACTGAAAATGCAACAGCAACAGCAATCATCCAGAGTGGTGTATTGATAGGCATAATTAAAGGAATAAGCATACCTGTTACGAGGAAACCCTCTTCAACCTCATGTCCTTTAATTTGAGCAAACATGAATTCAATGCCCAACCCAACAACATAAGAAACAATGATAACAGGAAGTACTTTCAGGAATCCGAAGAAAAATAGTTCCCAAAATCCGGTTGTTTGAAGTGCTCCGAGAGCACCGAAGTGTTGATAACCCACATTGTACATACCAAATAACAATGCAGGAAGCAAAGCCACAATTACAACTGCCATCGTTCTTTTCAAGTCAATGTAATCGTGAATATGAGTTCCTGATTTAGAAGTATTCTTCTGAACAAAGAACAATGTAAAAAGCGCATCGTGAGTAGAGCGAAGCCAATGATATTTGGCACCTTCTTTCACATAAGGCTCAGTCTTTTCGAAAAAATTCTTTATTGCTTTCATTTACTATTTATTTTATCGCAATACGTTTAATTAACCTAACTCTTTAATCATACTATCGATACCCTGACGAAGAACATCTTGTACTTTGATTTTCGATGTACAAGCATATTCACAAAGAGCTAAGTCTTCTTCAATAACTTCATACAAGCCTAATTGTTCCATTTTATCGAGATCGTTAGCCAATATGGCTTTCAACAGATAAACAGGAAGAATATCCATAGGAAGAAGTTTTTCATACTGACCGCTTACCACAAATGCACGTTCACCGCCGTGTAGATTGGCATTCAAATTATATGCTTTCTTAGGCATTAGTTTGTCAACGAAAGTGCGCGATGCAGAATATTTGCCGAAGCCGGGAGTTGCCCAGCCCATAAGCTCATATTCATCTCCTTCAGGAATAACACAAATTTCTTGGTCGAAGAAACCAAGGAAACCACCGGCAGTAACTTGTGTGCCGGTTAGGATTGTTCCGCTGATAATACGTTCGTTTGTTTCGCCTTTTGTTTTACCTTCAATTAGAGGAGCAATGTTTGCCCCGTGAACTGTGCGGTAATACTTAGGTGAACTTACTTCAGAACCTGCTAAAGCAATAGTCTTCGTCATGTCTAATTCGCCATGAGCAAGCAAACGCCCGAAGTAAACCAAAGCTTGAACCGAAATCGTCCATATTTTATCACCTTTATTGATTGGACTGATATGGTGAATATGGATTCCGACATTGCCTGCAGGATGAGGCCCGCCGAAAGTGTTTAGCTCTACATTTTTCAAAGATTGGAAAATACTTGACGTTTTAGCCGGAAGACCGAAAAATACTTTACCGTTGGTTAATGTGCCTAAGGCATCAATAGCCAATTGGATTGATTCAACTTCTTCGTGGAAGATAAACTCATAATCAGTTCCCAAAGGATTGGAATCGAAACCGGAAATAAAGATGCTTTTAGGCGTATCTTTAGGGTTAGCCAAACAACCGTAAGGACGTTGCTTAATAAAAGGCCATAATCCCGATTTTAAAAGAAGCTCAACCGCTTGCTCACGCTTAAGATTTGCAAGGTTGACCTTTTCAAACGAAACTTTTTCATTTTTTCCGTCTGCTTCAACGATAATCTCTAAAACTTTACGTCGTTCACCGCGTACGATTTCTTTAACCGTACCGCTAACAGGCGAAGTGAATAAAATTTCAGGATTGTATTTGTCGAAAAATAGGACATCACCGGCCTTTACCTGAGCTTCAGCTTTTACACAAAGCTTTGGTGTCAGACCTGCAAAGTCTGTAGGCTTCAGCGCAACGATTTTAGATTCAGGTGCAGGCTCAATGGCTGTGGTGGCCGAACCCGCAATCTTAATATCCAATCCGCGCTTTAATTTGTACTGCTTAGACATTGTAATCCCTTATTGTGTTAGTATAAAAATATTTTGCAACAAAGGTAATGATTATCAACAACTTTTGCAATGAATAAACTGTAATTGAGCACTTTATAAGCTATTATTCCGATACTATTTGAAATCGTTAAATTTTCACTATTTTTACATTTTGCTAAACCGTTTAATTATGAGTAATTTATACTTCTCTAATAAGTCTTGCAGATTTGTTTTCATTTGCTGTTGCTGCGTTATGTTTACATTAAATGCGAGTTCGAACACAACAGCCGGAAATTATTATAATAACCAAGTATTCAAGCAAGGTATAAAATCAGTACAATTATATTCGGGCAACGACCCCTTAACTTTACCTGTAATTCAATTGGGCACTGATGAATACCTTACACTGAAATTTGATGAATTGAATAACGAGCAGTCGGATTATAACTATACCGTGCTGCATTGCGATGCTGATTGGAATGAATCTTATCTCATGCAAAGCGAATATTTAGATGGCTTCTTCGATAATCCGGTTAATGATTTTGCACTAAGCTTCAATACGCAAGTAGAATACACGAATTATTTATTGGAATTACCTAATGATAATTTAAACTTCCGCTATTCGGGAAATTATATCTTAATAATATATGAAGGTTCCAACAGAAAGAATGTGGTGCTCACGCAGCGGTTCTATGTGTTGGAATCGAGCGTCAATATTTCAGGCAGAGTGAAACCTGCTACTTTTGATGCTTATCATGGAGATAACCAAGAAGTAGATTTTAAAGTAGATTTCTCCGGTTTTCAATTGAATGACCCTAATCAAGAGGTTAAGGTGGTACTCCTGAAGAATCGCCGGTGGGACTCGGCAGTGAGAAAACTCAAGCCTCGTTATTTTCAGAATAAGATATTAGACTATAATTATGATAAAGAGAATGTTTTCCCCGGAGGTAATGAGTTTAGATACTTCGATTTACGCTCATGGAGATATACCGGAGAGGGAATAGCTGCCATGCGTAAATATGACGGGTTTCAGCATATAACACTTAATAGAGATGAACCTCGTTCGAATAAGAAATACTTCTATTATGAGGAAATGAATGGTTTGTATCGCGTAGAAAGTCAGGATAAGGAAGTGCAAGATTTTGATACCGAGTGTGATTATGCTTTTGTTCATTTCACTTTGAAGCTGCCCGGTCAGTTGCTTGGGGGTAAAGTGTATGTGTTTGGAGAGCTTACCAATCAGGAATTGAAAGATAATTACGCCATGCAATGGAACTACCAAACAAAGCAATACGAGCTGTCCTTATTGCTTAAGCAAGGCTACTATAATTATCAGTATGTTTATCTGCAAGATGGAGATACCAAAGCTGATGAAACGGTAATTGAAGGAACTTCTTATGAAACAGAAAATGATTATCAGGTGATGGTTTACTACCGAAAATTGAACTCGGGCAGATATGATAAACTAGTGGGCTTTAAAGCCTTCGACAGTATCGAAAACAGGTAGCTTATTTCATCGATTTAATAACATCTTTAGCACTCCTTATCAGTCGGAAATTCTGCCATTCTTGTTTTATTTGTTACTAAAATAAATGTATTATGTTAATTCACACTTATTGTAAGACTGTAAATTTTATCAGATAGAATAATATATATTGTTTAATTTATTAGTTGTATATCTTAATTATTTTTAGCTGTTTAAATATATTGTCTGTCGATATTGAGACTATTCGGTCATATTATACTCATGCAAATAAAGACATAAAAAAGGCTGTGTCATATTGTTCTTAAGCAAGCATGAATAATTTAATAGATTTTCTCATCTATATTTTGATAGAAATAAATGTGTTTTATGATTTTTTACACTTTATACAATGAGAATAGGACTGTAAATCCATAGTTATACTCTATATAAATTGCATAATTATCGAAAAAAGAAGAAAACGGGTCCAAATTATTGTATAAACACACCTGTCTATCCGTTCCAATTACCAAAGTCTTCTCTAATAAAGATGAAGTAATATGTATCTCTTAGTTTAAAAACTTGCAAGCTTACTTTTTTGAATCTGAGGACGAGGCTTAATCGTGATTTTCTTACTCCGTTCCACTAATCCGTTTCCACATTGAATATTCAATTGGTAAGTAATGGTGAAGGTGCGCTCTGCTGCCTTGTCTTCTCCGAGTTCCAATCTGATTTCATCGCTTTCACCAAGTGAGCTACTAGGCTGTCCTGTTCCGGAATAGATTTGAGTTTCCAGGGCATCATCAGCACATATCCACCATTGTAAATCATCGGTAAAATCAGCATAGCAATTATCTGAAGGGAAAACATCCGACGGAAAATCTAATTCCTTATCTTTTGCTGTGTATCGTTTATATTCCGGACGTTCCTCGCTAATGTCAGCATCGGGTTCAGAAAGTTCATTCCATGTGGCAGCTTGAATATGCTCAACACAAGAATTATCGTCATCGAGCATATCTATATTATTGGCATTCACAATCTTTATTGTTATATGCTCGGGATTGCTTTCGCATCCAGATGCACCGTTGATTCTTGCTATCAACTCATATTTAGCTTCACCACAAGCCACGCCGTCTTCTAAGGTTATGGTTTGATTCATATCTGTTTGGAAGTAATCGGAAGGGGTGGCTCCGGTAACACCTGATGAGTTTAATACCTTCCATTTGTATTCAATTGGAAACAATGTTTCATCAATCGGATTCTCATTGATATCGGTGATTTCAGGTCTGATGTTTGTACTAGAACCCGAGCAAATGGTTTGTCCGCTTATAAGTTTCGGAACCGGGTTTACAACAACAGATATCAGATCTCTATTGCAACCACTTTCGCAACAGGTTACATAGTAATCATAAGTTCCGGGAGTGCCGGTGTCAGTTCCGAGTGTTTCGGTAGATACTGTTTCGCCGATAGCAATAGGCATTCCTCCTGATGCTTCGCTATACCA
>JBKEDC010000017.1:0-4844 GCA_047975205.1 Mangrovibacterium sp. | reverse complement strand
TTTTCTCCAATAAAAATAACCGCTAATCAATACCATAATAGAGCACAAGCCAACAAGCGGTATAAGTAAAATGTAAAAACTACCGATAAGTGCATTAAATATACGGAGCGTGTGCAACTCTAGAGCAAAATTCCAAAGCGATATACCTTGATTCTTTATTTCTTCAGGCATTGGCGGAAAACGATGCTGATGATGAAGTGGAAAAATTCCATTATCATAATCCACTAAAAAGGGATAGCCGGAAGGGTTAATAATAAGTCCTGAAATCTTCACATCACCAATAGGACGACCTCCGAACTGTTCATGATATGGACTACCGGTTACATAATTTACAATCGTCGGCACATTCGGATTCCATAAAAATAAACCGCTAAATGAACCCACAATATAAGTTCCGTCTTGAAACTCGGTGAAACAGTTGATACCCATCACACTCACCGGAGGTTGATATTTGCAGCGTTCAACCGATAAATTATTTGGATTCATTAAATACATGCCATCGTAAGTGGAAATGATAAATTGTTGTTCTTTTTCATCATACACCAAATCGCGAAGTTTGTCATACCACGCATTACTGGTATCGAGCAAAGTGTACTTTGGGGCTGCTACCTTTGAATTTACGATTGCCAACAACAAAGGCGGACGAAGGAACATGCCGGTGAAATAACATAACACGAGCAGTAAGAACGTCCACGCTCCTATCTTGTTATGCCATCTTAAAGAAAAACGATTCATTTTTCCCAAATGTTCATAGTTTTTTTGCTTCTGTCGTCGTCTTTTTATCCAAGAGGGGAAAAAGAAATAAATAATGCCGGTAACAGAAAGAATGATAGTGATCACCCCTAATAAATCTACGATTAATTTGCCGATAATACCGAAAAGTTCACCGGAGTGAATCAGCCAAATGGTTTTGAAAAGCGAAACCTTCCCATCATAAGATGCCGGAGCTTTAATTAAGTGTGCTTTAAACGTTGCATGCATTCCTTTATCGGAAGAAATATAAAGTAAGGAACGAGATAAAGCATAAATGCTATCATTTTTTTCCTCTAAAGCTACAAACCGCTCCCTTTTCTGATTGGTTCGAAGTTGCTGCCAAGAGCGTGTGGAGGAGTTGAAAGCATATAGTCCGAATTGCGTAGTGGCATAAAGATTACCATTGCTAGAATATAAGACATCAGATATTTTTCGATTATCTACTCCTTTGCCAAAACCCGCATTTAGTGACTCGTAATTTTGAAATGTAGAATCGGTAAGCCACACTCCGATATTGCCATAGACTAATATGCTATTATTGTCAAGCAATACGTTTCCTTTCAAAGCTGCATTATTCCAATTCTTATAATGATATTCTTTCGGCAGCAGTTTTCTACTCACATCAATTGGTGAAAATAAACTGCGGTGATTCATGATAATTCCCGAAGTTGCTATGAGGAGAAGAAACAAAGCTACCAACAAGCCCGGCCATCGGTGCAGTATTTGTAAGAAAGTTCTTTTGCTTCGCATAAACAAAAATTTAAATGGTATATGGATATCGTATACGTGTGCAAAACCGCTTGCTTCAACTTTAACAGTGTGAAGCAAGCGGATAGCTGTTATTCTTAGTTATTTGGAGGCTATCAGACAAATTTTATTGCCCGAACTTTGTCAGATTATCAATATCAAATGCCGCATTTATTCGTTTTTCGGCTTGCTGATACCTATCATTTATACTTTTTTTCTCTGCTGCCCCAATCGCTTCCTCTGCCATGGGATAAAGCACATTATCTTCTTTATAAATATGATTGCTCAGTAAGTCAATATATCCTCTTGTTGCCAAGCATAATTCTTCGGGCTTATTTTCGGCTAGTGCTTCGCACATTTCTTTCAAAAAACCTCTTCCTGAATCATGTTCGTAAAGCATAACAGGAACCGGATTGCAATGTAGATGTTCTTCGTTATTCAGCATGGCTTCAAACAAAATATCTTCTTCTTTTCCATGATGAAATTTATCAACATAAACAGCTATAAAGTCAAATAGCTTCGTAAAGAAATCGACATCAGTTTGTTCACCTTTTTCAATAATTTGGCATTGTTGTTCAGCAAGACGCATAACACGCAAAATGTTTTGATGTTCGTCTTTTAGTGTCTGTGTAATATCTGTCACTTGATTATTATTTTCTAATGTTTCAGCTTTTATAAAAAGCATATTATTTTCTAAATGTACATGTTGATGCAAGTCTTGCTCAAATTCTTTCAGCAATTCATAAGTCACTCGATAAGTAGCACAAGCATCGGCAGGCACTAAGTAATTTTTGGTTAAATGAGCTATGCGAAAAAATCGATCGCCTTCGGCTTGATGTTCTTTGCGTAATTGCTCAATAGTAATCATGTCATCGGACTTCGGAAGATTCCGATTCTCCAATCGAGAAATATATGGAAAGTATTTTTCCTCCTCTTGTTTCAAGTGCTGCGTCAAGTTTATTGCCGCCTGATTAAATTCAGCTTGAACCTCAAACAGCTCCGGATGATTTGCTCCATACACACGGCAAAGTTTTTCCATCTTTTGCTGGATGTCAGGAATTTGTTTACGCACAAAAGCATGATGCCGATTGACAATATAATCACACAAGGCAGTCACAGGCAAACTATCTAAATATGTTGATTCTGAATCTGCCACGTGGAGTTCTTGCTGTAATTCTTGAATAAAATCATCAATGTTCAAATTTTCGGCAGTGCAAGCTTCTTCAAGAGTAATATTTCCTCCGCAACAAAAATCAATTCCTTTGCTTTCGAATATAGTTGCTGTTTTGAAATTCTGCCGAACAATTTCTCCTACTGTATTTTGTTTATGGATATTCATATGCCTCATTTTATTTACGACAAATATATTTCCATTTTTAATTAAAAAGTGTAATACTTCTAACAATCAGCTTACTTATGTTTTGTTAGGCCACCTCTTCGCCTAAGAATATTTTGAGATCTTCATCAACATCTGTAATTCCGGCAATACCAAAATTCTGAATGAGTACATTCGCCACATTAGGAGAAAGAAATGCCGGCAAAGTTGGACCTAAATGGATATTCTTAACACCTAAATGCAGCAAGGCTAATAAAACGATAACTGCTTTCTGCTCATACCACGCGATATTATAGGCAATCGGAAGTTCATTAATGTCTTCTAATCCAAATATTTCTTTTAGTTTCAAAGCTATTATAGCTAATGAATACGAATCATTACATTGACCGGCATCAATTACCCGAGGTATCCCGTTAATATCTCCCAATGGTAACTTGTTATATCGATACTTTGCACATCCTGCTGTGAGAATAACAGTATCTTTGGGTAGTTTATCAGCAAATTGGGTATAGTAATCGCGACTTTTCATTCTACCATCGCATCCCGCCATAACAAAGAATTTTTTGATGGCTCCTGCTTTTACAGCTTCAACTATAGGATCTGCCAATGCAAAAACCTGATTATGGGCAAATCCTCCGGTAATTTCTCCTTCCTCAATAGCTATTGGTGCCGCACATTTTTTAGCATGGGCAATGATGGCCGAGAAGTCTTTCATCTCTCCCACTTTTCTATCCGGAATATGCATAGCTCCGGTTAATCCACTGGCACCTGTGGTGTATATTTTATCGCTGTAGCTTGCATTCTTCTTTGGAGGGACAATACAGTTAGTCGTAAAAAGTATCACTCCATTGAAGCTTTCAAACTCTTTATCTTGAAGCCACCATGCATTACCATAGTTTCCTACCAAGTGCTTATACTTCTTCAATTCCGGATAATAATGAGCAGGCAACATTTCGGAATGTGTGTAAACATCAACTCCGGTGCCTTCCGTTTGTTTCAACAAGTCTTCTAAGTCGTGCAAATCATGTCCCGACACCAAAATACCGGGGTTCTTCCCTACTCCGATATTTACTTGAGTAGCTTGTGGATTTCCATAAGCAGAAGTGTTTGCCTCATCTAACAATGCCATTACATCCACGCCAAACTTTCCTGTTTCCAATGTTAAAGCTATTAATTCATCAACAGACAAATCTTGCGTGGTAGCTACTAAGGCTCTTTGTATAAATGCAAATACTTCTTCATCTACTTTATGTAGATTATAGGCATGCTCGGCATAGGCTGCCATTCCCTTTAATCCGTAAATGATAAGTTCCTTTAATGATCGAATATCTTCATTACTTTCACTTAATACTCCTACCTCACTTGCTTTCGCTTCAAACTCTACGGAAGTGTTTGCATCCCAATGTACAGCTTCGAAAGAAGGCAAACCGATATTCTCTTTTATTAGCTTATCTCGAAGTTGATTTCTCAAATGCAAAGCTTGCTTAATGCGGATGATAAATGCCGCATGGTTGAAATTTGCATTAGTAATGGTACTAAACAGACCGTCGAAAAGTTCTTTATTTACACGGTTGTCACCCTTTCCAACCTTATCCAACTCTTGATTCAATGTGGCAATTCCTTTAAGCACAAATAACAATGTATCCTGTAAATTTGCTACATCATCAGTTTTTCCGCAAACACCTTTAATCGTGCAGCCAATTCCTTTGGATGCTTCCTGACATTGATAACAAAACATGTTTTCCATCTCACTAATCTTTTAATTTTATTACTAATGCAAACTTATAACAGTGAGAAAATACTTTTGGTAATAGTTATTACATATGACTGAAAAAACATTATCTTTCCATCGTAATGAGATAGAAAACAAAAAAATCACATTAGTTATGAACATCAACTTCCAAACAATTAGTAAATCTCCTTTATTTAAAGGTGTTCCGGTTAATGTTATCCAGCAAGAATTTGAACAATTGCATTATCGAGTATTGCATTATGCTAAAAACGATAC
>JBKEDC010000011.1:0-5572 GCA_047975205.1 Mangrovibacterium sp. | reverse complement strand
TGCGTCGAGCAGTTCAGCCGTCTCATTCATCACATATTGGACACATCCCTTAAATGACTTCCCTTTTATATTCTTAGCGATCATCCAGCAGCTTTTTGATTTTAGCAGTTATACTTATTACTTCCATCGCCGTATTGGCAAAACCTGATTTATTTGCCTGTCTGGCTATCTGATTCAGGTTATTAGCCATCCCTGCCAATTTGCACATAAGATCCATATCTTCAATAGTATATCGCAATTTGGCACTTCCCTTTAATACCATCTCACGTGCGTACTGTGTAGTTTTCATACTCAACTTTTCCGCTTTCTCTTTCACGGAACTAAAATCTTTTTGAGTCAATTTGAGGTTAATCGAGCAGGAAAGTTTCTCTTTTTCCTTTTTAGGTCTCCCGCGAAGAACCTTCTCTCCTAATTTATTTTTACTTTCCATAATAGCTATATTTAATATCACAGAAAACTATCAGATGCCTTTTAATATCTGGGCGAGACATAACGTAAGCAACCAACGGGAGGTGGCTCCGGCCACCCCGGTTACGTGGAGCCTCCGCCTGCAGCCCGGATCTTTTGCGACCTACGGGAGCGAAATCCGCAGGCTGCCCGGTGACCTCGGAATATGCGACCATCGGGAGTGTGTTTTGAAGCGGGAGATAAATCCTGAAGGTACCGGATTTATCTTCTGTGTGGTCACAGCCCCCTGTAAGGGCAAGGTATGCACGAAGGTTGTCCGAAAATGTGCGAAGCAATTTTCGGGTAACCCGTGCGATTACCTTGCTTCTATGTTGTAATCCAAATAATTTAGCAAAAAGTTTCAACATCATTATAATTTATTTACTTTAGGGTTAGGGAATTGAAGAGGACTCAGGCTCCGCTGAGGAGCAACCTGACAGCAATAGATTCTCTGACAGTATGCAGTAATGCAGAAATTAGGGGAGGTATCTTTAGCCTCCCTTTCTTCATTGCTGACACTGTCTATATGGCTAAAAAAACCTTTATCCTATATCAACATCCTTCTATTAGCGTATCCAATGTGGAGCAAATAATATTGATCTCACATTTTAATCGCATTACCCCTTTTAGCGAATAGGTGCAACTGCCACAATCTACTTGACGTAGTTTATCTACAAGCAAGATATAGTGGTCTATTGCAGGTAAAAGAAGTTGATATATGGATTTTATAATTAAAGGAGGTTTTCATATTACTACTCCTGTTTGGTACTGATGTTTATCGCGAAGGATATAATAAATCCTACAAGCCAGTTTTCGTGCTATCTTAATGATGGCCACGTTATATTCTTTGCCCTCTTTCCTGTACTGTATAAAGCTTTGCATCATTGCCGGATCTTTCTGGACAGCAATATGAGAACTCTCAACGAGTAACACCCGCAGATACTTGTTGTGACGAAAGGTAATTTCCCCGTTTTGTTGTGTTTCGCCACTCGCCCTGTATGTAGGATGCAATCCCAGATAACCAATAAATTTCTTGGTGTTGCTAAATCTCTTTATATCTTCTACTTCAGTAAGGATTGCCATAGACGTAATCAGGCTGATCCCTGGAATAGTAATCAAATTATAATAATCAGAGCTATATCTGTTATTCTGCGATAATTCTCTAATTTTTCGTGTGACACGCAACAACTTCTCTCTATGGGTCGATATTTTATCCAACATAACTTCCTTAGCCTCCATTCCCGAAGAGCTACCCAGATCAATATTGCGAATCCAGTCTACAAATCTGCGGGAAAAAGAGAGATTGGCTCCGTCAAAATCTGTCTTGTATTTTATACCATAGAAGTTGAGCATAGATTTTGTTTGATTCTTGTAACGTTTGATATCATGCACTATCCCAGCTCTTACACGCAGCAACATACGATCGTTCAATGTAGATATATCCGGTACATGGATTCCCCTTAGCTGACCAGCCCTCAGAGCCAATACTATTTTGAGGCTGTCAACACGGTCATTCTTCTGCACTTCTTGCTTTTGTGAGGTCGGAATATCAGCCGGATTGACGACAATATTTTCTATACCCAACCTGATTAATTCATTGTGAACAGAGAATCCGCAAAAGCCGGCTTCATAAGCAGAAAGATAATTGCCTCCCGGATAATTCGTATGCAGATACTTTTGTAGCAGGGAACCATAGGTATCATTCCCTTTAGTTGATCTTAGTACAGTGGAGGTATTGCTTATCGAAAATGTACGCCCGATAATATAGTCGGTGGCGATGGTCACAGACCAGGAACTGAGATGAACATCCAGACCAATGTAAATTTGTTGTTCAGTGAAATCTAAGGATATTTGCTTTGTTGTTTTCATGGTATGTATTATGATTAGTTTAACAAGCTTATTGGCTGTAAATTTAGAATTTAACCCAATAAGAATACTTTTGCTAATCACATTACAAACATAGGGTCTCCTTTGACGACGAGAAAAAAATAAAGAGGCGGGAGTCTCTTTGTTTTTTGAATTGGTGGCAACGTTTTCACTCCGAAGGGAGTGCATTATCGGATACTTCCGATTTAGCAATACGGTTGGTGTATTGCCTATTGCTCTTCAAGGATAGCCGGAGCAAATGAATGGTAGAAAGTGGATTAAATTTCTCATATCATTGTATAAATTAGCTATATCCGACATGGATACTTCGACAAATATAGATCGTTAAATCGATAGTTATATCATTGACAATATGATGTGTATAGCTTTGCTTGGAGATGCATTTATTTGCTATACTGCCTGACAAAATAGAGTCACTCTTATTGCTCCTATTGGTAATATTACTATCTTTAGTACATGTATAATGGTGAGCAAGACATAGATCATGACAGTAATGTTCCCGAAGTATTTCGGGCTGTACAGCAGAGTCTCAATGATTTTGCGGCAATCAACTATGAAACGGCACTTGCTCTGGTCTCACAACCACAATTGACCGAGGCAGAAATGCTCCACTATAAAAGTAAAGTGTTGGATATCATCCGCAACAATCCTCCTCTGGCAAGCTTGCCCAAATACCTTCGTGACGGAAGAGAAGACTATCTTTGGTACAGTGATTTTTATGATGAGATAAGTAAAGATGTTTATCATCAGTATCATACATTTATAAAACCAATAGCTACAATAACTCCAAGCAACTATACTACAGAGTTAAATAAAATCGATTTGCCTTACTTTAGAGAATTGGTAGATTTGGTTAGTCTCGAACGCTTATGTACAAAATATGAGAAACTTCTTCCAAAGCCTAAATTAGATATTCATCAGGAAGAACCACAAGTAAAGAAAACAGTTGTTATTAAGAATGCTAAACCCAAATCTACCAAACGTTCTTATTTACCCAAACTAGGCAAAGAGCAATATGCACTATTAGCAGACTGCATAGAATCTATCAAATTGTTTCGCTCAAAAATAAAAGTATCTGAACTAAAGAAACTACTTTCAGGAAAACTCTCCGAACCACTACAGGTAACTAACCAAAAGACATTGGTCTATCTCCTTGACCAACTGAGCGAACACAAATACATCAAAGCCCAATGGGTATCGGTTGCCGATGGCAATAAAGACTTTATATCCTTTCGCACAGAGGGTAACAAAGAGCGATACGGAGATAGTGCACACTATATCGGTATGCAACAACTACTCAACTGCCGTAACCGCAACAAGCGGGAAAGTATTGTCGGATTGGAAAATATAGAAGACCTGATCGAAGAGCTAAACAAATATAAACTTGAGTAGTTAAAAAAACTTATTCGCCTATATTTTCTATAAATATTTCTATCCTTTATTGAATTTGCATTATCTGCTGTTATCCAGCATATTACATTATACTTGTCGTATAGCCATTATTCCCCAATTACCCCTTACTGAGTATATATCCCAATTGAAACAATTTAATAATCAATAGTATACAATCCTAACCTGTTAGGTAAAGCTGTTATGCTCACAGGGCAGGGATTGAGAATGGATTATACTTGCACTTGATTTCGGAAACAGCGATATACACAGCCGTATACCGCTTATCCTTTCGAAAGATGTAAGATTATGGGTAAAACCAATCGGATCAGAGATACTTGAGTGGGTCTGTCTTAATTCTATTTTAACAAGTCTTATTTTATAAACATTTAAAACAGATTTTTATGAGTGAAGATATCAAAAAAGATAAAACAGCAGATCAGCAACCAGATGTATCTGATATGTTTGATAATAGCACATGAGTAGCTAATTCAGCCAGAGGCAAGCTTTCTCGCAAGAAAGACGAAGAAGAGTATACCAATCGATTTTGGGCAACACGAAAAATCAAGGATTATACTCCAGTCTATATCGATGTTCGGATGAAAGAAAAGCTGCAAATGCTTGTTGCCTCATTGCAACATATTGTGCCGGAGATCACTCCCACTATTTTGTTGTCGAATATCCTAGCCGACCATCTGTCGGTAAACAGAGAGCTGATAACCCGTGCTGCCAACGAAGGGCTAAAACGTTCCCTGGCAAGTACATTTAATAGCGATAAAGAGTAAAACGAAAAATAATAACAACTAAACTGAATGACTATGGAAATTGTTTGTATAGACTTACATACATGGGAACTGTTGAAACAACAGATCAGTAGATTAACTTCTGATATGGCTGCATTGAAAGCTTTATATTGTATCAATCCCAGAGACGGATGAATGGATTCGGCAGATGTCTGCCGTGCTTTGGGAATCTCGAAACGCACTTGGCAGACTTGGCGGAATAATGGCAAGATACCATTTGCAATGCTGGGTGGTAAGGTCTACTACAAGGAAGAGGATATTTCTGAATTGCTAAAAACCGATATGAAGTATACAAACAAATAGCGATGGACAAATTTATCAATTATGAGTCCGAAGAGTTCAAGGAACTCGAAGGGCAAATAGAGCAAGCCTTGAACGATGTACAGGATGTTCGTGATAAGCATCGCCCAACATTGGCAGAGGAACGTTATCTGAGTGGAGAGGAAGTGATGGAGTATCTCCATATCTCACCTCGCACGCTTCAGACTTTGCGAGATAAGCGGATGATCTGTTATACAGCTATCGGAGGCAAAATACTTTATCCCGAGAAAGAACTTCAAGAGGTATTGCATAATAACTACCGATCGCCCGAGCTTCCTTTCTAATGAAAAATAGAATAATAGATATGCAGATTCTAAGGAGAGGGAGTTGAAGTTGCCCCACGCATAAAATGAAAACAAGCATTCTTGATGTTAATCAGGGATGCTTGTTTACTTTTGAAGATATGCGTCATCGTCGGGTCGGTCGTTTTCGTTGCAGGATACCTCTTTACATTTCGAGCAGGGAAACAGGCAAGCCTCGGAGCGAAAATACTATCCATAGGATGGAGATTTTCGTTTCCGACCCGTAGGGCTTCGGGCTTGACTGGTTTGCCTTGTAAGAAGTGACTTTCTCCTGCAATAAAAGGGCTGACTCGATCCTTATTGTTCTTATTCTATTCCACCTTAGCCCATTTGGGGATGATATAGGTCGATGGATTAACGGGGTTGTTTTCTCTCTTTTTGCGGGGCAACATTTCTTTTTGCTTTTTGGTGATTCGTTTGATG
>JBKEDC010000034.1:0-41457 GCA_047975205.1 Mangrovibacterium sp. | reverse complement strand
ATTTTAATCCCCGCGCGGCTGAAGTGGCAGCCACCATCGCGGAGAAAGTACGCATCAATCCCGGTAATTTCGTCGATCGGCAAAAAACTTTTGCCGAATTGGTATATACCGACGAGGAGTATGCACAGGAACTGGAAAGGATACGTTCCAAAGTAATTCCTTTCCTCCGGATCTGCAAGGAACATGGAGCAGCCGTTCGTATCGGTGTGAACCATGGTTCGCTGTCGGACCGTATCATGAGCCGCTATGGCGATACGCCGGAAGGGATGGTAGAGTCTTGTATGGAGTATTTGCGGATTGCCGTGGAGGAAGGGTTCACGGATATCGTCATATCGATGAAAGCGTCGAATACACTATTGATGACCAAAGCGGTACGCTTGCTCGTCGCCACGATGGACAAGGAAGACATCCATTTCCCACTTCATCTGGGGGTCACCGAAGCCGGGGACGGAGAGGACGGCCGGATGAAATCGGCCGTAGGTATTGGCGCTTTGTTGAGCGACGGGCTGGGCGATACCATCCGTGTGTCGTTGAGTGAGGATCCCGAAGCGGAAGTCCCTGTAGCCAGGAAGTTGGTGGATTATGTGTCCCTGCGAAAAGGGCATACGCCAATAAAAGGCAGTGCTTATCCCGAGTTTTCACCTTATTCTACCGACCGGCGTGAGACGGACGCCGTCCGGAATATCGGTGGGGAACATCTGCCTGTGGTGATTTCCGACAGGAGCAAAATCGGCGATATGTCGGTTAATCCGCATTTCATCCCCGATTATATCTATGTGGGGAACCGTGTGCCTGCTCATTTCCCGAGAGGAATGAAATCCATTGTCGATTATGCCCATTGGGAAGAGAAGATAGATAATTTTCCCCTCTTTACGATCGGCTCCCTTGATAAAATAATGGATTGTAATGCCCCGGTGAAGTTCCTGCGCATCTCTTATCCCGAGCTGTCGGACAAAGTGGTTGCTTTCCTGAAGGGAACGCCCCAAGTAGCGGTAATCCTCACCACGGCCCACCAGAACGGGGTGGGGGAACAGCGGGCATTCTTCCACGCATTGTTGAATGCCGGTTGCCGTGTGCCGGTCATCCCCCAGCAGTGTTACGCGGAAGATGAGGCGGAGGATATCCAAGTCAAAGCCGGCGTGGATTTTGGGACTGTTCTCCTGGATGGCTTTGGTAATGGTATTATGATGAGTAACCAGGGGCAGATCGATATAACGGATATTGACGCCTATGCTTTCGGTATTTTGCAGGCAGCACGCGTACGGACCAGCAAGACGGAGTTTATCTCCTGTCCCAGTTGCGGAAGGACACTGTTCGACCTGCAGACCACCGTCGCGTTGGTAAAACAACATTTTTCCCATCTCAAGCATTTGAAAATAGGGGTGATGGGGTGTATCGTGAACGGACCCGGCGAGATGGCCGATGCCGATTACGGATATGTGGGTGCCGAGCATGGGAAGATATCCCTCTATCGCAAGAAAGAACTGGTAGAGAAAAATATCCCCCAGGCCGAGGCCGTGGATCGTCTCATCCAACTGATCAAAGACCATGGCGATTGGGTTGAGCCGGAGAAAAATTGAAAAAGGAGGGTGGCCCACCTACCAATTGTGATGCCCTATTTTTTTATAGAGGGTTAATAAGGTAAGAAAGAACTTACCACAGGAGATAAAACAGTTAAAATGAATGTAACGCCAAAGGTGGAAATCAGAATTGGGACAAGAAAGGAAAAAGTGAAATAAATTCTTTCTTTTGGAAATTTCCGAAAAAAGCAGTAATATTGCACCCGCTTTCGGTGAAACGACATTCGGATTTTCGGTAAGACCGGCACAGGAAGAGCGGTCCCATAGCTCAGTTGGTTAGAGCACCTGACTCATAATCAGGGAGTCCCTGGTTCAAGCCCAGGTGGGCCCACTGCAAAGCATCTGTATGAAAATATAGATGCTTTTATTTTTGGTCTCTCTGAATAAGTATTTTAGCTTTGCTTTAGTAAGGAGAGATGAATATTCACAAGTTCCATAAGATCTCATTTCTGTCGTATTTTTGTTTGTCGTGTCAATCTAGTATTAGATTGGTTGCATTGAAAAATATAAATTAGGTTCTACTACTGAAAAGATTCACCGGAGAAAAATATTTATGGTTTATCCCAAGTTACTGTTGTATAAAACTTCTTTTTATTTATTGATAGAATTAAAAAAATAATTTCAATCCGAATAGTATTTGTATTATGTGTATTTTTGCATTTATGGAAACAATACCAAAATCTAGCTGTAAGAAAATCGGATACATTCAAAGACAACATGGATTAGATGGAGAGCTGAACTTACGTTTTGAACATCAATTTGGTGATAGCTTGGAAGAAGTTGAAATTCTTTACTTAGAACATGAAGGTTTGCTTGTGCCCTACTTTATTGCTGAAGGTGGACTTCGTTTTCGTTCCGGAGAGGCCGCATTAATACAATTGGAATGGATCGAAAACGAAAAGGATGCTAAACCATTAGTAGGTTTGGCTGTGTATATACACGAAAATGATTACGTGAATAGCAATGACGTCTTTACCATAAGTGATTTGGTAGGGTTTCATTTACAGGATGTAAATCGAGGTAAAATAGGTGAGATTTTGCATGTAGATGACTATGTCGGTAATATGTTGCTTACAGTACTGTATAATGAAACAGAGTTTATGGTGCCATACAATGAAGACTTTGTTGTTGGAATTGATATGGATACAAGAGTGCTTGAAATGCAATGTCCTGAAGGAATATTTGACTTATAAACTTTAAAAGATTTTCCTATGAAACTAGTTTTTGCAACAAATAATATAAACAAGTTAAAAGAGGTGCAAGCTATGCTTCCCGATAGTTTTGAATTATTAAGTTTAACTGATATTGGTTGTCATGAAGACATTCCTGAAACTCAACCAACGATTGAAGGAAATGCACTTCAAAAAGCGCGTTATGTTTATCAAAATTATGGATATAATTGTTTTGCTGATGATACTGGTTTAGAAATTGAAGTTTTAAATGGAGAACCGGGAGTATATTCAGCACGCTACGCAGGTGAGTCTAGAGACTCAAAAGCTAATATGGCAAAGGTATTGACAAAACTGAAAGGAAAGCTAAATAGAAATGCACGGTTTAAAACAGTAATTGCTTTAATAGTTAATGGAGAGGAAGACTTGTTTGAGGGTACTATAGCAGGCGAGATTTTGACACGAGAATGTGGGAGTAATGGATTCGGGTATGACCCAATTTTTAAACCACAAGAATATGATAAATCGTTTGCAGAGTTAGATTTAACGATAAAGAATACAGTAAGTCACCGAGCTCGAGCGACTCAAAAGCTTATTCAATATTTAAAAGATAAATAAACGTGCTAGTAAAAACACGGGGTATATTTTTGAATTACGTAAAATATTCAGATTCCTCAATTATTGCTCATATTTACACAGAAGCGTTCGGTCAGCAATCATACATTGTTAGTGGCATACATGGAAAACGATCAAAAACAAAGATTAATCTTTTTCAGTCCCTTTTTTTGCTTGATCTGGAGGTGTGGCACAAGCCTAATAATTTAGGTTTGCAGCGATTAAAAAACGCGCATTTGGCAGCGCCTCTATCAAGCCTTCCTTTTGATATTCAAAAAAGTTCGCAAGCCCTATTTATAGCAGAGCTATTAAATAAAGTGTTAAGGGAAGAAGAACCTTCTAATATACTTTTTGATTTTTTGTTCTCATCAGTGATGATATTTGATACGTTGGAAGGTTCAGTGAGTAATTTTTTGATTGTTTTTTTATTCAAACTTACTCGGTATCTGGGTATTCTGCCTAAAGAAAAAGAAAATGAGAAAGAATTATTTTTTGATTTAATGTTGGCTACTTTTGTACGTAAAGAACCGGTTCATCCTCATTATCTGAGTGTAGAAGATAGCTTGAGATTTGCAAATCTTTTTCAATCTGATTACGCTCGGATGTATAGTCTAGGCTTTACGAATCATCACAGAAGAACAATATTTAATGCGCTTATCTTATACTATAAGATTCACCTTGAGATGGAAACAGAGTTCAAATCGTTGACCATAATGCGTGAAATTATGCAAGGATAGTTGTAGTAAAAAACGTATGAATAGATAAAAATAGGTGCACATAGACTTATATTTGTATCTTCGCTGACTAATAAAAGATGTTTATCGGTAAATAACACTTATTTTTAGTAGGAGAATTTACCTCCGAATGATATAAGAATTGAATAAAATAACTAATGAAAATTGTATTATGAGCAATCATTTCTTCTATACTAAGAATGGTGAAAATTTTGGTCCATTTTCTTTGGAACAACTGAAAGTAGAACAAATTACCACTGAAACAAGGGTTTGGTATGCTGGGTTGTCTGACTGGATACCGGCAGGTGAAGTTGAAGAGTTAAATGTTTTGTTTCAGCAAGAAGAATCGAATCATACAGATTTTGGTTCAATACCTCCGCCCCCACCCCAAACGGAATACACGTATGGCAATCAAACCCCACCTCTACATGCCCAAACAGTGCCATCGTATCCTCCTAAATCATATCTAGTAGGAGCTATTTTAGTGACTCTTTTTTGTTGTATGCCATTCGGAATAGTGAGCATTGTTCAGGCTTTACATGTGGAAAGTCGTTTTTATGCCGGTGATTATGCCGGTTCCTTTCGAGCTTCAATGCAAGCACGTAGGTGGATAAATATTTCTATTATTGCAGCCTTGGTGAGTTTTGGAATATCAATATTGATAAATATACTCTTTTTTGCAGGAACACTTTTTAGCCTAGACTCAATGAGCAATTTTGTGTAACTTATGCAGCTAGATAAAAAGCACTATCCCATAATAACATTGTTGTTGCTGTTAGTTCTAGTCTTAATATTTTATTTTGATCCCGATGAAATTTCATTGTTTCCTCGTTGTCCGTTTCTAGCTTTTACAGGATTTCAATGTCCGGGATGTGGATCGCAGCGAGCTATACATTGCCTGCTACATCTGAATGTAGCCCGGGCTTTTTCGTATAATCCGCTTTTGGTGTGTTCGCTGCCTTACTTGTTGGCGTGTTCGGCTCTGCAATTAATCAAAAATAAAACCGAAAATGTACAGCTTTTGCGTAAACGATTAATGGGGCCTACTGCTTGTATTTTTATTTTAATAATAGTTATCCTCTTTGGTGTATTTAGAAATTGTGTTTAGTATTTCGACTAGGCAGATAACTAGTTCTCAGTTATTTCTTTTATTTTTGTTGCTTAGTTACATTCAATTTAGTATAAATTATGAGGTCTTTCTTTTCGTTTTTATTTAGTAGAAGCTTTCTTATTCAATTAATCATAGCAGTAATTTTACTTCTTGTAGGATTTATGATAACTCTTTCGGCTATATCTACTTATACTCATCATGGAGTTTCGTATGAAGTCCCTGATCTAGATGGTGTAAACATTAATAAAGTAGATCCAATGCTTGAAGCAGGAAAAATGAATTTAGTAATCTCTGATTCTTTGTTTGTTGATGATAAAAGTCCGGGGACTATTTTGGAGCAAATGCCCGGGGCCGGACAGCAAGTGAAAGAAGGAAGGAAAATATTTGTGACAATATGCGCTTCCAATCCGGAGCAAATACTCATGCCTCAGCTTACTGACATATCTTTTCGTCAGGCGGTGAGTATCATTCAATCTTCAGGCTTGCGTATAGGGGATATTAATTATAAAGCTTCGGAATATGAGGGATTGGTACTGGAACAGCAATATCAAGGGAATACTATAGAGTCAGGTATGCCTATCGCTAAAGGCGCTTATATTGATTTAACTGTTGGTAAAAAAGGAGATGTTGGTAAATCAATTATCCCTGATCTCAGAGGAATTAGCCAAGAAGATGCTCAAGCTGTTTTAGATAGCTTACATCTGATGCTAGGTGCCGTAATCTATGATAACTCTATTATTACACCTGAAGACTCACTTAATGCACGTATTGTGAATCAGAAACCAATGTCAGACAGTCTACAAGAAAGTCATGTTGATTATGGCAGCTTAGTTGATGTTTGGTTGTCTGTCGATAGCACAAAACTTATGAAGTTAGATAAGGACGCTTCCAAATTAGAATATACAGACGAAACGGATATAGAATTTTAGAGAATGAACGAAAACTTTGAAGAAATAGAAGACCAAGATCAGGCGTTATTTGAACACTTTCATCTTACAGTTGATCCGGGTCAGAAACAATTACGCATTGATAAATATATTGTAAATCGAATCGATAAGGCATCACGAAGTCGTATTCAGCAAGCAGCTGATGCCGGTAATATTTTGGTGAATGGGAAAGCTGTAAAATCTAATTACAAGGTGAAACCTAATGATGAAGTTAGTATTGTAATGGACTATCCTCGTCATGAGTTGAAAATTATTCCGGAAGATATCCCGTTAGATGTAGTTTACGAAGATGATCAGCTTATAGTTATTAATAAGCCTGCAGGTTTGGTAGTACATCCCGGTCATGGAAACTATACAGGCACATTAGTTAATGCTTTAGCTTGGCGATACAAAAATTTACCAATCTTTAATGATGAGAATGACCTTCGACCGGGATTAGTGCATCGGATTGATAAGAATACATCAGGCTTGTTGGTGGTAGCTAAAACAGAATTAGCTCGAACTAAGTTAGCCTTGCAGTTTTTCAATAAGACGACTAAACGTCAATATGTAGCGCTAGTATGGGGAAGATTAAAAGAGCCAGAAGGAACTATTGAAGGGGCTATTGGAAGAAGCTTAAAGAATCGTCAGGTGTTTAGGGTATATGAAGAAGGCGACGGATACGGAAAAGATGCGATTACACACTACAAAGTATTAGAGGAGTTGGGATATGTTAGCGTGGTGCAGTGTGTATTGGAAACGGGGAGAACACACCAAATTCGTGTACATATGAAACATATTGGTCACCCTTTGTTTAATGACGACACTTACGGCGGAGATAAAATACTTTGGGGAACAACATTCTCAAAATATAGACAGTTCGTGAATAACTGTTTCAAAACTTTGCCGCGTCAGGCTTTACATGCTAAAACATTAGGTTTTATTCACCCTACTACGGGTGAGGAAATGTTATTTGACTCAGACATTGCTTCAGATATGCAGGAGGGGATAGCTAAATGGAGGCAATATGTTTCGAATAGAGAGATTGGGGAATAAGCAATGAATGAAGTCGGTATGAAAAAGAATATAGCAGTAGTGTATGGTGGCGATTCATCGGAATATGTAGTTTCGGTGAAGAGCAAAGCAAATGTTTGTAATTCTATTGATAAAGATTTGTTCAATGTTTGGGCTGTTGAATTAAAACAGGGTGAGGCACGAGTGATGAACAGTGAAGAACCGGTAGCCAAGGTGAATAAAGCTGATTTTAGTTTTCTGCTTGATGGTAAAAAGGTAAACTTCGATTTTGCATATATCACTATTCATGGAACACCGGGAGAAAATGGGGTACTTCAAGGCTACTTTGATCTTATCGGACTGCCTTATTCGTGTTGTGATGTGCAATCGGCAGCACTCACCTTCAATAAGTTTTTTTGCAGTAACTTTTTGCGCAGCTTTGGTGTGCCTATGGCAAAACAAATGCGTTTCTTTAAGGGTGATGTGATTGATGCTGATGAAGTGGTGAAGAACCTCGGATTGCCGGCCTTTGTTAAACCCAACTCAGGAGGATCAAGCTTTGGTATAACCAAAGTAAGTTCGAAAGACAAGATTGTTTCGGCTATTGAAACTGCATTGAAAGAAAGTCCTGATGTGTTGATAGAAGAATTCATTGCCGGTACAGAATTTACTTGCGGATTGGTGAAGATGAAGAGTAAAGAATACATATTTCCGGTAACTGAGATTATTTCTCAAAATGAGTTTTTCGATTACGATGCAAAATATAACGGACAAGTAGAAGAAATAACTCCGGCTAGGATATCTTCTGAACTTACTGCACAGATTCAGCAGCAAGCTTCTGAGATATACGACCTATGTGAGTGCAAAGGAATTGTACGTATTGACTTTATACTGAAAGATGATGTGTTTTACTTTTTAGAGGTGAATACTACGCCGGGCATGACGGCTACCAGCTTTGTTCCCCAACAAATAGCAGCTATGGGTAGAAATCTTACCGACATCATTACCGAAATTATTCATAACGAATTGGAAAGCTAGAGCATATGAGATGCTATTCTTTATTGTGTGCATCTTAATATGCATTCGAATAATTAGTATGCTCAGGCTCTTCATTGATATCTTCAAAACTCACCGGAATTCATAACGATAATTGTAGTTACTTTATAGAATATAAAGGTTGTAAGGCTGAATAAGACAAACATTCTAAAAAAGAGAAATTAACAAATTGTGAATAACTTTCCCCCAAGTTTTCAACAGCTGTACAAGAGTTGTAAACAAGCATAATTATAAATAAAGCTCGTTCTATTGGTTTAGGGTGAGCTTATTTATTTGCTTTGTGGCGGAAAAAGAAAATCGATTAATCTAATGGCACAAAAACAGGCAAATAATTGGCAGAATGCCCGAAATAAAGCAGCAAAAGACGCACTGGAACAAATAAACGTAGCGCAAGGAAAACTTCCCCCTCAAGCAGTCGATGTTGAAAAAGCTGTACTCGGTGCATTGATGCTGGAAAAGCACGCATATATTTCTGTTGCCGATATTGTCGATAGTAAGAGTTTCTATTTGCCGGAACACCGTATTATCTTCGATGCCATAAAAAGTTTATCAACAAATGAAAAACCGGTTGATTTACTTATGGTAACCCAAGAGCTTAAGAGTAGGGAGCAATTAGATGAAGTTGGAGGTGCGCTTTATATTACGCAACTCACAAGCAACGTAGCTTCGGCGGCACATATTGAGCATCATGCCCGTATCATTGCACAAAAATATATCCAGCGTGAGCTCATACAGAAATCTTCAGAAATTCAGAAGCAAGCCTACGATATGAATATCGATGTGGATGACCTCATTAATTTCGCTGAGAAATCAATCTTTGAGGTTGCCGAAGGAAGTATTCGTAAAGAAACACAGCCCATCAAGCAAGTGCTCAGAGAAGCCACAGCCATGCTTGAAAAAGCTTCGCAACGTACTGATGGTTTAAGCGGCACGCCAACGGGTTTTAGAGATTTAGACAAACTAACTTCAGGTTGGCAAAAAACCGATTTAATAATCATTGCCGCTCGTCCTGCCATGGGTAAAACAGCTTTTGTGCTTTCTATGGCTCGAAATATGGCGGTAGATCATAAAGCCGGAGTTGCAGTATTTTCATTGGAGATGTCGGCAGTACAGTTAGTCAATCGTTTAATTGCAGCTGAAACAGAGTTGGGTTCAGAAAAAATAAAGAAAGGTAATCTAACCGGTTGGGAGTGGGAAAACTTCCATCAGAAAGTAAATATATTAGATGAAGCTCCCTTATTCATCGATGATACTCCTGCACTTTCCATTTTCGAGTTTCGAGCTAAATGTCGTCGTTTAAAGATGCAGCATGATATTGGTGTTATTATTGTTGATTATTTGCAGCTTATGACAGCAGGTAGCGATATGCGAGGTAATCGTGAGCAGGAGGTGAGTATGATATCTCGTTCGTTGAAAGCCATTGCCAAAGAACTGGATGTGCCTATCATTGCCTTGTCGCAGTTGAGTCGTGCCGTAGAAAGTAGAGAAGGGCGAGAACCACAACTTTCTGATTTGCGTGAATCGGGAGCTATTGAGCAAGATGCTGATATGGTGATGTTTATCCATCGTCCGGAGTATTACGGAGTAGTAACCGATGAAAACGGAAACTCTTTAGCCGGTCGTGCTAATATTATTGTGGCGAAGCACCGTAATGGGTCAACTGATACGATTCACTTAGCCTTTAAGAAAGCTCAGGTTAAGTTTTGCGATTTAGAAGAACATATGCCTGATGAAATGACACGCAGTTCGAGCATGAACGATGATACCTTTGCAGGATCGGCTCCGCCGATGGCTCCTAATGCTGATTTTGAAAACCAACAAGGATTGAATTATGCCGGCACAACTGATGATGCCGTTCCGTTTTAAATTTAAAGAACAAAAAAGAGCGTAAATCAGAATTGGTTTACGCTCTTTCTGTAAGGAAGATTTGCTTAGTTGGTTTTAAATTTAAACCCGACAGTAGCTAATTCTTTATTTGCTTTTACAATTTTTTGTTTCAGTTCTTCTTTAAACTGATCCATCTTTTTAGCCAACGTTTCATTACCTAGAGCCATCATTTGCACCGCTAAGATACCGGCATTCATAGCCCCGTCAATAGCTACAGTGGCAACGGGAATACCCGGAGGCATTTGGGTAATTGCCAATAGTGCATCCATACCGTCGAGACTGGCTTTAATAGGTACACCGATTACAGGAAGTGTAGTCATGGCAGCGATAACACCGGGAAGATGAGCAGCCATGCCGGCTCCGGCAATAATTACTTGGATACCTCTATCTTTTGCATTTTTAGCAAATTCTTCCACTTCAGCAGGTGTCCTATGAGCTGAAAGCGCATTAATTTCAAAAGGAATCTCAAACTCGTCGAAAACTTTGGCAGCTTTTTCCATCACCTTTAAATCAGAGGTGCTACCCATGATAATACTTACAACTGGTTTCATCTTGTTTTTTTACAATTAAAAGTGTCTTACAAAAGAAATGAAACCTTTGGAATACGCCAAATTAATCTTTTTATTCCCGCTTCCGGTTGCTATTGTTATTTATTCGTTAAGTTGGAGATAAACAAAATCAGATTTACCGTTATCACCTTTAAGAATGGGGAATGCATAGATATACTCTTTTCATGTATTATTTGACAAGATATGAACTCACAAGCTATTTTGGCAACTTATTCTCATGGATTATGAACGCTCCAAGCATTTTTTTATGCATTCCTCATAACTTATGCGTCCAACTATTGTTTGCTACGCCTTGTTCATAAAAAATATACGTGCTAATTGTTCTGTTATGCGCCATTCTCTAGGAAATATAGGTGCGCCGATTTTTAAATATAGTGAGTATATGTATGATTATTAGCAGTTTGATGTCTAATTGTGAATAAAGCAAAACCTTAGGATTTTGAATAATTATTCAAAAGTGTTAGTAGCTATTGTAAAATTAACTTTTGTTTGTAGTTTTGTTAAAAAGATAATTATGCAGACTTTTACCGACAGCTCCACTTTTACTTATTTATTACTCCCGTTATTAATATTCATAGCAAGAGTTACCGACGTTACGATAGGCACCATTCGTATTGTGATGGTATCTAAAGGACGTAAACTTTGGGCTCCTATACTAGGATTTTTTGAAATTCTGATATGGTTGATGGCTATTTCTAAAATCTTTGAGAATTTAGATAATTGGGCTTGTTTCCTTGCTTATGCTTTGGGCTTTGCAACCGGAAACTATGTTGGCTTACTTATTGAAGAAAAATTAGCTGTGGGCATTGTGCGCCTTCAAATCATTACGCGCAAAAAAGCAAATAAACTGATTCGGAATTTAACCGCTGCCGGCTATGGCATCACACACCATGAGGCACACGGAAGCATGGAAAATGTCAGTATTATATACAGCGTGGTAAAGCGTTCAGATATCCGCAAGGTGGAGGCTATTGTCAGAGAAACAAATCCCAAAGCGTTTTATTCTATCGATGATGTAAAATCGGTTAGTCAGGGAGTATTTCCAGTAGCCCAATCCGGTATTCGTTGGCTTAAAAGGAAGTGAATCTCTTTTTTTAGGAAGCTTTTATCGGTTGAATAGTGATTATTAGTTTTTAGGTCTGTCTTTTTGCGAAATAAATCTTTGAATATTATGTATATCTCCATATGAAGCAATATAATAGGTTTTACTCTTTTTCGTATTTGCTTACTTTATATTAGTTGAAATAATGGAATCAAATCCTCATGCTTTCCTTTGTTAAATAAAAGTTTCGAAAAAGCTTAGAAACTATTTAAATAAGCGGAGTAGCGTTCTTTTTATTTTTCCTCACGAGCGATAATCTTATTTTTGTTGAGCTTTCAATTGCGCACTTTGTGAAGTTGAAATAAATTAAATTATCAAATAAATAGTTATTCTTATGAGCAATTTTTGTAGCTCCTCTATCGGGAGGAAGTTCTTCATGAGCATCTCGGGATTATTCCTGATGACGTTCTTGCTTCTGCACATGTCAATCAACTTATTTATCATCTTCGATCCGACAGGTGGTTTATACAATGAGGCAGTGCATTTTATGGGTACCAACCCTTTAATTAAGATTATGGAACCAATTTTAGCTTTAGGCTTCATTGTTCACATTATTTGGGGCTTCATGATCGAGCTTCAGAACAAAAAAGCTCGTCCGGCTAAATACGATGTACGTAAACCTGCGGGAAGTGCTATCTCTCGCAACATGTTTATAATAGGTGCATTGGTATTGGTTTTTATTGCATTACACATGTGCCAATTCTTGGTTCCTGTTAAAGCAGCGCATTTTTCAGGTAATGAATCATTCAATGCATTCAACATGGTAGTGAGCACTTTCAAAAATCCGTTGTTTGCATGCCTTTATCTTGCAGCAGGTATTTTGGTGTCTTTGCATATCACACATGGTTTTTGGAGTGCATTCCAAACTATTGGTTTTAGCAATAAACAATGGGAACGTCGTTTAAATTGTGTTGCACGCATTTATGCCGTGATTATTGCTGTTGGATTCTGTATTATCCCTATCTGGGTTTTACTATTTTTCTAATCTTAATCTAAGAATATCACATTATGAGTATATTAGATGCTAAAATCCCTGAAGGCCCATTAGCCCAAAAGTGGACAAATTATAGAAATCACCAAAAATTGGTGAACCCGGCTAACAAACGTAAGCTAGATGTTATTGTGGTGGGTACAGGTCTTGCCGGCGGTGCAGCAGCTGCATCTCTCGGAGAAATGGGCTTCAATGTAAAAAACTTCACCATTCAAGATTCACCTCGTCGTGCACACTCTATTGCAGCACAAGGAGGTATTAACGCTGCGAAAAACTATCCTAATGATGGCGATTCAGTGTACAACCTTTATTATGATACGATTAAAGGTGGAGACTACCGTGCACGAGAAGCCAACGTTCACCGTTTGGCAGAAGTTTCTAACAGCATTATCGACCAATGTGTAGCACAAGGTGTTCCTTTTGCTCGCGAATATGGTGGTTACCTTGATAACCGTTCTTTTGGTGGTGCGCAAGTTAGTCGTACATTCTATGCTAAAGGTCAAACAGGACAACAATTACTTTTGGGTGCTTATCAAGCTTTGATGCGTCAAGTAAATGCAGGTACCGTACAACTATATACACGCACAGAGTTAGTTGATATTGTGATTGTTGACGGTAAAGCTCGCGGTATTATTTCTCGCGATTTAGTGACCGGAAAACTAGAACGTCATTTCGGGCATGCTGTTGTTCTAGCAACAGGAGGTTACGGAAACACGTTCTTCCTTTCAACAAACGCTATGGGTTCTAATGGTTCTGCCCTTATTAAGGCTTATCACCACGGAGCTAAATTTGCTAACCCATGTTATGCACAAATCCACCCTACTTGTATTCCCGTACACGGTGAATTCCAATCAAAATTAACATTGATGTCGGAATCATTACGTAATGACGGACGTATTTGGGTTCCTAAAAAGAAAGAAGATGCGGAAGCAATTCGTGCAGGTAAATTAAAACCTACTGAAATTGCCGAAGAAAATAGAGATTACTACTTAGAGCGTCGTTACCCTGCATTCGGTAACTTAGTTCCTCGTGATGTGGCTTCTCGTGCAGCTAAAGAACGTTGTGATGCCGGATTTGGTGTTAACCCTACCGGATTAGCTGTTTTCCTAGACTTTTCAACAGCCATCAAACGTTTGGGTAAAAACGTAATCGAAGCTCGCTACGGTAACTTATTCCAGATGTATGAAAAAATCGTTGATGAGAATCCTTATGAAACTCCAATGATGATTTATCCTGCCATTCACTACGCTATGGGCGGATTATGGGTGGACTATGAATTGCAAACAAATATTCCGGGATTATTTGCTGCTGGTGAAGCTAACTTCTCAGACCATGGAGCTAACCGCTTAGGAGCTTCAGCATTGATGCAAGGTTTGGCCGATGGTTATTTCGTTCTTCCTTACACCATTCAAAATTACTTGGCAAGTGAAATTCGCACACCTCGTATGGATGTTGATAAGCAAGCAGAATTTGGTGCAGCAGAGAAATCGGTAGAAGATCGTTTCAAAAAAATCTTCGCTATACAAGGTAAACGTTCGGTAGATTCTATCCATAAAGAATTTGGTTTAGTTATGTGGGACTTCGTGGGTATGGCACGTACTAAAGAAGGTTTGGAAAAAGCTATCAAACGTATTGAAGAGATACGAAAAGAATTTTGGTCGAATGTTCGCGTTCCCGGCTCAATGGACGGCATGAATGTGGAACTGGAAAAGGCTAGCCGTTTGGCAGACTTTATTGAAGTTGGAAAACTAATGGCTTACGATGCGTTAAATCGCGAAGAAAGTTGTGGTGGTCACTTCCGTGAAGAATATCAAACAGAAGAAGGCGAAGCTTTACGTCAAGATGATAAGTTTGCTTACGTGGCAGCTTGGGGTTATGAAGGCGATGAAGCAGCACCTAGTTTAACTAAGGAAGATTTAGTGTATGAAGAAACTAAAATGCTTCAACGTAACTACAAATAGCAGAAAAGGAAAATTATCATGGAGAAAATATTAAAAAATCTTACGATAAAAGTTTGGCGCCAAAATGGTCCTCAAGATAAAGGCCGTTTCGAGTCTTATGCACTTGCTGAGGTGTCAACCGATACATCATTTCTTGAAATGATGGATATTTTAAACGAACAATTAATCAACGAAGGAAAAGAACCTATTGCATTCGACCATGACTGTCGTGAAGGTATTTGTGGTATGTGTTCGCTATACATCAACGGTCGTCCTCACGGACCTGATGACTTAGTAACTACTTGCCAGTTGCACATGCGTAAATTCAATAGTGGAGATACCATTACTATCGAGCCTTGGCGTGCCACAGGTTTCCCTATTATCAAAGATTTGATGGTTGATCGTTCAGCTTACGATAAAATCATTGCAGCCGGAGGTTACGTTTCTGTATCAACAGGAGGTGTGCCTGATGCCAATGCTATTCCAATCGGAAAATCAAAAGCCGATGAAGCTATGGATGCCGCAGCTTGTATTGGTTGCGGAGCATGTGTAGCCGCTTGTAAGAATGCATCGGCAATGTTGTTTGTTTCAGCTAAAGTATCGCAATTGGCATTATTGCCACAAGGTAAAGTTGAGGCTAAACAACGTGCGATCAACATGATTTCTAAAATGGATGAGTTAGGCTTTGGCGGTTGTACAAACACTAAAGCTTGCGAAGCAGAATGCCCTAAAGGTATTTCTGTGGCAAACATCGCTCGTTTGAACCGCGAATACTTGAAAGCGAAGTTCTCAGAGTAGTTTTTGCTCTTAGCAATAAATAGAAAAGAAGATATCCACCCGGGTATCTTCTTTTTTTGTGTTAGGCAATGGCTTAAAGCTGAGTTCTATTATCTTTGTGGCACACAGTAAAATATCATGGCTAGAAAACTAAGAACACATGAGTTGGGCAGGGCAGATGTGCTGCAATATGAGAAGATGGATAAATTGCCCTTAGTGGTAGTGCTCGATAATGTCCGCAGTTGTAATAATATCGGCTCCTTTTTTCGCACATCAGATGCCATGCTTATTAACAGTATCCATCTGTGTGGCTATACGGCAACCCCTCCGAATAAAGATATACATAAAACAGCATTGGGAGCAGAAGATACCGTATCTTGGAAGCATTTCGATACTACGGAAGAATCGGTGCAACAGCTTAAAAAGGAAGGTTATGCCATATTTGCTGTTGAGCAAGTAGAGCACAGCACAAAGCTTCCGGATTTTAAAGCAAATGCATACAATAAAATTGCCTTGGTGTTTGGCAATGAGGTGAAAGGCGTACAACAAAGCATTATTGATAGCTGCGACGGGGCCATAGAAATTCCCCAATTCGGGACAAAGCATTCATTCAATGTGTCGGTTAGTGCAGGAATTGTTTTATGGGATATTTTTAAACAAATGCATTTAGAATAATAGCTGAAACATCCAAAACGAATATAATCATGAATGTACGCATAGAGCAGAGTTGGAAAGAAATATTGGCAGAAGAGTTTGAAAAAGATTACTTCAAGAGTGTAACTGATTTTGTGCGAAAGGAATATCAAACAACCCGGGTGTATCCTCCGGCATCGCTCCTATTTAATGCTTTCAACCAATGTTCGTTCGATAAGCTCAAAGTAGTGATTATCGGGCAAGATCCCTATCATGGAGCAGGACAAGCGCATGGTTTGAGTTTCTCGGTTCCCGAAGGTGTTCGTATTCCGCCAAGCCTACGCAATATCTTTAAAGAATTGCATGACGATGTGCAGAAAACGATACCGCAATCGGGCAATCTAACAGCTTGGGCTCAACAAGGGGTTTTATTACTCAATGCAACGCTTACCGTGAGAGAAGCTCAGGCAGGCTCGCATCAAAAGAAAGGATGGGAAACATTCACCGATGCCGTTATTCGTTTGATAAGCGAAAGAGCAGAAGGAGTTGTGTTTATCCTTTGGGGAAGTTATGCCATCAGCAAGAGCCAACTTATCGATAAGCAAAAACATAGGGTGTTATCGTCGGTTCATCCTTCACCACTTTCAGCGAGCAGAGGATTTTTCGGCAATCATCATTTTTCAGAAACAAATAAATACCTGCAATCAGTAGGCAAAGAGCCTATCAATTGGTAAGGCTGAAAACCGATATTTTTCAATAAAACATAATCATGATGGAAAGACTGGGGAAAGTGGGTTTAGCCTTAGGAGGCGGAGGAGCAAAAGGCTTAGCTCACATCGGACTGCTTAAAGCTCTGGAAGAATATCATATTCCGATTATAAAAGTAGCCGGAACAAGCATGGGATCAATTATCGGAGCCTTATATTGTGCCGGATATTCGGCTGATGAGATTCATGAAATGTTCAGAACGGAAAAAATACGTTCCGGATTTAATCTTGACCTATTTAACGGAGGCTTAGCCAACTTGAAAGGAGCTCGTAAGCTATTGAACAAATATATTGCTCATGATAGTTTCTCCGGCTTGCAAATTCCATTGTATATCACGGCAACTAACCTAAATACAGGAAAGTTGAAAGTAGTAAGTCAAGGGGATAATTTGTCGGAGTGGATAACAGCCAGTGCCTCGGTGCCTATTGCTTTTGTACCTACCAAAATAGAAGGGGTTACTTATATCGATGGCGGACTGCTAATGAATTTGCCGGCAGAACCATTAATGGTAGATTGCGACACTATCTTGGGCTCGAATGTCATGCCTTATCTTAAAAGTGATAAGGTGGATGGGGCAAGAACCGTAGCCGAAAAATCTTTTGTGCTGAGTATTCAGCAAAATGTGCGCAACAGTAGAATTAATTGTGATTATTGGTTTGAACCGCCTTATATTTCAAACTATTCGATGTGGGATTTTGGCAAACTGGAGGAAATTGTGAATTTGGGCTATCATCATGCTGTTCAAATTATTTCTGAACAAATAAAGTTGGAACACAAGTTGCTCCCAACTAAACGATAAATACCGACACCCTAAAACCATAAAGATTTGATTTGTTATAAAATCAAGTCTTTATGGTTTGGATGATTATTCGGCTAAATCTTTTCGTAGTTTAACACCGGCATGGCATACATTTCAATAAACATTTGCTTCTGAAGCTCGGCATCACCTTCGCCAATGGTTTGAACTAGGTCGTTTAACAACTCATCAAACTTAGCACGTGAAGCATCATCAACCTTATGTTCGTATCTATCTTCTCCGCGCAACATATCAACAGCTAAAAAGTTAAAAGGAAACAACTGATAGTTACTGTAGATTTCATGATCAATAGCATCGGCAAGCAGCTTGTAATTGGCGTTGGCATTTGTAGAATCGCCAATAGTATCATTTACATTAATCGGATTTCCAAAAGCAAAATGCACCCTACCTTTAGGAAGCATAAGTCCCAGAGCCATACTCATTAAGTCGTCCTCTTGCGTCTTCTCAAAACTGCCATCAACTTTCTTTTTATAAAGCTCTTCCACCTTCGATATACCGCAAGGTTCACGCTCATAGGATATGGTAAGCGGAACGATATTAAGTTCCTCAAATCCGGCTGCGAAATCTAGTTTATTACTCAGATTAAACATTTTAAGTAAAGCCTGTTGTGTTTGGTCGTTACCATCTTTTGTTCTTCCTTCTCGTTGGGCAATCCAAACAGAGATATTGTTTTCCGTGATGCGCTCACGAATGTAAGCCGACATTTTTTTTGATGCCATCAATAATTCTCTAACCGGCAGGTTGCGTTTTACTTCAAAGGCTCCATTCAGCTTCACTAGATGCAAAATCCAATCATGTATAAGCAGATTATCTCCAATGGCAATTTCGGTAGTGTCTAGCCCTTCTTTAGCCATTAAGAAGTTCATGATGGCTGCATCTAAAATAATATCTCGATGATTGGAAATAAATAAGTAGCCTTTCGACTTGTCTAGCTTATCCAATCCGCTGCAAGTAACTCCACAGGTAGTACGATTAATAATCCATTCTTCGATAATCGGACGCATGAATTTCTGTTGAAGCTCATTGCGTGTTTGCACCTGAGCCAACGTACTTGCTGCATGCTTTATTTTGCTTTCATCTCCGTTATACGCATAACTCATTACTTGAAGGAATGAATCGTCATTTAATAGGCGTTGAATATAGCTATTCACTTCCGAATCATGATAGGGGCGAATGTCATGGTAACTTCCCATATAGATCTTATCTTTAATGTGAGTCGGCAAATCTACTAATAATACTTGTTTAATCCATAACAATCGACTTGAACTACCTTCAAGGTGCTTGCCATATTTTAATGCACGCATAAAAAAAGGAGTACATTACTGCACTCCTTCATTCATCATTCCCAATTATATTATTTTTTTGAACCGCGTTCTTTCACGTTTTCGTTTGTTTTGTTGATGATTATAGCAACATCGTTGGCAAAGTTTCCGTAATTCTCGGCGTTGAATTGCGATTGGGCACGAAGATAAACCACCAGTTTATCGTTAATAGTTTTTACCACGGCGGGTTTCACTTCTGATGCACTTTGAATTTTTCCGGCCTCGGTTAAACTTTTCACGTAAGTGCTGTAATAATCTTGAAACGCTGTTTGAGCATTGTTGAGCTCTGTGTATACTGAGTAGCACCTGCTATTGCCGTTAGTTCCGCTGTATTGGCTTGCAATTCTTCCAATAATGAATTAATCTTAGAGGTTTCTTCTGCAAAAGCTTCCTTAGCGATACCCAAACCATATCTTTCTAATATTCGCCACAATGTAATCGCTTCTGAGTTATCAGGAAGTTTAGTCATACCAAAAATAAAATGATATAGATTTTGATAGGCGAGGTCGCGCTTGGCATCAAATTCTTCCGTTTTTGCAATACCCATATCCTTATTCACCGAAGTAGTTAAGATGTCATTGTTCGTTTTCAGTTCACCCATGATAGCATCTTCCGGAAGTATTGTTTTGGAATATACATCCAGAATATTTGTTGCCGTACCGTTTGCTTCGGTCACCCGCGTTCTTGTTGAAAGTTTACTTATTTGTACCATAATTTCTAGACTTAAGAAGTTTCTGAATGCAATGCGATAAAAAATATTAAATTAACAGAAAAAGAAATAATACCATTCGCCTAAATAGGCGAAGTAAAATTCCGGCACCTTTCTGAATGCTTTCGGAAGAAATTAACCGAGTACTTCGGAAAAATATAGCCGACGGGTTAGCTGAATGGTTATAACCAAAACTTTAGGTTTTATTTAGTTTGGATTAATTTTTATCTTCTATCTTTGCAGCATCGTTGTGGATAGATTTGGGATTGATTGCAACCACGATAAAAAATGCTAAAGCAGTCGAGTTTATTTTTGAACTTATTATATCCCACCTTTTTCCACTCTATTTTTATAATATGAAAGCCATCGAGTTTTGATATCGAATGGCATAAAAAGTTTTAAAAAATGAGTTATTTATTCACCAGTGAATCGGTGTCGGAAGGACACCCCGACAAAGTATCAGATCAAATATCAGATGCTTTATTAGACGAGTTTCTGGCTTTCGATAAAAATTCGAAGGTAGCGGCAGAAACCTTGGTAACTACCGGTCAGGTTATTATTGCCGGAGAAGTGAAATCGAATGCTTACATTGATGTGCAGGAAACGGCACGTAGGGTGATTAACCGCATAGGTTACACAAAGGCAGCATATCGTTTCGACGGTAATTCATGCGGCGTGCTTTCTGCCCTACATGAGCAAAGCGATGATATTAACCGCGGGGTTGATAAGCAAGAAAAAATGAATCAAGGAGCCGGCGATCAAGGTATGATGTTTGGTTATGCTTCTAAAGAAACAGATAATTACATGCCTCTTTCATTGGAGTTATCGCATAAAATCTTGATGGTTCTTGCTGAAATTCGTCGGGAAGGTAAGGAAATGACCTACTTGCGCCCGGATTCAAAGTCGCAGGTTACTATTGAATATAACGATGATAATCAGCCCGAGCGAATTGAAGCTATTGTAGTATCTACGCAGCATGATGAGTTTGATGCCGATGAGCCGATGTTGGCAAAAATTAAAGCGGATGTCATTAATATACTGATGCCTCGCGTTATTACTTCATTGCCTGAACGTGTGCAAGCTTTGTTTGGCAGTGATATTAAATACCATGTGAATCCTACGGGTAAGTTTGTTATTGGCGGACCTCACGGAGATACCGGATTAACCGGTCGTAAAATTATTGTAGATACCTACGGCGGTAAAGGTGCTCATGGTGGCGGTGCATTCTCCGGAAAAGACCCTTCAAAAGTTGATCGTTCGGCGGCTTATGCTTCACGCCATATTGCGAAAAACTTAGTGGCTGCAGGAGTTGCCGATGAGCTACTGGTGCAGTTGGCATATGCCATTGGTGTAGCTCAACCGGTAGGGGTATATGTGAATACCTATGGCACATCGAATGTGAAAGAAGATGATGGTGCAATTGCTAAAAAAGTAGCTGAACTGTTTGACTTACGTCCGGCTGCCATTGAAGAGCGTTTAAAGCTTCGGAATCCGATTTATGAGGAAACAGCAGCTTACGGACATATGGGGCGCGAACCTCAAATAGTGACTAAAAAATTCTCTTCGCCTTATCAAAATGAAGTAAGCGTTGAGGTGGAATTGTTCACTTGGGAGAAATTAGATTATATCGATGCGATTAAAACAAGCTTCGGCATATAGTTGTTCTATTCTCGCCTTATCTAAATTCAGATGATATAATTTCCAATCTGATAATGATTGTATATCTTGAAAAAGACCCCCATTTTCATATTCTTGGAAATGGGGGTTTTAATTTAGAGCTGATACTTCTTACACTATCTTCTTAAACAGCCTCAGTTTTTTATCGGTATAAGGTGGATATTTCAATTTAGGTTCTCCCCACAGTGGTTTGTGCATAACCGATTTAAAGTGAGAGAATGCATTAAATCCATATTCCCCATGATAATTTCCTATGCCTGGATTTCCAACACCTCCGAAAGGTAAATTAGGATTGGTAATGTGCATAACGGCATCGTTAATACATCCTCCGCCAAATGAAAGATTAGATAGAAATAATGCTTTTTCCGTTTTGTTGTTGCTGAAAAGATAAGCAGCCAGTGGTTTCTCCATTCGATTTACCTTGTCTAAGATTGTCTTTAAGCTCTGATAAGTCAATATCGACAATATCGGGCCGAATATTTCTTCCTGCATAACCGGTCAGACCATTGCACATCTTTTAAAATAGTGGGACCAATGTGCAGGTGCTCTTCATCGGTATCTCCGCCATAGTAAATCTTTTCCGAATCGATTAGGCTTCTTAATCGGTCGAAATTCCTTTTGTTGATGATGCTTGCATAGTGTGCCGATTCATGCGTATAGTTGTATTCATCTAATTTTTCTTTTAGCTTCCCGAGTACTTTTGTTTGAATAGATTCATCAACCAGCAGATAGCCGGGAGCTATGCAGGTTTGTCCGGCGTTGAGGAACTTTCCCCAAATGAGTCTTTTAACTGCCACATCAATATTTGCCGATTTGCTGATTGTAAGCGGTGTTTTCCCTCCGAATTCCAATATCACGGGAGTAGGATTCTTAGCTGCAGCTTCATAAACTATTTTCCCTACTCTCGGACTTCCGGTAAAGAAGATTTTATCAAATGGATAGCTTAAAATCTCGGTAGTTTCGGGCACACTTCCTCGTACAACATATAAGAACCCTTTCGGGAAGTTCTTATTAATGAGTTCTGCCATTATCTTCATGGTGTTTTGAGGGAGTTCGCTCGGTTTGATCATGCAGGTGTTTCCGGCAGCAATAGCAGCAACAACCGGCAGGAAAGTAAGCTGATACGGATAATTCCATGCTTCGATGATCAATATGTTTCCGTAGAGCTCGAAAAATTCTATTATGGTTTATTTTGTTTCATTTTGATACCTGATTATTTTTCAATTGATTAATATGAAGTGATACGTTGTATTTTCAATTTAAACCATTAATGTTGCTCGGTGCCGATTGGCTTTGAACTTGATAATACTTACACCGGACTAAAACAATAAGTACCTGAATATTGTATATGATACAAAACAAACAATCAAAAAGAAAGTATGAAAAAGAATTTACTCCTTTTGAGCGCATTCATTGCTGTTCTGGCTTTTGCATCGTGCTCATCATCAAAATCAACAAGCGGAACCGAAGATGCTGGCGATTTAAAGAAAAGAATGTTTAACGGCACTTGGGTGGTGGATAATGTGGAAGAAGACCCGGGATTAAAATTGGCTCCTGATGTGAATGTGTTGGGAATAGGCGATCCGGTATGCTTCGCCGGAAGTACATGGGCATTGGTGTCGAACAATAACACCGGGAATATAGCTACCTCTGAATTAACTCCGTGCGGTGCTTCTGACTATAACATCGTGTGGGATGTGAATGGCGATTCTTACAGCTTTAAATTCGTGGATGAGTCAGAAAAAGCAAAACAGGTAAAGACCGGTTATGCTTTTCAAATAATGACTATCGACGAGACAACTATGAGTCTCAAAACAACCGTGCGTTTCTTGAATAAAGATTGTCCGATTACATTTAATTTTATCAAACAATAAATTAGCATATGACTAAGAAATTTACATTGAAACTTACAGCCTGTTTATTGGCTGTGGTATTGCTTGCTTCTTGTGCAAGTTGGAACAGTACGCAAAAAGGCGCTGCTATCGGAACCGGTTCGGGTGCTGCTGCCGGAGCTTTAATCGGGCATTGGACAGGAAATGCCGGACTCGGTGCAGCCATTGGCGCTGCAGTGGGCGGTGGTGCCGGTGCTATCATCGGTAATCAGATGGATAAACAAGCTAAGGAAATTGAAGAAACAGTGCCGGGTGCTCAAGTAGAAACTGTGAATGAAGGGCAGGCCATTGAAGTAACTTTCGACGGTATGAGCGATGGTATTGTATTTCCTACAAATGGTTCAACGCTTAATGAGCTGTCGAAACAGAATTTGAATAAGATGATACCTATCTTTCAAGAGTTTCCCGATACATACATTGCTATCAGTGGACATACAGATGATACCGGAGAGGCGTCTTATAACATGACTCTTTCTGAAAAACGTGCGAAATCAGTTTCAAGCTATTTGATATCGCAAGGATTAAATAAAGATCGTGTTCATGTAACTTGGTATGGCGAAGATAAACCTAAAGTAGCTAATGATTCAGCAGCTAATCGAGCAAAAAACCGCCGCGTTGAAATGCTGATTGTTCCGAATGAGCATATGGTTGAAGATGCTAAATCGCAAGCCGGCGAGTAAAGTATAACATCATAAACTGATAAAAGAGTGTTTCGCATAAGCGGAATGCTCTTTTTTTATGACTTAGAAATAAGCTTGACGAAGGTTCTTCCGCTTGAAAAAGTCATATTCAAACACAATGCGGATTTCGTGACTTTGCAATTGAGTACCTAAATCGGTTCCTAAGGGAAGTTCTAATGCATAGCCGATAGTTGTATTCTTAATAATCATGAACTGACTGATAAAAGCAAAGGTATTATCGGTTCGATACATACCGCCCAACCAGAATTTATCCCAAAACATCCAGTTAGCCCCCAGATCTAATGAGGTAGTTCCGTTGCTGCCAAAGCTCATGCGGAGTTTAAATGTCGGTTTAAAGCGCACCTGACGCTGTTTGCCGAAAAAGTATCCGCCCATGAGATACACATCTCTAGTCTCGGCAATGGAAGAGAAGTTGGTGATATCGGCACGGTAATTATTCTTCACAATCTGCGGTATGGAGAGCCCGATGTAATATTCAGGAGTATATAATATTGCTCCAACTCCCCATTTTAGCATGAAATTTTGGTTGATATCCACCATGAGAGCCTCATCAGGAACTTGTACCCCCAAATCAGTCAGGTATTTGCTTAGGTAGTTATCGTAATTGATAAAACCTACTTTTAGTCCGAGTCGCAGGTATGTTTTCCAATTTATTTTGGCTTCATAAGCATAATCTCCCGTAACGGTGAGTTTATTTTCATAGCCCACGCGTTCGTAGGATATATTAATACCGGCACCGTTCTTTTTATTCACCACGGGTTTATATCCGCTAAAATAGAGCATCATGGGAGCACCGTTTTGTCCGGCATAATCTTGGCGCGTAAAGAATTGCACTCCCACGCGATCCCACATGCCCACGTAAGCGGGGTTGATGAGTTGCATACCGCTCATATATTGTGTAAACACGGGTTCTGTGTAGTATCTGCCTACTTGTCCCACATTAACCTGTGCATGACCAAGCAAGGAGTATCCTAACATCAGGAACAAAAGAAGAGGTTTGCTCCTTAGTTTGGCTAATAGCTTGTGGGTTTTAGGAATATACATGGAATAAAAAAATGATAAATCTTGTTTTTGATGTAATCAGCTGAATTAAGAATAATGGCACTACCTTAGTTCCCAATCTGTCCGTTGCCGTAGGCAACCATAACGAACCCTCTTATGATTGTTTTACCAATGTCATAAGTGTATAGGTAAACTCCGGCAACAATCTGATTGCCATTGGCATCGGTTCCATTCCACCAACGATCGGTTTCTCCCCAATGTTGCACATTTCCATAGTTTTTGTGTTCGAATATCTTTTTGCCCGAGCGAGTATATACCGTCATTGTTGCATTGGGGTATAGCTCAACGCCGTCAACTACCCAACTGTCATGCACACCATCGCCGTTAGGAGTGAAAGCTTCCGGAATAAATAAATTATACGTTGTGTCGTTAGTTGCCGAGCAATCTAAATCATCGGGAATGTTTAATACGGCTTCTGCGCGGTCGTAACGCTCCGGATAATCTTTGTAGTATATCTCATATTTGAAATAATCTTCACCCGAAGCATTATCGTCAGGCACATAGCTCACTTGCGTATCGCTAATGTATTCCAATGTGCCTTTAGCAGGCCATTCGATGATCTCGATTTGAATGTCAAAGTCGGCATTATAGCTGTCGTTTGTAGTAACATCTAATGTGTTTGTCTCACAGCTGATGGTGTATTTATCATCGTTGGCATCGGGAATTTCCGGAGCTGTGCAATCAACATCACCTATGAATATTCTAATCATAGCCGCTCTTTCAATAGGCGCACGGTCGTTATACAAGCTTAACAGCTTGTATTGCATGGAATCTACTGTATTGGCTAGCGGGTTTTCGCAAGTATATTCAAACATGCCTTGCTGATTAATCTTAAACTTGCCTTGCACATCCCAACTTGGATCTAACAATGTGATTGTACTTCTAATTGCATTGGGGTCGATAAGGTCATTGCTTAGCAGATTGCCTTGAATAGGCATGCATTCAAAGTTGTATTTGTCATCGTTGGCAATGGGTGGATTAATAGAGTTTTTCTCCACAATCATTTGCCCTACTTTAATGTTGTTGGTGCTGCCATCGGCATAAGTTGCCGTTACTTTGAAGAAGTAAGTCCCCGATTTTAGCCATTGCACGGTAACTGAAGCTCCTTTGTTGCTATTGTTTAAGAAAAATGCAGTGCTTGCAGGCAGATTACCCGAAGTGTGGGCAAATTCTTTGCTACCGGAGTCATATAAATCCCAAATGTAAGACACTCCTGCTTCTTTTTCCACGCTTAAGATGGTGCTTGCGTTTTGTTTCACACTATTCTGAGCATTGGCACTTAAAGGTGCTAATGCTGCTATTGCCCAATAGGCAAGGAGTGAAATAATATGTGAAACGAGTGTTCTCAAGGTTTTAAACGCTGTCGATGGATATTGTGCTCTTAATCCGGAAAATCCCCACTGCAACCCGTGCAGCGAGGATACCACTAATTACGAAAACCGGCTACCTTATTTTCTTATTGGCAAATTATTTACTGACTGAGTTTGCAAAATCTCCGCTAGTTGCTGTAATCGTAGGACGCGATTTAAGTATTTGTTTAGCTATATTTGTAGAGTCCTCATCATCGCCACCATTACCTTTACCATTGGCTAATTGATCAGGATTCCCTGCGACATCTTCTCCGGTTACTTTTAATTTAATCTCTGTGTTGGATAGTCCTTCGTAGGTGTTGTTATGAATGGTAACTTTTACGTAAATAGAAACACCAACAGATGTGTCTGTGTCTTTTGCTATTTCTACCGGCTTGGTAGCAGGAGCAGGTTTATTATTTATTAGATCGATGCTTTCTACAGCTCCAGCTCCAGCTGTGTACGACCATTCAAGCGTAGCTGTTTGACCATTTGTTCCATTCGTTCCCGGTTGTAATCCGTCTATCTCAAAAGTAGGTGTCCAACTATCAGAAAAGTTTGTGGCTACTACTTCATAGTAAAGAATGTTTGTGCCGTAGTCATAAACCATGCCGGTGTCAGTCCAAGTTGCCGAAGCAATTTTATCGAAACATTGTTCATAGGGCTCCTTATAACCGAGTGCTTCTAATCCTAATCCATCGTTTTTAAGATTCATAATATCTACCATAAAACCGTTTACAGAATTAATCTTGTAAACTTTAAAGTTGTCGGTACATCCGTTTTTCACGTGAGCGGCAACGAATATTGAGTCTGTACTTGCAAGTAGCTTTGATGACCATTTAATACTTATGCTATCTTTGCCATTTGCAGCAACGTCTGCATAGTTATTATAGTAATTGCCTGCAGATATTAATTTATCTTTTTCAACTGGAATTATATCTTCAGTTAAAGTTCCATCTTTAATGAAATTGACATGTTGAGTGGCAATCCAACGAATGGTTGATTCTTCGGCAGGTTCTACTTCGACAGAATATTTATATGAAACTCCGGCAACAGGTTTTAACGGACCAGCTCCTTCAAACTTGTCAGCAGGGTCAGAGCCGTGCGTCGCACCTTCAGCAGGCTCGGTAGTCTCTTGCGCGAATGCAGCAGATGCCAGTCCTAATGTGAGAGCCAGCCCTAAAGAAAAGATTTTAGTTTTCATAATTCTATTGTTATCAAATAAGGTAATCGTTTGTTTTTTCTGTTATAAAGCAGGTTTTCAGCTACTTTATAGTGCTTGTTTCACCGCTTTGTAGATACAAATAAAAAACAGTTTTTTTAATCCCTGTTAATCTAGTAAATAAGCAATTCTTATTTGATTGCTAAGTAATTGATTATGTGTATATAATATTGAAAAAATATTTAATATTTTCTTTTATTTAGAAAGAATATCTAAAAGAGTATATGTAATGCTTATAGCTATGGCGAAGATGTGTTATTTCATGATGGGTTAGAATAAGAATAGGATGTTTAGGAAATGAAATGCCCCCAAAAGTTCTTCTTTAACTTTTGGGGGCATTTTACACCTTGTCATGCTTATCTCTTACTTAATTAGAGTAACCCATCCGGTCGATAAATATTGTAAGTCTTGTGAATCTTGTAATTCACCATTCACCCAAGTATTTTCAATCTAAACATTATTCTCTATCTTGTGAAACTATTTAACTTAAAACTAGAGGAACACAATAAACTCCAACTAATAGCGTGATAATTAACTTTTCATTCGGTAAATATTTATTCTAATGAATGGTGCACTGTGCCATAGCTTGTTTATAACTACCTCTGAGTTTAAGGTTTCGATATGGGCTGAATAAAAAGTAGGGTATCCAAAATTTTGGATACCCTACTTTAGCTTAAGAGCTTTTATGTTATTTATTCTATAATGGTCGTCCAGTTATGCACATCTTCTACTTCTCCGTGTTGAATAGCGCGTAGCTGCTCATAAAGTTTAGTGCTCCACTTTCCGGCTTCGTTTCCGTAAAGATATTCTTTATCGAGGTCGTGGTCGTAAATACGCTTGATTGGTGTGATAACGGCAGCTGTGCCACACGCTCCGGTTTCATCGAATGCTGCCAACTCTTCCACCGGCACTTTGCGTCGTTCAACGGTTAAGCCTAAATCTTTGGCTAACTGTATGATGCTTTTATTGGTGATGGAAGGCAGGATAGAGGTAGATTCCGGCGTTACGTAAGTATTTCCCTTAATACCGAAGAAGTTAGCTGCTCCGCATTCATCAATATATTTCTTTTCGGCAGCGTCAAGATAAAGAACGGCTGAAAAGTTGTGTTCGTGCGCATGGTGCCCGGCAACTAGGCTGGCAGCGTAGTTTCCGCCCACTTTATATTTTCCCATACCTAAAGGAGCCGATCGGTCGTATTGGCGCATAACCACAAATTCAGTTGGCTTAAAACCTTCGGGAAAATAAGGACCGACAGGCATGGCAAATACAACGAACATATATTCATCGGAAGGTTTAACGCCTATTTGGGCTCCTGTTCCGATAAGTAGCGGACGAATATATAAAGAAGCACCGGAACCATAAGGAGGAACAAATTCGATATTTTCCTTAACTACTGTTTGTATGGCTTCATTGAATAATTCGGTTGGAAATTGAGCCATCATGATGCCGTCGGCAGAGCTTTGCAGGCGTTTCGCATTTTCTTCCATGCGGAATACACGCACTTTGCCGTCTTTCCCCATAAAGGCCTTTAGTCCTTCAAAGGCTTCTTGTCCGTAGTGCAGGCTGGTGGCAGCCATATGTAAATTCAGGAATTCAGAATCACTGATTTCTAAGTCACTCCACTTCCCATTTTTATAATATGCGCGAACATTGGCGTTGGTTTTACGATAACCAAAGCCAATTTTTTGCCAATCGATATTTTCCATCATATCTGTATCTTCTAAATTATTAAATGTATAGTACTAACAAAGTAATCGAATATTATTCAGAATAAGGAATGCCGAGCTCTATTATTTTGTTTTCTTAATCGAGAACTTACGTTTTTAAGCTTGGTTTTAGGCTATTTTAGGGCTTTTTATGGCTAAATCTTCACTACCTGATGTTTGCATTGATAAATAACGAGATTTATTGTTTTCTCACTTTTCTTCTTTCACTTAATTTGTTGATAATGTGAGCTGTGCGAAATTTTATTCGATTGGCTGTGCTTTTATTTTTTTATAATGGCTTGCCTGAATACTTTTTGCGCTGATTCTCAACGAGAAATTGATTTAAAAAGTATCTTCTGTTTCCATCCTCGATGAGAAATAGCTTCGAAAATGTTTTTTAGGCTTATTCTCAGTGAGGAATAGGTTCTGAAAACATTTTTTGTGTTCATTCTTAACTGAGAAATAGCACGCTAAAATCGAAACGCTATTCATCTTTTGCCATACAACGTTGGAAATGTATTTTCGCTTATTTCGGTGTTTATGTTGTGCTGAACACTAAATAATAACCGTCGTGTCGTCTCACATTGAGCACTTCGTTGTTGTTGAAATATAAATATTGCCCTTTTATGCCGGTTAATATTCCTTCAATGCAGTTTTGTTTATCGAAGTTTAGGCTTGTGAGCTTATCCGGATATTGAGAAACCGGGTAATTCAGCTGTGTTACTTCATTGCTCGCATCAACATATTGTTTAAGTTCTTCGGGAAGTAAATCAATGGCTTTTTGCTTTTCATGCTGCAAGTTAATTCCTTCGGCTACTTCATTTTTCAACATGGTCTGCCAACCGGTTTTGTCGGTGAAATACTGTTTTAGGAAGTTTTCAATAACACCTGCAATATGTCGGTTAGGAGTTCGCGCCAATACAATTGCCGAGCTTGCTCCTTGGTCTATCCATCGTGTCGGCACTTGGTGAAAACGAGTAACACCCACTTTCACCTGATTAGATAGGGCAAGATAAACCACATGCTCGATTAAATCGTGTGCTTCGGCATAGTCTTTATCGCGGTAAATGCCATATTGTGATTTTGAAAGTTCGGGGTGAAATACACTCTCATCGGCCTGAGGTGCTGTTTGCGAGCAATTGTAGCAAAACCCTGTACCGTATGATTTTTTCATGTTTGCCCCACACAAAATGCAGTTTATTTTTCCGGTGAATTCCAGTTTAATGTGCTTGCCTATCAGTTCATTCAGCGGTATTTGTTGTCCGCCTATTCGGAATGAATAGCCGATAGGGTTGCCTATATGACTGTCCATTTTTAATATATTTCCCTCGTATTTCATAAGTCCAATATTACGTTATTGCAATGACTTTAGCAAATCAGGTAATTCACTGATGTGTGTTAAGTTGTGATATTGATGTTTGTCGAGTTCTTTTAAATCGAGTTGTTCATATTCCCAAGTGGTGTGATAGGGAATGTGTACACCGCATGCTCCGAGTTCTACAATCGGAATGACATCAGATTTCAGGGAGTTGCCCACCATCATAAATTCTTCAGGCTTTATGTTGAATAGCCGGAAGAGTGCCTGATAATCGGTTGTTTTCTTGTCGCTCATTACTTCTATGTGCTCGAAATAGGAGCGTAAACCTGATTCATTTAACTTACGTTGCTGATCTAGCAAATCGCCTTTGGTCAGCACAACCAATTTATAGCTGCCATGTAATTCGTGAAGTGTTTCTCTCACGCCTTTCAGCACCTCTACTTTTGCGGTGAGCATTTCTTTCCCGATATTCAGAATTTTTTCTGTTTGAATGGGAGTGAGGGTATAATCAGTAATCTTTAAGGCTGCTTCTATGCTAGATAGCGTAAAGGCTTTGATGCCAAAACCGTAGATAGGCATGTTTTGCAGTATGGTGTCGAAATGTTTCTTCATCAGCTCTTCGTGGGTGCCGTTTTTTTGAAATATTTTGCTGAATTTTCGTTCTGCAGCCCGGAAGTAATCTTCAGTAGCCCACAGGGTATCATCGGCATCAAAGGCAATGATTCGTATATTTTTGTTGCTCATCTCTTATTGGATTGTAAAGGTTTGCATGCAAGCTATTCAAAGCTTTCAGGCTGTGAATAACGTAAATCTAAATGAATACAATGCATCTTTTACGTTATTTCTGTTTGCGGGTTTGAACTGTCGGGATGTATTTTATGTAAATTTGTGCCACTATTGCACGTAAATATGAACAAACGCATACAACTCATTCCCGGGAGCATCTTTTTTATCACCCAGATAACTTTTTTATTGGCTTTGCTATCGGCTATTTCACCCATTGCCACCGATAGTTATATTCCGGCTCTCGGTAGAATGGCTGATTACTTTCAAGTAGATTTCAGTTTTATGGAAATATCGGTCACCGTCTATTTTATAGGTGTGGCCGTAGGGCAATTTTTTGGAGGTCCTGCCAGTGATGCTTTTGGCAGGAAGAAGGTAGCTCTATTCGGCACTTTTCTATATGCCTTTTCCAGCCTGCTCGCTGTTTTCACAAAAGATGTGCATGTGCTATGGGGGCTTCGTTTCTTTCAAGCCATAGGTGGTGGTTGCGCTTCGGTGGTTAACATGGCATTTATCCGCGATTGGTTTGAGGGTAAAGAGGTGGCTCGTTTGTCATCGCTTATCAGTATGGTCATGATGTTGGCTCCATTGTGTTCTCCGGTCATCGGGACAGCTCTTTTAACTGCTTTCGGGTGGAAATCAATTTTTATTTTTATGATGAGCATGTCGCTTCTAGCCTTCGTGCTATTCTATATCTTTATGCCGGAGTCCCGACCTGCCGAGAAACTGACTCGCAAGATTTCCATGAAGAGCGTGATGAATTCGTATGCTATCATTTTTAAGTCGAAACCCACCAGTTTACTGGTATTTGCAAATAGTTTCGCTGTGGCGGGCATGTTTACTTATATCACGGGAGCATCTTTTATGTACACACAATATTTTGGTGTTCAAGAGGTTCATTTTCCTCTTTTTTTTGGGGGAAACATTACCATGAATATTTTATTCACCTTTGCTAATTTTCAGTTGGTGAGAAAATATAAGCCTGAATCAATGCTTCAAGTCGGATTGTGTTTGCAGCTATTTATGGGGCTTGCAGCTGCAATTGTAGTTGCTTTAGGTAGTCCGAATTTATGGGTTATGTTTGCAATCATGACTTTCTCCGTAGGAAGTATGGGGCTTATCTTTTCGAATATCACGGCTATTATCTTAAATCGTTTCCCTGAGGTGGCAGGTTCTGCAAATGCGGTTATCGGGGTGCTCCGTTTTGCTTTAAGTGGCTTTGTTGGTTCGCTATTGGCAATTTTTCACACCGGTGATTTGCGTCCTATGGTCATCATCATGGCTTGTTGCACGCTGGTGGCATCATTACTATTCCTTCTATCTAAGCGAGCCACTGAAAGCATGTAGATTTATAGAAAGATGGGAGCAGGGGTTTATCTGTAAACATTAAAGTAAATGTGATAAGATTAAAAATTCGCTAATGAATCACAAATCAAGGAATCGAATGTTACGCTGCAATCCCTTATGCTTAATAAGTTTGATAGTGCTGTGACGGAAAATCTCTCGAAACTGTTCTTCATCAATGGATTTCCATGTTTCAACGTCAAGTTCCAAGAGTTTAGTGCTCGGAATAAACTCAGGTGTGTTATGCATAGAGGCTTTGTTGTTCCATGGGCAAATGTCTTGGCAGATATCACAACCAAATACTCTATTCCTGAATTTGCCTTGGAGTTCGGAGTCAATGCCGTCATTTTTATTAGCCGTGGTTTGATATGATATACATCGTCGGGCATTAAGTTTCCCTGCTGAAATTAGGGCTTTTGTCGGACAAGCATCGATACAAAGGGTGCAGCTTCCACAATAGCTGTTCTCAAATGGCTTATCAGCTTCTAGCTCTAAATCGACGAGCAATTCGCCAATAAAAACAAAGCTGCCATGCACAGGAGTGATGAGCAACGTATTTTTCCCAATCCAGCCAAGACCGGCACGCTGTGCCCAGAGCTTATCGGCAACAGGAGCAGAATCAACAAAGGCTCGTCCTTGACAAGGAGCTATATCATTGTTGATAAACTGCAATAATTGGTATAATTTATCTTTTACAACTGTATGATAATCTTTTCCATAGGCGTACTTTGAAACAATAGGAGCTTTCGAATCATGTTGTATGCTCGGGTTGTAGTAATTTAATGTTACTGATATAATACTTTTGCAGTTATCTACGAGCTTTCGAGGATCGGTTCGTTTTTCTTGATTGTTGGCCATATATGCAAGATCCGCATTACGCTTCTCCGCCAGATATTTGTTTAGTTGTGCTCTGAATTCAGGCAGCTCATTGGCAGTAGCTATCCCACACGACAAAAAGCCCAGTTCTTGGGCTTTTTTCTTAATGCTATCTTCCGATTTAATAATCATTCTAAAAGAATCCTAGCTCTAACCGAGCTTCTTCACTCATCATTGATTTATCCCAAGGCGGATCGAAAGTTAATTCTACAAAAGCATCGCTTACCCCGTCTACACTGAGGGCAGCTTGGCGCACATTCTCTACAAGCATATCGGCAACAGGACATCCGGGAGCTGTTAGCGTCATAATTATGCTTGCTTTGTTTTCTTCACTAATGTTTACATTGTATATGAGTCCTAAATCATAAATATTTACCGGAATCTCAGGATCATATACCGTGCGAAGATTCTCTATAATTAAATCTATCTTGTCGCTCATCTTGTTATTCGTTTATTTTTTGGTATGCAACAGCGTATAGCCTGATTTGTTTTACCATAGCTACCAACCCGTTTGAGCGAGTAGGAGATAGATGTTGCTTCAATCCGATGGCATCAATAAAATGTAGATTAGTTGCTAGAATTTCGGCAGGTGTATGTCCGGATACTACGCGAAGTAATAAAGCTACGATACCTTTTACGATAACAGCATCACTTTCACCCTTAAAGTATATTTTACCATCCTTAAATTCCGGCACTAACCACACACGACTTTGGCAGCCTTTGATAAGATGTTGATCATTTTTGTTTTCAGGAGCCAATTCGGTCAAATCATTACCTAATTCGATAAGATATCCGTATTTATCCATCCAGTCCTCATAAATTGAGAACTCTTCAATTATTTCTTGTTGTGTTTGTTCAATAGACATTTGAAACCTCCATAAAAAATAAACCCCGAGAGGGGGAAACTCGGGGCAAAAGTATCTTTTTTAGTTAATTTTTGCTAGTTGCCAAGGTCAGAAATAAACTTAATTCTCATTAATCTAATGTCTTCTTCGGTTAAATCATCCTCGGAAAATTCTTCTAAAGCAGCATCGATAGAACCTTTGTCTGATTCTCGGAAGAAATCAAAAATATACCCTTGTAATTCTTCATCAACTAGATCGTTTATGTAATAATTGATGTTTACACGAGTTCCGGAGTTCACAATAGCTTCGATTTCTGTAATGATGTCGGTTAGTTCTAAGTTCAAGGTGTTGGCAATATCTTCAATAGGTGTTTTGCGATCAATCATTTGGATAATAGATACCTTATTCTTTGATTTATTAGCTACCTGTCGGACTACTAAATCTTGAGGACGATCAATTTCATTTTCATCAACATATTCTTTAATAAGGGCAACAAATTCTTTCCCGAATTTTTTTGCTTTGCCTTCTCCTACGCCTTGAATCTTGGTTAGCTCTTCAATAGTTATGGGATATTGAATAGACATATCGGATAGCGATGGATCTTGGAAGATAACATAGGGCGGTAGGTTGAGCTTTCGAGCTGTTTTCTTACGCAAATCTTTCAGTAGGCTGAATAGCTCGGGATCGCCGGCGTCGTTTCCGGAGCGAGATGAACTTATTTCTTCTGCTTCTTCCCCTTTGTAGTCGTGATTACGTACGAGCATAAATTTCTTAGGTTTTGCCAGATATTTTTCCCCTTTTTCCGTAATCTTTAAGATGCCGTAGTTTTCGATATCTTTTAAGATAAACCCGGCTAATATGGTTTGTCGAAATATGGCATTCCAATAATAATGATCGTGTTCCTTTCCGATGCCAAAGGTTTCTAGTTCGTCGTGTTTAAATGATTTGACGGCAGCCGATGATTTACCGACGAGTATATCGGTGATATGCTCTGCTTTGTACTTACTTTTTACCTCAACAACCGCACGAAGCATTTTTACTACGTCTTGGGTTGCTTCTATTTCTTCTTTAGGGTTAAGACAGTTATCGCAATTGCCACAAGGTTTGAGCATTTCCTCGCCGAAATAGTTTAATAATACGATTCGTCGGCAAATGGCAGATTCAGCAAATGAAGCTGTGTCGAACAATAGTTGATGCCCAATTTCTTGCTCGGCTACAGGTTTTCCATGCATGAATTTTTCTAGCTTTTGAATATCTTTGTAGGAGTAGAATGTAATACATTCTCCATCTCCGCCATCTCTTCCGGCCCTTCCGGTTTCTTGGTAATATCCTTCTAAACTTTTAGGGATATCGTAATGAATAACAAAACGCACATCAGGTTTATCAATGCCCATGCCAAAGGCGATTGTGGCTACGATGACATCGACTTCTTCCATTAAGAATTTGTCTTGATTCCCGCTTCGAGTTGCAGCATCCATACCTGCATGATAAGAAAGTGCCGATATTCCGTTTACCACTAACAGTTCTGTGAGTTCTTCCACTCGTTTTCTGCTTAAGCAGTAAATGATGCCGCTTTTGCCCTCGTGGTTTTTAATGTATTTAATGATTTGAGTATCAGGGTTTACTTTGGCACGTATTTCGTAATAAAGGTTCGGTCGATTAAACGATGCTTTAAATACGTTAGCTTGAAGCATATCCAATGTTTTTTGTATATCGTGCTGAACCTTGGCTGTTGCTGTTGCTGTAAGCGCAATAATTGGAGCTTTCCCGATTTCTTCTACTATAGGTCGGATTCTGCGGTATTCCGGACGGAAGTCGTGCCCCCATTCTGAAATACAATGGGCTTCATCTATGGCATAAAATGAAATACGAACCTGACGAAGAAACTCAATATTATCTTCTTTTGTTAATGATTCCGGAGCAACGTATAGAAGTTTGGTTTTTCCGCTTAATACGTCTTCTTTTACTTGATTAACAGCTTGTTTGTTTAGAGAGGAATTTAAGAAGTGAGCCACGCTGTCGTCGGCTCCTGTATTTCGAATAGAATCTACTTGATTTTTCATTAGAGCAATAAGAGGAGACACCACAATGGCCGTACCTTCCATGATTAATGCCGGTAGTTGGTAACATAATGATTTTCCTCCGCCGGTGGGCATTAATACAAATGTATCTTGACCGCTTAACAGGCTGTTGATAACTTTTTCTTGCTGTCCTTTAAAGCGACTAAAACCAAAATGTTTTTCTAATTGTGCTACTAATGACTGTTTATCTGACATAAAACTTGATGTTTTTAATGTAACTATGCTTTCTTCATACCGAAGATACGGATTTATACACATCAAAAGCAAATCGGAAGCAATATTTCAAGAGAAAAAAATATTTTTATTTCTTTAGGTATCATTTGAGGAGAGGTTCTCGGAGTCATTCCTACTTTACAAATGGTGTGAATTACACCAAATTTATGTCATTTACTGATAGGAATGCCATGAATTACATGAAATTGTCTTTTTCCTTGTTTAAGTATGTGGCTGATTATGCGAAATTCTTCCTTTTCTCATGCAATAATGAGATGAATTATAGTGAGTAGCTCTCACTATTGATTATATAGCGTAATAATAAACTCGAAAATTTTATTCTGTTGATTCTCTTTTTGCTATAATACTGGCCATTGATTTCTGTACTTCTTAAATGATGTTAACGGCTCAGTGATTGAAAGTAGATGAATAATTTGCATAGTGCAAATAGGCAAATGAGTACTACAATGATGGTAGCTCCTGATGGAATATCGGCAAAAAAAGAAATTAGAAGTCCGCTGAAAGACCCAAGGAAGGCAACAAATACAGATAACCACATCATTTTTGAAAAACTTTTTGTAAAAAGATTTGCTGTGGCTTGAGGTATGGTAAGCAATGACATGATTAATATAATGCCTACTACTCGGATATTAAGTACGATAGTTATGGCAATGAGACCCATCATGAAGTAGCTGATGCTTTTTACCGGTAATCCGGTTGTTTTGGCAAATGTTTCATCGAAAGCTACGTATAAAATGGTGCGATGCATGAATGAGAAGACAAAAATAAGCAAAACAGATAGTGCTGCCATAAAATAGATTTCGGTAGTTGATACCGTCAATATACTACCAAATAAGTAACTCATAAGGTTGGGCGCATATCCGGGAGTAAGATATATGAATATAATGCCAATTGCCATGCCTAATGACCACCATATGGCTATGGATGAGTCTTCACGGAGTTTCACCGAACGAGTGAAGTATTCTATGCCGAGTGCCGATACTAAAGAGAATACAGCGGCACCTAAGATGGGGTTTATTCCGAAAAAATAGCTAATGCCAATACCTCCAAAGGAAGCGTGTGTAATTCCTCCGCTGATAAAAACAATACGACGAGATACAATATAGGTGCCGATTATGCCACAGCTAATGGCTGCAAAAATAGAAGCTAGGGCTGCGTTGCCGAAGAAGTTGTATTGAAATAATTCGATGATATTATGCATGGGTTAAGAGTGCTTACAGAGTATGGTATGAGGAATATCGCCGTGTGAAATAATTTGCAGCGGACAATTGTATTCTGCCAATTGCTCAGAGCTGATAATATTACTTTGATGATAATGTAAATCTTTATTTATGCAAGCTATGGTTTTTACATAGCTTGAGATTGTACCGATATCGTGGGAAACTAAAATGATTGCCATTTGATTGTTAAGTTCTCGAAGTTTCTCATATAAATTTGCCTCAAATTGGCTATCTACATAAGTGTCGGGTTCGTCTAAGATGAGTAACTTGGGCTTGTTCATAAGGGCTCTACATAGCAATACGCGTTGCATTTGTCCTCCTGATAGGTCGCCGATAGCCTTGTCTTTTAGTTGTAAGGCTCCAACCTCTTCGAGTAAGTGTTCAGCATGTGCGATGCTTTCATCGCGTTTTTTTCCAAAGGTTCTAAATAACCCCTCCGGTTTTCCCGACCTTACGACATCGAGCACTGTGATGGGAAATTGTTTGTCGATTTGATTAACCTGAGGCAGATATCCTACTTGGTCTTTATTTATGTGAAGAGAAACCTCACCATGGCTTGGTTTTACTAAACCAAGAATAGCTTTTATCAGACTTGTTTTTCCACCACCATTCGGACCTATAACCCCAATGAAATCATATTGATTAATAGTTAGGTTCGCCTGCTGAAGTGCTATTGTATGGTCGTAGCTAACGGTGAGTTCTTTAATGTCTGCCAACTTTTCCATAATTATTTGTTTTGAGTAATAATATGTGCTATGTTGAGTAATTCTTGATACCAATCTTCGCCCAGCGGATTTATTTCTACTAATTTGCCGTTAATTTCTTTGCAAATCTGTTTGGCTGTATTTTTATTGAATTCTTTTTGAATGAGGACTTCATTCAATTGTAGCCCTTGAGCCTGCTTTACAAACTGTTGTAAATATTTAGGTGAAGATTCTTTCCCTTCTATTTCAATGGGAATTTGTTTGAGCTGATAATCGCGTGCCAAATAGCTTAATGAAGGATGAAAAATTAGAAAGCTTTTATGTCTGCTGTTGCTGAATATCGTATCGAGTTGTTGGTCGAGCGTTGTAATTTTTTTTAAGAGCCGGTTGTAATTTTCCGTTAGTAATTCTTTGTGCTCAGGTAGTATCCGGCATAACACTTTGTAAGTTTCGGTGGCAATTTTTAGTCCTTCTTTTGGGCTCGACCAAATATGGGGGTCAACACCATGCAGGTGCTTGTGGTCTCCGTGATCTTGTATTTCTTGAGCTATCCAGTCGGCTTGAGATGAGGTGTCGAAAAATAATAGCGATGGATTGCTTTCTAATATTTTTTTCTTCCAGCCTTGTTCGAACTCAATCTTTCCTATGCCCAGCCATGCCACGGTTTTTGCCAATTTTGCCATTTGGACAGGACGCAGTTCATAGAGCTCCGGACTGGAACCCGGTTCTACTAAGATCATTATATCAACCAAGCTGTCGGCAATACTTTTCACAAAATATTCTTGAGGAACAATGCTAACTGCCACAATAGGTTTTTCGTTTGTTTTGCTATTTGAGCACCCTGTGAGGGCTAATATGAATAGAAGTAAAAAGGGTTTCATGAAGTGATATTTAATATAAACAAAGATATGAAAATTACTTTCCTTTTTTCGGAGGAACCGGATCGTGCCCGTGTCCTCCCCAAGGGTTACAGCTAAGAATACGTTTTAAGGCGAGCCAAAAACCTATGAAAGGTCCGTGCGTTTTGAGTGCCTCTATGGCATATTGAGAGCAGGTGGGGGTATATCGGCAAACCGGCGGAAACAAAGGAGAGATGGCATGTCTGTAGAAGTGGATAGGTTGAAGTAGTAACCACACTAAGATTTGCTTTAGATATTTCCAAAGGTGTGCCATGATTTAATTTATCGGTTGAAGTGTTACGGTTGACTCATTGGGTTTTAATTGGTATTTTTCACCAAATATCAGAGGGTAGTTGTTATCGCCATGCCCGGCAGGGAAGTTGAAATAAACGGGAAAATTATATTCTTTCACGGCATTCCAAATAATTTCTTCAACGGATTGATTCATGTTTCCGGTGTCTTTCATGTCAATGAATTCACCTACAAGTAATGCTTTGATATGATCAAGTTTTCCTGCTTGCTTCAGGCTGTATATCATACGGTCTAGATGATATAATTGCTCTCCTAAGTCTTCGACAAATAGAATCTTCCCGTTGGTGTTTAATAAGCTCGTATCTCCGAGTAAACTGTATAAAATGGAAAGATTCCCTCCGATAAGTTCGCCTTCCACTTCTTCAGACTGCCTATTTAGGGTATGCGATAAAAATTGGTAAGTGGGTATTTCACCTTTGAGTATTTGCATTAAGTATTCGAAGCTTTTTCCGGGCTGATTGTTCACTATGGAGGATGCCACCATAGGACCGTGAATACTTTTGTATCCTTGTTTCTGAAATTCTTCATGTAGTACGGTAATATCGCTGAAACCAATTAACCATTTGGGGTGTTTGTTAAACTCGGAAAAATCTAATTTATTTACTAAATGTATAGATCCATATCCTCCACGAACACACACGATGGCTTTGCAGGTGCTGTCGTTCATTGCTTCTTGCAAATCTTGTAGTCGGTTGGCATCGGTTCCTGCAAAACGATTATGCCTGTCATATATGTGTTTTCCTAGCACTAACGTATAACCTTGTTTTTCCCAAAGTGCAATACCTGCCTTTGTTTTTACAGGATCGACTACTCCGGCAGGAGCTACCACACGGATTACATCGCCCGGTTTCAAGAAATCAGGTTGAATCATATGTTGAGCATTACAATCAGAGGGTTTTATGGTGTACATACAGCAAAGGAGTATAATGTAGAATATTGTTTTATTCATGTTATTTTCGAGTTTACTGCAAAAGTAGTATTTATTTATCCGAAGATACAAACAATACATTTATCCTTTGTAGCAAATTCGGGTATAGTGCAATTGAAAGTGATCAGCAATTCAATTCCGGTATGATAAGGTCGAAATGTACCGTTTGCTTCGGTCATTCGTGCTCTTGTTGAAGTTCCCTTAAAAGTTGCCGGGTGCAATATAATGGTGAATAACCCGTTGGCGGAATTAAATTAGCGCATATTTAACTTTTCCAATCGGCTTTTTATTTTCATAGTTTAAAAATTGAAAACAAGTAAAAGCACTAATCTTGCTTACTATTATAGTGAATAATCCATCTGTCTTTTTATAGTAATTTATTGTTATCATAAATAGGTCACAGAGTTGTGAAAATATCGTTTCTATCCGTTTTCTATCTCTTGCAAATGTTTCTAATACTGGATTGTAATCTTTCTGATTTGTACGATATGGAATTGCCAATTCAATTTTAGATGTTTCAAACAAATCCAACTGTACATTCTTTCCTACATATCCTCGGTCACCAATGATTGTACAGTCACTGA
>JBKEDC010000019.1:0-189935 GCA_047975205.1 Mangrovibacterium sp. | reverse complement strand
GCTTATTTGTATATTCACTCAATCCTCTTTCCCATGAAGAATAAGGATGAGCAAAATAGAACTCACAATCAAGCTTTTGAGAGATAAGTTTATGTCTGGCAAATTCGCTTCCATTATCGCTCGTTATAGACAAAACGTGCTTTTTGTAGGGTCTTAGCATATCTTTGTTCCAGTCTTAAATGTCCCATCTTTAACCTTTTTAGTCGAAGACAAAGAAAGCATTTAATTCTGTGAGAGAAAGCCTTTGTGCTTTCTCTCTTTGCTTCGTTTCGCTACACTCCACTTCGCAAAGAGAGAAATTTATTCCCTAAACGGGCATTTACTAATGGAATTTCTCAATGCTCTTAGAAGGTATCATAATCTCAGATATAAGAATATAAGTCTAACCACACTTGTTTAAAGTTAATTCGGGAAACTATTTTCCAAAAAAAAACCATCGAGAAATATTCTCGATAGTTTTTTGGGTTCTTATAGTTTAAGACTGTTCTTATCAAAAATCAACTACCACTTGTTTTAAGTTTCCTGTAAACTTAAATGGTATCTGATAATCTTCGGCAACAGGAGTACCTGTATCCATACCTACATCTAAAGTCTCATCTGCAGAGAAACGATTAGGAACAGTGCGTTTAAGTCTTCCCGAAGTAACCTCAGTTCCATCAACAGAAAGCTTGATACTTGCACCTTTGCCCGGACCTCCACCATCGTAAACAAAATTAAGAACAATGGTATGCTCTCCGGGAGTCAGCGTTTTACCTTCTATCGTTGTAATATCTTCTTGAAACCAGTTGTATGTGAATCTGGGCTTACCTGCATCCATCATTAATGCCCAGCCGGCAAAGCGTCCGCCTTGGGTAATAATAATACCTTGCGTTTTAGCATCTTTCACTACAACATCAGCTGTAATCTGATAATTTCTGTCTTTAAAGCTTGGCGCACTTCCCTCAGGTAAGCGTATCATACCTGGATAGTAAACAAAGTGTTTCACACCCTCCGCAGGTCCTGCCGGGCGACCGGTTACTTGTGGACTACACCGTTCAGCTGATCGGTCATCTAAAGGAAATGCATTATGAGCTTTAGCTTCTTTAAAGAATAAGGCCTTAAGTTCCTTTAATTTTTCCGGATACTTTGCCGAAATATCATCATGTTCCGTAAAGTCGCTACGGATATCATATAACTCCCAAGTATCTTGGTCGAAAGGAACTACATGTGATCGATCATCTGACCATGGAGTGAGCCCATGCGTAGTTGCTGCAATCCATCCATCATGATAAATAGCCCGACTTCCACCCATTTCAAAATACTGTGTGGTGTGAGTTTCCGGAGCATTAGGATTATTGAAAGTATAAACCATACTGGTTCCTGCCATCGGAGTTTGTTTCACACCTTTAACTACTTTAGGCTGAGGAATGCCACAGGCTTCTAGAATCGTTGGGACAATATCAGTACAATGCGTAAACTGTGAGCGAATAGCACCCTTGTCTTTAATCACTTTTGGCCATGATATGACTAATCCATTTCTAGTTCCTCCGAAGTGAGAAGCCATACGTTTTGCATACTTCAATGGAGAATTCATCGCCATAGCCCAACCTACAGGATACAAGTTATAAGTGTGTATTGAACCAATCTCATCCATACGAGTTAGCGCATCTTTCACTACATCCGGACGATACAAGTTAAGATCTGCTGCCACTTCATTTAGTGTTCCTGTAAACCCTCCTTCAGCAGATGCGCCATTGTCGCCCACAGCATACATAACAAGAGTATTATCTTTTTGTCCTAATTTATCTACAGCATCCAATACTCTACCAACTTCAAAGTCTGCATAAGAAAGAAAAGCAGCATAAGCTTCCATCATGCGGGCATATACTTTTTTCTGATCAGCAGTCAATTCATCCCAAACGCCTACTTCTTTCGGAATTGGATTGTATTTGGCATTCTGAGGAATAATACCTTCTGCTTTCATTCGTTTGAAGGTGTTTTCACTCACCTTGTTCCAACCTTGGTCAAACTTACCCTTAAACTTAGCTATCCATTCTTTTGGAGCTTGGTGAGGTGCATGGGTAGCTCCCGGCGCAAAGTAAACAAAGAATGGTTTATTCGGAGCTGTTGATTTTTGATTGCGAATCCAGCTAATCGCATGGTCTGCCAAATCTTTAGTCAAACTATACGTAGGGTCATTCGTTGGAGGTAAAACGGGTCTTGTATTCTCTATCAGTGGCGGAGCATATTGGTTACAGTCTCCACCATTAAAACCATAAAAATATTCAAATCCCATACCCGTAGGCCATTGCGTGAACGGACCGGCTTGCGAGGTCTCATAGTCGGGCGTATTATGGTTTTTACCAAACCATGCGGTATTATAACCATTGTCTTTCAGAATTTCTCCGATAGTAACAGAATTATCAGGCATAACAGAATTATAACCCGGAAATCCGGTAGATATCTCTGCAGTTACGCCAAAACCAGCTTCATGATGGTTCTTTCCCGTTAATAAGGCTGATCTAGTGGGGGAACAAAGAGCTGTAGTGTGCCATTGATTGTAGCGCAAACCATTATCTGCCAATGTATCTAGATTTGGGGTAGGTATTGGTCCTCCAAAAGTAGACGAAGCTCCAAAGCCAACATCATCCAACAAAATTAAAATAATGTTGGGAGCATCTTTCTTAGCTTTTCGCTCAATAGGAAAATCCGACTTAGAGTCTTTGTAAGTCTCCGAAATCGTTCCATTAAAAGTACCGGGTCTCCTGTCCGGAATTACCTCTCCGGGTTTGGAATCATTGCTTTGGGCCGAAGCAGGCTGGGTTGTGCAGGAAACAAAGGCCACCAAAAAAGCAAAGATTAAGAATGGTAATCTTTTCATAATTATTGATATTAATCGTTAAAATACAATTTTTCACTGATCTAGATAAGGATACTATGTCAAATCACGTACAAATGTACTTAATAACACAATCAGAATGATACAATTATGACAAAAAAGCTATTTTTAACGAATGTAAAGACATACAATTCTATTTAAATCCAAAAACCAATTCTTTGCAGAATATTTTAAATGAAAAGTAACTAATTAATATAAAATCACTTATATATTTTATTTATAAAGAATTGATTGGGTAGTGATTAATCTGTATTACAAATAGTGTATATTCATTCTAGCTCTATTCATTCTCATGGGCATATGAAGTAAATTTATTATAATTCACCCTTTTCTCGGTAAAGAATCGTATGAATTAATGCTTTCAACATTAATTACCAATTGTGGATGCCACAAAAGAGGAGTATTTATATTGACTTTGTTTAGAACAATGAAATCAGAATGTATTTTTATACACATCTCCATAATGGATATGCCAAGCATTGAATCATTATGCTTCTGCAAAAAGAATGGGGATACACCTTCGGCATATCCCCATAGTATTTATCATGCTGTAACTTATAAAATATTCCCTAGCTTAATACCAAAGTAAAACATTCGCGGAGTAAGCGGCCCATACATATAACCCGGATCGCGATCGGCACCCGAATCAAAATCATCTTGAAAGGAATTAAATATATTCTTCATGCCAGTATATAATTGCATATTTAAATCTTCTCCTAAACGGAAATTATAGCTCAATTTAGCGCCCATATCAAAAAAGGCGGAAGAGGTACGCAATTCTCCAACTTCGGGATCTGCCAAGGTATTTCCAAAATAGGGAACAAGCATTTCTCCCGTGTAATTAGCGGTTACAGCAGCCGTGAAACGCGATATCGGAGAATATGATGCCGTGAAATAACCATAAGTGTTCGGAGTACGGAAAAAACGTTTTTCATCAAATTCTTGGGCACTCTCATATTCGCTAGACTGTAATGTCAATCCTAACTGAAACAATAGCTTGCTACCTGATGAGGCATTTGCTTCTATATTTACTCCTTTCACTATTGCCCCATCTTCAGCGTTCTTACGTGTATAAACAACATTCCCGTCTTCATCGGGTTCGCCATATTCATTTACAAATGGGTCATTCAATTTAGTGTAGAAGCCTTCAACTAAAAATTGTGTAATAATTTTACCGAATTGATCTGTATAATCGATTGACGCAGTATAACTGTTCGATGTTTCTTGCGTTAAGTTAGGATCATTAACATGTGTTACTTGTCTTGCCGTTGAAGTCTCAATGTGCAAGTCTTCATCAAATATTTGAGGAGCCCGGTAACCATTGGCATAGCTGGCACGAAATTGAAACTTAGGCGAAATAGTCCACAAAGCTGTTGCTCTTGGTGATAGTACATTTCCCGAGATGTCATCGGCATCACTTTGCGCATTTGTCACTAAATAATGTTCATAGCGCAAACCTAATCCCAATCTAAATTTACTCCATATCCATTCGTTTTGCACGAATGCTCCATAAGTAGATACTTGTTGATCGGCAATTTGCGTATTATCTAGGTGCTCATTTGTTTCCACATCATAATAACCCTTTTTAGTATCTTCTAAAGAAGATGCTGTTGTTTCAGCTCCCAATAACAGCTCGGAGCTCGTGCCGAAAAAACGCTTAATATCACGATGATACTGTACGCCTGCATTATATGATAAGTCTTTCGTATTTCCATACGCCGATGGATCATAGTCTGCACCATAATACGAATCACGATTCACCGTTTGCATTGCTGCATACACACTTAGCTTATCATGATCACGGAAAAACTGCTCATAAGTGGCACTCATCGAGTTGATATTGTGCTCCACAGCCTCTGCCACCTCAGCTTCATGCAATACTTTATCAAAATCACTACCACCTCTTCTGTCTTCGTTAATATAGAAGTAATCAACTCCTATCTTAGATCTATTTCCCATCCGGTGAAAGATGCTGGCACCAAAAGTATTGTTTGCAATTTCTGATAATTCAGAGAATCCATCGTTATTTGCATCCCATTCATCTCTACTTCGTTTAAACCCATATAGTGTAAGTCCTGTGCGATAATCCGAACTCAGCACCGATGCATTCAGATTCAAACTATTATCAGATGCGCCATTGCCTAATGCGTTTAATGTTCCGCTTATCGCAAAACTATTGTTCACCGGCTCCTTGGTTATCAAATTGATAGTTCCTGCAATGGCATTTCCACCGAACAGAGCCGAGCCTCCGCCCCTTACTACCTCTATGCGGTCGATCATGTTGGCAGGGATGAGTTCTAGCCCATAAACACCGGCTAAACCACTAAACACCGGTCTGCTATTGATAAGAATCTGCGAATACGGGCCTTCCAAGCCATTCATGCGGACTTGAGTGAACCCACAGTTCTGGCAGTCATTCTCCATGCGCAATCCCGGGGTATAATTTAATCCCTCACTAAGAGTTGTACTTTGTGTGATTTCCATTAGCTTCGGACCAATAGAATTTACAATAGTTGCTACGTCTCTCCGCGATTTTTCATTTCTATCTCCACTCACAACCACTTGCTCCAAACCTATTTGGTCGGCCATTAAAGTAATTCGAATCGTATTTTGCTTACCAATCTTAAAATCAACGTCATACTCGCTTGCAGCAAATCCCACTGCTGATATGCGCACGGTATGTTTACCCTCAGGTACTCCGGTTAATTTAAAATGTCCTGTTATATCGGCTATTGTTCCGATAGTTGTTCCAACTACAGTAATGGTTGAGAATGGAATATGCTCACCGCTGTCATCTAACACATCGCCAAACAGCATTGTATCAATATGCTTCTTATTATTGATTGAACTATCTGCATATCCCAACAAATAGCTATTAAGTAAAACCAAGGCAAGTAAAAATTTCTTCATTAAATGTTTTTTATAATTTATAATGGATTAATTAACAAAATATTACATTAGAATCAATCAACAATATAAACTTACTGTTTATTGGTGAAGTATATATCCCCACATATTGGGGTTTTGAGATGAATTAAAGTAAAGCCTGAGCTTGGTCATATATCAAATTCCGGTTTGAGTATATTAATACATCAGATAGGCTATCCTTTTTCACAAGAATTATTGATGCAATCCATTTCTTTATCTTCAATCTGTATCGTGCAATGCCGAATATTAAAACGGTGAGACAGTTCATGTTGTAGATTAGAAATAAAGTCAGAGGTATGTCCACCGGGCATATATAAATGAGCCGTTAAAGCAACTTGAGTAGTGCTCATACCCCACACGTGTAGGTCGTGCACGCTATTAACTCCATCTAAAGATTTTAAGTAACAATAAACCTCTTTGATATTGATATTGCGAGGCACAGCATCGAGTGCTAAATTAATAGAATCAATAAATAATCTCCATGAGCTTATTAATACAACCAATACAATAAGTATACTCGTGAGCGGATCTATCCAAAGTTTGCCTGTAGCGTTAATCAATAATCCGGAGAGCACCACTCCTAAGGAAACAGCAGCATCGGCAGCCATATGGAGAAATGCTCCTTTGATATTCAGATCGTGCTGTTGCCCTTTCATAAAAAGCATAGCTGTAAAACCATTGATGAGCACGCCTATTCCTGCAACTATCATCACTTGAGTGCCTCCAATAGGTTGCGGATGAATAAACTTTTCCATCGCTTCACGAGCTATAATAACAACAGCTGCAAAAAGCAACACGGTATTCAATATAGATACTAATATTGTGGATTTCCGCCAACCATAAGTATATCTTCCTTGAGGTTTACGCGATGCCAAAAAGGAGGCAAGCCAAGCAAAAACAAGGCTCAGCACATCACTAAAGTTATGTGTTGCATCTGCGAGTAAGGCTGAAGAGTTTGCCATCAAACCAAAAACGATTTCTACTAAAACAAAGAGTACATTTAAGCCAATACCTATGGCAAATGCTTTCCCCATATGATCGGGCGTGTGATGGTGATGTTCGTGCGACATAAGTAATTGATTTTAGATTAAAAGAACCATAAAGATTCAAATTGCCATGAATTTGCCGGAATGTTAATGTAACTGCAAAATTAATAGATGATTGCAAAATTATATCATTAAAATAAGGGATAATTAGAAACAAATCACTTCATTTGTACATCAAAACTATATATTACATCAATATTAAAAAGTTAGAATTTATGAAAAAGGTATTATTGAGCCTAGCATTGCTATTCGGAATTTGCTTACTTAACAACACAACTGCCAGTGCCGGAGTTATTTCAACTTCAAAAGACATCATCGGAGTTGTAAATAATTTTAATGGTAGCGATTACGGATTAAACAGCCAAGAATCTCAAGAAGTAAAAGACGCTAACAGTAGTTTAGTTAATGGTGCATTCAAAATTATTAATGGTAATGACTCTAAACATGAAAAGAGAAAAAGCCTTAAGAAGTTGAAAAAAGAAACCCAAAAGAAATATAAAAAGATTTTCAAGGGTAAAAAAGGACCAATCAAAAAGTTCAAAAAAGATTTGAAAAAGAAAACTCGTCCTTTCCGAAGAAAAGTAAAATTAATCGGTTTGATATTTTAGTTGAATAATCCGATCATAAATAAAGCCAGCCCTATTAAGGTTGGCTTTATTTATGCTATCGTCTTTCTTTAAAGAATGATTGCATAAGGTCTGCACAATCATCAGACATGATGCCCGATATTACTTCTGTTTTCGGATGTAATGCATGAGGAGCTAATTGACTGAACCCCCGTTTTTCATCTGATGCTCCATATACCAGCTTAGATATTTGCGACCAAGCTAGAGCTCCGGCACACATAACACAAGGTTCTAAAGTAACATACAGCGCACAATCTTTTAGATATTTTCCTCCCAACCGATTAGCTGCTGCAGTTATTGCTTGCATCTCAGCATGAGCAGTCACATCATTTAAAGCCTCGGTAAGATTATGAGATCTAGCTATTATTCTACCATTTGCAGTAACTACTACCCCTACCGGTATTTCACCCTTATCATAAGCCAATAAAGCCTCCTGAAAGGCTTGTTTCATAAAATATTCATCATTGAATGGGTTCATTTTATTCTTTTTGTAGTGTTTCTATTCTGAGAAAAGGAGGAAATATCGATAGTTATCGTCATTCTTTATAGAGGATTCGATGGATTTATAGTTTTTCACCTCATTACTGAAACAGGAATAGGGGCTATAAATCTATTTTCAATTGTCTTTCAGTGAGTTGGAAAGTCATTCGGTGATATTTACACGAACCGAACTGTCCAATGGCTGCTCGGTGTTTCTTCGTAGGATATCCCTTATTCTTCTCCCAATCATACATTGGAAACTCTCCGGCAAGTTCAATCATAAGGTCATCGCGGTAACATTTTGCCAAGATGGAGGCTGCTGCAATAGGCAAGAACTTTCCATCTCCTTTTATTATCGTTGTGTGCGAAATATTAGGATAAGGATTAAAGCGATTGCCATCTATTAATAGATGTTCCGGAATTATTCGCAACCCATCGACAGCCCTGTGCATGGCGAGGAAAGATGCATTCAGTATGTTTATCTTGTCAATCTCGATATGACTTACCACTCCCACAGCATATGCCAAAGCCACTTGTTCAATCAAAGGGCGGAGTGCATAACGCTGCTTTTCGCTGAGTTTCTTAGAGTCGTTTAGTAAGTCGTTTTGAAAATTAGGAGGCAAGATAACTGCTGCCGCCACTACAGGTCCGGCTAAACAGCCCCTACCGGCTTCATCGCAGCCGGCTTCTACTCGTCCTTCTTGCAGAAAAAGCTGTAAATTATTCATGTTAATCTAACTGTAAACCATACCGATGATAGTTGCCGACATCAATGATGCTAAAGTTCCTGCCAATAAGGCTAACGGACCATATTTAGAAAGTTGACTGCGTTTGTTAGGTGCCAAAGATCCTATTCCTCCAATTTGAATACCAATTGAAGCGATATTGGCAAAGCCACACAGAATATAAGTTGACATGATTACCGATTTGTATTCTACAAATGCCCCAACTGTTTTCAAGTCCGACAAGCTGATATATCCGATAAACTCTGTAAGAATCAATTTTTCTCCCATCAGTCTTCCTACAAGAGCCATATCTTGCGGACAAACACCAATAAGCCACATAATGGGTGCAAACAAATAGCCTAAGATAAATTGTAATGAAAAACTATCGAATTGTCCATTTGTAACGTCGGCAATCCATGCATTCAACCCGATATGTCCGCCAATAAATCCCAAAATATAATTAAACATAGCAATTAATGCGATAAAAGCCAATAGCATACCGGCAACATTCACTGCTAATTTCACCCCCTCTGTCGTTCCATTTGAAACCGCATCTAACTCATTTGCTCCAATTCGCTCTTTGCTTACTTCTACATCGGTATTTACTTTCTCGGTGTTCGGAACCAATATTTTAGAAAAAACTACGGCAGCAGGTGCAGCCATGACCGATGCAATAAGCAAGTGCTTTGCAAACTCTAGGCGAAGAACAGGATCGTTCCCACCCAGCATATCGATATAAGCAGCCAAAACACCTCCGGCTAAGGTGGCCATACCACCTGACATGACTAACATGAGTTCCGAAGCATTCATTTTAGAGATATAGGCCTTAATCATGAGCGGAGATTCGGTTTGACCCAAAAAAATATTCCCTGCAACCGACAAGGATTCAGCCCCTGAAAGGTTCATTAAGCGAGAGAACACCCATGCCATACACCAAACCACTTTTTGGATAATTCCCCAATAGAATAACAGGCTAGTAAGTGCCGAAAAGAACACAATGGTGGGCAATACTTGGAAAGCAAAGATGCTGCCAAACTTATCGGTATCGAGTAGCGATCCAAAAAGGAACTGACTGCCCGCTCGGGTGAAATCTAGCACCTTCACAAAAATCATCCCGAAGAATTCGAAACCGCTTCTCACAAAAGGAACATACAAAACACTAACCGCAAGTATAATTTGAATACTTAGTCCGATTCCAACTGTTCGCCAATTAACATTTTTCCTATCTTTCGAAAACAGCCAAGCAATGCCGATAAGTACTAACATGCCCAAAAGGCCTCGTAATAAACTTACAAAGCTAAGTGAACCGGGCTCGTGACTTAATAAGATATTAGATGTAGATTTTGCTGCCTCGGCTGCTTCTTGTGCAAAGCTCATATGGGGAACAGCTGCTAAGATTAAAATAGCTAAAAGAATTTTTATTGGCTTCATCAGGCGTTTATTTTATTGAATTACCTTGAGTTATTGTTTTTCACAATTGTGCAACAAATATACAAATAGTTTAACGTTTAAAACGATGAAATACTATCTTAGTGGAAAGATTCAGCCCATGATATTCGATTTTAAGACACATCTGAATAATTTTCTTGATCTACTGATACCTAGAGGTTGCTTATGCTGCCATCGTAAACTATTAGTTGAAGAAAAGTATCTATGCATTGGCTGCATGAGCCGGCTGCCAATATCTAACGATTGGGAAATACCTCAGAATAATCTTAAAGATACGCTCGAAGAATTAATTCCGGTTGAGTCTGCAGCAGCTTTATTAGCTTATGAATCGGCAAGTAAATACCACCACATACTTCATGCCCTAAAATATCATAATCAGCCTCAGGTGGGGATCTTTTTTGGCAATATGTTCGGCAGATTAATCACACAACATAAAATCTTAGCCGATGCTGACTACATTTGTCCCATTCCTCTTCATCCTAAAAAAGAAAAAAAGCGGGGGTACAACCAAAGTGCTTATTTGGCTAAAGGGGTTGCTGAATATACAAGTGTTGCATTTAACGATAGTAATCTTATTCGTCGTGTAAACACGCAAACCCAAACTAAGATGGATTTTGAGGAGCGACAAGAAAATATGAAGGGTGTTTTTCACTGTGTAAATCCACAGTTATTTCAAGACAAACATATTATACTGATTGACGATGTAATCACAACAGGGGCTACCATTAAATCATGCACTTACACCATACTGCCCCAATGCAATGCGCGCATCAGTGTATTGTGTTTAAGCAGAATTTTGTGAGCCTAGACCTTCATTAGGCAGAGATTTTAGATGCTAAAGCCAATAGCTTTTTAGTCATGATTCTCCATGCAAACTTTTTCTTCTCTTCGTTAATGTTGGCGGTAAATTCTTCTAATCGATGTTCATCAAAAAAACGCAAAATACTATCGGCAATAGAGGTAGCATCAACCGGACAAACATAACCTACCTTCCCATCCGGGCACAATTCTTTCAATCCGCCTACATTAGTAACTATCATTGGTTTGTTGAAGTGATAAGCCACTTGTGTCACCCCGCTTTGGGTTGCACTTTTATAGGGTTGTACAACTAAATCGGAGGCACAAAAATAGTATCTCACCTTTTCATCGGGAATAAAAAAAGTGTGTTGTAAAACGCGTTCCTCAATATCCAGTTTTTTAACCATGCGCTGGTATTTTTCTTTATCTGAATAGTATTCCCCCGCCACTATCAGCTTAATATTTCGGCGCGTAAAACGCACATCACTCATTGCTTTATACAGCAAGTCAAGTCCTTTATAATCTCGAATAAGCCCAAAGGAGAGTATATAGTGATAGTCAGGGTCGAGATTAAGGTACTCCAAAGCATCTTTTTTACTTACCGGTTTTCCATAATTATCAAATAGGGGGTGGGGAGATACATCTCGCGGTTTTGCTGCATCAAAAGAAGCAATATCATCGGCAACCGATTGACTCATTGCCATAAAAGCATCAACTGCGTTTACAAAATATTTAGATAACATTCTATCTCCCATTCGTCTTTCATGAGGTATCATATTATCTACTAAAGCTACAATTTTGGTGTGTTTATTCTTTTTTACACAACGCAATATCGTTCCTAATGCCGGCGACATCAGTGGGAGCCAATAACGCACAATAATCACATCATATCGAGCATGTCGGAGTATTTTTCCCACCTTTAGCCAATTAAAAGGGTTAACCGAATTAATCAGTCGTTCTACTTTCAGCCCTTTAGGCTTCGGAGCATCAGTATATTGGGTTTCTCCCGGGAAAAAAAAACGAGGATATTGAAGTGTAAAAGTAATCAATTCAACCTCATGCTCATCTAACTGAAATTCTTGTGCTAATCGTTCATTATATGTGGCAATACCACCACGGTAAGGATGTGCCGGACCAATTATAGCTATTCTCATATGCCTCCATTTTTAACTCGGGATAAAGATAACTTGTTTTACTGAGTTGTTCAAATGATTAACTTTGTCTTATTCAACAAAAACAACAACATGAAGGAATATATCGATTTATTGTGCCAAATGATTGAAACACCATCATTAAGTAGAAACGAAACTAATGTTGCCCGACTAATTCGGCAATTCGTTCAAGGTAGAAATATTCCTTATGAAGCTATTGAGCAAAACACCATTCTCAGGAATAAATTTTGGGATAAAACAAAACCTACTATTTTGCTTAATTCTCATATCGATACGGTAAAAGCTGCTGAAAATTGGACATATCCTCCCTTCAAAGCCGTTATAGAAGGAGATAAGCTGACGGGATTGGGCAGTAATGATGCCGGAGCATCGGTTGTTACACTCTTGGCCGTATTCATACATTTTTACGAGCAGGAGAAGCTGCCTTTTAACTTGATATATGTTGCTTCGGCAGAAGAAGAAGTATCGGGTGATAATGGCATAACCCGTATCTTAAGCTCTCTAGGAGAAATAGACTTAGCCATTGTGGGCGAGCCTACCCAAATGCATTTGGCTGTTGCCGAAAAGGGATTAATGGTGCTCGATTGCAAAGCTGTAGGCAAAGCGGGACATGCAGCCCGAAACGAAGGTGTCAATGCACTCTATAAGGCTTTAGATGATATTAATATATTGCGAAATTATGAGTTTGAGAAAGTGTCGGAATTTCTTGGCTCCGTAAAAATGAGCGTTACTCAAATAGAAGCCGGCTATCAACATAACGTGGTACCTGATGTTTGTCATTTTGTGGTTGATGTGCGCACCAATGAATATTATAAGAATCCCGAAGCATTAGAAATTATTAAAGGTTTGGTAAGTTGCGAAGTAAAAGCACGTTCTACCCGATTAAATTCATCATATATAGCTAAAAATCATCCTATCGTTTTGCGCGGCTTGGCTTTAAAACGTGAAATCTACGGCTCGCCTACCATGTCTGATCAAGCCCTAATGCCATTCACTTCTGTTAAGATCGGACCCGGCAACAGCTCACGTTCGCATACTGCCGATGAATACATTCTAAAATCAGAGATTGAAGAAGCTTTCCTTATTTATTTGCAATTACTCAATGATTTGATGCTTAAGTAAACATTCATCTCACCTAAAAACGGACACAAACCGATAATATTGGAGATAATGAGTTATGTTCTTATGTAATTCCATATGAAATAAAAATACCGCAGATTCACTTAATATCCTACAAATTCGATCATATAGTTCAACTTATCCGGATGGCGAGAAAACACAAACAACCTTTTCAATTGAACATAAGAACATCAGCAATATTCATTATGCCATTTAGCTTCTTTTTTAAAAAGTGCTTCATTATTGTCTTAAACATTACTTATTAAGCAGAAGCGATATCGCATATTGATAAAATATTTTTGAAAAGACTCTATTATATGAAATATAACACATTAGCTATCAATCTATATTCTCCTATACATTTTCAGTAAAGCTCAACAGGTTGCTACATATCATTTTGAGAATATCGACTTATATGGCATGGCAGTTAATGACGGCGGAGATAAGCTTTATGTTGCAGGAGCTGCAAATATGGATGCATGGAACGCAATACACGAGGAAGATCCAATATCTTCGAACGCTGTGCTCTTAGTTATTAACACAGCTGATTTGAATACAAATACATCTTCTTCAGTAGCTTATAGCCTCATTGATGTGCCCGGACGTGTCAGCAAAGATGTAGTCGCAAAAGGTGGGAAAGTAGCTGTTGTTTCCGGAGATGATGGAGTGGCTGCAGTTTACGATGAAGGCGATATTATTCAACTGTAAAAGGAGTTTCTGTGGCTGATGGTAGATCAGTAGCCATAAACGCGGAGATAAGCTATATCTTCTTGATAGAGAAGGAGTAACTCTACAAGGCGGAAGTAAGCAACCGGTAAAAATGGACAACATATTGAACCCGGGGGCTCAGAGATTAATCGGATTCTATCAAGGAAAATATCCGCTTGTTCCGCTTGGAAAAAATGGGACACAAATTTTTCCCGAAGATTTAAGCTCCGAGGGATTTAGCATTCCTAACGTTAAAAATAATAACAACAGTAATAGCAAAAATGAGCAAGCTAATCAAGCCATTATGCTTGACGATCAAGTCATAGCTATTGACGAAGGGTCAAACGGAGTTATGTTCCACTACGTAAAAGATTTGAGTTCAGGAGAGTTTCCATGTGCAGGAGGCATTGTATTTGAGGATTCTCCTAATGACATTTTCGTAGGAGAAGATTATATGGCATACGACAGACATTTCGCTAACCTATTCGTAGCCGACGGAACAAACGGGACGGTAGTGATGGGGTATAGGCATCCTCGAAGCAGTTACACACCTTCTTACGAATTAGAATGGGATGCAGATTCTAAAATTCAAACTATTCCCGGTGGATCTGATTATTTAGGTAAAAATTATATGGCGGAACGATATATGCTCCGGAATTGAGTTATCAAACGAATATGTATATTTCTCCGGCAGAATAACTGCCGATATATTAACAGCGCAAGAAAACAGCCACTTCACCATGGATGAAAGTGAATCTAATAATGTGGACATTAAAGAAAAGTCCCTTTTCATAAGTCGATCTGCTAAAGTAAACGGGAATGTAAATATTGCTCCCGGAGGAGGTGCTAATATAGGTGGTTCAATAACTGGAAATGTAAATATACATGGAGGTAATTTTAACAATTACGATGGGCTTAGACTAAAAATAGAGGGGACTCTAATTGCTGATAAATATGCGGATTTCATTGTCGGAGATGCCGGAGCAAGTTATTATCATGGAAATTCAGCTTTTATAAGCATAGCATATGATACGCACATATCAAATGGCGCGCAAATCGGGGAACAATATCCGTTAATAATGGGTAGCAATACTACGAGTGCCACACTCACTGTAGATAACGGTATCACACTTGGTGACGGAGTTAAAATATTTAATCATAAGTACAATGTAATCAAGATTAACGGAGCCTTAAACTTAAAAGGGGGATTGATCATTTTACCGATAATAATCAAAACCTAAAAATCACTGCCGACGGTCTCATCTGGGATCCTTCTCTTATTAATGTAAAACCGGCTAAGGATATTGATGGCAGTAGCGACGTTGCTGATACATGGGATAATATTTTTACCGACACTACGCACTAAAAAATAAGCTAATCGCGAAAAGATGGCACGACAATCTCTCTTACTTCTTCATGAGATTGTAAATAGTACCTAGAAAAGCGCCCAAAGGGTGCTCTTTGTTCTTAAATAACTTAAGCTCATTCTTGCTTCTGCAAAGATTGTGTAATGACTAGACTAAGTACCTAGCCCACTGTTTATCTATAGCCTCAAGCTCTTTGAACATAGCTTTGTACTTTTAACTAAAAAGCGGTCTTATCTATTCATCGCAAAGGAGAATAGATTACAATACGACCTTCACGCCCTTAATCTTCATATCTTATGGCAGCTTGCTCAAAACTTATCTTTCGATACAACTCGGATAATAAAGCCTAGTAATGGTAGGACACGTTTTAGATGCTAGGGGGCAAAGTACTGCATGCTGAAAATACGCTTCAACTCCACTCAGCTACTCAATCGAGATCATTCATAATTAAGTAATTAAGAACACTTACTATCTGTTTTCAAGCGAAAGAAGTAACCAGACTACTAAGGAGGAGAATTCTCTGACATCAAGATTGTTCAAATCATTCGGTTAAAAGAAATTAAGAAACTAAATACAGAATTAAAGAATTAAAGAATTAGTTAATTAATTTTTTTAGTTAATATAACCAATCTTATTTTGCAGACATAAGTATGAAGAAGCAATTTATCTTAGCATTGATGGCTCTAGGAGCTGTCGGCTATTCGTGTAATAACGAAACAAGCAACCTCTCTAGTGGAAATGACAATGTAAAAGATGGGCTGGTTGCCGATCTTGTCGAAAATGGGGGCGATCGTGTTGATGACTCTACAAGTGGCGAATATGTTACTAACGAATCCGGTTCGAATAAAATTAAACATGCCGAAGAAGGAAGCAGTAGCTTTGTTCCGCCATTGACAGTTCCATTTAAGTATGTCAGCTCTATTCGCTCCGGTATTAATGCCGGAGAGACTCAACAAGCCAACGCCATTGTATGTAACAAGGGCATTCTAAAAGATTATTTCTACATTGCATATGGAACCAAAGACAGTAGCAATGATGGAGATTTAGATTCTGAAGGAAATAGTGAAACATCATCTTTCAATGGATATATTGACGTATTGAAGCTGGTTCCTTCTACAGATTCACCTTACCTTTCAGTAAAAGTTGTTACAACATATCATTTCGAAAATATCGATTTATTTGGGCTCACCCTTGATGATACAGGAAGTACTTTGTATGCTACGGGAGCAGCAAATATGGATGAATGGAACAAAGTTCACAAACTGAATCCAATCTCGTCTAATGCGGTATTCCTAGCCATAGATACCGACAAGCTGAATTCCGGATCCTCTAAACTAAGCTATAAACTTGTTGATATGCCCGGCCATGTGGCCAAAAACGCAGCTTGTAAAGGGGATAAGCTCGCTGTAATTTCCGGTGATGATGGATATGCTGTAATCTATAATACTACAGATTTTTCCGTATTAACCAGTGAGTCTATCACAGACGGAAGATCAGTAGGCATAAACGACAATGGCAGTTTATATTACTTAACCGGAGATAATGTAACGAAATACCTTGGGGCATCACAGCCGGTAGATATGGATGAATCAGAAAATCCTGGAGCTCAACGCCTTATAGGGTTTCATCAAGGAAAATATCCATTAATTCCTCTTGGGAAAAACGGGGTTCAAGTCTTCTCTGAGGATTTAAGTTCTACCATTTCTACTATACCTATCGTAAAAAATAATTCCAATTTCAACTCCATAGATGAGCAAGCCAATCAAGCCACGTCACTTAGTGATTCGCTTATAGCTATCGCCGAAGGGTCAAACGGTGTCATGATACATCATATGCCAAAAAAACCTGCCACAGACGGCTTCCCTTGTAAAGGAGGCATCTATCTTGATGGGTCTCCAAATGATATATGCACAACTAATATTAATCTTATCGGTCCTGCTACTGAAGGAGAAATTGATGCCAAACTTTTATTTGTGGCTAATGGTGAAGAGGGAACTACTGTAATGATGTATGCTCATGATAATTACGGAATTCCAACATATGAATTAGAGTGGGATCCTACAAGCGAAAATCAAGTTATTCCGGGAAATGACATGCCTAGTGATGCAGAGACTATCTTTGACTATTTCACAAATCACTATGTTGGTATTATTTATGCTCCAAATCTCAATTACGAAACACCAGCCAATAAATGTGTCGAAATCGATGCATTAACCAATGTTAATATCTTTACGGCGAAAGAGAATAGTGTTACTTATGCAGAGTTGGGATTCACGGCTAAACATCTTGAGCTAGAGAGCAAATCTTATTTTAATAGTGACTGGTCAGGTAATCTCGGCAGTGTAAATGTTGGATCAGGTGCTTCTTTATTTATGGGATATGAAAGTGTTGTGGATGAGGACTTAGTCATAGATGGTGGTGCTGTTTCAGCAGTAGGAGAAATAAATGGAGCACTTGTTGCGAAAAATGCAGATAGTTTTGAGGCCTCCCCCTCAACAGGATTGGGATATAGCGTTGCAAAAATATATGTTAGTTCATCTGTTAATGTGAAAAGTGCATCAAATATTGGTGAAAATTATGAGATAGAATTTATGCATAGCATCGCTACCTTTGGCAATAACCTAACATTGGGTGATAATGTAGTTATAGATGTTTTCGACCGAAGAGAGAGTAAATTAGTAATTAACGGATCTCTCAAATTAGAAGGAAAATTAATAGTTCGTGTTAATGATGATCAGGACTTCAAAATTATCGCTAATGGTATAGATGGATATACGGGAGATAATATAGAGGTAGTTCAAAATCCTGAAGGATCACCATCTGGCACAGCAAACACATGGGAAAATATATTTGAAGATACATCGGTAGATTAGCCACATAACTCACAAGGAGTGTCATTTGTTGGGCACTCCTTGTTGGTTTTATAAGATGGTGTCAAATCGTAAAGCCCCCAAGTACTGTGTTGATTCGTAGAAACTAATCTCGTTTGATAATTTCTTTATCAATCTGAACTTTTTCTCCCTTAATTATTGCCTTGTTTATGAAATTAGCTATATCTTGAGCATAGTTGTATCCCCAATTCGACCAACCATGATTACCCCTCGGGTCGTGCAAAAGCATGTATGATAGTCCTTTTTCTTTTAATCGGTTAGTTATAGGCTCTGCTCCATAAAGAATAAAGTATCCCGGAGTATTCTCGCTGCAAAAGTGATGAGGAGCCTTACCATAGGGCACTAAATCATCTTTCTCACCATGTATGGCTATCGTTGGGATGACATTATCATCAAATTCATCCATGTTAATTATAGCCCCGGCTAATGATATCACTCCGGCAAACTTTGCCTTACCATAGTTTATACCCTCGAATACATCAGATCCTTTCATATAAACAGTATTCAGTACTGCTTCTGCTCCGGCACTACTTCCCAGTAAAATAATTCTAGTTGTGTCAAATTTTAGTTTAGCTGATTTTTCGATTAAAAAATTCGTTGCCGATAATAAATCTTTAGTGGCTTCTCTAAATGTTTCCAATTTGTCTTCATATGAAGTATTACAATCAAAGCCTTTACCGGCTCTGATTAACCGGTAGTTCATAGACGCCATAGCGAATCCTCTTCTTGCCATTTCTCGACAAAATTTGACTTCTGCAGTGCTTGCCTTATCTCCCCCTTGAAAACCACCTCCATGCATAACGATTATCAATGGTCTGTCTTTTTTTTCTGCTCTCTTGGCTGAAAAGAAATCTAATTTCAGATTATCTGCATATTCATATGTTGAGAGTTCTATTGTGTTGTATATCATCTTCTCATATTCCTCTGCCCAACTGTTAAAAACGGAGAGGGTAAAGATTGATAATAGGGCTAGAGATTTCAAGAATTTCTTATTCTTCATTTTGTATCTTTTGTTTTATCATTTTACTTCTATAATAGGAGTCGGTTCTGAAATTCCGTTTTCGCTGAATGCTTCAATGGAAAAATAGTATTTGGTATCTCTATCTAAGCATCGCATAAAGTGTGCAGTTTTATCATATATCAGCCATGAATGATACAGCTTATTCGGTGCAATGCCCCAACGAATATTGTATCCTTGAGCTCCTTTTACAGCATTCCAAGAGAAATCAATATCTCTTCTATCATTTTGTCTTAATACTTTGAATCCATTTACTTTTGCCGGTTTCTTCCCACTTCCTATTCCGAACACGCGGATTTCAGACAATGCCAAATTCGCACCCGGCACACCAACATTATGATATCGTATATATTTAGCTCTTACCGGTTTGTTAAGGGGAAGATAGGCGTTAGGCGTATCTTTATAGCTTTTACGTTTATCGATAATGGTTGTCCATGTTTTACCATCCTCTGATACCTCAATGCTATATCTGTGATGTAGCCCGTTAACTCGGGTATAGATGCCTGATTCATAGTCATGAAAATTCAATTGAATAGCATATATCATACCGGGGTACTTCATTTCTATCTTTACCCATTGTTTAGCGTCATTGGCATCGGCAACCCAAAATGATTTAGGGTTTTCATCTGTTAATACACTTGACATCATCTCATCGGCTGCATTTTTCATCAAAGGTATTTCCCTAATGTCATATTCACCATCAGTTGATGTACTCTTAATAACTTGTATTCTCGACGAAGATACCGTTGCCTTCCCTTTATATGATAATAACATCCAACCACAAGGCTGCCCGGCCTTAGTTGGATGATTCGAAGAATATCGGGGATAATCTCCATAGTCAGTATTCGAATACATCAAATCTTCCTCATCAAAATAGACCGGAAACATACACAGACGACGCTCCCAATGTGCATTTGAAGCTAATGCCATTGTTGAAAAATGCCAATATTGTCCGTTGACTTGTCTCACAGTACTTCCGTGCCCGGCACCGTTTGTAAATCCTCCGGGTTTAAAGCTCATCGGATTACTCTTCATATATTTGAACGGACCGAGAGGAGTATCTCCAACATACACTCCATCGGCATAAACATTGAATTGTGTACCGGGAGCTGCATATTGTAAGTAATACTTTCCATTGTGTTTGGTCATTGACGCTCCCTCTATATATCCTTCTTTAAGTGTAGGATGAAAATTATTCTCCCCAAATCTTTCCCAGCCGTGTTCATATTCCTTCAAGTTTATAAGATCTTTTTGAACTCCAATTTCCAACATACGATCGTCTTTATTGAGCATCTTCACACGTATGGGATACACATTAGAAGATCCCCAATAAAGATATGTTTTGCCATTGTCATCGATAAAAAGCTCTGAATCTTGAATATCATTGGTAATAGATGCTGCTGGTGTCCATTTCCCACTTTTAGGATTATCAGTATGTAGAATACTTCCATAACCGGCAGGATTTCCGGCAAAATAAAGCAATGAATCTTTATAGTTAAAAGCTGTTGGAGCATTGCAACCCTCGAAAAACCATTGTACAGGTTTTATGAAATTCCAATGTATCAAATCAGTAGAGTGCCAATAGCCGAAAGAACGTGTTACAAACATGTAATATTCTCCTCGAAATTCCACAACTGCAGGATCAGCACCCGAACGATAAGAAATATTCCGACTAGAATTATACACCATATAGGTATAATCCAAGTCTATCGGATTACAATAGGTTTGGGGGATTACTTCTTGAGCACGGGCTATCGATACGCTAAAGATTACAGCTACGGACAGCAATATTTTTTTAAAACTTTTCATCTTAGTCTGCCTTATTCAAATTAATCTGTCAACTCAAACGACAGTTTGTTTGATTCGTCATCAGAACTTCGAGCAATCCACACATCAAAACTGCCGGCTTCAGCAAGCCAATTCATATTGATATCATACATTTTTAATTTTTCTTCATCAATTATAAATTCTACAGTCTTACTTTCACCTTTCTTTAAATGAATTTTCTTGAAGTCTTTAAGCTCTTTTACCGGGCGAGTTACCGAAGCAGATTTATCGTGAATATATAGTTGTACAATTTCCTCGCCATTGTAATGTCCTGTATTCTTCACGTCTATTGAAACCTTCACCGAGCCATCTCTATGCATCACGTTAGTACTAATCCTAGGGTTTGAGTATTCAAACGAAGTGTAACTCAAACCGTATCCGAATGGGTATAGTGGTGAATTATCCACGTCGATATAACTGGAATGATAATCTGAGGGGTGCTTTTTATCAAATGGTCGCCCGGTACTTTTCATATTATAAAATATAGGTATTTGCCCTACATTTCGGGGAAAAGTCATAACCAACTTAGCTGATGGATTATAATCTCCGGACAACACATCGGCAACAGCTAACCCTGCCATCATTCCCGGATACCAAGCTTCTACAATTGCATCAACATTTTCAGCCTCCCAAGATAAATCTAACGGACGCCCATTGAATACAATTAAAACAATTGGTTTACCCGTTTTTTTCAACGCTTTTAGTAAATCTCTTTGATTGCCGGGTAATGTAATGTTTGTTCTACAAGCTGCTTCTCCCGACCAGTTAAAGTCTTCACCCATAGCGGCTACTATCACGTCACTATTCTGAGCATTAGCTATTGCCTGACTGAAACCGCTTTTATCGGGCACTATCTCTTTTGATTCACGAGCTGTCTTACTATCAATAACAGGCAATGTTGTTCCTTGCGTATAACTAAATCTTACTTTCGAATTGCGATACACACTATCTAGTCCTTCCTTAAGTGTGACAGAAAGGTCTCTATTACCTTTTATTGCCCATTCTCCATTCAAACTCTTTCTTTCCTCAACAAATGGTCCGATAAGTGCTAATCTTTTTACATCATTTTTCTTAAGCGGGAGGATATTATCTTTATTCTTAAGCAAAACAATTGACTCTCTAGCCGATTGGCGGGCTATAGACTTATGTTCATCTGTTACCATGTTGTTCTTCTCTCGTTCTTCACTAAAATAACGATAAGGATCATCAAAAAGACCAAGCAAAAATTTCATTTCGAGCACTCGTGACACGGCAACATCTATTTGCCTTTCTTTCACTTTATCTTCTTTTACCAATTCTTTTAAATAAGAAACGAAAGCTTCGCTGATCATATCCATATCAATGCCGGCATTCATTGATTTCTCAGCTGCCTCCTTTAAATCTTTAGCGTAACCGTGAGCCACCATTTCCATAATAGCAGTGTAGTCAGTGACTACCATTCCCTTAAAGTTCCATTCCCCCCGTAGAACATCAGAGAACAAATATTTATTCCCCGTACAAGGAACTCCATTCAGATCATTAAACGCAGTCATAAAAGAAGCTACTCCTTCATCTACCGTTGCTTTAAACGGCGGTAAATAAGTTTCTCGCAGAGTTCTATCTGAGATATCAACTGTATTGTAATCTCTACCTGCTTGAACAGCTCCGTAAGCGACAAAATGCTTCGTGCATGCCATCATCGTATTTGGTTTAGTGAAATCTTTATACGAATTGATACCTTGAAAACCTTTCACACGAGCCTTAGCAATCAATGATGCCAAATATACATCCTCTCCAGCTCCTTCCATTACTCGTCCCCATCGTGGATCTCGAGCAATATCCACCATCGGAGCAAAGTTCCATGCAATACCTGCAGATGTTGCTTCTACTGCTGCTACTCTTGCTGTTTTCTCCATTAAATTTAAATCCCAAGAGCAAGCTTCTGCTAGGGGAACCGGAAATGTTGTTTCAAATCCATGGATTACATCTGCAGCAAAAAGCATCGGGATTTTTAATCGAGAATATTTTAATGTTTGTTCTTGTAACATTCGTAAGTGTTTTGCACCAAAAACGTTAAAGGTACTCCCAATCATACCTTTTTTCAGATACTCTCCCGATTGATTTTCACTCACCTCTCCGGTTGCTGCAAAATTTCCTGAATATTGGTTTAATTGTCCAATCTTCTCGTCTAATGTCATTAACGATAAAACAGAATCCACTTTATGTTCTATAATGGGATCACCGCTATAACTTTTCCATTCTATAATATTATCATTCCTCTTATCAGAAGAAGTACACGACACGACACTACAAAGTAGTATCAGTATTATGGTTAAATTTTTAATCATTTTATTTTTTTCAAATTCTACTTTTCGTAGTGTATCCCAATTTTTTCAAGCCTCTTTGAACGTCTTTATTTTTCATGAATAAATTCCACAATAAACCCGAACGATAATTCTCAATCATTACCGGGATAGGCCCCTGATCTATGGCTAGGTAGCTTTTAGCCAACCAATTATTCTCCATACTAAAAGCATCATAGGGTCCATATTTACCTATATACTCCGGATGTTCATTGTATAAAAAACGAATGAATGCCATTGTTTCTTTTGGCATATAAGGCATCGATGAAAGTGCAGCTGTTGGTGAAATAACTCCTCTATCATTTCGGGGCGAATGCGCAGTATATCCATCCATGGTATAACTTGCTGTAAGCCCCCAACACTTTTCACTATATCCTTTGTATCTTTGGGGGTTATCCACGCAATACAAGTAGTCACTATAAGCTTGATTTCTATTTAACTTCCAATAATTTGCATACGCATCGGATAGGTTTCTCGGGTCTAATCCTAAATAAGAATAATGCGCCCAAAAAAGAGGAGCTGATTTCCCTCCATTAAATTTCAATATCGTAGGCAGTCCATAGAACTTATCATTTGAAACTATAGCTCCACCTCTTGCCCATCCTTCATCATATACTTCCTTACTAATTGAATGTGTAGGTGAAGAGGCGGCCAAAACATACATAATTAAACATTCGTTGTATCCATGAACAGGAAAGTTCATGCCCCATGCGTATTCTGGTGACCAATGCCAATACAATACATTTTGTCCTCCTTGTGTATACCAATGCCAATCAACATCTTCATATAACTTTTGTATCCTATTCACTATCGATAACTCGGATTCAGAACCACCTCTGTAATATTCTGCAACCGTAAGTAATCCTTGCATAAGGAAAGCTGTTTCTACTAAATCACCTCCATTATCTTTCTCCCCGAAAGGCTTTGCTTTTCCTGTTTCATCATACATCCAATGTGCCCAAGCTCCATGAAAACGATCTGCATTTTCCAAAAAGCAAAGTATCTTTTCGTATCTACCTAGGGCTTCGTCTTTAGTTATCCAGCCATGTTCGAGACCCACAAGAATAGCCATCAAACCAAAACCACTTCCTCCTGTAGTCACAATGTTTTGATCATTTTGAGGATAGATTCCATCGACATGTATTCTCTCAGCTGCCAGTCCAGAGTTTGGCAAAGCTCCACTCCAAAAGTATTCGAAGGTTTGTTTTTGTAGTTTATCAAGCAGTATACTGTCTTCTTTCGACAATACAAATTCGCGGTTTAAACTATCTGACTTTGATGCATCTTGACAACCTAGTAGTGAGAAAAAGCAAAACAGTAATAGCAATAATGTCTTTAATTCTTTCATAAATCAATTGTGTTTGTTGTTCTTAAACAGACCTTGACAATCGTATTAATCGATTGTCAAGGTCTGTATGTTGATCATATCTGATTAATCTTCGGGTATATAATCAATAGGTTCTTGTATGAGTAAGGGGTTAAGATCAATTTGGGTTTGAGGAATAGGGAGGTACTCATGTTCACCCTTTTTATATCCTTTTCCACCCAATTTTTCTACTGCTTTATCATTGCGCACCAAATCCCAGAATCGGAATCCCCATTCTCCGGCAAACTCTGCCAAGCGTTCATCTAGTAAATCATCAATAGTAGCTCCTGATATGCTAGTCATATTCGAGCGAGAGCGAACCTCATTAATCTCATCATCTCCACTTTGTCCGAGCATAATCTTAGCTTCTGCTTGCATCAACAATACATCGGCATAACGAAGCATACGAACATTGTTTCCGTCTCCATATCCTGTTCTTCCATCAGTAACTTCGTTAGTAGGTGTGTATGCTTTATAGTTGTATGTTTGGGGATATCCTGAAGGCAAAGAAGCAATGGTATCTCCATCTCTAGTTGCCCCCTGTCCAAGTACCGTGCCTTCCAAACGGTCAGTTTCTCCTCTTTCTTTCATAAAAGTTATAAAACTCGGTTCCTGAGACATAAAGGCCCATCCGTTAAGACCCAACTTATTTCCTTGTCCATCAAGATCAGGTCGTGAAACTATCACTCCATCAATAGTATCAGTAGTCATAATCACTTTCCCATCTGTATCATATTTCAAATCTTTATTATTCGGACCTTGGAAGTCAAACCAGTTTCCAGGCTTCACAATATCACCGGATCCTTGCCCGAAATCCGTAAATTGCATCTCCAAAATAGATTCATCACTAACTTTTGCTTTTATCTTAAACATGTCGTAGAACTGAGGATACAAATTGAATCTGCCACTATTTATTATCGGTTCAGTAGCCGCAAGAACGGTGGCATAATCTTTTAGATAAAGAGCTGCTTTTGCCTTTACAGCTAATGCTGTTGCACGAGTTACAGCTCCATAGCGATCGCTTCTTTCATTTGGACGCACATTCGGAAGGTCATCTGCCACATCATCCATCTCATCAATTATAAACTGCAATATCCCTTCCGGTTTCGTGCGCGGATACCAAACTGTTATATCTGTTTTATCTGTAATTAACGGAACTCCATCATATAGATTAACCAATAAGAAATAAGCATAAGCTCTTAGAACCCTAATTTCTGCTCTCCCTAGCTTAGCTTTTGCAATAGCGTCCTCATCATCGGAATGTAGACTAAGCAGATCGCTAATTCCTTTCAGATTATCATTGGACTTACGGATGAAGTTGTTCATTGCATCCCACCCTTGTGAGCTAATCCATGAGGAGCTCAAAGTGCTGTAATCAAATTCGTCGATTAATTCTAAGTCCGGCTGATCTCCATCTCGTCCTCCTTTTAAATAATCATCACCTCGCATATTTAGCACTCCATACATTCCCCAATTAGTAAAAGCACCGGCAGCATCGGCATACACTCCACCAACAAATGCATCAATGTAAGTCGGATCTGAAAATGGATCATCATCAGGGTTCAGGGTGTCTTCTTTGGGAATGTCAAGGAATTGTGTGCAAGCAGGAGCCCATAAGACTAATAAGGCTAAATATATAATACTTCTTAATGTTTTCATTTTTTTTTAGATTTTCTAGTTTAACATCAATTAGAAGGTCACATTCATACCGAATGTATAAGTAGTTGGAATCGGATAAAATTCATTATCAATTCCACTACTTATCTCCGGAGTGAATCCATTGTAATGATGGAAATTATAAGGATTGTCTGCATTAATATACAAACGCCATTTAGTAATATTCAATCTATCTAAAAGTGATTTTGGCAAATTATAAGCTATTTGAATATTTTGAATTTTAAAATACGATCCATCTTCGATAGAGAAGCTTGTGATATCACTAGTATTATCGTTGAATTTATTCCGGCTGCGGACTAGCCCGGCAGATGACACATACTCGTTGGTAGATCCCGTTCCCGACCATGCATTATTCAATAAATCGGCATCAACATTTTTTTGTTGGTTTGCCGATATATTCCTACGTTTTTGATTAAGTATATCGTTACCGCTGACACCATAGAAAGAAATGCCAAACTCAAAGTTCTTATATCCTAAATTGACATTCAAACCATAATTTAAATCGGGTGTTGATGACCCAAGTATTGTCCTATCATCTCCATCAATTCTACCATCTTCATTCGTATCTCTATATCTAAAATCTCCTGCCACAGGATCTCCTAGTGGTGTAACACCATCTGCTCTCCTAGCATCTATCTCTTCTTGGCTTTGATAAATACCCTCAACATCATATCCATAAAATGAATTAATGGTTTGTCCTACATAATGACGTCTTCCCCAATCTGAAGTTACATAAGATTGTCCGTTTAAATCGGTTACTTCATTGTGTAAAAATGACATGGTACCGTTCACCGAATATCTGAAATTTCTCACCTCATCAGACCAACCCAAGGCTAAATCCAGACCACTATTTTTCATTCCTCCAAAATTTGTTTTTATTGTTCCTTGATTATTGGGCAAGGTATAGTCAATAACCATATTTGGTGTACGTCTTTGATACCAGTCAACATTTAGAAACAACCGATTATCCAACATACGAGAATCAAAACCAAGATTAATCTCGTGAATCTTTTCCCAGTCTAATTCTGAGTAAGTGTTCGTGATTGACAACGAAGGATAGGACACATCTCCGAATATAGCCGAGTTTGTATTTCCATCAAGCTCTATGGTTCTAGATCCTGCTGTTGCAGGTACGGTCTCATTTCCTAAGACTCCCCAACTAGCCCTCAACTTTAAATAATCTAGGAAAGAGGCCTTCGACATAAATTTTTCCTCACTCATTATCCACCCGGCTCCCAGAGAAGGGAAATATCCAAGTTTAGATTTTCCCCACTTCGATGTTCCGTCCATACGCATTGTTGCCGTTAGCAAATATTTATCATTATATGCGTAAGTTAATCGTGAGAAATAAGACAACCCTCTTTCGGTGCTGCCGTTATCGTCTATGTTTGCTGTCGTTTCATCGCCCAAATCAATGTAATTATATTCTTAATCTCCAAAAGTAACTCCATTCACACTCCCGCTCATCCTTCTTGTGTTATTTTCTCGCATTTCCATACCAATCATGGCGGAATAACGATGTTTCCCTTTCACATCAGCATAGGTAAGCACATTATTAAACACATAGTTCGAGTAATTTGCCATCGATTTAGTAAGGTAAGTTTGGTCTGCCCCCTGATTAGCGCTAACTCTATAAATAGGATCTAAATCTGAGCTCATATTCGTTGTTATTTCCTGCATGTAAGAAGAACGTAGTTTCAGTTTATCATTTTTCAAGAAGTCGAGTTCAGCATAAAATGTGGGTAATATCTTATAAGTATCTGAGTGGTTATTATTCAAATAGGTTTGTTTAACCAAGGGATGGCCCATTGAGCCGGGTAGTCCGATAGAAGTTGGATCTGACAATGATTCCGGATTCTTCTCTGCATCATAATTCGCGTCATCATACATCGGTAATATCGGAGCCATGAAATAGGCTTCATTGAAAGAAGCCGATCCTCCATCTTTACTTATTCTGGAAACAATAAGATTAGAACCTAATGTAAGGAAGTCTGAAACTTCAGCATCCACTTTTGAACGTAGCGTGAATCGTTCAAATTGATCTTCTCCCGCAGATATACCTTCCTGTTGAAAGAAAGTTCCTCCAAAAGCATACCTCACTTTTGAGGTTCCTCCGGTTATACTGATGTTGTGTGATTGAATAGGTGCGGAGGATTCCAGAACTTCATTATACCAATCGACATCAGTCGTGGGATAAATATTGCCATTAGCAGCGGTATATCCCCCAAACCTATTAATCGAAGATTGTATCACATCATCATTCGGACTATCTAAGCTCCTCTGATAATCGGAATACATCTCAGCATTCGCCAAATCGACACGTTGATTTACGTTTTGGAATCCAAAGTATCCACTATAACTAACAACAGGTTTTTGACCTTTTTTGCCCTGTTTAGTGGTAACTACAATCACTCCACTAGCAGCTCTAACTCCATATATTGCAGCTGAGGAAGCGTCTTTTAGTACACTTATCGATTCAATATCATCCGGATTCAGATAATCTAAATTATCCATAAACATTCCATCAACCACATACAGTGGTGAAGTAGATCCTACCATCGTACTAACTCCACGGATCTGGACGGATGGAGCCTCTCCCGGAGAACCTGCACTTACCACATTCATACCTGCAACCTGTCCTTGCAAAGCAGTCATCGGGTTTTGCACAGAGCGTTTTGTAAGTTCATCAGCTCCTACGGTTACAATCGGAGCCGTTAAGTCTTTACTGTCAGACGTTCCATAACCCACGGCCACAACTTCATCCAACTTTACATCTGAAGCCTTCATCTCCACTCTAATTGTCGTATTTACAGCAGATACTTCTATATTCTGCATACCGATATACGAGAATTGAAGTACATCATCTGATTTAGCCTCAATAAAGAACTTTCCGTCTGTATTTGTCACGGTACCGATTGTGGTACCTTTAACAACAATGGTAACACCCGGTATCGACGTGCCGTCTGCCCCAAATACAGTTCCACTAACCGTACGTTGCTGTGCAAAACCAACCATTGTTATCATACAGCAAAGTAGAGTTACTAAAATATTTCTCATAACTTGTCTTAATTAGATTAATGAATAAAAAAACAGCATAATGCCGGCATCTATTGCCTAAACATTTTATTAACATTTGCAAATGTATATGCTAAGGCTATATAAAACATGGCATTACAGCACATCACTGATACATCATTAAGAAATTAAAATATTAACAGCTGTATATCTTATAGTTACATCACTAACCTTAATTAAGAATATTGCTATATGATGTGTTCTATACACATCATATAGCAATATTTATTATCGATAGTTTTATTAACTTCTGCGCTAAATGAATATTCTATTAATAATAAATTAACGCATATTATAGATTAGAGAGATAATTTGTAAGGGTAGTTTTTGAATCTAAGCCCAACTTTTTTCGCATTCTGTAGCGTTTTAATTCTAAGCTTTTCACTGTAATATGAAACAATGGAGCTATTTCTTTTGATAGTAGACCGGCCTTGATATACACACAGAGTCTTAAATCTCCGGAAGTCAGCATTGGATGCTTTTCTTTCATTATACTATAAAAATTTGGATTAGCTTTAAGAAAGCTATGTTCAAACAGCTCCCAATCTTTGAGTATTTCCTTACTCGTCGGGTCAAACTCCTCAGCCGAATCATTGAGTTTCTTTCTCAGATTATCCATACCATCTTCATCTGCACGTTCAGTAAGCAACTCTAAAGCAGAGGATAAAGCTCCTTTATTCTTCAATATGCGCTTAGCCAGGTAAGTAAGATCATTCTCTCGTTCTTCCACTGTTTTTTCCATTGAGCTAAGCCTATTTTCATATTCTAGCTTTTCCTGCAGTAAAGTAATTTCTCTTTCAATTTGTTGTTGTTTAAGTCTCCTCTTCTTCAGATCATATTGTCTATATCCGGCAACAATAAAACCACAAAATAGTAGGGCTACGAGAATATATATTAGTATAGCTGCATCCGAAATAAACAAAGGTGCAGGTACCTCAAAAGATAGCTTAACCGGGAGTTTATTAGAACCTTTTTCGTGGATAGCCAGTTGAAAAATACCATATCCACAGTCTTCAATGGTAAGCTTACACTCTTTCAGCTCTCCACTTTTCATCAGCTTTCCATCTTTCACAAGAGAGTACGTAAATGCTGCATCGTGATCGAAATTAAAAGATGAAAAATACACGGAAATTAGATACCTTGTACCTCGCGGAAAGACTAAATTATCAGACTTGCCATACAGTGTATCTCGTTTCCTATTTCTAGGATTTACATACGCTATTTTTTCTATTTCAATAGGATTGTATTGCACTTCGACGCCCAATTTGCTTATATGCGGAACTATTGCAAAACCATCATCAGTACAAACACCCAAGCTTCCATCTGTTAACGGCACTATATTCTCATAATTATATACTAACTTATCAAACAATCTCGACTGGCTTCTCCCTAACCTTACTCCTGAATTAGTCGATAAGTTATACATGTAACAAGCAGAGTCTGTATTTGCCAATACATTCTTCCCAAACGATGAGGAAACATATTTCAAATTTGCCAGCGATATATTTTTATTTTCCACGAATGCATCTCCTGTGTACTCATAAATGTGATTTCCACCCCAAAACATCGGTGTTCCGTCTATCTCAAATATTGATAAGTTTTTTTGCAGCGTATCTGATGAAAGGCGAATTGATTCCATATTCTCTACAGACTTGCCATCGGCAGCTAACCTTACTCTAAAAACTTCTCCCTGAAAAGTCTTTAGCCATATATTCCGCTGATACCCTTGAATAATTTCCGTAACAATATGATCTTCTAAACCACACCCTTTACGAAGTAAATTCCATTCGCCATTTACTCTTTCGTAGATTGCTAATCCTCTAAATCCCCCTTGTACGGCTATATTTGAATTGAAATTAAGCGTCTGAAAATTTCGTCCACCGCACACATCTGCGAAATAGTTCAATTTCTTATCTCTCAATTCATACACTCCATTATTTAAGGCACAATATAATTTATTATCTATAACAAAAACATCCCAAACCTGACCATCGACAGCATTTGCTTTAGTCACTATATAAGAGCCTGTTTTTGAATCTTTATTACTTAAATGATACAATCCTTGATTTGTACCAATGTACAGAGCACCTTTATAATTTACCATATCATAGCTACTACCCATTCCAAAAAGAGAACCATTATATTGCTGCACTCCTTCATTCATGGAGATCGAAGCAATTCCATTATCTGTGGCTACCCATAACAAACCATTCTTATAGCACACACCATGCACTCTATTATTGGGCAAACCATTGTTTCGATTAATTACTTTAATAATATTATAAGCATTATCAGCTAGTACGATACCTCCTCGATATGTTGCAAATGCAATCGTATTGCGATCTATCTGAAATAGTTTGTTCACACCCACTTTTTTCAATAAATCCGACAATTCTCCCGATAGATATTTGAGTCCGCCGGATTGAGAAAAAACAAATAATCCATCTGATTGAGTAGCGATAAGAATGTTATCATCAACATATGTCATGCCATGCACTTCTTGAATCCGATTATTTAAGCATGCCAATTTTCTTTCCTTATCATAGAATTGCCACAATTTATTATCTCGAACATATAAAACACCTCGATCAGAGGGTGAGCTATATGTTATGCTGCTTCCAAGCTCGTGTTTTCTCAATTTACCGTTTGAAAATGAGTAGATAGCGGAAAAGCTTTGAAAAAAAAGCTTTTCCTTTACCTTTTCGATCTTCCATATTTCATCGTCGATATCTGTATCCAACAAAGAAAAATATCGCCACACACCTGAGATATTTTTAAAATATCCGATAGTGTTGTAACCTCCTACAAAAATAGAATCGCCATCACATTTCAATGTTCTTAGCATTGGTGTGTTTTTCATTCTCTGCAACTCCCACTTCATGCCGTCAAATAAGAGCAAGCCATGCGAATTGGCAAAACACAATCTGCCATTATCCATTACATCAACCTCCCAATTTTGAGCGGCTGCTCTGTAATCTTCCTTAGCATACACCTCCATCAATGGAGATCCATACAATACGGATTGGCAAAACAGTTGATTAGGCAATATAATGAGCGACGTCAAATAAAATAAATACCATATTTTTCTCATGCTGTGTCCTTCAAGAAATACCGGTTAAAGACTAAAATATATGCTCTTATTCCGGTGACAAATCTAAGAATAAATTCTTCGAACATTCTTAAACTTCCTCTTTTTATCAGAAGCTATCATTTTCACAATAAGTGACTTTTGCAATTATAAGCTATTTACTTATGCGAACTCCGACAAGCAGACCAAACTATCAAAAGAAACTTTTGACCCCTACTTTTGCTACACTGATAATTCCGACAAGAGTTTACATACCCTCGGCATTCTGTATAATATTTATATGAAAAAAGCCTGTTCCTTGGCAAGAACAGGCTTTCCCATTAATTTGTTATCAAACTTAGTTAACGATGGTCGTATTTCCTACCGTAAATTGAGAACTATCCCCTTTAATATACCTCGGCGTAGCCACTCGCGGATAGTTATTCCACAAAAATACATTCTCCGTATCTTCTACCTCTATTACATAGCTGTCTTGATGTGGATTTTTTGAGCGGACATCATCGAGTACCACTCTTTTGCAATTCCTTACAGTTAATGAAGCTCCTTTTTCAGTTGCAATATCTACATTGTGGAATTCAATATCATTTCCTAATTCAGCATGAAACCCGGTTTTAGCCTCCATCTGAATATTCGACAGAGAAATATTCGACACCGGCATCTCCTCTATTCCATGTAGTTTCCCCGCTACATTAACATCAACTCCGGTAACATTGTCGATATGAATATTTCGGAAAATAGGGGTTCTTTCACTCACTTGCTCAGGTGTTTGGTCTTTATCGTAGTATAAGTTAAAAATGAAAGCTATTTTCTGAATGTTTCGCATAATGATGTTGTTGATACGAATATTCTCAACAACACCACCTCTTCCTCTCGATGATTTTAGGCGAATACCTGCATCGGTGCCATCAAACACACAGCCCGTGATGGTAATATTTTTAACACCTCCCGACATTTCACTACCAATAACGACGCCGCCATGACCGGCTAACATAATACAGTTACTTATCGTAATATTTTCGCATGGTTTACCATAAGCTCTACCATCTCCATCTCTGCCTGATTTAATAGTAACGCAATCATCTCCCACACTAATTTTGCAGTTTGATATACGTACATCTTTGCATGATGAGGGATTAATACCATCAGTATTCCATCCATCATCCGGATTATTAATGGTAATTCCGTCAATAAGCAGGTTTTCGCACCCCACGGGGTTTATTGTCCAGAATGGCGAATCTTTGAATGTTACACCTGTTATTTGAATATTCTCGCTCGCCAAGAACTGCACAAATGGCGGACGGAAGAATCGGTGTTGCAGGCTCTTTCCATAATAGGCATCTACCTTTAAACCAATATTCTGATCACCCCACATCTTCTGATATTTATTAGGTTCTCCGATAGAACCTTCTCGCCATATTTTATATTGTTCTTGTTTAACTGTATCCCACCAAACTTTACCATTTCCTTCTAACACACCCTCGCCTTTAATAGCTACATTCTTTAAACTATCGCCATAAATAAGTGGCTTAAAAGTGTTCATAAAGATACCCTCCCAACGCACTTTTTTAAATGGCAAATACTCCTCAAAATCAGTAGTAAAAGATAAAACAGCTCCGGCCTCTAAATACAAGGTAATATTATCTGCCATTTCAATGGCTCCGGTTACATAAGTACCGGCAGGAAAATAAATAGTTCCTCCCCCTCTTTCTGAAGCCTTTTGAATAGTTTTATTAATAAGTTTTGTACACAGCTTATTCCCTTTTGCATTAGCTCCTAGATTTTTCATGTTATACATTTTGGCATTGACTGTTGTTGCCAACACAGTAAACACCACTAACATGAATAAAGATTTAACTCTTCTCATTCGTATTTTATTGATTCATTATTTTCCGCAATCTTCCGGATGATCTCTGAAACTGTTAATAAAAGCTTTAAAATCTCCTTGATATTTATCGGCGTAAAGATGCAGATTCTGTTCGGCTTGTGTAATACCTGAGTTTACAATTTTTCTTAATGGCTTTAAATATCGACTTTCATCAGCAGTGCAACACAAATTTGCCCTTCGTGTCAAACCGTCGTCAGCCAATTGAAGCATTTTTTTGGCTATATCCCATGCGTTCAGATTCACGGAAGTTGCTTTCAATGCTTTTTTAGGAACTTGCTTGCGTAACTCCAACATATCTTCGATGCTCCAAGCGGAAATGATCTCATAAGCCTCATTTCGGCTTTGCTCATCATAAAGTAAGCCCACCCAAAAAGCTGATAAGGCTGCAATATGCCCTACACAACTGCCATCAGCTCCTCGCATCTCAATATATTGTTTTAAGCGCACATCGGGGAATACCGTTGAGCAATGTAATTCCCAATCTGCAATAGTTGGCTTTTCTGCATGTTTGCCGTTTAGGAAATCGCGAAAGGTAATGCCATCAGAAGACAGGTATTTTCCCTTCCGATAAATAAAATACATTGGTACATCAAGCAGGTAATCCACCCAACGCTCAAAACCGAAATCTGCATCAAAAACAAAATTAAGGAATCCGCATCTGTCATCATCGGTATCATTCCATATTTCTGTTCGATAGGTTAAATAGCCATTCGGTTTTCCTTGGGCAAAGGGAGAGTTAGCGAAAATTGCCGATGCAATAGGTTGAAGTGCTTGAGCGATACGCATTTTCTGTATCATATCAGCTTCGTCGGCATAATCTAAATTTACCTGAATAGTGGCAGTTCGGGTCATCATATGTAATCCTAGAGTTCCTACTTTAGGCATATACTCACGCATGATTCGATAACGCTCTTTGGGCATCCAATGAATATCTTCAACCATCCATAGTGGGTCGAGCCCCATAGGTAGGGTGAAGAACCCTTGTTCTTTGCTGATTCTTGAAAGTGTAGCAAAATGCTTTCGTGTTTCTACATAAGTTTGGTGAATTGTGCTAAAATTCTTTCCTGAAAGCTCAAACTGGCCACCAGGTTCTAAGGTTATAGAAGCTCCGTCTTTTGTTAAACCAATGAGGTTATTTCCTTCTCTGATAGCTTCCCATTCCTCTTCTTGAATAGTTTCTAATATTTGTTTAATTCCGGGTTGACCATCATAGGCTAGGCGACTATAGTCAGTAGAGTTATACAGAAACTTCTCATGCTCGGTGCCTATACCCCAATTCTCGAAAGGTGTATTTCCCTCATGAAAATAATTAACTAACTGTTCTTTATTTTGAATATATTCTTCTTTCATCATTTGGAATTTAATATAGCGTTAAGCACATAGCGTTCTACTTGTCGATTCTTACCGACATGCGGATAATCATGCATAGACAACATGGGCGGGGCATTCAGTTCTACCACAACATAATGTTCTGCCGATGGCTCTGCCTCGATATCATCAATAATAATATCGATTCCGGCAATATTTAAGCCTGCTGCTTGTGCTGCTTTCTCGGCAATTCGTTGATAATATTCCGGCATCTGATCGGTTACATCGATACTGTCGCCTCCGGTACTGAGATTAGAATTACTGCGCAAAAAAACCTTATGTTCCGCTTGCAATATGGAGTCTAGTTGCAGTTTTTTTGCTTTTAAGTGGCGATTAACCTCATCATCAACTCTTATCTTAAGTAAAGGGTGTCGGTAATCAGCTCCCCTATTTGCATTTTTAGTATCAATAAGTTGTGCTACGGTATCCACCCCATTTCCTACCACATTTGCAGGCTCTCGATAAGCAATAGCCCTTACCTTGCCCTCAATAACTAAAAAGCGATATTCTCTTCCCGAAAAAAACTCTTCTACGATAACTCGTTTGGAATGGGCAAAAGCAGCACCTACCGCTTGTTGCAAATCTGCCGAGGATTGAATATTGACACTCACCCCAATACCATGATCGGTATCTGCAGGTTTTACCACATAACGACGAGTAAAATCGGTTATATTTTGCAGTTCTGATTTCTCATTTAAAAGAAATCCATCTGCTTGGCGAACTCCTGCTCTTTTTAGAAATTGGCGCGTCATCCATTTATCATTCGATATCCAATAGGCAATAATACTGTTAGCATCAGAGATTGTACCTTCCAGAATCGTATATTCTTTTCCTTCATACTTCACAATAAGCAGATTATTATCTGCATCGAGCACTTCAAATTCCAAACCTCGTCTAACAATTTCTCGAATAATGATTTGGGTGGTTGCTTCAAAATTTTCATACCCTTCAAGCGGGACAAATTCATAGTTTGCTGCTCGCATCTTTACTTTTTTAATAGATTAACGGGAGGTTAAAACAATCAAACAGGCTATCGGTTTATCCTCGTAGCCGGTATTTTATATTTTTCTGATTAAGCTTATTTGTAATTTGCTTTGCATCCTTTGTATATAAATAAGTTAACTCGTCGGCATAGCTGTCCATAATTTTGTTGCGAACCATTTTCATCGTTGAGTTCAATTGTTGGTTTTTCTCGGAAAAAGCCTCCGGTAGCACAACAACAGCACTAGGCAACCAACGTTCGGGAAACTGATTCTCAAACTTTCCACCCTTTTTATATTGGTTAAGTTCATTTCGGAGAAGTCGAAGTGCAGCATCTGTTGCTTCCACCGACTGCAAATCATATCCTTTTGCTTTCAGATAACGACTTATTGACTCCGTATTGGGAACAAGCAGAGCACTCGTGTAAGGATTCTGATTATTATATAACATACATTGGTCAATATACTTCGATTGATCGACTAAAGCTTCCTCAATGCCTTCCGGACTAAACTTTTCGCCATCTTCTCCAATCAAAAGACTTTTGAAGCGACCCAGCACATAAAGGAACCCATCAGTATCCATACGTCCCATATCGCCGGTGTGCAGCCAGCCATCAATAAGCGTTTCTGCCGTAGCTTCTTCATTCTGCCAATATCCCCGCATTACATTATCTCCTTTTATGCAGATCTCCCCTTTTTCTCCTATAGGTAATTCCTTACCGTCAGCATCTCTTATTTGTAGCTCCATGAAATCAACCAGCTTGCCCGACGAACCAAATTTAATGGCGTGTAAAGCATTCGATGAAATAATCGGAGAAGCTTCTGACAGCCCATATCCTTGGCACATAGGAATTCCAATAGCATAGAAGAAACGTTGCAATTCTGTATCTAATAAAGCTCCCCCTCCGATAAACATTTTCAGATTACCCCCAAAACTCGCTCTAATCTTAGAAAATACGATTTTATCGTAAAGTTTCACCAAAGGTTTATATATTGCACGTGCACCTTGTCCGCTATCATGCCCGTCACCGTTATATTTATAGGCAATATTCAGTGCATGTTTAAACAACGCTTCAGTTGCTGTTCCTTTAGCACGTATTCCGGCTTCAATATTCTTACGGAAATTCTTAGCAACAGCCGGCACGCTCATAAGCATATCCGGTTTTATCTCTTGAATATTTTTAGGAATATTTCTTAGCGTTTCCAATGATGTCTTGCCATTTTCGAGTGAAGCCACACTAGCTCCGAAATACATGAAACAATATAGACAAGCCGTATGAGCAAAAGCATGATCCCAAGGGAGAAAAGCCAAGGTTTTCCACTCGGGAGTAATATGCATTAGTGTTGCTGCCTGACGAACATTCTCCGTATAGTTAAGCTGCGACAGCATAATACCTTTAGGATCAGCTGTTGTTCCTGATGTGTATGAAATGTTAGCCACATCGTCAGGCTGCACTTGTTTATAGGTATCTACAATACGTGTGGGATTATTTAATATGGCTGTTTTACCCAGCGTGATAACATCTTGATAAATTCGATCGGCACCTTTCAGTTCCTGCGGAGCATCTAAATGAATAACCGCTTCCAAATCCGGCAATTGTGCTCTTATATCTTCGATCTTATCTATTTGCTCGGCAGAAGCTATTACGAACCTACTTCCCGAATGCTTCAATCGGAAATATAAATCAGTGCCTGCCGATAATTTTACCGATAAAGGCACAGTGGTAGCTCCTGCATATAGCACAGCCAGTTCTGATATAATCCATTGATTTCTACCTTCAGATATTAAGCCTACTCGGTCTCCTTTCTGCATTCCCATTTCTTGGAAACCGGCAGCTAAGTGAAGCACTTGCTTACGTACTTCTTCATAAGTAGTCCCCTTAAATTCACCGTTTTCCTTTTCCCACAAATAAATATTCTTCGGAAATTTGGATACACTTGATTCAAATAAATCTATAATTGTCTTCATTAATTAATTCATTGGTTATTATCAAAAGTAGCATTAAAAACGGAATTAGCCTTGTGCAAAAGCAAAAAGCACATTCTAGTTATTAGAATGTGCCCTTAATCCTGTTACGATACAGTTAGAATGGCAAGTCGCCATCTTCATCATCGCCTGCAACCGGAGGTAGGTCAGCCTGGGTAAAATCCGGAGGAGTATCTGCACCTCCGCCCATTACTTGCTCTACTCGCCACGCATTAACGTTATGAAACCAACGACCGTTATATTCTCTACTTTCTACATCGAAAGATACTTTTACTTCATCGCCTTCTTTTATTCCTTGCAGGCTCGACATCCTATCGCCAAACAATGTAAAACATACTTTCTTTGGATATTGAGGGTTTTCTGTCGTTTCAACTACAAATTCTTGTTTCTTCCAAGCATTACCGGAAGCACTGGTACCTCCTTGTTCTTGAAGAATCTGAAATACTTTTCCTTGAATTTCCATATACTTTCTTATTCTTTCAATTTTCGAGCTCAAAAATAATAAATAAAATAGCCTCTGAAAATTTCAGAGGCTATTTTATTTATTGTAACAGACTGATATCAGTCGGCTATTATTTTTCGATACTTAGCAATTCTACTTCGAAAACTAATGTTGATCCGGGTTGGATATCGCCACCTGCACCACGTTCGCCATAAGCCAAATCTGAAGGAATATATAATTCCCATTTTGAACCTACAGGCATCATTTGCAATGCTTCTGTCCATCCTTTAATTACGCCGTTAACAGGAAATTCTGCAGGTTGTCCGCGTTGAACCGAGCTGTCGAACACAGTTCCGTCAAGTAATTTTCCGGTATAATGACATTTTACAGTTGATTCTAAACTTGGTTTTTTGCCTTTACCCTCTTTAAGGATTTTATATTGCAAACCACTTGCTGTTGTTTTTACGCTGTCTTTTTTAGCGTTCTCAGCCAAGAATTTTTCGCCTTCTGCTTTGTTTGCTTCACCTACTTTAGCTTGCATAGCTGTAAAATAAGTTTGAACAACTTGTTGAGCTTGTTCTTCAGTCAATTTTGACTCTGTTCCTTTCAATGCACTTGAAAAAGCCGCAACCATAGCGTCTTTACTCAAATCTTTACCTCCGGGAGCTTGCTCGATACCTGTAGCTTGTTGCTTACCAATCATCATACCGATAGCATAGCTTGCAGAATCTGCTTGTGTAGTCAATTGTACATCTGATGCGCTGTTGCTGCATCCTGATTGGCAAGAAAACATAGACGCCGAAAGAGCACCTACTATAGCCGCTCCTAATAATACTTTTTTAGTCATTTTGTTTTAATTATAGGATTTCTAATAATTCCACATCGAAAATAAGCGTGCAATTAGCTCCAATTGCACCACCTGCACCACGCTCGCCATAAGCGAGATTCGAAGGCACATATAAACGCCATTTTGAGCCTACCGGCATCATTTGTAAAGCCTCAACCCAACCTTGAATAACACCGTTTACCGGAAATACAGCAGGCTCTCCGCGCTGAACTGAGCTGTCAAATACAGTACCGTTAATCAAGGTACCGTGATAGTGGCATTTCACTTGATCATCGGCAGTAGGCAATTCGCCTTCACCCTCAACCAATATTTCATACTGCAAACCGCTTGTTGTTTCCGTAACATTTTCTTTCATGCCGTTTTCAGCCATGAATAGGGTTCCTTCTTCTAAGTTTTTGCTTCCTTCGGCATCTTGTTGCTCAGCCATGAAGTCTTGCAAAATCTGATTAGCTTGTTCCGGTGTAAGCTTTGGTTCTTTACCTGAAAAAATATCTGTTACCGCAGCCATAAAATTTGCGGGATCGATTGTTTTAATTCCTGATTGAATAAAATTACTACACACGCTCATGCCTAACGCATAGCTGAAATCTTCCATTTTTTTTGTTTGTTCTGACATAAAACTCTTTGTTCTCGTATTCTAGCGTACGAAGATAAGCTTTATTTTGAGTTATAAAACGCTAAGAATACGCTATTTATTTAATAATTACAATAAATAAAAAATGTTTTCAATTGATAATGTGTACCTTAGCTTACTTTTCACACTAAGCATTCTTTTTTAGAATTATATATTATTTCATTTAAAATGCTTTTGTTAAATTCGATATTGTAAACTCAAACACTCCCGTTCATGAAAGCAAGCATACACAAATATGAGCTGTCGTTTAGAGAGAAGGCTCAAACTTCTCGCGAAACCCTCACAAACAGATTGGTGTGGTATATCAAACTCCAACAAAACAACAGCATTGGGATAGGTGAATGTGCCCCCCTTTTCGGACTGAGTAAAGAAACAAAAGAAGAGGTGGAAGATATGCTTCAAGATATTATCTCCGACCCTGATTATTTCATAAAAAATCTTCACTTACTCGATGCGATACCTTCAGCTAAATTTGCATTAGAAACAGCCTTTATCGATTTACAAAACGGAGGAATACAAAAGTTATACAATAATGATTTTGTTGCAGGAAAGCAAGGTATATCGATTAACGGATTAATTTGGATGAATGATGCAAAACACATGCTAAATCAAATCGATAAAAAATTAGCTGAAGGTTTTACTTGCATTAAATTAAAAATAGGTGCACTCAACTTTAACAAAGAACTCGAATTGATTAAGCACATACGTCGTCATTTCTCACCCGAGCAAATTACTATTCGGGTTGATGCTAACGGCGGATTTAATCCGGAGGAGGTTTTGGTGAAATTAGAACAGTTGGCTTCATATCAGCTGCATTCCATCGAGCAACCTATAAAAGCAGGCAATTGGGCTAAATTGGCTCGGCTTTGTGAAAATTCACCTCTGCCTATTGCACTCGATGAAGAATTGATAGGTATAAATACATCAGAGGACAAGCAGCTCCTACTCGATTTAATAAATCCTTCGTTTCTTGTGCTCAAACCAAGTTTGCACGGTGGTATATCAGGTTGTGATGAATGGATTAAGCTGGCGGAAGAACGAGATATCAACTGGTGGATAACGTCTTATTTGGAGTCAAATATCGGATTAAATGCAATTGCTCAATGGGCAGCAAGCAAAGCATTAAAAGGACATCAGGGATTGGGAACCGGACAACTTTTCACAAACAATATCGATTCTCCTCTCGAAATTAAAGGCGAGAAATTATTTTTCAACTCCAATAAAAACTTCAACCCAGACCACCTATTACCATCGTAAACAACTGTATTCCTGCATAATAACATTTAATTACAGTATATTGATTTCTTATTTCTCAATTGAGAAATGACATAACTTGGTGTAATTTATTCGATACGCGAGCAAGAATAGCTCGTATGCGGTGTAATTTTTCTCATTACTTAATGATGATGACATGAATCAGGCATAATCTACCTCATACGTAAATGAGAATCGTACGAATTAGATGTAACTCCATTCGTTTGTCGGTAAGAAAAGAACCACATAGTAAATACGATTTCATAATGTGCGAGAAAATAATCGAGGAATTATAACTAAGACATATTTGCAATGAAGATATGCTCATTAATTTAGCAAAGCATCACTAAAAAGCCGTTCAGCCAAACTTGCAGAACAACATCATGACCCATAATTCATCCATGCTATTTCTCCACGCTAAATGCAACATAGTTATTCCCTTTCTATAAAAATAATATTATGTTTGTAGCAGTATAAAACAGAACAGATAAAAATCATTTAAAATTTTATTTATGACCTTTACCAAGAAGATATGTGCGGCATTCATTCTTACCCTAAGCTCTGTGGGTGTAAATGCCCAAGGTTGGAACGCCGATTTAGGCAATGGCAAATATAAAAACCCTATCCTGCATGTTGACTACTCTGACCCCGATGTGTGTGCCGGAGGTGATGGTTATTATTATATGACGGCCTCTTCTTTTCATAACTCTCCGGGCTTGCCCATACTTAAGTCCGGCGATCTCGTAAATTGGGAATTGGTAGGTTATGCACTGCAAGAACAAGTGCCTGTTGAACATTTCAGAACCGTGCAACATGGCAATGGTGTATGGGCTCCTTCCATTCGATTTCATAATGGCGAATACTATATTTTTTGGGGCGATCCCGATTTCGGTATTTATATGGTGAAAACCGCTAATCCTTCGGGTGCTTGGGATAAACCAACGCTTGTAAAATCCGGTAAAGGTTATATTGATACCTGCCCACTGTGGGATGATGATGGTAAAGCCTATCTTTCTTATGCCTTTGCCGGGAGTCGTGCTTCTGTGAAATCTGTTGTTATGTTATCAGAAATGACTCCCGACGGTACACGCCTTATCGGCAATCCGGCCGTAATCTTCGACGGACACGATGACCACCCTACTGTAGAGGGCTCTAAACTATACAAAATTGATGGTAAATATTGGCAAATGTCGCCTGCTGGCGGGGTAAAACCGGGTTGGCAAATCGCTATGCGTGCCGACAATATATGGGGACCCTATGAAGTAAAAACCGTGCTTCATCAAGGAAACACCGATATGAATGGGCCTCACCAAGGGGGTTACGTAGAAACTCCAAACGGCGATGGTTGGTTTATTCACTTCCAAGATCGTTGGGCATTCGGAAGAATCGTGTATCTCGAACCGGTAGAATGGATTGACGGATGGCCTATTATGGGAAAAGATATTAACAATGACGGCATTGGCGAACCGGTGGAAGAATGGACAAAACCCAATGTAGGTAAAAGTTTCCCCATTACGCCTCTTGTATCTAGCGACGAGTTCAACGGACATCAATACGGCTTACAATGGCAATGGCAAGCTAATCAAGACCCCTCTCGCCAATGGGGATGGATTTCAGGAAACAAAGGATACATGCGTTTAAACTGCCTTCCTAAACAAGATAACTATATTCAAAAATGGATGGATCCTAACTTGTTCATGCAAAAACTACCGGGAGCAAACTTCACAGCTACCACCAAATTTACTTTCGAGAATAACCCTGATGCCGAAGAATGCAGCACCGGTTTAATCGTGTTTGGTGAAGATTATGCTTACATTGCCATTGAGCAAGATAAAAGCGGGAAACTCCGGCTCGTGCAACGCTCCATGAATGACGCCCGAACCTCGAAAGATGGAGAAAAAGAATTAGCAACTATTGATATTAATACGAATCAGCTCTATTTCCGCGCCAAAGTTGAAATGTTAGAACAGGTGGCACCTTACCAAGGAAAGGTTACTTTCTATTACAGTATAAACGGTAAAAAATTCAAGCAACTGGGAGAAAGTTTTACTCCGCGCGCCGGTCGTTGGGTAGGAGCTAAAATCGGTTTATTTGCCGAAGGCTCCAAAAAACTAAGCGATACCAGTTATGCCGACTATGATTGGTTCCGCGTGATAGAGAATTAGTTCCATATCATATGGATTTAATATATATAAAAGCAGTTCTACGGAGCTGCTTTTATATTTTTACACCTATGGCAATCATTTGATACTGAATCCATGATTATATCTCAAGAATAATCAGACAGCCTTTTTTCATACAGAAGACACTCGTTTATTCATATCGTCTATATAATTTCAACTAACTTTGTGTGCGTTGTAGTACTAACGTGTAATACATTCCGATTATATGAACACACATCCTCTATTCTTCACACTAAATGACCGCAAACATCGGGTGAGCGATATATTAAGTTCACGTGGGAAGCACCATGAGCTCCCTTGGCAAGCACAATGGATGAATTTCTTATCAGAGTGGTATAATGAAAACAGTTATATCGAAGTGCGCACGTCAGGTAGTACCGGGAAACCTAAGCTCATCAGATTAGAAAAAAGCTTTGTAGCAGCAAGTGCTCAACGCACCCTAAGCTTTTTTCAGCTTAAAACCGATGATAAAATACTTCATTGTTTGCCATCTAACTTCATTGCGGGGAAACTAATGCTTGTGCGTGCCCTCATGGGAGAATTAAACATTCATATTGTAGATCCCTCAAGCTCTTTTGACTTTTTAGCACATGAAATCTACGCATTTACTGCCATGGTAAGTAATCAGCTACACAAATTACTGAATAGCAATAAGAAACACATTCCTATCAAGCAAATACTTGTTGGAGGTTCTGCCATTCCATACCAACTGGAAGAAGAATTAGCTCATATCAACAGTATTTGTTATTCCAGCTATGCCATGACTGAAACAGCTACACACATTGCGCTCCGAAGGCTAAATCATTGCTCGCCTAAAGATAAATATTATCATTGTCTTGATGGTATTGAGGTATGTACAGATGAACAAGATTGTTTGCTTATCAAGATGCCGGGAATAGCCTCAACAGGTATAGCTACCAACGATATTGCTCGCCTTATTGACAACAAAACATTTCAAATTGTGGGTAGAATCGATAACTGTATCATCTGCGGAGGAAAGAAATTCTTTGCCGAAGAGATCGAGCGAAAGATAACCCATGCTATCAATCAAGATTTTATCATTAGTTCTCAAAAAAATGATTCTCTCGGAGAAGAGCTAATTCTAATAATAGAATCTACCTATTCGGTACAATTAGAATGTGAAATAAAAGCAATCTGTAAGAGACTGCTCAGTAAACATGAACAACCTAGGGCGTTCTTATTCGTAAACCAATTGGCGAGAACTGAGAATGGTAAGATTAAACGAGCCTACGAAGAACAAAAAAAATAAGGAGTAAGTCATCTATTGCTTACTCCTTTATTCATTACGATAGTTATGCTGACTGTATCAAGCTAATCTCGCCAAAATAATCAGTTTATTATTTTTAGCTTCGATAACACCTCCAACCAAATCAACGAATACTTCTTTACCTTGTGAGTCAACCACACGCACCTTACCCTCTTCAAGAGTTGAAATGATGGGGGCATGATTCTCTAAAACTTCAAATGATCCGCTAGAACCCGGCACATTCACCGACTTTACTTCACCTTTAAATATCTCTTTATCCGGGGTAATAATTTCTAAATGCATAATTCCTTGATTAAGCACCTGCTTCAGCAAGTAATTTCTCTCCTTTTTCAATTGCTTCCTCAATAGTTCCTACTAAGTTGAAAGCTGATTCCGGATATTTGTCCACTTCACCATCCATAATCATATTGAAGCCGCGAATAGTATCTTCTATCGCAACTAACTTACCTTCTAATCCAGTAAAGTTTGTGGCCACAAAGAATGGCTGAGATAAGAATCGCTGTACTCTACGTGCCCTATGAACAATCAGTTTATCTTCTTCTGAAAGCTCATCCATACCCAAAATGGCTATAATATCTTGCAGCTCTTTATATCGTTGTAGAATATTAATCACACGTTGAGCACAATTATAATGATCATTGCCCACCACATCGGGTGATAGTATACGAGAACTTGATTCTAATGGATCAACTGCAGGATAAATACCCAATTCTGAGATCTTACGACTTAACACTGTTGTAGCATCAAGGTGAGCAAAAGTAGTAGCCGGTGCAGGGTCGGTCAAATCATCCGCAGGTACATATACTGCTTGCACCGATGTAATCGAACCGTTTTTAGTTGACGTAATACGCTCCTGCATTACTCCCATCTCTGAAGCTAGTGTTGGTTGATATCCCACCGCAGAAGGCATACGACCCAAAAGTGCCGACACCTCAGATCCTGCCTGAGTAAATCGGAATACATTATCCACGAAGAACAAAATATCCTTCCCTGATCCTGCTGAACCATCACCATCACGCAAAGACTCAGCAATGGTTAGTCCGGAAAGTGCAACGCGAGCACGAGCACCCGGTGGCTCGTTCATCTGACCAAAAACCAATGCCAACTTCGACTTATCTAAATCTTCTTGCTTCACTTTGCTCAGATCCCATTTCCCTTCTTCCATAGATTTCTTAAAATCTTCACCATAATTAATGATGTCGGCTTCAATCATTTCTCTAAGCAGGTCATTCCCCTCTCGAGTGCGCTCTCCTACTCCGGCAAAAACAGAAAGTCCATCGTGAGCCAAAGCAATATTGTTAATCAGTTCTTGAATGAGTACTGTTTTGCCTACTCCGGCTCCGCCAAACAATCCAATTTTACCCCCTTTGGCATAAGGTTCGATTAAGTCAATTACCTTAATCCCGGTAAAGAGTACTTCTGTTTCAGTAGTTAAATCTTCATACTTAGGAGGATCGTTGTGTATGGGCAACCCTTCTTTAGGTAAAGATTTTAAACCATCAACAGCATCACCGGTTACATTAAGCAACCTTCCCAAGGCAACCTCACCTTTGGGCATCTTAATTGGTGTACCACTGGCAATAACATCCATACCACGCATTAATCCATCGGTTGAATCCATGGCAATAGTGCGCACAGCATTCTCTCCAATATGCTGTTGGCATTCCACTACAAGGTTTGTGTTGCCGGGACGTACAATTTCCATAGCATCATTAATCTTAGGAAGCGTTGCTCCCTCTTGGTCGAAACTCACATCGACAACAGGCCCAATCACCTGAATAATTTTACCGGTATTCTGATTCATTTTTCTATATTTTCAGACCTATTAAGTTAGGCAAAGACTTTCACGTCGCAAATTAAAATAATTTTTTTATCCTATGAATACTATTTATTAATGTAATATTTACATTAAAGACATAAATGCACATAAAAAAACGAAATAAGAACTAATTTTAGTTTAATATCTGTTTGAATATATGATAACTCATGGGAAACTCCCCTTCTAAGCACGGTGTTTTCTTAAACAAACCGAATACAGCTGAACCGCTACCGGACATCAGGGAGAAATCAGCCCCCAAGCTATAAAGCTGTTTTTTTATATCTGCAACTTCAGGATGTGTTTCAAACACATAATCTTCAAACTGATTTAAAATCTGTCCTTTCCACTGCTCAATAGGCAATGATATTAATTCAGCTAAAGATTGCTCGGGCTTATTAGGTTGCATGAAACCATAAGCTTTTGCTGTTGACACGTGAATAGGGGGCTTCACCACTACCAAACAATAGTCTTTCAAATTAATATTGACAGGTGTTAGTCTTTCACCTCTACCAACAGCCAATGATGGATTAGGATTAATAAAAAATGGACAATCACTCCCTAAATGCAGTGCATAATCTATAAGTTTTTCTGTGCTAATATTCAGCTTGAAATAATCATTTAAAGCAGTAAGCATAACGGCAGCATCAGCAGATCCGCCACCCAAACCTGCCCCCGATGGGATGTTCTTATGCAAATGAATCTGTATCGTGGGTAGTTTATAATCTGCTTGAAGTAAACGATAAGCTTTGACTACTAAATTATCATTAGGATTGCCATTCAATTCAATACCCGATAAATCGAAATGAAATTCATTGGCCTCTACAAACTCCAAAGCGTCTTGCATACCCACCGGATAAAAAACAGTTTCAATATCATGATAACCATCGGTTCGTTTTTTAGTGACTAAAAGCCCTAAATTAATCTTACAATGAGGAAAATAGATCATAGTTTGAATCTTATAATGCGCAAGATACCAAATTTTAAAAAAACAAAGCCCAAGATTCTGAAATCTTGAGCTCTGCCATACTGTATAATATTAAACCTAATCGATTGGTTTCACACTTCCTATTCCTGATTTGTCCACTTTAACTGTAGCAGGGTTTCCTTTATAGCCAATTTTAAACGCTCTTGTAATCGAAACCCTTTCAAATCAGTCTACTTGAAATGTTTTTGTTGCCTCACCTCCTGTAGATTTATTCTTTGCCAAAATCGGCATTGTGGTTACCAAGAAGATAATCATTAATAAAAATCCTTGTTTAACTATCGTTTTCATATCTTTTACCTATTAATTTTATTCTAAGTGCGAACAGAATTTGTGTATGTTTCAATATTCTTCAAATTTCATGTAGAAAGTTATTATTTCAAAGCATTTTTCGGCAAGGTGTAGAAAAATGCGGATAAACTGAGTGCGAACAACATATTTGCAAAATAGAAAAGGCAAAATCATAACAATATGAATTTGCCTTTTTTACTTTATATTTTTATCGTTTCAACTGCTTGCTCCCAGAATTATAACACTATAATGTTTCCACTTTTTAATTTTTCCTTTAATTATGATATGATAATTGCTCGACTAATCAATTTTTACCCAAATTATATTGATATAACTTCTCTTTCCAATCCATTTTCCATCAATTATGGAATTATAATTAGCTCTATTTTTAGTTTTTATCTTAATTACAAACATATAATTAATTAAATATCAACACATAAATAACAAACACAAATAATAAAGACTTATGTACTATCTTTTTTAAATTAGCAAATCGATTACATAAATATGCACAGTCAGGATTCGCTAAAAAGAAATATTCATTTGCAAATATGACTTAGAATTCCAAGCATTTGGGGAACTTATGAATTTCTTTTTCTCGGCAGGAAAAGATAAGCAGTCGGGACTAATACAAAAATGATTGAAGAGAGATAAACGCTCACAAAGCTTAGTGGAATGGCTAAAAAGAATAAGATGGTAGCGGTAAGGTTTAGTTTTCGAGTATCTGCAGTGCACTTATTCTCAGACAATTTAGCAGCTCTTTCATCTAACCAAAAATAAAACAGTGCGCCCCATCATCAAGACGAAAACAATATGACCAGTATTATTAACAAAGGATTCGTTGATGGTTGATGGTTCGTGGTACAAAGTCACTGTCATTGGCTTATTTGAGTTTTGATTTGATTCTTACATCACTTCACGTACTCCTTTATCGTTACTTGGAAAACTCTTTTGGGTTTTCCAAGTAACGACTCACTTTTACAACTAAAGTACAGCATTCGTAAATGTAAAACTTAGAATTTTTGTAAAAACATATATACATCACGATCTTTTCTCCAAACTTATTTTCACCAATTATAAGATTATAATTATTCTAGCCATTGCAGTATTATTTTATTATTCCTAGTAATCTCTCCTACTTCACAATAGTTTCTATAATTATCGCAGAATTTTAAACCATGTTATCATGCCCCGGGCAAGACTAGAATGTCTTCCCATTTAGCATCGCCATCACCGCCTGTTTTTCCATCGCCATCGCCATCAATAAATGGGTTATACCCTTCAAATTTCTCGGCCTTAATTTTTAAATTATCATCAGGTGAAGCTCTAATTATCCAATGGCCTTTTGCTGACAGTGTGCCTTTAATTGTTATGACAGAGTTCTGACCACCTTCGTCTCCGGTATCTAAAGATTCTGCAACTCTTAGTACAGCATTGCTCTGCATAGTAAGATTTCCATTAAACACCGGATTTTGCTCATCTGTTTGTAATACAAACTCGCAATCTGCTCCAATAGTAGCATCTCCGATAACCTCTGTATCATGTCCATGCAAAACCAACTCAGAAATATCGCCCGAAATATCATCTTTCTGTAACTCTAGATTATTAATCTTAGACTTTGCCTTTGGTTTAAGATAAGATCCATATAAACGAATGTTAGGAGGAGTACCATAAGCACCTTCCACACAGTTATTATATCCGTTTATAAAAGACCAAACTGTTAAATGACTATTACGAAGTATAACATCACCCGTTACGAATAAGAAGAATATTTTCCCTTTAGAATCTGTTAAACGGAAGTTATTCATCCCCAATTTATCAGAATAACTCATACCATTGTCTATAGTGAAGTCACTTTTATCTAAGCTTAACGAACCGTTTCTCAGATCTAAATCTCCAACAAAATAAAAATCAGAGTCAACGGTATAATTATGATTGACAGAACAAATCGATCCTTTATATCTTCCTCCCGGTATCACATGTTCAGTTTCTTTTTGATCAAATTCCAATTCTATTGTTGGTGTCAAATCTTTAATTGTTCCTGTAATAAAACTATTAGCCCGTTCCCATCTGTTACCGTAGGCAGTAGCTATATAAGTTACTCCGGCAGTTCCCGCTGCAACAAATAGGTCTACAGCATCAGTTCCTGCCGATATTCCTCCGGAACAAATCGCATTTGGCGATCCTTCAATACCTTCTTTAAGTCCACCTGCGTTGATGATATTCTCGGGTTTGGTAATATCGCCATCTTTAATATATTTGAACATAATGCCGTTTGCACCTTCTGCCACAGCAATAAGTGAATCGCTCACTAACGATATCATGTCATTAGCTTCTTCATCAACATTCCCTATAGAGAAGTTGTTTTTCACGACAGGCACATTAGCAATAGGCGATGATAAGTCTTCATTGTAAATGCCTATTCCATTAGCACCGATTGCTACCATGGGGTATATGCCATAGAAGTCAATGAGTCGTTGCGCCCCTTCTTTAGTATCCATACTCACGTCTATCGCCCCCCTCCGATCTGGCTTAAAGTTGTGCCGGTAAGCCAATAGCCTTTCTCATTATCATTAATTCCGATTGCTCTGCCGTCACCCACAAAAGTATCATCGATGATGCTATAGTCAGCTGTATCATATTGCACAAGGTATCCGTCAGTACCGGATATCACATTCAGTTTTCCATCTGTCAACGAGATGTCTTTTGCCACATATCCGGGGACATCAATGAGGTCATATGAAATTGATGTTAATCCGAGAGTGGTTAAATCATCCGTATTAAAAACAAGGACTGCAGCACCGGAATAAACATCATTCAACGATGTATCATCATTATTTAAGGCATCTTTATCAACCCCTGCCGATACATAGAGTTTTTTATTTGTTTTATCCAATGCCAAACGATATAAATCAACATCTGAAACATGAATAGTTTGAATGATATCCATCGTTGCCGATTCATCATAACTATAGCCGAAATTATGAGTAACAGATATGACATCATATGTATCCATCTGAAGATTCGGCAGAATCATCACCAATATTATCGGCATCTTTTGTTCCGTATGATATGTATAAGATTTGGGCATCATTATCAAAAATCACATCATTGGCTTGCTGTGCATGATCTTTATTCTCGATGATGCGGATATGTCTTTTGGCTTGCGCCCATACCGTTCTAATAGGAAGTATAACTTCTGCCAAATCAGCAAAATTATTTGTTTTTTTAGGCCTATCTGCTTATCGGTTAAGTCTTCTATCCGGTCATCATCGCCTTCTATCACATCGGCAGTCAGCCCATCACCATCTTTTTCTGTCTCTGTTGTTAAGTTGTTTTCACACGAAAAACATATAGCCACAAGGGCATTTAATTGGTAGTAAATGCTTCTTCATAAATCTTATTTCAAATATTTAATTCGACAAAAGTAAATATTCCACTCTGGACATAAGTTAGACATATGTTAAAAGTAACCAAAAGCAATGCTTATTATTGCAACATTTTTTTTGCGAAGAAGAGTTTATTTTATATACTACTTTTAAGATATATTAAAGAAAAAGGGTTGTCACAAAATAATCTGGAGCAACCCTTTTAAAAAGCTAAATGTTTATATGGCTCAATAAGATTCTATCGAGGCACAAGTACAAACCAAATTTCTATCGCCATAAGCATCATCAATACGCCCTACCGGAATCCAGAACTTATTTTCCTGAACCCATGGCAAAGGGAATACTGCTTGTTTGCGTGCATAAGCATGATTCCATTCATCGTTTACTACAACGTCTGCCGTGTGCGGTGCATTCTTCAGCGGATTATCTTCCTTATCTGATTTTCCACTAATCACATCTTGAATTTCAGCATAAATAGTATTTAATGCTTCTACGAACCTGTCTAACTCTTGTTTTGATTCGCTTTCAGTAGGCTCAATCATCAATGTGCCATGAACAGGGAACGACAAGGTTGGTGCATGAAAGCCAAAATCCATTAAACGTTTAGCAATATCAGCTTCCGATATACCACTGTCAGCTTTCAGTGGACGGCATTCCATAATCATTTCATGTGCCACTCGTCCATTTTCACCAGTATAAAGGATACCGTAAGTGTCTTTTAAGGATGCGGCAATATAGTTCGCATTCAATATGGCCATTTTAGTGGCTTGAGTCAACCCATCGGCACCCAACATCTTAATATAACCGTAAGTAATCGGCAACACGGAAGCACTCCCCCAAGGAGCTGCTGCAACAGCATTAATACCAATATGACCATTGTTCATTATGGAATGAGAAGGCAAAAATTTCACTAAGTGTTCAGCTACTCCAATCGGACCTACGCCGGGACCACCACCTCCATGAGGAATAGCAAATGTTTTATGTAAGTTCAGGTGGCAGACATCAGCTCCGATACGTTTCGGATTAGTTAAACCGACCTGAGCATTCATATTAGCACCATCCATATATACTTGTCCTCCATTTTGGTGAATGATATCGCACATTTCAATAATTGCCGACTCAAAAACACCATGTGTTGACGGATAAGTAACCATAAATGCCGAAAGCGTATCTTTATATTGTTCAGCTTTAGCACGAAGAGCCGCAACATCAATATTTCCATTCTCATCACATGGTGTAATAACGATTTCCATACCTGCCATAGCTGCACTTGCCGGATTTGTTCCGTGTGCCGATGAAGGAATAATAACCACATTACGCTGTTCATCCCCTCGGCTTAAGTGATACTCTCGAATAACCATTAATCCAGTATATTCTCCGGCTGCACCTGAATTTGGTTGTAGGCTGACATCTGCAAATCCAGTAATCTCTGAAAGATCACGACGCAACTCTACCATCATTTCTTGGTAACCGCGAGCTTGATTTTTAGGTACAAATGGGTGAATACCTCCAAATTCTATCCAACTTAGCGGAAACATCTCCGTAGCGGCATTCAATTTCATCGTGCAGGAGCCTAGTGGAATCATAGAGTGAGTTAAGGAAATGTCTTTATTTTCCAACCGTTTCACATAACGAAGCATTTCTGTTTCCGAACGATAACGCTTAAATACTTCTTGTTGCATAAATATTGATGTACGAGCTAGTTCGGCATCTATTTTGCTTTCCTTAGGGTAATCATTGATTGTTGGATAATTTACTTTATTAGCTGCTTTTGCAAATATTTCTATAATCCAATTTATATCGTCAAGGTTGGTTGTTTCATCAATACTCAATCCTACTTCTCCGTTTTCAAAATAACGAAAATTCATTTCCAACTCTAACGATATCCACTCAATATCATCTACTTTTACATGATTAGGCAGGCAAAAACGGATCGTATCAAAATAATGTGCATTAAGCTGTGTATATCCTAAATCTGTAACTTCTTTGGCTAGAAGAACAGCTATATTATGAATACGAGTAGCTATATTCTTTATTCCGTCGGCACCATGATAAACTCCATAGAAACCCGCCATAGTGGCAAGTAGAGCCTGAGCTGTACAAATATTTGAAGTAGCTTTTTCACGCTTAATATGCTGTTCGCGTGTTTGCAGAGCCATACGCAAAGCCTGATTGCCATGCATATCTTTCGATACGCCAATAATACGACCGGGCATGGTTCTCTTATATTTCTCGGCTGTCGCAAAATAAGCAGCATGAGGACCACCATAGCCCATCGGAATACCGAAGCGTTGTGAAGTACCGAAGATAATGTCAGCTCCCCATTCACTCGGAGGAGTCAACACAGCCAAACTTAATAAGTCGGCTGCCACACCAACCATAGCTTCAACAGCATGCGCTTTTTCAGTAAGTTCACGATAATCGATAATTTCTCCATTCGCATTCGGATACTGCACTAAAATACCAATTGTATTTTCATCGAAATTAAACTCAGATACCGGAGCGATACGTAAATCAATATTTAGAGGTATTGCTCGAGTTTTTAACACGTCAATGGTTTGAGTCCAAGTCAATTCATCAACATAAACTACATTAGCCCCGGCTTTTGCTTTAGCTCGGCTTCGGCTATTCATCATCATAATCATGGCTTCGGCAGCAGCCGTAGCTTCATCAAGTAAAGAAGCATTTGCCAATTCCATACCGGTGAGTTCACAAATCATGGTTTGGAAATTAAGTAATGCCTCTAATCTTCCTTGTGATATTTCGGCTTGATAAGGTGTATAAGAAGTGTACCACACCGGATTCTCAAGCACATTGCGCAAAATAACTGCCGGAGTCATCGTGTCGTAATACCCCATACCGATATAGGTGTTATACACCTTGTTTTTACTCGCAATAGCCTTAATCTTGCGGAAGTACTGACGCTCAGTTAATCCATCGTTTAATTTTAGAGGCTGTTCTAATCGGATGTTGCTTGGAACAGTCTGCTCAATCAATTCATCTAAGGAAGAAACACCTACCGCTTGTAGCATTTCCTCAATTTCATGCTCTCGAGGCCCGATATGACGGGCAACAAATTTGTCGTTTGTCATTTTAATATTGTTTAATTAGGTTAAGTTAAAAATGGATTACTCTTTTTTTCCATCCCAATGGTAGTTTCTGCTCCGTGACCACAATATACTTTTACCTCATCGGGTAAAATCAATAGTTTAGCTTTAATACCATCGAGTAATTGCTCAAAATTACCTTGAGGCAAATCGGTTCTGCCTATGCTTCCCTGAAACAGCACATCACCAACAATAAGAAATTGTTGCTCCGGATTATAAATAACCAAGCTTCCCAGACTATGTCCCGGCACGTGAAAAAGCTGAAGTGTAGAGTTTCCGAATGTCAATTCATCGCCTTCACTCAAATAAATATCAGGATAAGCCACCGGCTCCACCTCATTCATTCCCCGCATTGCACACCATTCCGGATAAAGATCTATCAACATATTATCATCTTTATGTGCCAGAAAGGGCACCTGATATTTTCGGCGAATATGGTTTACTCCGAACAAATGATCGAAATGATTATGCGTGTTAACTATTTGTTTTATTTGCAATCCTTCATCTGCAATAAATTCGTCTAATTGATCATTTTCATAATCAAACAAGTTACCCGGATCAACGATGATAGCTTCTTTTGTTTCATCGAATAACACTAAAGTATTTTCTTGTACATAGTTAAATATGAATTTTTTTATCTGTATCATAGTTTACTTAGATAATTTATGACCCCATTTTAATCTGTTTATAATCTCTTTCCTTATTATCCATTCACTCCTTCCAACATCGGGACAAAAGCGCAATTGCCCATAATCCGTTGTTCAAACTTTTTCTCAGTTAAGCGAGTAATAACTGTCATTCGCTGATTGTTTTCTTCTTCACCGACAGGTATAACCATTTTTCCGCCTATTTTTAATTGTCTCAGCAATGCTTTAGGTACTTCGGGCGCTGCTGCGGTAATGATAATACCATCGAAAGGAGCAAACTGAGGTAAGCCCTCATAGCCATCGCCGTAATAAAAATAGGGACGGTAACCTATTTCCGGCAACAAGTGCTGCGTTTTGGAATAAAGCTCTTTCTGGCGTTCAATCGTATATACTTTTACTCCCATAGCTGTTAATACGGCTGCTTGATAACCTGATCCCGTGCCTACTTCCAACACCTTATCGCCAACTTTTACCGACAACAATTCACTCTGTTGAGCCACGGTATATGGTTGAGAAATTGTTTGACCTGCTGCAATAGGGAATGCCTGATCTTTGTATGCAAAACGAATAAAACTGCTATCAATAAACAAATGTCGAGGTACTTTCCCCATGGCAGTCAGCACATCTTCATTAACAATCCCCTTATCTCGGAGCAAGTTAACTAAGCGAGTCCTAAGTCCTTGGTGTTGTGGATTATCTTCAATTGATAGCATGAGTTATAACTTTTGAAGCAAAAATAAATTAAAAAAGATATTACAGATACTTTTTTATCGACTTTAAAAGCTAAAAAATATTTTTTGAATGAATTTAACGCTCTTATACGTTGGTAGTGAAGAAGAAAAAGAATATTATTGCGTGTCATGAATAAAGTTGGAATCATTTCGCACGAAGAAAATCCGGTTAATCTGCTTCATCTATTGCATGAACTTGATGTAGAAAATCCGATAGTACATCTTAATGAACCTAAGCTGGAAAATCATTTTATCATTACAGTGTGCCGGCTCATTATTATTGACGACTGTCACATTTCTTTTCCATTTTTAAAGTTAGCCATTAAGAACGGTTGTAATTTACTTTTTATGTATTTCCCCGAGTGGGCAGAGTGCAAGGTAGATGAGCTCATTAAATTGGCAGAAGAGGCTAAGGTGCAGGTATATTTTTACGATGATGTTATTTGTTATCCCGATAATCTGAAACATCTTACTCCAAGCAAACAAGAAACACTTATTGACTGCAATCTACAATTTGGCAAACGAGCAGATTTGGAGCTAATTTTGTTTCGGATACTTCTAATTCTAGCCATGCTGGATAACAGTGATTTAAAACGCATCGGCATTATAAACATTCCGCCTCAGCTCACCAATTTAAGATTTAACCTACACTCAGGCATTGTGTTGCGCATGTTAATGCAAACCGACAGCGCCGAACAAACCTCGGGTTTTATCACACTATATCGTGCTCATACCGAGAACTTCAACTTAACTATTAACCCACTCCCACCCATTAAAAGCGTACTGAGAACACTCATTCAACAAGAAGAATTATACTCCGGTAAACTACCCAACTTGAATCATTATCGACAAGCAAGTAAAATGTTGTTGGCGGCTCGCAAAAAAGCAAACTACAAAGATTTCTTTTGCCGGTGAAAAAGAGAGCCCTAACGGACTCCCTTTATAAAATTGGCAATACTTTCTGAGCTTACCCCACTATCGCCAATATGGCGTACAAAAGCACTGCCTATAATTGCTCCGCTTGCGTATTTACATGCGTTGGTAAAAGTTTCTTTATTCGATATACCAAAACCGATAATACGCGGATTTTTCAGCTTCATTTGTTTCACCCGCTCAAAATAATCTACTGCAAAATCATGAGCATTTTGCTTAGCTCCAGTAGTTGCTGAACTCGACACCATATAAATAAAACTATCGGTGGCAGCATCAATCCGACGAATACGCTCTTCCGATGTTTGAGGGGTGATGAGTAAAATATTTTTAATTCCATATTTCTCGAAGATGGCTTGGTAGTTATCCTCATACTCATCAAGCGGCAAATCAGGTAAAATTAAACCGTCGATGCCCACCTCTTGGCATTTATGGCAAAAGTTTTCAATTCCGAATTGCATGACCGGATTAATATAGCCCATTAAAATAAGAGGAAGTTGTATTTTAGCTCGTATATCTTTCAGCTGTTCAAAAAGCAAGCGAACACTCATACCATTTGTTAATGCTTTCAAGCTCGATTGTTGGATAACCTGTCCATCGGCAACAGGGTCAGAGAAAGGCATACCTATTTCTATGAAATCGACACCGTTTTTTTCCAACGATTCGATGACAGTAACCGTGTCATTCAAGTTCGGATGGCCGGCTGTAAAATATATGGAAAGAATATCTTTCTTTTTCGTCTCGAAGAGTTTGTTTAATCTGTTCATGATACTGTACAATTGTTTTTAATCATTGTAGCCGAAGCGTTCTAAGTAAGTTTCCATATCCTTATCGCCTCTTCCCGAAAGCGTAATGATATTAATGTCATTCGGCTTCATGGTTATTTTTTTCAAGGCTGCCAAAGCATGTGCCGATTCCAAAGCCGGAATGATTCCTTCGGTTTGTGTTAGCTCTAAAGCGGCGTCAAGAGCCTCTTGATCGGTTGCCGAAAGGTATTTAGCACGACCCGTTTCTTTCAAATGTGCGTGCAAAGGACCTATTCCCGGGTAATCTAATCCGGCAGAAATAGAATAAGGTTCAATAATTTGCCCATCGTCGGTTTGCATAAGGTAAGATTTAGAAGCATGCAGCACTCCGGGTTTTCCGAGTGCTAAAGTGGCAGCACTTTCTTCGGTATTTACCCCCAACCCAGCGGCCTCAACACCTATAAGTTCCACACCTCCTTGCTCTAAGAAGTGATAGAAACTTCCGGCAGCATTACTTCCCCCACCAACACAAGCTATTACCCGAGTTGGGTTTTCTCTTCCCATTTGTTCATCAAGTTGCCATTTTATTTCTTCTGATATAACAGATTGGAAACGAGCTACCATGTCAGGATAAGGATGTGGACCCACCACCGAACCAATAATATAATGCGTATTTTCCGGATTGTTAATCCAATCTCGCATAGCTTCATTGGTGGCATCTTTTAAAGTTTTATTGCCCGATTCTGCTGGACGAACTTCTGCACCAAGCATACGCATTTTTTTTACATTCGGAGCTTGTCGTTGCACATCGAGCGCACCCATATACACAATACATTGCATGTTCATCAATGCGCAAACAGTAGCAGTGGCTACACCGTGTTGTCCGGCTCCGGTTTCAGCTATAATGCGTGTTTTTCCCAAGGCTTTTGCCAATAATATTTGCCCTATAGTATTATTTACTTTATGAGAACCGGTGTGATTTAAATCTTCTCGCTTCAAATAGATGTTACTGCCGTATTTCTCGCTCATCCGTTTAGCTAAATAGAGGGGTGATGGACGGCCTACATAATGTTTCAGTAGGTGAATAAAATCCATGCGGAAATCATAGGAATTAGCTATTTCGAGATATTTTCGTTGTAATTCTTCTATATTGGGTTGCATCATCTCAGGAATAAATGCTCCACCAAAGTTACCGTAATAACCTTTCTTGTTAGGTTGGTATTTCATGTTTTTTTAACTTTTCAATTTCTACTTTTTATTCACGTTTGCGTATTAATATAGGAAAGGTTTTCCATGGTTTGTTCGCCTTCTAAGTCTTTCAGGCAAATAAACTATGTTTCCGTTCGGCATTATAGCGATAAGAGGCTATTTGTATGCCGTATTTATCAAGTGTTCATGAGTATGTTCGTCGTTTTCTTGAGAAAATTATTTATCCTTCTTGGTTCATTGCATATTTAAGCATTGCCACTAGGCGATTATCTTTCACCCCGGGTTCTATTTCAAATTTACTGTTTACATCAATACCGAACAGTTTCGGATGGTCAATTTGCTTTATAGTTGCCGCATCTTTCAACGTAATCCCTCCGCTAAGGAAGAACGGCACATTTCCTTTATATTTATCGAGGAGTTGCCAATTGAATTGCTTACCCGATCCACCATGTCCCTCTGTTTTAGTATCAAACAAAAAGTAATCTGCCGATAATTCATAATCCTTGATGGTTTCAAAATTGAAATCCTCATCTATCGAGAAAGCTTTTATAACTTTCAAACCCGATTCTTTCATCTTTTGGCAGGTGTATGCCGTTTCATTGCCATGAAGTTGAACGTATTCAAATTCATAGCACGAACAGGTAATGCGCATTTGCTCGGGTGTTTCATTCACAAACACAGCTACTTTATTTACCGATTTCGATACAGAGTTAAAGGCTTCCATGTTGGGAACATCGCCCACATATCTTTTCGATTTCGGGTAAAAAATGAAACCCATAAAATCAGGCTTTATGGAAAACATGGCTCGGATATTTTCGGGCTCTCGCATTCCGCATATCTTTATTTTTAGTGTTGACATTGGCTTTTTTGGTTCTAATGATACTGTTTTTACTTTTAATACTACCTCTGTTATACCCTATTTATAAAGTTCATGCATCTTTTATAGTTCAGCTATAAATTTTCGACATGCTTCACCGGGATTTTCTTCCTTCATAAAACTTTCCCCCATAAGAAATCCCCTAAAACCGTTTGTCCTGAGGCGTTTCACAGTATTAATATCTGCAATGCCACTCTCGGAAATACAAAGCATATCTTTAGGTAAGCACTCTGCCAAATTTATAGAAGCTTCGATGTCAACATCAAAAGTTTTCAAATCGCGATTATTAATACCCACAATGTCAACATGAGTGCTTATCTTATCCACTCCATCGTTATGATGTAATTCTAACAGCACCTCCAAACCCAATTCATGCGCTTTGGCTGAAAGTGTTGCTATTTCTTCTTTGGTCAAGCATTCAGCAATGAGCAGAATAACATCGGCACCATGTGCCTTAGCTTCATAAATCTGATATTCATCGAGCATGAAGTCTTTACGTAAGATAGGGGTGGTGGGAGCAGCAAACCGAGCTTTTGCCAAGTTTTCAATCGTTCCACCGAAGAATTTTTCATCGGTGAGCACCGAAATACCACTTGCACCTGCTGAAACATAGCCTGCCACTACCTCTGAGGGCTCCGCCACATCGTTTATCAACCCTTTTGATGGTGAAGCCGCTTTAAACTCAGCAATAATACCGCTTGCTCCTTTTTTCAACAGAGCTGCTTTTAGAGAATGGCACGTTCTGTTGAAAAAAGGCGATTGCTGCAAATCGGATATGCTGATTAATGCTTTGGCAGCAACTATTTCCTTTTGTTTGTTGTCAGTTATTTGTTTTAGAATACTCATGTTCTTTTTTAATTGTTCAGTAATTGTTTAAACACCCGATATGTACTTCCATTTTCTAAAGATTGGCGAGCTTCTGCCACACAGTCTATCAATGATTGTTCCGGCTTAAAACATTGAACGCCCAAAGCAGCATTGGCAATCACTACATGGCGCTGTGCTTCGGTACATTCGTTTTTCATGATGCTCAAGAAGATTTTTGCAGCATCGTCAATCGATTTTCCTCCTGCTAATTCCTCTTTTTTGAGCGATTTAAAACCAAATTCTTTAGTTTGAAGAACTTCTAAACGGCAATCAGTTCCTGCAATGGTATCGCAGGTTAAAGAAACTTCATCATAACCATCAACAGCGTGTACTGTAACAAATCGACCTTCCTCATGACGGAGTAAACGATTATATAAACGCATGATAGCATAACTATTGCAGCCGATAAGCTGTCGTTTGGGGGCTGATGGGTTAATGACCGGACCCATATAATTGAAAAGAGTGCGTACCCGAAGCGATTTTCGAACGTTTGCCACATGTTTCATGGCAGGGTGAAAGAGCGGAGCATGCAAAAAGCAAATACCGTTTTTTTCTAGGTCGCGACGCAAAGCATCAGCATCATTGGTAAACTTATATCCGAAATACTCAAACATATTTGATGCTCCGCTCACCGACGACAGTCCGTAATTGCCATGTTTCGCCACTTGATATCCGGCTCCGGCAATCACAAAGCAACTCGCCGTTGATATATTGAATGTGTTCTTGCCATCTCCACCCGTTCCCACCACATCAATGGTGTCGAAATCAGAGAAATTAATCGGAATACATCGTTCCAACAAAGCTTTTCGAAATCCTCGGAACTCATCTACAGTAACGGGGCGCATATTATAGGCTGTAAGGAAAGCGGATATCTCAACATCCGATAAATCCCCACTGGTAATTCGCATAAAACTATCGTAAGCTTGCTGCTCAGTAAGCTCAATGCCGGCAAATAGTATTTCTAATGTTTCTTTCATGATAGATATCTTACTGTTCTGAAAATGGTAAATTTAGCTGTTCACCCAATTAGCTATCATTTGTTCCCCCATGGGTGTCAAAACCGATTCCGGGTGAAATTGCACACCTCTCACGTCGTAAGATTTATGCTTTATCGACATAATTTGATTCTTTTCATCTAGACTTGTCACTTCTAAGCAATCGGGCATATTTTCCGAAGAAACTAACCATGAGTGATAATGGCCAATTTCAAACTCTTTCCCCAAATTTTTAAATAGTTTATCATCAGGAGAAACTAACGAGGCTCTCGATGCTATACCATGCAACACACTTCCCATGTTAACTAGCTTTGCCCCGAAATATTCTCCAATTGCCTGATGTCCTAAGCATACGCCCAAGATACTTTTTTTATCGGCATATTCAGCAATAATATCCATGAGCAAACCTGCTTCTGAGGGTACTCCGGGACCGGGAGAAAGAATTATCTTATCATAATCTTTTAAATCGGCGAGTTCAAGCTCATCATTACGCACCACATCTATTTTTTCGCCTGTAATTTTATTTACCGCATGCACCAAATTGTAAGTAAACGAATCGTAGTTATCGATAATTATAATTTTCATCTGTCTGTCATTTATATTGTAAGTTAGAAACAATTAGCTTCAAGCTTATAAACTATTTATGAATTAAAATGGATAAATAGCACTTTAAGCGTAAAGTTATAATTGTTCTGCTAATTCTATAGCCCGTTTCAAAGCTGCCAATTTATTATTTACTTCTTGCAATTCATTTTCTTCTACTGAATTTGCTACAATACCGGCACCCGCCTGATAAAATAGCTTATTTCCTTTGCTCAAAAATGAACGAATCATGATAGCGTGGTTTAAACTGTTATCAAACCCGATAAACCCGATAGTTCCGCCATAATAGCTCCGCCGCTGATTCTCATACTTATCAATGAGCTGCATGGCCTTATGCTTCGGAGCTCCGGAAAGTGTGCCTGCCGGGAAAGAATTGCCTAGCACTGAAATCAGGTTAGCATCATCGGATAATTTTCCGGACACCTCGGAGACCAAATGGATTACATGCGAGAAGTATTGCACTTCACGGAAGCTATCGACAGTCACGTTATGTGCATTTCTACTTAAATCATTACGGGCTAAATCTACCAGCATCACATGTTCAGCATTTTCTTTAGGATCTTTGCAGAGTTTTTGAGCCAACATAGCATCTTGTTCATCATTTCCGGTTCTTCGAAATGTTCCGGCAATCGGATTGATAATGGCTTTCCGGTCTTTTATGCGCAATTCTGCTTCCGGACTAGAGCCGAATATACGGTAATCACCATAATCGAAATAAAACAGATAAGGAGACGGATTCACCGAACGCAATGTACGATAGAGCATGAAGTCATCACCGTCAAACCCTTGCGAAAACTGGCGAGAAAGTACAATCTGAAACACATCACCTCGTTGACAATGTTCTTTACCTTTCATCACCATTTCTTTATAGCACTCATCATTGATATTAGATTGCTCTTTACCCACAATTTTAAACTTAGAATCGCTGAATGAAAGATTTCTCAGCAAGTTCTCCATACGGTTTAATTCGGAGGATTCCCCTTCGGGTAAATTTTCAATAATAGTAATAGTATCTTTATGATGATCAATGGTTAATATATATTTATAAAAGTGATATCTCACTTCAGGAATGGCATATTCCTCTTTTCGTTCGGCTTGCACTTCTACTTTTTCAAAATATTTAATGGCATCAAAACTCAAATAGCCGAATATGCCGTTAGCCGGAAGTTTTGCAAATTGCCCTGAAAGCTCGAAGCTTTTATAAAAGTTATTCAACTCCTCAGCCATTTGCTTATGGTTTGCTATCGGAATATCAGGTAATGATTTTCCACCATAATTAGTTTTTATTACACCTTCATCAGCAATGAATCCGGCTATCGGGGTGAGGCAAATAAATGAACAAGCATTTTCATTGCTATGATAATCAGAACTCTCAAGTAAAATAGATTGAGGGAATAATTCCCTAAACTTCAGATATACACTGACAGGAGTAAGCGTATCGGCTAAAATCTTTTTGCTGTTAACTTGTATCTTCATGGGTTAAACCTTTTATGATATTCTATCTTATGTTTTTGCTATTGTTATGAAACAAAAAAGCGACTTACCGTGCCAGTAAGTCGCTTCTGTTATTCTGTTTAAGTATGAATAATGAGGTTACGCTTTTCCACGGTTATGTGAATAAGTAAAGCGCCACCACCAATTATTTGTTAATACTAAATTCATTATATATCTTAAAAACAACATGGCTGTTAACCCTCAATTGCTCAAGAGACCCCACCACGGAAGCCATATTGTAATTATACGTTTCTGTTATTTACTTGCGTAAAGGAACAGTTTTTTCTGACAAACACAAAATAATAAAGTTTAAATTTGCAAAAACACAATAAGAAGACATGGCGAAAAAGAAAGCACAAATCGAACTATACAGTTATGGTGAATATACGTATTGGGACAGAGGAAGTAAACTCCTGCCTAAGGTAATTAACATTAGTAATACTGTAGAGGCAGAGCTAGGAACAGAGTTCGGCTATGTGCTACGCATCAAACAAGCCAAAGGTATGCGCATTGATTTTCGCATTACTCACCCACCATGCAACGATGAGCATGGCAATCCTATTGGCGATTTAACCGGAAACTTACATGTGAACAGTAACGATTATGAATTTTTCTTAGGCGATTGCGTGTGGGCTCCGCTGCACGATAAATTAGGAAACTGGCGGCTAATAACTGAACTCGACGGTAAGGTTGTTGCCGATAAAACGCTTAAACTCGTGGCGAAAAAGATATAACATGGGACCTTTACCTTAAATATAAGCTCCCTTATTATGCAAGGGAGTTTCTTGCCTAAACACCTATCTTACTTATCTTTCTTCTAACTAATAAACTCTACTAATCAAGCATCAGAAGAACAGTGATTTAAAACACTAAATATTTAATTTTGTTTTATTAACATAAATATGTAAATCTCAAATCACTTAAAACAAACGAATAATAAAAAGTTATATTTGAAAACTATAATTACATACTTATGATAGAGAAAACGCCTCAAATAAGTAAAAAAGAGTTGAATAAGGCTCTCACCATTATTTTAAGTAATGAATGTAATGAGAAAATAGGGGAAATCAATGAAAAATATTCTTATTGGGACAAGGTAAAATACCAGGCAAATGATTTGTCATGTACACCCAAAGAGCTTTGGGCTGCGGTTAAAATTAGACGGAAAGTAAACTATAAATCCGTGAAGTTTGGCAAGTATTCTTTTCACTATGTATTTACAAATATCATTCAAGAATATTTACATACTTTCGATTTAAACGTTGGCGGATCATTATCAGGTAAACAAATAGAGGGTAATGCAAATAAAGAATGATATCTGATTCGATCTTTAATGGAAGAGGCTATTGCCTCATCTCAAGTGGAGGGGGCAGCTACCATCAGAAAGAAAGCAAAAGAAATGCTGCAAAAAGAGCAAGCCCCTCGAAATAAACATGAGCAAATAATCGTGAATAATTATCAAACTAAAAACAAAATTTTGTTCGAGCTAAAGATTTTAATAATATACTCAAAACTTGCTTAAAGATTTTGCTTAGAATATCTTCACTCTCATTCTAAACTTACATAACACCGGATATCTGATAAGGTTATAGCAGAAACACGGGGCTTTATTCCCCATGTTTCGTTCAAATAGTTGTTTGCACTACTGTATCGGCATTTATCGTTTAACGCTTTCCATCAGTCTTTTTTCTACCACGTTCCAATTTACGATACTCCAAAAAGCGTCTATGTAATTGATACGTTTGTTTTGGTATTTCAAGTAATAGGCATGTTCCCAAACATCAAGAGCCAACAAAGGAGTACCTTTTATTTCTGCATCATCCATAAGCGGATTATCTTGATTTGGAGTTGAGCTGATGAGTAGCTCTCCTTTCGGAGTAGCAACTAACCATGTCCATCCGCTACCGAATACGGAGGCTGCTTGATGGGAAAATTCACCTTTAAATCGTTCTATCGAGCCGAAATGGTCTTCCAGTACTTTTTTAAGTTTTGTAGGTATTACCTGATTAGAGATAGGACTCAAGCTTTCCCAAAACAGACAGTGATTGTAATAGCCACCAGCATTATTACGCAAGAATACCGGGAGTTTACTTGCCTGAGCAAATATCTCTTCCATAGAAAGATTAGTCATTTCCGCTTTATTTACTGCCTTCAAAAAGTTAGTATAATAACCTCGATGATGCTTATTATAATGCACTTCCATAGTTTGCGCATCGATAGCAGGCTCTAAGCTTTGATACGCATAAGGTAGCTCGGGAAATGGATATTTTTCTTCTAAGCTTTGAGCGCAAGCCGAAGCGAATGGAACAAAGATTAGAACCAATGTCACCAGCCAAGTTTGAGTAGATAATATTGTTTTCATAATCGTAAAAAATGTGTTGTGTGTTTAGCGGTATAACACTTACGATAAGAAATAGTTCTGTGTGAGAAAGAATAAATAAAAGCCTCCAACTCTAAAGAGTTGGAGGCTTTTATTTATTGATTAATCTCTACGATTAGTTTACTGCTGTTGCAGGTTCAACTGATACGTAAGATTTGTTGTTTCTTCTTTTTCTGAAAACAACTGTTCCATCAACCAATGCGAACAATGTGTGGTCTTTACCAATACCAACATTTTCACCCGGGTTGTGTGCTGTACCACGTTGGCGAACCAAAATGTTACCAGCTTTGCAAACTTGACCACCGTAAATTTTTACACCTAGTCGTTTACTTTCCGATTCGCGGCCGTTCTTAGAACTACCGACACCTTTCTTGTGAGCCATGGTTTCTAAATGTTTTTAAAGGATTATCCGTTAATACTTTGAATTTGAATTTGAGTAAGGTACTGACGGTGACCATTTTTCTTTTTATAGCCTTTACGACGTTTTTTCTTGAAAACAATCACTTTGTCGCCTTTTAGGTGATCTAACACTTTAGCTGTTACAGTAGCACCTTCTACTACAGGAGTACCAATGGCTATTGCGCCATCATTGTCAACTAAAAGAACCTTGTCAAATTTTACCTCTGTGCCAACTTCGGCGTCAAGGCGATGAACATACAATTTGCGGTCGGCTTCAACACGGAATTGTTGTCCGGCAATTTCTACAATCGCGTACATTATAAATACAATTATAAACATGATGTCTGATAGGCGGAATTTCAATCGAGATTCTCTTTTTCGAGCCCATGCAGCACTTTGAGCCTGCAAAATTAAATAATTTTATAGGAGTAACAAACCTTTAGTTCGATTATTTACTGATTTCAACAATTTTATGTTTAAATCTTTCCACGTTTTTTGTCTTATTCTACCTTATTACCATTTTTTAGAAATTCCGGGAAACCTTTAATAATTGTTGTTCGAAGCTGGTATTCGTTGACATCGGCGGGAACCGGATGTGTTCGAGCCAGAAAATGTATAAACTCAGTAAGCTTGGGTTCGCTGAATCCGGTAATTTCGAACACAATGCCGGGTGTGTAACGCTTCTTTAGCTCTTCCCATTCTTGTTGGTCTTTTTGTAGTGCTAATACTTCTCCTTTACGCTTATTTTGTTTGCTAAATTTAGAGTTCCATCCCTTTACTTTCCGATATTCTGCTGAAACGTTCTCACCTTTTCCGGTGCTGAGTCCTTCCTCCCAACTAAAGTTATACTTTGCACCCGTTACCTGCACCTCTTCCAAATGTTCTCTCATTGGCTCTATGTAGAATATGTAAATGCTGTCAGAAACTAATGAATCAGGCAATTTATTATAAGTACGATTGAAACCCACGGCAGATATGGCAAAGCTGTCTGTATGTTGGAGTTCAATTATGAATTTGGCTTGTTCATTAGCTTGAGTACCTCTCAAACTGCACATATTAACCACATTAGCAAAAGGCACCGGTTCGTCGGTTAATTTATTGCGTATTTCCCCTTTGAGCGTGTGCGTATCTTGGGCAAAACCTGCATGGACAAAGCACAGTAAAATGATGAAGTAATATAGTTTCATAGTTCCGGTGTATGAAATAACCACCCCCAATATAAACATATTTCGAAAGTACGATACATTGCTTAGTCTTCATTAACATTTTTGAAGCTGCTTTGGTGCTAATATGGAAATAATAGCTTAGGTTTGCAGCAGTTAATTTTAAAAGAAGAAAAATGGCAAATCTTAGAGATCTAAAAAAAGATATTGACTACTTATGTGGTCAGGTGGTAATTGACTGTTTGATTTATGCGCAAACTTCAGAAAAACCGGATTTAGACCAAGCGCAAGAAATAGTGAACGAGGCGTTATTGTTAGATACGGAATTGCGTCGTCAAGCCAATCATCCCGACGGGAAAGATAATCCGAAATTGGTAAAGGCCTATTATGTAGCTTTAACTAAAGAGTTGGTTAGCAAATGCGATGCCATGTACAACCATTTGAATAATTTAGTTTAGACTGAAATACCTTAGAAAGTATTTGAAAGCGATTCTTTTCAGAGTCGCTTTTTTGTTATTCATAGGCTCTATACGTCATTAATCATACAATTTCAACTAAAACTTAGCGTTTATATACTCTTTCTAACGTATTTCCCGAACTTTCACTAACTTTGTATCATTAGAGGATAGAAATACATAAACGAACATGCTTAATCTACGTTTTATTCAAGACAACGCCGACTTAGTAGTCGAGAAGTTGAAAAAAAAGAACTTTGATGCTACCGATATTGTAGCCAAAATCAAAGCACAGTATGCTTTAAAAAACGAAACTCAGCTAAAAGCCGACCAACTAAAGGCTGAAATGAATCAAATATCGAAATCGGTAGGTTCGTTAATGCGCGAAGGGAAAAAAGATGAAGCCGAAGTGGCTAAAGCTAAAACCGGCGAGCTGAAAGAAGCCATTAAGCAATTAGATGTAGCCTTTGCTGAAATTGATGAAGCTCTTTTCAGCTTACAAGTGCAATTGCCCAATTTACCACATGAATCAGTACCTGCCGGAAAAAGCGATGCCGATAATGAAGAAATTAAACGCGAAGGCAAAATACCGAACCTCGACGGGCACAAGCTACCACATTGGGAGTTAGCTTCAAAATATGACTTAATCGACTTTGAATTAGGTGTAAAACTTACCGGAGCCGGGTTTCCCGTGTATAAAGGAAAGGGTGCACAACTGCAACGCGCGCTAATTTCTTTCTTCTTAGCCGAAGCAAATAAAGCCGGTTATTTAGAAATTCAGCCTCCGTTATTAGTGAATGAAGACAGCGGATTCGGTACCGGACAATTACCCGACAAAGAAGGACAAATGTATCATGCCACTGCCGACAATTTGTATCTTATCCCGACAGCTGAGGTTCCGGTAACCAATCTTTATCGTGATGTCATTCTTGATGAAGCTCAATTGCCTATTAAAAATTGTGCCTATAGTGCTTGCTTCCGCAGAGAAGCCGGTTCATATGGCAAAGATGTGCGCGGATTAAACCGTTTGCATCAATTCGACAAAGTAGAAATCGTGCAGGTTGTTCACCCCGAAGGAAGCTATAAAGTACTTCAAGAAATGGTGGATCATGTAGAGGGATTAGTGCAAAAACTTGGATTACCTTTCCGCATCCTTCGCTTATGCGGTGGAGATATCAGTTTTACATCAGCATTAACCTTCGATTTCGAAGTGTATTCAGCTGCCCAAGAAAAATGGCTAGAAGTAAGCTCGGTATCTAACTTTGAATCATTTCAAGCGAATCGCCTAAAACTACGCTTCCGCAATAAGGAAACGAAAAAAACAGAGATAGCACACACATTAAACGGCAGTGCTTTAGCGTTGCCTCGTATATTAGCTGCCATATTAGAAAATAATCAAACAACAGATGGCATTAAAGTACCCGAAGTGCTTGTTCCTTTCTGTGGATTTGACTTTATCGGCTAGAAAAGCTCAACGTATTCAAATACAAAAGGCTTCAGCGCGATTGCTGAAGCCTTTTTATATCTAATCTTCTCTCTTAAGGAGAATTGCTACTGCTGTTTTCCTATTGGGATAATAACGGAAAGCTGTAGATTATTAATCTTTGGCAAATCTACCACGCTTTTCTCTGCTGCAAACAAATTAGTGTCATATTCTTCACTATTCAAACCTAAATTATATTTAAGCATGATGTCCATAAAACCGAGCTTATATCCCACTTGAAAGATAATCGAGTAATTATTCTTATTCAGCATCGAATTCCGACCGATGTTACAAGCATATTCATAACCGGTACCTAAATAAAAATTCTTTATGCCATAGTTAATAGATAAAGGCACTGCAAAATAAGTTTCCAACTGACTAGGGGCAGTTTCCCACGCTGGTATGCCGGTCACTCCTTCGATTTGCGAGAACACTCCGGCAGCTCCAAACACGTGTTTCATGCTATGAAATTACACATTTGATGCATTCACAAGACAATTTTATTATTAAATTTTAATTACAAGATTCAACAACTTTAAACAGGAAAACGAGACTATTTGTATCTATTTAATGAAATAGATTTACGCACAAACAACCGAAATTAATGTTCCACAGTCTCTTTATTCTATGTTTAAACACCCGATCGGCTTATAATATCCTATATTTCATTTAACTTTACAACATTCATTTCATATTTAATGAGTTGATATTTATTTTATTTCTATTGTTCGTTTATAAAGGACTATATTTGCCGCACACGATTTCCAGCATACTTAATTAACATATACAGTGTCAGTTACTCTTATATTTTTAGTCATCATCGGGTTCTTTGCCTTGCTCCTACTCATCTCTCATTTTACTTCAAAGCATGGCAATAATGAAAGTTTTTTCAGCGGAAACCGACAATCACCATGGTATTTGGTGGCTTGGGGAATGGTTGGTTCAACCATTTCGGGAGTTACTTTTATTTCGGTGCCGGGAGAAGTGAGAAACAGCTCATGGAATTATTTGCAATATTTATTAGGCAACATGATTGGTTATTGGATAATAGCAGTAGTTCTAATTCCATTATGCTACAAACTGAATCTCATCTCTATTTATGGCTATTTACAACAACGATTCGGGTGGAAAGCCTATAAAACAGGAGCTTCCTTTTTTCTCCTTTCACAAACGATTGGGGCTTCTTTCCGACTGTTCTTAGCTGCCGGAGTGCTTCAATTCACTTTTTTCGACAAACTAGGTGTACCTTTTGGGCTGACTGTGCTCATTACGTTATTTGCGATATGGTTATACACACGAAAGGCCGGAATCAAAACAGTGGTGTGGACCGATACTTTGCAAACAGCCTTTATTTTAGCTTCGGTAATAGCTACTATAGTTGTCATTAACTCACAATTAAATCTCGGATTTAGAGAAATGACACAGGTGGTAACAAGCAGCAAGATGAGCACGATATTTAATTGGGATTGGCGATCGGGGAATTTCTTCTTCAAACAGTTCTTTGCCGGTATTGCTACTGCCATTGCCATAAACGGACTCGACCAAAACTTCATGCAAAAAAACCTAACCTGCAAAACCGTTGGAGAATCGAAAAAGAATATCTATTGGTTTTCCTTTGCTTTTATCATCAGCAATATTTTCTTTTTATCATTGGGTGTATTGCTCTATTATTACGCTGAACAGAAAGGGATAGCCTTACCCGCTCGCACCGACGATTTATTCCCGATGCTGGCAGTAAATTATTTCGGCACATTCGCCGGTGTATTATTTTTGTTGGGCATTTTGGCTGCAGCCTATTCCAGTGCCGATTCTGCTATCACGGCACTTACCACCTCTTTTTGCATCGATTTCCTTAAGATGAACAGCGATACTAAAAATGACAAGCGAATCAGAACTTTGGTTCACTTCGGGTTTTCCATGCTTATTTTTGTAGTCATCATCGTGTTTAAAGCCATCAATAATCAGAGCGTTGTTACCGCCGTATTCAAAGCTGTGGGATACACCTATGGCCCTTTATTGGGCTTGTTTGCTTTCGGATTAAGCAACAAGCGGAAACTCACCGATAAGTGGGTGCCATACATTTGTATTGCTTCCCCATTCATATGTTATATATTCAGTGCAAACTCCATTGCTTGGTTTAATGGCTATGTTTTCGGATTTGAACTACTCATTCTAAATGGATTACTCACATATTTGGGTTTATATGCAATATCTAAACGGAACTAGTCGGGCTATAATTTAGAATTACTACATTTGCAATTGTTATAAAGGAAATTAGCCCATGAAACGTATTGTATCTACCCTATTACTACTTGTTTTATTAGCAAGTTCAAGCTTTGCCCAACGTCGCCAAGCTGTCAATTTAAGTCTATCTTTTAATCCTACCCTAAACTGGCTTTCCATTGGAGGAAAAGATGCTCAGAGCACCTCTGTAGGCTTCGGTTATGATTATGGATTGAATGCTGATTTCTTCCTTGATAAATACGGGCGCTATGCACTAGCTTCAGGGCTTATTATTTCAAACCTGAAATCGAGCGTGAACTATAATCCCGACCATGATTTTAGCATTGGCAGTGCATCATATAGTGCAAACACACCAGTTGGTGTTGATTATAAACTGAGTTATATTGAAATACCTCTTGCTTTTCGCCTGCGAACAAAACAATTCAACCGATCTACCTTCTGGGGGCAATTTGGAGTATTTACGGCATGGAATTTTAATGCAGAAGCCAGCACAGACGACGGCACATTGCATCGAAACGACATAAACAAAGATATCAGCTTATATAATATGGGGCTCGACCTCGGAATCGGTTGTGAATACGACTTAGGTGAGCATAATGCCCTAAGTTTCGGTTTGATATATAAAGGTGGTTTCTTCGACATCATGACTAACAACTTGGGAGATAAGACTACAACTAAATCATTAGCTTTACAAGTAAGCTTTATATTCTAAAAAACCTCTCTTTATGAAAATTGCATTAGCACAATTAAACTACACTATCGGAGACTTCACCGGAAACAGCAAAAAGATCATCAATACCATTGAAAAAGCAAAAACACAAGGGGCTGAGCTTGTTGTTTTCTCTGAATTAGCCGTGTGTGGATACTACCCCCACGATATGTTGGAGAGTGGTGAGTTTGTTAATAAATGCCTCCAAAGCATCAATAAAATAGCCGAGCACTGCAAAGGCATTGCCGCCGTAATCGGAGCTCCTAGCATAAACCCCTCGAACAGCGGCAAAAAACTATATAATTCAGCCTATTTTTTAACCAACGGAACAACCAATGCCATTCGTCATAAAACTTCCTTGCCCACTTATGATATCTTTGATGAATATCGTCATTTCGAGCCTAACCGTCAATTTAATACTATTGAATACAAAGGCGAAATTATAGCCCTAACCATTTGCGAAGATCTTTGGGAAAAAATACCCAAACAAAATGATTTCGCTAAAGAAAACATCTACCTCCGTCGCCCATTAGGTATCTTAAACCAACTCAATCCAAGCTTAGTAATTAATATTGCCGCTTCACCCTTTTCATACGATCAGACAGAACAACGCCATCGAGTTTTAGTAAATGCAACCAAAAAATATAAACTCCCTATCGTGTATGTTAATCAAGTAGGGGCCAATACCGAAGTCGTGTTCGACGGTGGGTCTTGTTTTGTAAACCAACGCGGAGAAATATGCCAAACACTGAAATATTTCGAAGAAGATATTCAAATCATCGATACACAATCAGCCAAACCGGTTAAGCAAGCTGAAGAATCAGACAATATTGCCAAAATACACCAAGCATTAATTGTAGGCATTCGCGATTACTTTCAAAAAATGAACTTCAAATCGGTGGTTTTGGGACTATCCGGAGGTATAGACTCTGCCATTGTTTGTGCATTAGCAGCAGAAGCCCTAGGCAGTGAAAACGTGCATGGCATTTTAATGCCTTCTAAATATTCATCAGACCATTCCATTACCGATGCCGAGCAATTGGCTAAAAACTTAGGCGTGAAATATAATACTATCGCCATAAAAGGCATGGTGAATGAATTTGAAAACAGTTTAAAAGACTTATTTAAGGGAACTAAGGAAGGCGTTGCCGAAGAAAACATCCAAGCCAGAATACGAGGGACGTTAGTTATGGCAAGTGCCAATAAATTCGGACATATTTTATTGAACACAACCAATAAAAGCGAATGCGCCGTGGGCTATGGCACACTATATGGCGATATGAACGGGGGAATATCTATTCTTGGCGATGTGTATAAAACCGATGTATATCGATTAGCTCGATATATTAACCGCAATAAAGAACTTATTCCGGAAAATAGTATTACCAAAGCTCCATCGGCAGAATTACGCCCCAATCAAGTAGATACCGATTCATTGCCCGATTATGATGTGCTCGATGCCATACTCTTTGCTTATATCGAAAACTCACTATCTAAAGAAGAAATCGTTAGAAAAGGCTTCGATAGGAACACCGTTGAACACATCATACATCTCGTAAATAGAAACGAGTATAAACGCTTCCAAACACCTCCAATTATCCGTATCAGCTCGAAAGCTTTTGGTTTTGGCAGGCGCATGCCATTAGTTGCAAAATATTAGTATTAAAGAAATTGCTTAAATTCACCCCAAAATTAGAATTATGTTGCAAACTAATGAGGAGCTTATCGATTGGGCATTTTCAAACTCAAAATCAGTTTTTAATACCCTTAGTGAGGAAGAAAAACGTAGTCTTCGTCCGCATATCGAGGTTCTAAATTATAAACGAGGGAGTAAAATCTATTGGGAAGGCGAAGAACCGTCCGGATTCTTATTCTTGCTCGCCGGTAAAGTGAAGATTTTTAAAGAAGGGGTAGGCGGAAGAGAACAAATTGTACGCATGACTAAACCCTTGGGGTATGTGGGATATAGAGCCCTTATAGCTCAAGAAATTCACAATGCTTGTGCTGTTTCTATTGAAGAATCTAAAGTGCTGCGCGTAAAACCTGATTATTTCTTTAATCAGCTGCTAAAAAATAACGATTTTACGCTTCGATTGCTTCGGAAACTCTCAGAAGAACTCGGATTCTCTAATTCCAGAACCGTTACACTCACCCAAAAGCATATTCGGGGAAGAATGGCTGAAGCTCTGTTGTTACTCAAACGAAAATATGGCTTCGAACAAAATGAAAAGACTCTTCGCGTGCTACTAACACGCGAAGATCTTGCCAAGCTTTCAAACATGACAACTGCCAATGCTATCAGGACTTTATCGAGTTTTGCTAAAGAGGAACTGATATTGGTTGAAAAGCGTAAAGTAAGTTTATTGAACCTTTCTGAATTGGAAAATATAAGCACACAGGGCAAAATAAATATCATGAAGTAAGTCAAACTCATTTAAAACACATTATTATGTCAATCATTTTTGGAATAATTAAATTCATACTACTCTTTCTTATCTTCATTTTCATTATCGGCTTCTTTGCACTCAGAAAGATGCAAAAAAAGGCTCTTAACGAAATGTATGAACAACAAAATCCGCATGCCTACGAACAAGAGCATGAAGGCGAAATTGAGATAGAGCAAGAAGAACCCATGGGTGAAAATGAAGAATTCACCGATTACGAAGAAATGAAATAATATACAAAACTAAAGCAAACGACGGACTTAATACCTATGAAAATAATAAGGTTTTATAAACATAGATAATAAGTTATTTATTAAATACATATACAATGTTTAATTACATTTTCTTTAATTGATTTTATCACATTTAGACTTAAATCCTTCAGTATAATTGCCTGATAAAACATTCTCTGCATGCATACTCCCTGCATATCATGCAAAAATATACATGGAAGAATCCATTCTTTATTGAGAATTGAGGCAAAAAACAATCGGAGTGCTCATCTTATACAATGAATGCTTTAAAGAATCTCTTTTTGTGCTTATCCATTCCAAAGAATTTGAGTAAAAAACACTATTGGAATCCCATAAGCAAAATTTAAATCGAAAAAATAAGCCCGATTAAAATTTAGAAAAGAATAATTTTCGCCGAAATACATACTTAATTGATTCTTGTAGGGCACAGATTTAATTCCAATTCATAGATATTCCGTATCTTTACCAACAATTATTGATTAACGACAGTTAGGCATGCAACTAACATTGGTCTAACTCTACAATTCAAAAGATGGCACAACAAGAAGACATTTTTAAAAAACTGGTGGCTCATTGTAAGGAATATGGGTTTGTATTCCAATCGAGCGAAATTTATGATGGCTTAGGAGCTGTTTACGACTACGCCCAGAATGGTGTAGAGCTAAAAAACAATATCAAAAAATATTGGTGGGACAGCATGGTACTCCTTCATGAAAATGTAGTAGGTATTGATTCTGCCATATTTATGCACCCAACCATTTGGAAAGCATCAGGACATGTTGATGCCTTCAATGATCCTTTGATTGATAATAAAGATTCTAAAAAACGCTATCGTGCAGATGTTCTTATCGAAGAACAATTGGCTAAGTACGAAGAAAAAATGAATAAGGAATGTGCCAAAGCTGCCAAACGATTCGGAAATGACTTCGATGAGGCTCAATTCCGCTCAACTAATCCGAGAGTATTGGCGAATCAAGAGAAATGGAATACACTTCATCAACGCTTCTCTGATGCACTCAATGCTAACGACTTAGCCGAGCTAAAAACCATTATTGAAGATGAAGGTATAGTTTGCCCTATCAGCGGTTCTAGAAACTGGACAGATGTTCGCCAGTTCAACCTGATGTTCTCTACTGAAATGGGTTCAACTGCCGATGGAGCGCAAAAAATATTCTTACGCCCGGAAACAGCACAAGGTATCTTCGTGAACTATCTGAACGTGCAAAAAACAGGTAGAATGAAATTGCCGTTCGGAATTGCCCAAATCGGGAAAGCCTTCCGTAATGAGATTGTAGCTCGCCAATTCATCTTCCGCATGCGTGAATTTGAACAAATGGAAATGCAATTCTTCGTAAAACCGGGCACAGAACTCAATTGGTTCAACTCTTGGAAAGAAACACGCATGAAGTGGCATAAAGCTCTCGGATTCGGCGATAACAACTACCGTTTCCACGAGCACGAAAAACTAGCCCATTATGCCAATGCCGCTGTTGATGTGGAATATAAATTCCCATTCGGGTTCAAAGAAGTAGAAGGTATTCACTCACGCACAGATTTCGACTTAAAACAACACCAAGAATTTTCAGGTAAGAAAATACAATATTATGACCCGGAATTAGGTGAATCATATGTTCCTTATGTAGTAGAAACATCAATCGGTGTAGATCGCATGTTTCTTCAGGTAATGTCAGCAGCCTATTGCGAAGAAGAAATAGCCGGTTCTAACGGTAAAACTGACACCCGGGTAGTGCTGCGTATTCCCACAGTGCTTGCGCCCGTTAAATTGGCTGTAATGCCTCTTGTAAAGAAAGACGGACTACCGGAGAAAGCCAGAGAAATCATCGATGAGCTAAAATTCGATTTCAACTGTCAGTATGATGAAAAAGATAGTATCGGCAAACGCTATCGCCGCCAAGATGCCATAGGTACACCGTTCTGTGTTACAGTAGATCATCAAACCATAGAGGATGACACTGTAACCATCCGTCATCGTGATAGTATGAAGCAAGATCGTGTAGCCATAAGTGAATTATACGGCATCCTGAAAAAAGCTGTCGATTTTCGCGAGATTTTCAAGAAATTAAAATAATAGTTCACAATATTCTAAAGAAGCCAGCTCTCATCGGGGCTGGTTTTTTATTTTCTGCATCTCATCAAGCTAATGTTAATTCATCACAAAAGTAGCTTATTTAAACAAATTTAAATTCTTTAATGAATTCAAATGCCCTACTTTTGGCTCATACAAATAACTAGAGAACTCAACTAAAAAAGAGAGGAAATGAGAAAATCATTCTTTATTATCGCAGCATTATTCGGTCTTTCTGCCGGCACTGCAATGGCTCATGAAGAAGGTGTAGAAACCGGAGAAAAAGAAACTCCTTGGAGCATTGAAGTTTCATCAACAATTCCGGTTGCCAGTGGTTTAGAACAAACTTCAACCCTACATTTTGGTCGCGAAATAGGTGATCATGTTGATATCGGTATCTTCGGAGCTTGGATTGGTAAGGATTGGAGCGAAAAGAAAGGTCAATTCTATGGAACCGATATTAAATACTTCTTTCACCCATTCAGCGATGAGCGTAAAACAAACTATTATATATCATTAGGTATTGCGTACAACACAGAACTAGAGGAGGAAGAACACCTAAACTCTATCCGTTACGGATGGAAATTCGGTATCGACCACGAGATTTGTAAACACGTTGCAATCTTTGCCGAAACAGGTCAAGATTTGCTTTATACTCCCAAAACAGAATCCTACAAAGATGATCTTAGCGGATTATTACTGGTAGGACTTAAATTCGACTTTTAATAACAGGTGTGATTATATTATGATTTGAGGCGAACAACAATTGTTCGCCTTTTTGTTTTTCAGAATCAAAAGAAACTAACGGCATAAATACAGAGATTGTATTCTGTATTTATGCCGTTAGTTTACGCTCTTGTTGCATCCGGTTATTCGGCAGTATCCTCTGAACCAAGTCTGCCACTAACACTATATAAATCCCAATTTATATAGAATTGACCTCCCGGCCCAAAGTCTAATATCTTAGATCGGATTTCAGCTTGATTTGTTGTTGGATATTTAGCGACAATCAAGTCTGCAATAGAATTTTAAACTCCGAATCATCTTTGTATCTATGGCATACGACAAAACATACCCATAGTCTTTCCTTCTGCCGTATACTCTAACATATATTCATGCAATATCGCATAATCATAAGCCTGAAAAATTCCATTAGTAAATGCCCGTTTAGGAGATGATTTTCTCTCTTTGTTTCGCTACACACTCCACTTCGCAAAGAGAGAAAGCACAAAGGCTTTCTCTCACAGAATTAAATGCTTTCTTTGTCTTCGACTAAAAAAGTTAAAGATGGGACATTTAAGACTGGAACAAGGATATGCTATTGAAGCATATTTAAAAAGCAGAAAGACAAAAGTTTTTATTGCAAAGCTGTTGGGCATTGATGAAAGCACGATTCGCAGAGAGATAAAATACAACCCTAAGTTTGCGCAGGAACTTGCAGATGAGCGTAAGGAGCGTTTGCTATAAATAGGAAGTTTGACGTTAACATGAAGCAGTATATAGACCGAATGGTAACTTCAAAACAATGGTCTCCCCAGCAGATTAAGGGGATATGTAATAAAGAATCCAGACCAATGGTTTGTGTGGAAAGGATATATCAATACATAAGAGAAGACAAGGCTTTAGGAGGCTCTATTTATAAGAGCTTAAGGCATAAATTAAAGAATAGAGCCAGACCTGTTTCCAGCAAGCGTTAAGTCATTAAAGACAAAGTTTCTATTGATGACAGGCCGGATATAATAAATAATAAAGAGCGGTTTGGGGATTGGGAGATAGATTTATTACACATATGCAATTTAACAAATAGGATCGTATTATTAAACTATATTTATTAACTGAAGGCAGATAGTAGCATCATTCACATTTTAATACAATTGTATTAAATAAAATCAGACGACGAGATCTTTAATATTATCATATATAAATGCTTACTCAGGATTCAAATTCTTATTGCAGCCTTCGAAATGAAAATATTGGGGATTCAATAGTTCTATCTTGTAGAGGGTATTGAAATGCACAGTGAAAATTAAATAGCAAATAAGAATAGGTGTTCCTCAAAATCCGATAACAAGTTCCACGCCTAATTTTTGAGCCGTTTTTTGAGCATCAGATATAGAATGAACTATAGGTTCTCCTTGTTCATTAAAAGAAGTGTTTATCAAAGCTTTTATCCCGTGCGTGGAGTCAAGCTCGGTAAGTAAATCCCACATATAAGGATTTTGTGAACGATCAAATAGGCATTGTATTCTTGCTGAACCGTCAGCATTACATGCTCCTTCTAGTTCTAGTCGATGTTCATCAAGAATAGGAAAATCGAGGAGCATATACCGACTTAAGTGATGAATATTCTGCTTTCCTGTAAAATATTGAGCATTCTTTTTGAGCATAATAGGCGCTAATGGTCGATACCACTCTCTCTTTTTTATGTTCATGCTAAGCTTTTGCATCAATTGCTTACTATCTGCTCGAGCCAAAAGACTCCTATTACCTAAAGCACGCGGACCAACCTCTCCTGCACCTTGCCATAAAGCTAATATTTCATTCCTTGCAAGTTTATCGGCTACTTCTTTAATGGGTGTATGAACTAGTGGTGATTCCGAGGTGCTTATTCCCCAATTATTCAAATAAGGAGAGTGCATCTGTACATTTCCATGTTTTATCCACTCTACAAAAGCTGCTGCTCCCAAGGCTAAGCCGGAATCTTCACAACAAGGCGGAATAAATACATCTTGAAATGTTTTTGATTCTATCAGACGAGTATTTGTAATAATATTTAGAGCTGAACCACCGCTATAATATAAATAGTCGGCATTTGTTTTCGACTCCAAATTGCGAAAAATTGCAATTGTTTCTCTCACGAACATTTCATGCAAAGTAGCTATACAGTTTTGAATGAAATAATGATGTTGGTCAAAGCTCTTTATATTAATAGCAAAATCCTGCTTAATTCGATCAAAAAATAATGACGGTCTTCTCCATATATTTTCGAAAAAATTATGATGTTTAAACCATTGCTCTATTCGAATATCATAATTGCCATGACCAGCTAAGCCCATCATCTTTCCCGGAACGCTATTTTGATCTTTCAGTTTAGCTCCAATTACAGAAAATACAAAAGCATTTGCGTTAAATATCGAGCTTAACCATTTATAATCCCAATGTGCTTCCAATAGATTTAATTCATCTCCTTTATATAACCAAGCTGAAAAACAGGATTGACTAGCCCCTCCGTCAAAATGGACTAGTAAACTATTCTCCTTGTATGCTCCAAAAAAAGGTAGGCAAGTACCTATATGCGCTAATTCATGATTTAATACATATGCTTTATGTGGCTTTCCATACCAAAAACAATGTCCTTCCTCCGGAGTTTTATTCAATTCTGATTGAATAGAAGCCTCAAATCGAACATTTCCTTGAATATTAATAAATGCTCTACCGAGTACATTATCAACAAATACCAGATCGAAATCCTTATTAATCCACTTTTTAGAGCGTAACAGTTCATCTAGATGCTTATTCATACTATTATCGCGTTTCACACGAGTGATACGCTCCAATTGAACAAAGTCAAGCACTTCGCCATCTTGCATCAGACACATGTTATGATCATGTGAGTAAGTTTGAAACAGATTGCAATCTTGAATACCATAAATAGCTAAAGTAGGCTTATATGTATCCATTGTTTTATACGAACTGGAGGTAAACAACCATAAAAATCAAAGAGTAAATAAGCACACTCGACCAAAGTTTTCGTTCTATCACAATGCAATAATTTGCCAATATACAAGCAATCGGATTGGCTACCAAAAGAACAACTTCTTTCGATGCACTGGGGACTAACAAAATTATTAAAATCGACATAATAATGATGGCCAGAAATGTTTGGAAGAAGTAACGATGAGTTGAACCTTTCTTCTCTAGACTTTTTATCAAACTAATACCTGTCAAAAACATGAGCATTGCTAAAAAACCTACATACATTAAAGTATATTTATCATCCAATGAATGATACTCCGGAATAAGGAAATTAACTTTTATAATGTCAAAAAAAAGTGAGGTATGATTAGCAAAGGAATAATAAGTAAAAGCGTAAAACCAAGGCAAGATTAAGCCCAATATGGGTAATATTAAATGTCTCCATTCCAAACCTCTGTGTATAAAATGAAAAACAATCCAAACTAATGGAAAGAGGAAAATAATATTGAAATAAACCAAACTGGCTAATCCGAATATCAGTCCCATGTTAAAAATATTAGCATACAAGGATTCTGATTTCTCAGACTTAAAAATGCCTGTAAGAGCTAAAACACCGAAAATATTAACAATATATAATGCACTAAGGTAATGCAGTGAAGCTAATCCTCCCACGATAATTACATACAGATAGCCCGGAAGAAATGTTTTTTGTTCTAAAAACAAAAAACGATGATTCATCTGCACAATCATGAAAGCTGTTGCTAATGTGAGCAGCATAGTAAGAATGTTAGCTGCCGTCATTGACCATTGCATCAATAAGTAAAATGGCTGATACAAAGGCATCATATGCACAACATCAATAGCAGATTGATGTTCTACGGGATTTACAAAGACACCAATCCATAGCACTAACGTTAATATTGGTAGTGCTATGAAGTGGTAACTGCTATTATTATTTAATAATCGATAAATCATTAAAGTTATTTAGTTCAACCTATAAATCGAAGCCTAAATCCTTTCGATAGTATTTCCTGTAATACTCAATTTTATTAGCGTTAGCATACGAGCGTTGTAAGGCATCAGCTATCGTTAAACCATATGAACTAACAGCCATTACGCGACCGCCGGCTGTAAGTATTTTTCCATCTTTAGACGAGGTTCCGGCATGAAAAAGAATACTATCTTCAACAGATTTGAAGCCGCTCATTTCAATTCCCTTTTCATATTCATCCGGATAGCCACCACTAACCAACATTACATTTACTGCCACGCGTTCATCAAATTCAATGTTTTGATTAGCCATAGTTCCATCGGCTGCTGCCACTAATAAATCAACAAAGTCTGATTTTATTCGAAGCATAACAGATTCCGTTTCCGGATCACCCATGCGCACATTATATTCAATAGTGTAAGGATCTCCACCAACATTAATCAAGCCGAAGAAAATAAAACCTTTATATGGAATACCATCAGATTTCAGACCTTCAACTGTTGGTCGAACAATGCGATTTTCCACTTTCTTCATGAAGACCGCATCAGCAAAAGGAACCGGGCTTATTGCTCCCATACCACCGGTATTTAAACCAGTATCTCCTTCGCCTATACGCTTATAATCCTTAGCTTCAGGTAGAATTACGTAGCTATCACCATCGGTGAGGGCAAAAACAGAAAGCTCAACACCTGATAAAAATTCCTCAATAACAACCTTGGTACTTGCTGCCCCAAATTGCCCGTCAAGCATTTCTTTTAACGATGTTTCAGCCTCGGATAAATTGTCTATAATAAGCACACCTTTACCTGCAGCCAAGCCATCAGCTTTAAGCACATATGGTGATTTTACAGTATTTAGAAATGCTATCCCATCGGCCAAATTTTCGGGCGTAACGGTAATGTATTTAGCCGTAGGTATATGATGGCGAGCCATAAATTCTTTTGCATAATCCTTACTCCCTTCCAGCTGAGCACCTTCTTTCTGAGGACCAACTACTTTGATATGTTTTATTTGCTCATCTGCTAATATAAAATCATGCAATCCTTCCACTAAAGGAACTTCGGGACCTATGAGTACTAAATCAACTTGATTATCCAAAATTGCCGATTTCAGACCTCGGAAGTCAGAAACACCTACATTTATATTTTCTCCTAATTCTGCTGTTCCGGCATTTCCAGGTGCAAAAAACAACTTGTTTGTATTTTCCGATTGCTTGATCTTCCAACCCAAAGCATGCTCTCTTCCGCCCGATCCTATTATTAGAATATTTAATTTCATCTGATTGTAATTTGTTTTTGATTGCTTAAAAAGAAGTGTCTTCCATTAGTCTGATCTTTATTTCTTTTGCAGTTCTTGTCCTGCAAAAATGGTATAGTAGTTATTAAATCTACCCATTAAACTCGTCGACAGCTTTTCATCGCCTGCCTTGTGAGAGATCATTACTAACTCTTGCATAAAATAAAGCGTGCGCTGAGCTTCATCTTGCACAGAAGCAAATTTATCACCATCTAAAGCAATAAAATATTGCATTTCATTCTCCAAGCTATTAAAAATATCTCCGGCAAGATTTTGAGCCTGAGTTTTAGCATCTGATTTCAACTTATTCTTAGCTTCATTTCCTACAACTAGCGAGTCTTGAGCTATTTTATAGTACTCATCTACAGTTTGAATAGAAAAGTAATTGTATGGTAACTGCGATTTAGGCATTAATTCCCGACACCTTCCCAATACTTGATAAGCCGAATCTAATTTATTCTCATCAATTAAATTTTCGGCTAACCGATTAAATCCACTCCTAAGATTAGTCATCATTCTTCGATTATTTTCATCAACATATACCGTTGAATCTTGCATATTACCCCACTTGAAGTTATGCATCATATTTTCATAGATTAAATCGGTATTAACGCTACCAATATCCATTTTAGAAGAAGATCCTTTAATAGGAACCAAACGATATGCCAAGCCTTCCAACATAAAATATTTGCTCAAACCATAATATTTGTCATAAGGCACTGTTGATGAAAAATAAAGTGGGCGAGTCCAATTCGAATTGGCAATCATATCAAGCACCATCAACTGATCTTTTGTGATATAATTTTGGGCACTGTAATCTATAAATATGGTATCTACAATTTGGTCATACATATTTTCAGGAACTACCTTATTGCGCTTCACAGCCTCTTTATCTACCACATAAAAGAACTTCTTACTTGGTAAATAAGACACGTTATCATATTCTTTAAGCTTTGTTTTCGGATTATCACTTCGCACAAAGTCTAAAGCTTCTTTCAATTCTATCGGGCGATCGATACGATTCATCAGATAAACTACATCTCGTGTTCCTTGTACATATTGATCATGATCAAAATTAATAGGTAGGGCATCTGATTCATAAGCTTTGCGACGCATTTGATCAATGTACCAATCTGTTTGCAAATAACTCAAGTTACACACACGCATATCCGTACGCACGCCTTCAACCTCTTGATTATACCATAGGGGGAAGGTATCGTTATCACCATTAGTAAAAATAATGGCATTTGGTGCACATGTTTTTAAATAATTTGCTCCGAAATCAGTGCAAGTATAACGATTCGAGCGGTCGTGATCGTCTTTATTTTGTGCCAACATAATACCCGGAACCAATATCAAAGTAACTACGCTCACTATTCCGGCAATAACCGGACTGTGTTTTGATTTACCAATAAAATCAGATAAAGCTGCAACACCTAAGCCAATCCAGATGGCAAAAGCATAAAATGAAGCTGCAAATGAATAATCACGCTCACGAGGCTGTAATGGATACTGATTCAAATAAACTACAATAGCCAAACCTGTCATGATAAACAGTACCATCACTACCCAAAAGTCTTGATTTTTCTTTTTGTATTGATATATTAATCCTAACAATCCTAATAAAAAGGGTAAAAAATAATACACGTTTCTGCCTTTGTTTTTGCTGTATTTTTCGGGTAATATGGATTGATTGCCTAATCGTGCATTATCAATAAATGGGATGCCGGAAATCCAATTGCCATTTAATACATTGCCATGACCTTGAATATCGTTCTGACGCCCCACAAAGTTCCACATGAAATAACGCCAATACATGTGCACTACCTGATATCGGAAAAAATAAGTTAAGTTTTCTCCGAAAGTAGGTTTAACCAAAACAGTTTGCTTACCGTCTTCTCCGGTAGTTGTAACACGAGTTCCTTTAATTCCTCCCCATTGCTTGTAGGCTTTAATATGGTTAGATTGACTGCTGTACATTCTAGGGAATAAAGTACACATGTCTTTATTGTAATTAGGCTTAGATTGTTCTTGAGCTACTTCATACTTTCCATTTCGTTGCACATAATAGTTCTTAGAAAAGCTATACCTTTTTTTAGCATCAAGTGGAGCATTGTAATACTGACCATAAAACAGCGGTCTGTCGCCGTATTGTTCGCGATTCAAATAAGTAAGTAAACTAAATACATTATCAGGACTGTTTTGATCCATAGGAGTATCTGCCGATGAACGGATAACAATCATGGCAAAAGATGAATAACCCAATATGATTACGGCAACCGATGTTAAAATGAGGTTTAATACCTGTTTTTGCTTGGTGTAGGTATAATAAATACCATAAATCAACCCTCCTACTAATAAAATGGCATAAAGCAGTACACCGGTATTAAACGGCAAACCTAACCCATTTGTGAACAAGAGCTCAAACCATGAAGCAATGGTAACTACTCCCGGGATAATGCCATACATAACCACAGCTAAAATAATTATAGAAACTAAAAAGCTGATAATAGCTCCTTTAGTTGTAGGTTTATATTTTCTGAAGTAGTAAACTAGTCCGATAGCAGGAATAGCCAATAAATTCAGCAAGTGAACACCTATGGATAGACCAATCATATAGGCAATAAAAACAATCCAACGATTAGCATTTGGTTCTTCAGCCTCATCTTCCCACTTCAATATTGCCCAAAAGACAATAGCTGTAAATAACGAAGATGTGGCATAAACTTCAGCTTCAACAGCCGAGAACCAAAATGTATCGCTGAAAGTATAGGCTAATGCCCCGATTACACCGCTTCCTAAGATAGCAATTATTTCACCTGTTGAAAGTTCGCCTTTGGGATTTATAATTTTTTTGACCAAGTGCGTGATAGTCCAAAACAGAAACAGAATGGTAAATGCACTGGCCAATGCCGACATAGAATTCATGAGCTTAGCCGCTTGAGCAGGAGTTCCGAACAGGGTAAAAAATCTACCTAAAATCATAAAAAATGGAGCACCGGGAGGGTGTCCAACCTCTAATTTATATGATGTGGTTATAAACTCTCCACAATCCCAAAAACTGGCTGTAGGTTCAATAGTTAGCAAATAGGTTATTGCAGCAATGGCAAACACGAGCCACCCGGTAATAACATTTAACTGTTTGTACTTTTTCATCAATCTTTCATTTTTGCCTTTATTCTATTATTAGGCATTTTATCGAGCGAATATAATACATTCCATAGAGAATACCTTAATAAGCTAAATATCCAAAGTAATTTAAAGATGTTTTTAGTGAAGATTATTTTTTATGCAATTAAAATAACCATAGATTTTAATTGCAGTGAATTATATATTAGTGTACGTTAAAATTACTTTTCAATGGTATTTTTCTAATATTAATTTCTAAACATCTAGCTATCAAATATACAAATGAGATATTGAGCAATATTCTTGTTTTTATATAAAAAAATGAACATTTATGCGTATCTTTCAAAAATCTTATCTTAAAGATAGTTTTAATAGCGTTTTTCAAGCTTTGTGTCTTTGAAATAATGCTGTAAAATAGTTTGGTAACTATATCCTTTAGCCCCCATAACAGCAGCTCCAATCTGGCATAAACCAACGCCATGCCCCCATCCTGCTCCTGTTAATTCAAATAAAGATGGTACACCATCATGAAAATAAGTTTTAACAACGAAAGCAGAACTGTATAGATGAGTTTTTGAAAGTGCTCTTCTAATTTCAAGTTCTTTACCTATGACTTTTGTACAGTTTGTTCCTTTAATTTTCAATTTAATTATCCTACCCGATGAACCTCTGTCTAAGGCTTCTATACCCAAAATAGTTCCATAATCAACACCTGTTTTTTTATAGATTAACTCGCTTAGCTCTTTCTGTGAGTATTCTACTCGCCAACGATAAAAATCTTGCGTTTTCTGATCAAAATCGGGCAGCACCTGAGTCAAAATATTTTGATCGGTAGTATTACAAAAGGCTATAGGTTTACTTTTTATCCAACGTTTTGCTTCTTCTTCGTCTTGCAATAAAGGCAGGTCTGTAATTAATTCACTATCTACAATCGGAGAAAGGTATTCATGCTTTACCGGTTCCCAAACAGAATGAAAATTTTCAGATACACCACCACAACACTTTGAGAATCGAGCATCACAAATTTCATTGCCATATACTAAAAATTCACCGAAAGTTTCTGAAATTGCCTGATTTGCATTTTCACTAATAATTTCTGTTATACCTTGGTATCGCTGACAATGATCATCGGCACAAACATCAAATCCTTCATGGTCTTCCCTATCATACCAACGAATATATTCTCCGTTTCTTTCTTCGATTGTCTTGTATGTTTTATTTTTAAGTTTATCGCTTTTTAAAACTTGAGCTACCAGCCAACTTCTCGATATTACAGCATGTGCCTTCAATAAGTTTAAAGAGCTTCTTGAACTCATCTCTGATGATATAACCGACTTTAAATATTCTTCTAAAGGCACACTATTTATTACTCTTATCTTCCCTTCTTCGAACTTTAAAATTAAATCTCCTCTATAAGATAAATTTTTCTTTTGTTCCCAATGAAAATCAATACCAATAAGCACATCATTTAAGAGGAAGTGTGCTGATTTTTCTTCATTCTTAAATAAAACGGTGTCATGTAAACTTGTTGAACCCTCAGCCCATTCCAACTGAATTTTATTTTCTTTTACAGTTGCTTTATACATCTTTTCTGATACAATTGTTTCGGAACTGAATTTTCCAATCAATTGAAAATGTATTTCCGAAGCGAGTAACAGTCCTACTTTTATATTTGGTTGCTTCACATTTATGATTTTAGGTAGTCAATTATTTTTTTATTGTCAATGAATAACGAAACTTGTTTATAAATTGATATGATGTGCTCTCTTTTCAACTTATTAAAATCTTCGGCTCTAGGTAAAATAATTTTACCCCCCATTTCAACAGATGCCGGACTTACAATAATTTGCTTATCTCCTTCTTCATAAAATGCTGTTGGTCGTTGTGCAAGTCTTGGAAAAATGATTAATTTATATTGATTTGTATCAAAATTACAAAGAATATTCATCATAGGTTCCTTTTTATTTCCATTACTTAAAAAAACATATATTCTTTTGAAATAATGAGTTATATCATTTAAATCATCTGATTTTACAACTAATGCACTACGTAAAAAATCTGATTTAGATAGATATAATTTTGTATGAATGGATAATTGATGTGATTGAAAAAAACAACTTTTATGAAGACTGTTATTATCTATCGGGATATTTCCTTTTTCACAAACTTGAAAATGAAAATGATCGGGAGCTGATGCACCACACTCAGCCCCATTATAAAACAAGGTAAAACAAGGGAGTTTTTTAGCTAACTCCAACATATCAACTATTCTTCCTGACAAAAGTTGTTCACAATGATTAGTTTCTGCTATGGTGAGATGCTTTTTGAATATAGGAAACGGGTTGACTAAAATATCATATGTTCTGTGAGTTTTACTTTCTAGCTCTACCGTTATCTTTTGTTGTTGCAACGGACGATTTTTTGCACATAAAAAGCAAGCTCGTTCAGTGATACTTTGTTTGTCGGTTTTTGCAGCACTCGATTGAATGCGAGCAGGATTAAACTGCAGTTGAACAGGCAAACCATTCACCTCAATTACTCGTTGCTGCAGCTTAGATAAATTCGTATAATTTTTAAAAGCAAGCTCCCAATTAACACATTGTTCGGAAATTAATTTTAATACATTGTTTTGCAGCATTTCCAATTTAATTTTAATCTATTTTCAGTTTGAAATATTCAAATATCTTCATAGTTCTAGCTCTTCCTATCTCATTTGCTACTGTTTGAAATGATTGTTTCTTTAAATTATCAAGACTTCCAAATAAACGCATAAGCTGCTGTATAGTTTGATTACCTATTCCGGGAATATCACTTAATTCTGATTTAATAAAATTCTTAGAACGTTGATTCCGGTGAAATGTTATTCCAAATCGGTGGGCTTCATCTCGTGCTTGCTGAATTATTTTCAGTGTTTCTGAATTTTTATCTAAATAAAGCGGCACGGTATCTCCGGGAAAATAAATTTCTTCTAAACGCTTAGCAATACCTATTATTGGTATTTTTCCTCTTAAATTTAATCGTTCCAACGCCTCTAATGCAGCCCCGAGTTGTCCTTTTCCTCCATCAATAACTATTAAATCGGGTAATTGTTTTTGTTCTTCTACTTGACGCTTGTATCTTCTGTAAACAATTTCACGCATTGATTCAAAATCATCGGGTCCAACTACCGTTTTTACATTAAAATGACGGTATTCACGTTTAGCAGGTTTGGTATTTCTAAATACTACACAAGCTGCTACCGGATTTGTTCCTTGCAGGTTTGAATTATCAAAACATTCAATAAGTGCCGGAGGAACATGCAATCTTAAATCTGATTTCATTCGCTCCAATATACGTGTTGTTCTATCTTCTTTGGGTTTTCGCAAAGCCAATTGTTTCTCCTTTTCCAAACGATAGTATTTAGCATTTCTAAGGGATAAATCTAACAGCCTTTTTTTATCTCCCCTTTCCGGAATTTTAAATAGAATACCTTCTAATTCTATTTTAGGATGAAATGGAACAATTAGTTCTTTTGCATTGCTAAATATTTTTTGTCGGATATCTATGATTGCATATTGTAATAATTCTTTCCTACTTTCATCTAGTGCCATTTTCATTTCTGTAGTAAATGTTTGCACAATAGAACCATCAATAATTTTCAAATAATTTACATATGCCAAACTATCCTTTATATCTATGCTAAATACATCAACATTAGTAATGGTAGAGCTTACTACTGTTGATTTATTTTGAAATTTCTCTAAATGCAATAACTTTTCTTTTATTTCTTGAGCTTCCTCAAATTTATATAATCCGGCTAATTCTTGCATTTGTTGCTTCAGATAGCGTATGACGTTTGATATATTTCCTTTTAAAATTGCTCTAATATCTTGTATAGCCAATTCATAATTTTCTACCGACTGCCTACCCTCACATGGTGCTTTACAATTTCCGATATGATATTGCAAACATATTTTATACTTTCCGGAAGCAATATTATCATGCGATAAATTGAGTTTGCATGTACGTATTCTATACAGTTTCCTGAACATTTCTAACAGTGTTCTAACTGCCAAAATAGAAGTATATGGCCCATAATACTCAGAGCCGTCTCGAATAACATTTCTAGTTTGAAAAATTCGTGGAAAAGGTTCTTTTTTTATTACTATCCAAGGATATGTTTTATCGTCTTTTAATCTGATATTATATCTGGGCTGATATTTTTTTATCAGATTATTTTCAAGTAATAAGGCATCTTGTTCCGTTTCAACTACCATATGTTTAATATCAACTATATTACGAACAAGTAGTGTAGTTTTACGATTATCATGATTTTTATTGAAGTAAGAAGATACTCTTTTCTTTAAATCTTTTGCTTTTCCTACATAGATAACTTTTCCTGTGCTATCGAAGTACTGATATATTCCGGGTTGATGAGGAAGTACATGAACTAATTCTTTTAAACGAATTAATCGCTCAGAATCCTTATTTTTTACATTATCACTCATAATTATCTTTATAAAAGAAACTATAAATTTACAGCTTTAAAAATAAAAAGACGCACTAAATTAATGCGTCTTTTTATATGAAGTATAATATCTATTTAAAAGTCAATTAAAGAATGAATTTCATACGATTTCAACTTTTCTTTATTGGGTGTATTTAAAAATGTCAAATCAGATATAAATGAAAAGTACACTTTTTTTACATTCAATTTTTCTACTAAGTGAAGTGCAGCTAAAGCTGTTCCTCCGGTAGCCAATAAATCATCGTGAATAAGGACTACATCATTTTCATTAAGGGCATCAACATGCATTTCTAAGGTATCAGTACCATATTCTAACGCATATGATTCTTTTATTACCTCAGCCGGTAGTTTACCCGGCTTACGAACAGGTACATATCCGGCATTTAAATGATAGGCTATTGCTCCACCTAAGATAAATCCTCTCGATTCTAAACATACCACTTTTGTGATTCCTTTATCTATAAAATGTTCAGAAATTTTATCCACTGTTTCTTTAAAAGCATCTTTATCTTTAAGCAAGGTGGTAATATCTTTAAAATCTACTCCTTCTTTCGGATAATTTGGAATTGAACGAATATAAGTCTTTAAATTCATAATTATATTTTTATGTTCCACGTGGAACATTATCTTCCTAATAGTATTAATAACACGTTTATATCTGCCGGACTCACTCCTGATATTCTACTTGCTTGCCCTAATGTTTCAGGATTAATTGAAGCTAATTTTTGACGAGCTTCTGTAGATATGGTGTGTAATTCTTCATAATTAAATTTACCTCTAATTTTAATTCCTTCTAATCGTTTAAATTTATCAGCCATTTGTCGTTCACGAACTATATAACCAGAATATTTGATAATAATTTCGGCAGCTTCAAGTATTTCATTACAACGATCGGCAGGATAATCAGCTATGAATTTAGATAAGGGGGTTATGTCTTTCAGTAAATCGAATATAGTTATTTGCGGACGAGCAATAATGTCTTTCAGCTTCATTCCTTGTTTAATAGGTGCTGAACCTTTTGCTTCCAAAATAGCATTTATAAATTGTGGTTTTATGGAAAAATTATTCAAAAAATCAATCAATTCATCACGCAATTTAATTTTAGTTTGTAACAATTCCATACGTTCTTTGCTAGCTAAACCAATTTCATAAGCTTTAGGTGTAAGTCGATAGTCAGCATCATCTTGGCGCAATAGTATTCTATATTCTGCACGCGAAGTAAACATTCGATAAGGTTCATCTACTCCTTTAGTCACCAAATCATCAATAAGAACACCAATATAAGCTTCATCTCTGCCTAAAACGAAGGGTTCCTTACCTTGCCCCTTTAAATGTGCATTAATACCTGCCATTAAGCCTTGTGAGGCTGCTTCTTCATAGCCTGTTGTGCCATTTATTTGTCCTGCAAAATATAAGTTAGACAGCAATTTTGTTTCTAAAGTATGGTTTAACTGAGTAGGATCAAAATAATCATATTCAATAGCATAGCCCGGACGAAATATTTTAGCATTCTCTAATCCTGGTATTTTATGTAAAGCTGCATATTGAATATTCCAAGGCAGCGAAGATGAAAAACCATTCATATAGTATTCCACCGTTCTTTCTCCTTCAGGTTCTAAAAATAGATGATGTTGATCTTTCTCAGCAAAAGTAATCAACTTTGATTCAATGCTGGGACAATAACGCGGACCTGCTCCTGCTATTCTACCATCAAACATGGCTGAATCTTTAAAACCTGATTTTAATATTTCATGTACTTCCGGATTAGTATAAGTAATCCAACAGCTACGTTGTTTTAAAGTAGATTTTTCTTCTGGTAAGAATGAAAATTTATAAAATCCTTCTTCTCCCTGCTGCTCAACAAGTTTATCAAAATTAATTGTACGTTCATCTATGCGTACAGGAGTTCCGGTTTTTAATCTTCCGGTAGTAAATCCGGCCGCTGCTAATTGTTCTGTAATATGATAGGCTGCTTTCTCTCCTATCCTACCGCCATTCATAGAAGCCTTTCCAATGTGCATCAAACCATTTAAAAAAGTTCCGTTAGTAAGTACTACTGATTTTGAATGAAATTCTACACCTATTTGCGTTTTAACGCCATACACAGCACCTTCTTTTATAAGGAGTTCTACTACCGAATCTTGCCATAAATCTAAATCTTCAATAGATTCTAAAGTATAACGCCATTCATCAGTAAATTTAAAGCGATCGCATTGTGCTCTAGGGCTCCACATAGCAGGGCCTTTAGAACGATTCAACATTCTAAATTGAATAGAAGTTTTATCGGTAATAATACCTGTATAGCCTCCTAAGGCATCAATTTCGCGTACAATTTGTCCTTTAGCAATTCCTCCAATAGCAGGATTACATGACATTTGAGCAAATTTCATCATATCCATTGTAATTAGTAAGGTATGTGAACCTAATTTGGCTGCTGCTGCTGCTGCTTCACAACCAGCATGTCCACCTCCAACTACAATGACATCATATTCTGTGCACATAATTATTCTATAAAACTTTGAAGACAAAAAAAGCTATGCTATAAATAAAGCTTTCAAGATCTTTAAATGTAGTTATTATTTTGAGAATTTGATATTTTTAGATTTAGGTACACAAGGCATATATCATAAAAATATCATGCTAATTCAATTAAAATATATAAAGACCAAAAAATGCTTTTGGTCTTTATATATTTTAATTGAAACGACGAAAGTAATACTTTTATATAAAGTTTTAAAACTGTAAATGAGAAACTTATTCGTATTTAGCCAGATAATAATCTTCTTTTTCTGTCATTAGCTTCTTATCTTTCGGTTCTTTATCCTTATAAGTTAATAAATGGAGTATGCCGTGAATTAACATCCGGCGTAGCTCTATATTAAAACTTACATTGAAAGTTTTAGCATTTTCAAACACCCTATCTGTACTTACAAAAATATCTCCGGCTACTTTTTTATCTTCCACGTAATCGAAAGTAATAATATCGGTGTAATAATCATGATCAAGATATTGACGATTTACATCAAGCAAGTAATCATCTGAACAAAAAATAAAATTTACATCAGATAGACTATAATTCTCCTCTTCAACAGCCAGCTTTATCCATGATTTTATTTTTCGTCGTTCTAAAGTAAATGTTTTCACATCTTCAAAATGAAATAGTATAGCCATGATCTATAATTTAAGTAATACTTTTTGAAACACAAATGTAATCTGAAAGTTGTAGAATATAAATATGGAAAGAATAAACTTTTCCATCAATATCAATTACAAAACTCAAATATGGAAAGAATTGGCTATTTTTATTGTTAATTTCATAGAAAGTTATCTATACCGTTTAGAATATATATAAAATAACTAGATTATTATGTTAACTATATTTTCTGAATTTATATTTATTTGAATATTAGCATATTACAAGTAATTCTATCTAATTCATTTTTATTATTAAAAAAATGAACTAAACAGATATATTCAATAATCTAAATAAAATCTACAACAATACCCTATTTAAGTTTAAAAATGTTCTACAATAAAATAAAGTCATTTCATCAAATAATATTTTATTTCGAATCTCTAGGTATTAAAAAATAAGAAAAGCAAAACAGCCAGTATAAATTATCTTCATCAAACATGAATACTATTAATTGTATTTACTATATTTCTTATAAAGAATAACCATCATTAGAAGCTTATCATGTGATTTGTAGAAAATACTAGTACAAAAATACGTTTTGTTGACTTTCCTCATAAAATATGAATGTAGCGAGAACTATTTACTCCATTTCTCAGCAAGAAAACAGTGTCAAACATTTTTTTGAATTAATAATTTTATAGGATAGATAGCTTAAAGAAAATATGGTTTGATTATTTCATTGTAGTTCTTTTAAATAATCTGATAAGATAATTCTATATAAAAAATAGATAAAGAGTGTACTTTAATCGTAGCTAAAAGAGCATTTAAATTTTCAACAAATATAAAATACCTGTTGAATGAAAAAGTTAATTCATTAATTATGAAGATAATAATAATTAGTAAATTGTTAGTTACTATATAAAAACTGTTGTAAGAAAAATAATAAATACAACATAACTTATTTGCAACTTTAAGAAGAAGCTTTATATCAAAAGAAGTTCAGAAAAAGCAAAAGAAGATTTTGAAAAGAAATCAATTTAAAATGAAGCGTTATGCACAGTAAAAACTTAAACATTTTATTAAAAGTAATAGCTTACTAACAACTGTGCAAAAGAAAGAAAATACACTTATTTATAGCACTTTAATATGTTCAGAGTATATTAATAACAAGCCTTACAACAATGAAATCTTATTATACAAGTAAAGTTCATTAAAATTATAAAGTGAACTAACCGACATTATTATTATTAATTGATTTATATATTATATGATAAAACTAATAATAAAGAAAAACCATGTTTATGAGCCAATGATGAAAAAAGCTTATTCAGCAAAAAAGATATCGATTAGAGAATTAAAATTTCAGAAACGATTAAGTATCTTCTTAAAGTAAATGGCATGAATATTTTCTAAAATTTTATTTTTTATGCTGTGGTAAGTCGTTTTTAAGATTAAAAGATATACTTTTGGAGAAAACATAATGGAATGTCAGATAATCTTTCGATTTTATTGGTAGAGGATAATATATTGAACCAAAAGGTAGTTACTTTTAGTTTAAAAAAGCTGAACTGTGAAATTGTTATTGCAAATAATGGTTTGGAAGGGCTTGAATTATTTAAACAAAACAAATTTAGCTTTGTGCTTATGGATATAATGATGCCTATCATGGATGGTTTAGAAGCTACTCAGAAAATTAGGGAATATGAAAATGAAAACAACTGTAATCATACTCCCATCATTGCAGTAACGGCTAATACACTAGATAATGATAGAGATAAATGTATTCAGCTAGGCATGGATGAATTTATGTCGAAACCTTTTAATTTGGTTAATTTAAAAGAAATATTAAACCAAATAGATATTCATATTTAATTGGCTTGCTTATTTGTTTTCTTTGGTAAAGTGATTTTGTTGTTAGTTCGTAGTTACGGATTAACTACTATCTTTGCAGCATGAGCAAATCATTTGAAGATTTAAAGGTTAACAAGTCAATTCTTAAGAGTCTGAAAGAAATTGGCTTCGAAACTCCAACTCCTATTCAGGAAAAAGCAATTCCTGTTATTACTTCCGGTGCTGATGTATTGGGTATAGCACAAACGGGAACGGGTAAAACAGCAGCTTATTTGTTGCCTATTTTTATGAAGCTGCTAAAAGCCGAAGGAAATGACCCAAGAGCTTTAATATTGGTTCCTACCCGAGAATTAGCCATTCAGGTTGGCGAAGATATGGAAGAATTTTTAGCTTATTCCAATATTCGCCATGTCGCTGTTTACGGAGGTATAGGATGGACAAAGCATGCTGATTTAGTAAAACCTGGTGTTGATATTGTGGTAGCTACTCCCGGACGGCTTTGGGATTTGTATCAAGCCGGAGCATTATCACTAAAAAAACTAAAGTTTTTGGTAATTGATGAAGCCGATCGTATGTTAGATATGGGATTTATTCCACAAATTCGTCAGCTATTAGAAATTATACCGCGCAAACGCCAGAACTTGCTTTTTTCAGCCACTTTCGGAGAAAAAGTAGAGCATATGAGTGAAGAGTTTTTGGCCTTCCCTAAACGTATTGAAGTTGCTCCTTCGGCAACGCCTGCTCAATTAGTCAAACAAAGTTATTTTGAAGTACCTAATTTTAGGGCAAAATTGAATTTAATTCAATTTTTACTTAGCGATGAAGAAAAATTTAATCGTGTAATTATATTTGTCAGGACAAAAGAACATGCTGACCAAGTATTTAAAATCATTCGTAGAAAGACGGAAGGTGAAAAGCGTATATTACACTCAAATAAAGGTCAGAATGCCCGTATAAACGCTATAAATGCCTTCAAAGAGGGTGAAATACGTATATTAATATCTACCGATGTTTCAGCACGCGGATTAGATGTAAGTTTGATTAGTCATGTTATTAATTTCGACTTGCCTCAGCGCTATGAAGATTATGTGCATCGCATTGGCAGAACAGCAAGGGCTAATAATCATGGTGAAGCTATTTCACTGATTGATCCTTCAGAGGAATATCATTTACGCAAGATTGAAAAAATCATTCGTATGGATATTACACAAGAAGTTATCCCCGATGAAGTGGAAGTACCGGAAACACCAAAGACAGAATATATTGACCAACAACGTGAAATTGATCGCCAGAAACGACTTGAAGACCCTGAATTTAAAGGAGCATTTCATGAAAAGAAGCGTCGCCCGGGTCAAACAGGTAAAACGAATAAACCGGTTAATCCGCCGAAACATGCATCAAAACAACGTAAATTTAGAAAAGGCAGACGCTAGCTAGTTCTTATATTGATGCTGTTTCGTTAATTGTATTGACTACTGAGGAATTTATTTAATTGTAATCTCATTCTATCCTCAAAAATTATTAGAAACTGATTAATGACAATGTCCATTCTAAATCTGGACATTGTTTATTTTTTATGGTTTTACCTAAAAATCAAATGCAAAAATTGGTTGCTAGGAAAAGAAAATTAATGTAGATATTAATTTACGTTCGTGAGTTAATACCGGTGAATATCTCTCGTATAGCATTAAGTTATAAAATTTTATTGGTTCATATGAAACTTTTTATATAGAATAATATATTAACAATCATGAGTATTATTTTAAATCAATTTTATAGAAACTTAATTTAAGTTAAAATGTAATATAAAATATTTAATTTATATTATTATTATTAGATTTGTGGTCTAAAAAATTGTATTTAAATAATGAAGAAATATCTATTAATGATGCTAATAGCTCTAGGAGCCATTAGCTTCTCTTGCAACAATGATTCCTCATCTGATAATGATAAAAATGGGGATGGATTTACCGCCGGAACAATTGACGGAGATGACGATCGTGTAGATAATAGCAATAACGGAGATCCTGTTACTCAAAATGCCGCTTTTGACAGATTGCGTAAGAAATCTCCAAGTGTAAAAGAAGAAAGCAGTGTAATTATTCCTCCGCTTACTTTACCTTTATTTTATAACGGGAAAATTCGTGCAAACGGACTCGGAGATGGAACAGATTCACAACAAGCAAATGATGTGGTATATGATGGTTCTCAATTTGCTTATATTGCCTATGGCACAATGGATGCCAGCAATATTGGCGATACTGATGCATCGGGAGCAATTTCATATCATGGTTATATTGACGTCATAGATCTTTCTAATCCGGAAGAGCCTTCTATCGTGCAAACTGTAGATTTGAACAACATTGATCTTTTTGGTCTATCTTTAAACGAAGATAACAGCAAACTATATGCTACCGGAGCTGTTAACAAAGATGTTTGGAATGCAAGTGAAGACCATAAAGATAATCAAGTATCTTCAAGTGCCGTGCTATTATCATTTAATACAAGTGAATTAAATATATCTACCCCATCAATTGATTATACTTTGAATGATGTGCCCGGTTATGTAGCTAAAGATGTCATTGCTAAAGGTGGTAAGGTATATGTAATTTCCGGTACTGACGGATATTCTGTAGAATTTAATGCAGAAGATATGACCATTGAAAATAGTACTTCTGTTGGAGATGGCAGATCTATTAATATAAATAACAATGGAAAAGGTTATTGGTTAACAGGTACTGACCTAAATTCATTTACAGGTACTTCTGCAGCAGTCACTATGGATGATAAAGCAGGAGCACAACGCCTAATGGGATTTTATCAAGGCATATATCCGATAGTATCTCTTGGTAAAAACGGAATAGCTATGTATAATGAAGATCTTTCTGAAATTGGCACGATAGCTAATGTGAAAAATAATTATTCGTCGTCGGATACCGATGAGGAAGCTAATGATGTAGCTTCATATCAAGATAAATTTGTGCTTATTGCGGAGGGGGCTAACGGTGTAATGATTCATTGGGTTGGCGACTTGATTGCTGATCCTGATCTGAGCTATCAGAAGTGTAATGGAGGTATCGTATTAGAAGGATCTCCAAATAAAATTTTCACCTCGGGAGATTATTTGTTTATTGCTTCTGGAACTGCAGGTATGACCATAATCAAATATGTTGAACAAACGATTGATTCTGATGCTCCATCAGAATTATCTCCAAGTTATGAAATCAGCTATGATAGCTCATCAGAAAATCAAAGCATATCCGGAGGTAATTATACCGGTTACCTTTCTTCCGGACTTAATTATACATTTAAAGCATCAAATGATGTTGATTGGTATGGCTCTATGATTTTTAGCAGCCCATTAGTACTTGAAGGATCTTCATATCTATATGTAAGCAATATCTTCCAATCAACTGATATTACAATTGGGGATGCCGCAACTCTAAAATTAGCAGGAGATGTAGCTATTAAAGGGGACATTAAAGCTTCAGAATATGGCGATGATGATACGAATGATAATATTGTTCTTCCGGCAGGTAGTGTAGTTGACGGAAGTATAGGTTTATATAGTGCTGAAGGAACTATACAAGGTGATATAGCTGGAGGATTATATTTAGCAGTATATGATGGTAAAGAACAAGGCTCTGAAGCCAAATTGGGAAATACAACTTTTGGTAAAGCATCTACTATAGGTGAAAACTGTACTTTAACCGTGAATGGAAGCGATGTAATAATCACTATTAATGGTAATCTTACTATTAAACCTCATGCAAAAATAAATATAGATTCTTCATTTACTAACTGTAAAATAGTTGTTAATGGTAATCTTATTTCTACTGGCGGCAATTGGGAAGTAAATGCTACTAAAGATCAAGGATTTAAAATACAAGCAAAATCTCTTGTCGGCGTAGGTGGTATTACTACAGGTGCTGATACTGAATGGAGCGATATTTTTGAAACTATTTAGTTTTTATAAATAACTATATAATAAAAGCACCTCTAGGGGTGCTTTTATTTTTTATTATCCGGCTACAGCATGTGAACTATTATAATAAAACCTCCTAATTCATATAAAATTAGGAGGTTTATATATTTAATTAAATATACTTGGTGCTCTAATATCCGAATAGTTTATTCACCTCAGTTAATATGAAATCTTCTTCGGCATCAAGTTCAAATACAATGTTCGGTTTTAAGTATACAATTTCTCTCGATTCTTTGTATTTTTCTTCACCACCTCCGGTAATATTTAGCATGATTAGACTATCAGCATTCACTGTTTTATTTTTTACTGAATTAATTAGTGAAGCAACTGCCGCTGCCGCTGCCGGGTGAATATCTATATCTTCAGTTTCTTTAAACAATTCACCTGCTGCACGCAATTCATTGTTGCTAACACTTAATACATCGCCGTCAGTATCTTTCAATGCATCGTATAAACCGCCTGCAATGCTATATGGAGGCTTACGGTTTGAAAGTACTTTGGCATCAATAATTTCTACCTGATTTCGTGCTTCATCATCGTTAAGCGGCAAAATTTCTCTGCTATCGGCTTTCCAAGCATCATACATGGGTAAAAATGGGGCGTTTTGCGATACTAAAAGCTTCATTTTGTTTTTACCATACCTTCCATCTTCAATAAATCGTAAATTGGCTTCCCAAGCGGCAATAGCGCCTGTTCCACTACCCACAGCTTGAAAGTAAAATTCAGGAATTTTGCCAATTGTAGTAACTGCTGAAAGTACCGTAGTTGCCATGCCATCTCTTCGGGCTACATTTTTTGCTCCTCCTTCAGCAAAGAAATGTTCTCCTTTTACTGCTACATTTGAAATATGAATAGCATCGTAATAATCGCCACCTGATTTGGCAACAACTAATTTTACACAAGGATTAAGCGGTGCATCAAAATATAAAGCTGAAATATTATCTTCCGGAACACAAAGCAACAATGGAATATGATTATCAGAACAAACTTGAGCAAAAGCACGAGCTGTATTTCCTGCCGAAGCTACTACAAGAACTCGCTTTTCATCTTCACGCATACGTCCGCACACACTGTAAGCTTCTGTTTCTTTAAATGAACATGTGCGAATATTGGCATTGATTTTAGGGTTATATCCGCTGAATGTAATCCATAAATTATTTAAACCCAATTTTTTTGCTAATCCTTTACTCTTGTAAGTTACCGGAGCTGCTGAACCTTTTAATCTTCGGATAATAGGCAACCAATCTGAAAATTTATATAATCCTTCATCATCATTACCAATTTTCAACTGTTTTTTATCATAAATAGCTCTAATTAGTGTAGGTTCCTTTTCATCTGCAGGATCAAGTATCCAATAGGAATCATCAAACGTAACTCCTGTTTGAATTGATTGTAATTTATAGGCTGTTTCTTTCAATTTTTGTGTCATTTCTTATACTTGATAAATAAAAAAACAAATATACGATGAATATCAAAATTTAGTATATGCACATATACCTAATGGTAAAGCAAACGCATAGCATAACAATTTAGTCAACAAAACAAATCGGGTTTAGGTGTGCCAATTATTGCGAGAAGTTGAAAAGTAGTAAAGAAGTTCTTAATTTCGTGCCTACATTTCAACTGACAAGGCTATGAACATTATTAACGGAGCTAAAACAAACTTGCATCAACTGATAAAAGAGATAACGGCAGCCGAAAGTCATATTGATGATAATTTTAAAAAAGCTGTTGAAACAATTTATCATGCAGAAGGTAGATTGATTATTACAGGAGTTGGAAAAACAGGGCATATTGGCACTAAATTATCATCCACTTTTGCTTCAACCGGTACACCTTCTTACTTTATGCATTCTACCGAAGCCATTCACGGCGATTTAGGCATGGTTAATTCCAATGATGTAGTAATGGCCATTTCTAATAGTGGCACATCGAAAGAATTAGTAAGTATATTGCCTGCAATACACAAAATAGGTGCCCAAATTATAACTTTAACCGGTAATATTAAATCTCCTTTGGCTGAATCTGCAGATATTGTGGTGAGCACGCATGTGAATGCTGAACTTTGTCCGCTGAATTTAGCTCCTACAAGCAGTTCGACAGTTTGTTTGATTATGGGTGACTTATTAGCTCTTGAAGTTATGAAACTTCGTCAGTTTAAAGTGGAAAACTTTGCACTTTATCATCCCGGAGGTGCTATCGGTCGCCGGTTACTTCAACGCATTTCTGATGTCATGCGTACTAATATTCCTATAATCCAAATACATGATGATTTTAATGAGCTGTTAAAAAGCATATCATCAAGTGGGTTGGGAGCTGTATGTGTCATGGAAAACAACAAAATGACAGGTATTATAACAGATGGTGATGTGCGTAGAGCTGTCAATATGCAAAAAGAAAAGGTATTTTCAACGCCTATCGACAAGATTATGACCAAAAATTTCACTTCCGTGCAACAAACAGAGTTAGCTTTCGATGTGTTAAAACAAATGGAGAATAAAAAGATAACGGTTATACCTATCATGAATGATGAAAATGTAGTGGGTATGGTAAGCCTGCATGATTTGCACGATTTTGGTTAAATCAAAACTCAAATATTACTTTTCAACTTATAAACATGATTTCAACAGTTAAAAAAATAAAGATAAATGAGCAAGTTTCCTTTGGAACAGGAAGATTTACTCTCATTGCCGGTCCTTGTGCCATCGAATCATATGAAATGTGCTATCAAGTAGCCGGTGAATTAAAAATAATCTGTCAAAAGCTAGGTATTGATTATGTGTTTAAATCAAGTTTTGATAAAGCTAACAGGACTTCTCTTGATGCTCCTCGAGGCATAGGTAGTAAAGAAGGGCTTAAAGTACTCCAAGCTATAAAAAATGAGCTTAATTTACCTGTAATTACAGATATTCATGAGGCAGCACAATGCGAGTCTGTAGCTGAAGTGGTTGATATGCTTCAAATACCTGCATTTTTATGTAGGCAAACCGATTTGCTAATTGAGGCAGGCAAAACCGGTTGTGCCGTTAATGTGAAAAAAGGACAGTTTCTTGCTCCTTGGGATATGGGTAATATTGTAAAAAAACTAAAGAGCACCGGTAATGAAAAGATATTGCTTTGCGAACGAGGAACAACTTTCGGATATAATAACTTAGTGGTTGATATGACCGGTTTGGTTGAAATGCGTAAATTTGGATATCCTGTGATAATGGATGCTACACATGCCGTGCAAAAGCCATCAGGGCAGGGTAATTCAACCGGTGGAAATCGTGAAATGGTGCCATATCTTATGAATGCAGCCCTATCAATAGGTGTTGATGGTGTTTTTGCCGAAGTACATCCAAATCCTGATAAAGCATTCTCTGATGGTCCTAATCAATTAAGACTTGATTCTATTGAAGCCATCCTTACTCAAGCTGTAGCATATGATAATATTACTAAAGGATTATAATCTTGCAGCAGAATTTTGAAAATGAAAAAACAAGAGCCAATTATGAATGATTCAGCTCTTGTTTTTTGAAAAAAGATTTTTGCTGACCTTAGCATAAACTTTAATGTATTTCTGAATAGTTTCGCCATATGTGCTGGCAATTCCATTTATACCTAATTGACTGAGTGCCGCTAAAACTCTAACCTTAGTATACTTAGTCTTGTGCATAACTACACCAGAAATATACGATGTAATAATGGGTGTAATTGTACTGAATAAATCTTTGTGCAGTTGTTTATCTAACAATAAACCGTGCACCGCTTTCCGAATAAAATTACCGGATTGGAAATCAGCACTTACTTCTTTCAGCATTACACTTAAATCATCACGTTGTTTTGCTTGGTCAGTTTTTAATTGTTTAATGCGTGTTCTAAGTTGCTTTTGTACTTTTGTTGCCATTTTTCCTCCTATTCTGTAGTTTCTTCATCATCTTTCATGATAGAAAGAATAATAGAATCCATAATTGGCGACTTGATATACCTTTTTCTCATCAATAAAAGAATGATAACTACCAGCAAATAAAAGGCAGCTACAATTAAGAAGCCTGCTGCATCGCCAAAATCAGTGAGTTGACCAATTAGATAGGCAACGCCTAAATTAAGTGTTAAAAAGCACAAGAAAGCCACAAAAACAATTGGAACCCATGAAATAACATTAGACAAGACATCTGAAGCCTTATCTAATGTTTTTAATTTAATGATTTCGACTGATGTTTTTCCAAAGTCTTTGCTTTTATCAACTAGCTCATCAATAAATTCACTTTGATTTTCCATAAGCAAATGAATAATTTAAGCTTTTATTTCTTCAGCTTCAACCTCAGCAACAGCAGCATCAACTTGTTCTTCTACTTCTTTTACTTTGTGTCTAAGTTTTGTTTCTGCTTCTTTTACTTTAGCTTTCACTACTTCTACTTGCTCTTGCAGGCTATCTACAATATCATCTACTTTATCTTTAACGTCATCTAAACACTCATTGCCTTTATCCATAATTTTTTTACGAGTGTCTGATCCCTTTTCAGGTGCTAAAAGAATGCCTAGAACTGCTCCGGCGGCTAAACCTGCCAAAACTCCTAATAATACTTTGTTTGAACTCATGATTTTTCTTTTTAAAATTAAATACTCGGAATAACTCTGTTAAAGATACACATTGTATATCAGTATATGTACAACAAATATGTATATTTTTTAGTTCTTTCTACACAATAACTAAACTATTTTCACTTCCAAACTCATTAGCTTCCTGACCATCTGATTCAGGTTCATTATACCATTCGCCATCTATGAGATAACGGAAAGCATATGATTTGTTTTGCTCTAATTCTACAATTACGGAATATTCTCCTGTTTTGAGTTTTCTCATAGGAGTAGCTATTACATCCCACTCATTGAAATCGCCTACTACATTTATTGATTCAGCATTCCCTGCCATTTCTTTACTAATACGGAAAGTAACCTTAGTAATGGGCTTTGACTTTAATACTTGTTTTTTCAGACTCATGACTTAGCTGTTTAATTAAATTATTACATTCGTTCATTTCACTTGTGCACAAGTTAAACATATTATTGGTTGAATAAAACACTTAAGTATGAAAAAATAACATGTAACCGAAAAAATATCGATTAGTTTTAAAAAAAATAAAATTAGTAACTTAACATTATAATTAATCATTATTTTTGAATATTATTAATATATGAATTATGAATAATTGGTATAAAGATTTTGAGACTCGCATATTAGAGCATATCAAAGATTGTAAAGGTAGCGATCTTCGATTTTTTAGAATAGAAGAATATTTGAGAAATGCAGAACGCATAGATAAAATGGCTGACCGCTGTAAAATTTGTGCTTCTATCAGAGAAAAAATAGACAACGAATGTGATAACATTAAAAAGGCTATTGATGAACCCGGAAAAGAGCGTAAGAAACTAGATGATATCCAAAGTGAGTTAATAAATCACATGAAAAAAGAGCATGGATTTTATCCTCCCATGTATCATACTTATATGCAATCTATTTATTGGCTCGTAGGTTTCATGTTTATAGCTTTTATATGTACAAAGATATTTTCGAGTATTCCCGGGGTAGCTTTTTATTCACCGGCATTTATTATTGGTGTGACTATTGGTCAGATTAAAGGAGGTAAAATGGATAAAAACGTGATTAAAAGCAACAAGCAATTATAACACAAAAGACGTAAATTGATGATAATAAACAACTCATATGTAAAGGTACTTAGATTTTACAATTAAATTATATTAGATTTTTTCTAGGAGAAATCTAATATAAAACTATATATTTGAGTTTAAATTGTAACCAATTTTAAAAGATAATCATTGATAAATAAATTCTTATGAACCAATCTAAATTTAAATCCTTATTAGGTCTAGCCCTCATAACAGCAGTGCTTTCCGGTTGTTCAGGTCTAAAAAGTATGCAAAAAAATGCTGATGAAATTAGCTTTACTGCAAGTCCTAATCCATTAGAAGCACGAGCAAGAGAAGTAAAAACCGATATTAACGGTGTTTTTCCGGAAAAATACTTTAAAAAGAAAGTAACTTTAGAAGCTACTCCGATATTAACATATGCCGATGGTGAAACTTCTTATAAAGCTACTACGGTTCAAGGCGAAAAAGTAAAAGCTAATAACCATGTTATTGCCTATAAAAAAGGTGGCGATTTTAATTACTCAGATGCCGTTGCTTACAACAAAGCGATGCGTGAATCAGAATTATTTATTCATATTACAGCCAGTAAAGGTAAGAAATCCGTTGATTTCACACCTATAAAAGTTGCCGATGGTGTACTTTCGACGGCTGAATTAGCCATGAATAATCCTAAAACAATTATAGGTGTTCAAAAAGAAGAAAACACTACAGGCGTTTACGATGCTAATATTGATTCTTATCAACAAATTGTTCCTGAAGAATACAGTGCCGATATCATGTATTTGAAAAACCAAGCTAATGTTAGGGTATCTGAACAAAAGGCTGAAGATATTATCGGTTTAGCTAATTATGCCAAAGATGTAAAAGGTAATGATAGAAAAGCTCTTAATTCTGTAAAAGTTTCAGCTTATGCCTCTCCTGAAGGTGAATTAAACTTCAATACAAAACTTTCTGAGAAGCGTAAAGAGTCAGGAACTAAAGTAGTTGATGGTATACTTAAAAAATCGAAGATTGAAACCAGTGTATTTAGCGACTTTACAGCTGAAGATTGGGATGGCTTTAAGAAATTAATGGAAGCTTCTAATATTCAAGATAAAGACCTTATTCTACGTGTTCTTTCTATGTATACCGATCCTGAAGTACGTGAGAGTAAAATTAGAAGTTTAGGCGAGGTTTTCACTGAAGTTCAAGATGAAATCTTACCTCAATTGCGTCGCTCTAAAATTATTGCTAATGTTGATGTAACCGGTAGAAGTGATCAAGAAATTATTAATCAATTTAATAATGATCCAACTAAATTAAGTCCGGCTGAATTAATTTATGGAGCAAGTTTAATGAATACTGATGTGGAAAAAATTGGTTATTATCAAGCTTTAGTTGATAATTATCCTAACGATTGGAGAGGCTATAATAACATTGGTGCTGTTTATGCTAAAAGTGGTGACTACAACAAAGCTAAGGGTTACTTTGAAACTGCCGAGCAAAAGGCTCCAAATGAAATCATTGTAAAAAATAATTTAGGTGCTTGTGAGGTTTATAGTAGTAATTTTAATGAAGCTAAAGTTCTTTTAGGTGCTGCATCAGGTGCCGGAGATGCAGTTAATTATAACTCTGCTATCATTGCCATTAAAGAAGGAGATTACCAAACTGCTGCAAAACTATTGGCAGGTACTAATACCGTAAATGAAGCTGTTGTTAAAATTCTAAATGGTAATGCTGATGGTGCATTACGCATACTTGACAAGACTGATTCTAAATGTTGGAAAGTGTCCTATTTTAAAGCTGTTGTTTCAGCTCGCATGGCTAAAGAAAGTGCTATGTATGGTTTCCTAAAAGAAGCAGTAGCAGCTCATCCGGAAGCAAAAGAATTGATTGCTACAGATGTAGAATTTAATCAATATAAAGAAACTGCTGAATTTAAAGCAATTGTTGATTAATACAATCATCGTATAAAATAGAATAGGGATGTCACATGGCATCCCTATTCTATTGTTTAAATGTACGTCCTTAAAAAGCATTATTGCTTATAAGAAAAAGGCACCCTGATGGATGCCTTTAATGAGTCTAATTTTATGAAGAAGTGTAGTAAGATTAGACTCGTTGTATTAAGCTTCGTTTGGCTTATTCAGAAACGGCAGCTACACCGGGAAGTACTTTACCTTCCAGGAATTCTAATGATGCACCACCACCGGTTGAAATATGGCTCATTTTATCAGCTAAACCTGATTTGTTTACTGCTGATACAGAGTCGCCTCCACCAATGATTGAAACACAGTCTGAAGCTGCCACAGCTTCGCACACGCCGAATGTTCCTTTAGCAAAAGTTGGCATTTCGAAACATCCCATTGGTCCGTTCCAAACTACAGTTTTTGCATTTGCAATCTCAGCAGCATAGGCTTTCACGGTTTCAGGACCTACGTCAAGAGCCATTCTTCCTTCCGGAATTTCAACGCCTACCACTTGAACATCAGCATCATCAGCAAATTTATCAGCTGCCAAATTGTCGGTAGGTAACATGAATTTAACGTCTTTAGCTTTAGCTGCAGTTAATACTTCTTTAGCTGTATCTAATAGATCGTTTTCAACTAATGAACCACCAATATTATGTCCTTGAGCTTTCAAAAATGTATATGCCATACCGCCACCAATAAGAATTGTATCGCACTTCTCGATTAATGATTTTAATACTTCCAGTTTACCTGAAACTTTAGCTCCGCCAACAATAGCTACGAACGGACGAACAGGGTTAGCCACGGCATCGCCTAAGAACTTAATTTCTTTGTCCAGTAGGTATCCGGGCATTTTAACATCAACAAATTTAGCAATGATAGTTGTTGAAGCGTGTGCACGGTGAGCTGTACCGAAAGCATCGTTCACATAAACATCAGCTAAAGAGGCTAATTCTTTAGAGAATGCTTCGTCGCCTTTTTCTTCTTCGGCGTGGAAACGCAAGTTTTCTAATAATAACACTTCACCCATTTGAAGATCTTCTGCCATGGCTTTAGTTTCAGCACCAATACAATCGGGAGCCATTTTAACATCAAGACCTAAGCATTTAGAAAGATGGGCTACGATGTGTTTCAAAGAGAATGCATCATTCACCTGACCTTTTGGTCTTCCAAGATGCGACATTAAGATTACGGCACCACGGTCTTTTAAAATTTTTTGAATGGTAGGAAGAGCTGCTTTGATACGCGTATCGTCAGTAATTTCGAATTTGTCATTCAAAGGCACATTGAAATCCACGCGGATTATCGCTTTTTTGCCTGCAAAATTGAATGTGTCAACTGTTTGCATAGTTTTATATTTTAATATGTTTTTGTTTTTAAATTGCTTTCAAAGATAAAAATTCAATCGAACTTTATGGAAGCAACTAATTTCATTTTCCAAATTTCTTAATATAACTGTTTGTTTAAGTATTAAATGCTTCAACGATTACATTGATTCCTTAAAAATGACAATGATTTCTCATTGCTTATACCGAACCGCCAATGCCCGGTTGGAGGTGTGATATACATGGTTTTGGGCGCTGTAATCTGATTGAAGGCTGCGAAAACAGATGTGGGGCAAACAGTATTGTCATTAAAGCCTGTGGAATAAAATCCCGGAACTTTGATACGTTTAGCAAAGTTCACAACATCGTAATAAGCAAGTGTTTGAATTTGGGCATCAGATGCTTCCTTGTCCTTAAATAATTGGGGCCACCCTCCTCCTCTGCCATGTAAGAAAGCCGGGATATCACTCAGTGCGGGATAGAAAGCAGCCACGGCATCAACTTTATCATTTAGAGCAGTTGTGATGATGGCTAAGGCTCCGCCTTGACTTCCTCCTGTAACTACACAGTTTCCGTTGTATTGAGGTAAGCTGCATAAGTAATCAACAACACGCACACAACCGGCATAAACGGCTTTGTAATAGTAGTCGTCTTTACTGTTCATGCCAGTTTTCCAATAATCTCCCAACACGCTTTTGGCTTTTTGGTATCGTTCCTTATCGGGAAGCGGATTAACACCATGAATCTCTATGCTTAAGCTGATATACCCATCTTTGGCAAAACCTAAATAGGGCTTTATCGATTTAACGCCGGCCCCTGGAGGAGTGAATAATACCGGATGTTTTTCATCGTCGTTAGGTTTACATAAATAACCGCTTATTCTTCGGTGGGCTATACCGGTTGAAATACTCCACAGGTAAACCTTAACATCATTTGTAGAGTAGTCATTTAGTTCTTGAAGTTGTACGTCTAAATCTCTACTTCGAGCTTCACAAATTGTTTTATTCCAAAAGTTATCAAAGTCTTGAGGTTCTTCTACTGTAGGTTGAATTTTTTCAGGAGAAAATCCGAGCTTAACTTCTTGTTTATAGTTTTTTCCATCAACCATGCAACTTACTTTCAATTGTCGGAATCCGGGCTCTCTCATACTTTGTATTTTAATCATGCCGATACCGTTCGGAAGCGTCATCTCCTTATGAGTATCGGTTTTCATTAGATCGTTTGCTAATTGATAATTAATTGTGACCTGATTAACAGCTACGCCATATTGCAACACCTGAACCTCTACTTTGGCTTGTTTTCCTAATTGATATTCCCAATTTGGAGAATCGGGAGAAAGGATAATTTGAACAGGCGGAAAACGTTCGGGCGAGTTCTGAGCCATTGCGTTGACTGAAAGAAATAGTGTAAAAAGAAAAATAAGTTTAGTCATAATTCGGTTAAATCGTTCTGTATGATTCCGCAAAAATAATAAAACTTGTTTGTAGGATATGCCTCTTTCCATATGCTTTCTTAATTTTGTGAAACAATGAAAGATGCAAGTAAAGAATATAAGAAACAAGATTGGAAGCCGGGAACTATGGTTTACCCTTTGCCGGCAGTGTTGGTAAGTTGTGGAGAGAATCCTGCAGAACATAATCTGATTACTATTTCGTGGACAGGTACCATATGTACTAATCCCCCAATGTGTTATATATCGGTTCGTCCATCGCGACACAGCTACGATATCATTAAACGAACAGGAGAGTATGTTATTAATATAACTACTGAAGAAATGGCTCAAGCTACTGATTGGTGTGGTGTGAAATCGGGAAAAGATTACGATAAGTTTGCCGAAATGGGACTTACTAAGATGAATGCTTCAGTGGTAAATTGTCCTATTGTGGCAGAATCTCCTATTTCTATTGAATGCAGAGTAAAAGATATTGTATCGCTTGGCACTCACGACATGTTTATTTCGGAGGTGGTGAACGTTATAGCAGATGAACGCTATTTGGACGCTGATACCGGAGCTTTTAGCCTTAAAGCATCTGATCCGATTACGTATGTGCACGGACACTATTTCAAGATAGGCAAACCTATCGGAAAATTTGGTTGGAGTGTACAGAAGAAGAAAAAATAATATCTATTCAAAGATATAATGATTTGGAAAATGATATAAACAGTCTCAATTTTTAAAATTTCATCATTATGATAGTAAACAATCCTTTATTAAACAATTTCAACACGCCACATGAAACAGCTCCGTTTTTGAGCATTAAGAATGAACATTATCTTCCTGCTTTTAAAGCAGCTATTGAAGAAGCCCGTATTGATATGCAGGCTATCATTAATTCGACCGATACTCCTACCTTCGGAAACACAATTGTAGCCATGGATTTTATAGGCATGCGGTTAAATATTATTCAAGGGATTTTCTTTAATCTGAACTCGGCAGAAACCAATGATGAAATGCAAAATATAGCACAAGAAGTAGCTCCGATGCTTTCAGAGTTTAGAAATGATGTCAGTTTGAACGAACAGCTTTTTGCACGTGTAAAATCAATTTATGAACATAAAACATTTTTGCAACTCACTGCTGAGCAGAAAACCTTATTGGAAAATACATACAGTACTTTTATTAGAAATGGAGCAAATCTATCGTCTGCTAATAAAGAAAAGTATCGAGAAATTACGGCAGAGCTCAGTAAATTAGGCTTACAGTTTCAGCAGAATGTATTGGCTGAAACAAATGCTTATGAGCTCTTATTGGCTGACGAAAAAGATTTAGCCGGTTTACCCGATTTCGTAATTGAAGCGGCATCGGCGGAAGCTAAACAAAAAAATAAAGAAGGATGGTTGTTCACTTTGCAACATCCCAGTTTTTTGCCTTTCATGAAGTATGCCGATAACAGAGATTTGCGTGAAAAATTATTTAAAGCTTCTTCACGTAAAGCGAATCAGGATAATGCAAATGACAATAAGCAAATCATTAGGCAGATATTGGAACTGAAACGACAAAAGGCAAATTTGTTGGGTTATGTTTCGCATGCTGATTATACGCTTGAAAAACGGATGGCAGCATCAGTTGATAAGGTGGAAAGCTTTATCGATGAATTACATCAAGCATCGAGACCTCACGCACTGCAAGATTTGAAGGAGTTGCAAGATTTTGCTGAAAGAAATGGTTTAAATGATAAAATTCAACGTTGGGATTGGGCATATTATTCCGAAAAGCTGAAAACAGCAAAGTTTGGTTTCAAAGAAGAAGAGCTTAAACCTTATTTTAGACTTGAAAAGGTGGTTGAAGCTGTTTTTGATTTGGCTGCAAGGTTGTATGGTTTACACTTCAAGCTTAATGAGAAGATTGAAACTTATCACCCTGAAGTGAAAGCTTATGAAGTGTTTAATGAAATGAATGACTTTGTAGCAGTTTTTTATGCTGATTTCTTTCCGAGAGAGTCAAAACGATCAGGGGCATGGATGACTGATTTCCAAAATCAATATATACAAGCTGATGGTATCGACCATCGTCCGCACATCAGTATTGTTTGTAATTTTACCAAACCAACACCTGTAAGTCCGTCACTTCTCACTTTTGATGAAGTAACAACATTGCTCCATGAATTTGGTCATGCTCTGCATGGTATGCTTAGTCAATGCACTTATCCGAGCACCTCAGGTACAAATGTATTTTGGGATTTCGTAGAATTACCATCACAGATACATGAGAATTGGGCCTATGAAAGGGAATGGCTCGATACTTTTGCTGTGCATTATCAAACCGGAGAAAAAATACCTGAAGTTTTAATCGAAAAGATTATTCAAGCCAAAAATTTTCAGGCAGGTTATGCCTCAGAAAGGCAATTAAGCTTTGCCATGCTCGATATGGCTTATTATACACAGACAGAACCCATAGGAACCTCTCTTGCTGATTTTGAATCTCAATCCATGCAATCTACCGAGCTCATGCCTCCAATTTCAGGAGCTCTAATGAGTACAGCATTTTCACATATATTCGCTGGCGGATATTCATCCGGATACTACAGTTATAAGTGGGCCGAAGTACTTGATGCAGATGCTTTCGCTGTATTCAAGGAAAAGGGAGTATTTGATAAAGAGACAGCAGATGCTTTCCGCGTTAATATTTTGGAAAGAGGGGGTAGCGAACACCCAATGATACTATACAAACGATTTCGGGGACAGGCTCCAACTACAAAGGCCTTGCTTGAGCGTGAGGGATTACAATAGGTTTTGTAACTATTAATTCTGTAGCTTATGATTAAAGCTTTTTCGTGTATTTAGTTTAAAAAAACGCTCATTGATTTTAGTTTCAATGAGCGTTTGAGATTTTTAATTTAAGGCTTCAGCACCTCCGGTCACCTCAATAATCTGGTTCGTGATAGCTGCCTGTCGAACTTTATTGAAAGTCAGTGTAAGATCTTGAATAAGCTCTGAAGCATTGTCAGTTGCTTGGGTCATTGCTGTCATTCGTGCTCCGTGTTCAGCAGCTTGCGAGTCAACAAGGACCTTAAATAATAAAGTTTGGAGTGCCTGAGGTATAAGCTTTGTTATAATTTCTTCTTTACTTGGTTCAAAAATAAAATCAGAAATTAAATGCTTCTCCTCTGAGATAACTGTTTCGCTGTCTGTTAAAGGGAGAAATTGCTCAATAGTTGCTTGTTGAACAGCAGCATTGATAAACTTGTTATATACCAAATCTACACGATCATACTTATGCGTTCTAAACATTTCCATAAGTTCATTTGCCACATTACTTACATGCTCAAAAGTTAGCTCATCTATAAGGCTTTCATCTTCCTTTTCAATAGCTATTTTTCGTGATTTCAACAATTTTACCACTTGTTTACCTACTACAAAAAAATGTACCTTTCCTGCTCGGTATTGATGTGGATATTTTGTTTTAGCATGCGTTAAAGCAGCCTTAGTGATATTTGAATTAAAACCACCACAAAGCCCCTTATTTGTACTTGCTATAACAAGTAATACGTTTTCCGGCGGACGTTGCTCGGTGTATGGCGATTCCGAAGAATTTAACCCTTCGCCAAGTTGTGCCAAAATGTATAACAGTTTCTCGGCATAAGGACGCATGCGCGTAATGTTATCTTGTGCTTTTTTTAGTTTAGCAGCAGATACCATTTTCATGGCACTAGTTACTTGTCTAGTTGTTTTTACCGAACCGATTCGTGTTTGAATTTCTTTTAAATTTGCCATAAGGCTCGTTTTTATGATTTAAAACCGGCAGCACAATCAGCAGCGACTTTCTCTAAGTTTACAGCCCCTTCATCGGTTAACTTTCCGGCTCGCAATTCATCGAGAGTGTTCGGAAACTGCATATCCATTTGTTCTAGGAAAGCCCGCTCAAATTCAGATACTTTATTTACCGGTACATTGCGCAATAAACCTTTAGTACCACAATATATGATAGCTACTTGGTGTTCAACCTTCATTGGTTTATATTGTCCTTGCTTCAGCACTTCCACATTCTTACGCCCTTTATCGAGCACACTCATAGTGGCAGCGTCTAAATCGGAACCAAACTTAGAGAAGGCTTCTAATTCGCGGAATTGGGCTTGATCTAGTTTCAATGTTCCTGAAACCTTTTTCATTGATTTTACCTGTGCGCTACCTCCCACACGAGAAACAGAAATACCGACATTAATAGCTGGACGAACTCCTGAGTTAAACAAATCAGACTCCAAGAATATTTGTCCGTCGGTAATAGAAATAACATTGGTAGGAATATAAGCTGAAACGTCGCCGGCTTGTGTTTCGATAATAGGCAATGCCGTAAGCGATCCTCCACCTTTTACCATTGGTTTAAGACTTTCTGGAAGATCATTCATTTCTTGTGCAATGGTATCAGAGTTTACAATTTTTGCCGCACGTTCCAATAAACGGGAATGCAAGTAAAATACATCACCGGGATAGGCTTCACGACCGGGTGGGCGGCGAAGTAACAGCGACACTTCACGGTAAGAAACAGCTTGTTTTGAAAGATCATCAAATATAATGAGTGCATGTCTTCCGGTATCACGGAAAAATTCGCCGATAGCAGCTCCGGCATAAGGTGCATAATATTGCAGAGCTGCAGGGTCAGAAGCCGTAGCAGAAACGATAACAGAATATTTCATAGCTCCGTGTTTCTCTAACGTCGATGCGATGTTAGCCACTGTTGAGCCTTTCTGTCCAACAGCAACATAAATACAATATACAGGGTTTCCTTTTTCGAAGTTCTCACGCTGATTAATGATCGTATCGATGGCTACGGCTGTTTTTCCGGTCTGGCGGTCACCGATAATTAATTCTCGTTGTCCTCTACCAATAGGAATCATGGCATCAATGGCCTTAATACCTGTTTGTAGTGGTTCGGTAACCGGTTGACGATAAATTACTCCGGGGGCTTTGCGTTCTAGCGGCATTTCGTATTTTTCACCGCTAATAGCTCCTTTGCCATCAATGGCTTCACCAATTGTATTTACTACTCTACCTAATAACCCCTCACCTACGTTAATAGAGGCAATACGTTGCATGCGCTTTACGGTATCGCCCTCGCTCACCTGATCAGACGAACCTAAAAGCACAGCTCCTACATTGTCTTCTTCCAAGTTTTGCACAATACCTTTAATACCTGATTGAAATTCAATCATTTCATTAGCTTCCACATTCGATAAGCCGTAAATCCGGGCAATGCCATCGCCTACAGTAAGCACAGTGCCTACCTCTTCAAGCTCAGTTGCCGATTTCAACCCTTCCAATTGTTGTTTGAGGATGGCTGAAATTTCGGCCGGTTTTATATTATCTGTCATTTGTATATTTTCTTTTAGGTTTAACTGCGAATATACTTATCCTGCTAAACGTTCGCATTTAGCATACTTGTTCTTATTTGCTGAAGTTTATGCTGCACACTTGCATCATACTGTTGGTCGTCGATACGGAGAACAAACCCTCCAATAAGAGCCGGATCTACACGAGTTTGAAGTTCCACCTTTGTGTGAAGTTCATATTCTAATTTTGCTGTCAACTTAAGGCTTGTTTCCTTGTCTATATCAACAGCTGTAGTTAGCAAAACTGACTTAAGATTCTGCTTTTTTCGATATAGGCTGATGAAATATCGACACATTCCTTCAAAATGAGCGCTTCGTCCGTTATCAACCACCAATTTTATAAAATTCAAGCTTAACGAGCTAATTTTCCCTTGAAATCCGGCTTGCAAAAGTGTATTTTTTTGCTGTGCTTTAATGATACGGTTTTCCAATATTAATTTGAGCTCTTTACCCTTGAAGAGTGAAGATAATAAATCCATATCGGCCTTTACCTCTTCCAATAAATTTTTTTCGCTTGCCAAATTGAAGAAAGCTTTAGCATATCGAACGGCTATTGCACTATAATCCATAATCTAATTCAACTTTAAATCGTCAATCAAATCATTAACCAACGATTCATGTTGGTTTCCAGAGGAGAGCTCTTTGCTCAACACCTTTGAAGCCACTAAAATGGAGAGTTCGGCTATCTCTTGTTTCATTTCAGCTACGGCGGCTTTCTGATGTGCTTCGATTTGCTCTTGAGCTAATTTAATTATTTTCTGAGCTTCAACTTGAGCTTGACCCTTAGCATCAACCAACATTTTATCTTTCATTTCGCGAGCTTCCTTCAGAATTTGGTCTTTTTCGGCTCGAGCCTCTGTAATGATTTCTTCTTGATTAGCACGAAGCAATTTAATCTCCTGACGAGCATTATCGGCAGCAGTAAGTGCCTTGTCGATAGAATATTCTCGTTGTTTTAATGCGTGGAGTATTGGCTTCCAAGCGTACTTACGTAGAACGCCAAATGCAATACCGAAAATGATAAGCATCCAGAATATAGTTCCGATGGCGGGTGTCATAAATGCCATAATAAAATCCCTTTCTTAATGTTTGTCGAAACTTCGGGCAATCCCCGAAGTCGACAAACGCTTAAATTATCTACACAAATAGAATCAAGATACAAACAATTAATGCCACGAATGAAACTCCCTCGATAAGGGCAGCAGCAATCAACATGTTTGAACGGATTTCACCAACAGCTTCCGGTTGGCGAGCAATGGCTTCCATGGCTCCGGCACCAATTCGTCCGATACCAATGCCTGCACCAATAGCAGCAATACCCGCGCCGATACCAGCACCAACTTCAGCTAATCCTGTACCTACGTTGCCAATTGTAGCAACTGATTCTTGTAGAAGAACTAATAAACTCATAATAACGTTTAATTTATGGTTGTTTATGAATGATGTTCCTGAATGGCAGTACCAATGTATAAAGCTGAAAGCAATGTGAATACAAAGGCTTGAATAAATGCCACCAAAACGTCTAATAATTTAATGAACACAGATAATCCTACGGAGAAAATACTAACGCCGGCCCCTGCTGTCGCTCCCATGATATTGGTAAACACAAAGATTAGTGCAATGAACACAGCTACAACCAAGTGCCCTGCCAAGATGTTGGCAAACAACCGGATCATCAAAACTACGGGTTTGATAATTAAGCCGAGTAACTCAATGAACGGCATGAGCGGAATAGGAAATTTCATCCACCAAGGCACATCAGGATTGTATATTTCTTTCCAATAATGCTTGTTGGCACTTACCGAAGTTAGCACAAATGTAAATGCCGCCAAGCACATGGTAATCGAAATATTTCCGGTTACATTTGCTCCAAACGGAGGAACGGGTATTAACCCAATGATATTATTAAATAAAATGAAGAAGAACAACGTAAGTAAATAGGGCATATAACGCTCATATTTTGCTTCACCTATACAAGGAATGGCAACATCATCTCGAACGAATGTAATCATTGGTTCCATGGCATTTTGAATCCCCTTAGGCGTTTTTCCCTCGCGTGCTTTCATAGATTTAGCAACCGATAAAAATATCCAGAGCAAGATAACTACACTCAACAAGAGTCCGATTACAACCTTAGTAATTGAAAAGTCCCAAGGCACATATAGTTCACCGTTATCTAATTTTTCTATGATTTTTCCCTCATAAGGAGCTTTCTCTCCCAGTTCGAATCTCTTATAGGCAGCATGTCCGTGTTCAAATTTTGATGACATAAAAACATGGAATCCGCTGTGTGCGCTATAAACGATTACAGGCAATGGAATGGATACACTTTTATCTCCGATATCCATAATATGCCACTCATGTTGGTCGGTCACTTCCTCCATTGTAAACTTACCTACATCGAAGCTGCTTTCACCTGATGCAAATGCATGGATACCACTGAGGCCGGTAAAAGCTAGTGTTAGCACCATAAATTTAAACCATTTTGGAGAATGGTTAATCATATAATTTACTGAACTCATAGTTTATTTAGTTATGTGCTTTAGTTTGATACTTTCTAACTATACCCGACATACTCGATGTTTCTGCAATTAGGAAAACAAGATAACATACGGCATACAGCACTAAAAATGCAAGTGCCTGATCCTTGTTGTATAAAACATACGCCAACGCAATAACAAAGTAAATAAAGATTTTGCCCATTGTGATTAGTTGGTATAAAAGAGGGAATTTATTGGGCTGTTTTTCAAGTAAATTTAATAATACTTTATGCGCTATCTGAGTAATAAAGCTGAAGATGAATATTATCCAATAACCAAAATGGAGGGTATTGCCGTCGAATGCGAAGTTATCAATAAGTAAATTGATCAGCATCAGCACAACGGTTAAGATGCACATGCGTACAATATAGTTTTTCACTGTCGTTTATTTTAATAAGAGTAGATATGTTTAGTCGGTGTTGAATTTGACCCGACTAAAGTACGCTTTGGATAGTTAAAATAAAACTATAGCATGTAAAAAAAACATTTATTACATTAAGATAACATTAATAAATCCGTTATATGATAATATTTAAATGATTTAAAATTAACGTTAAATACATATTCTAAGATTCAAACAACAGATTAATCAGGTGTAGGTTTTGCTTTAACTGTTTAGCTAAATACTTGCTTCTCTTTCTTTTGTGCATCTCCGGTTTTACTTCTAAATGAGTTACACAATAAGATTAAATAGTATTGTGTAGACTAGAGAGCATGCCGTTTTAGGTAATTGAAGTCGATTCAATCCGATCCTTGCTTGTTCTAAAATGGGAATATAAAAGGGTATCCCTGAGAATACCCTTTTGTGTTAAATTATTTATTGTCTCCCTAGCTCATAAATCTCTTTGTATTGATAGACAGCAGAGTTTTCAGCCGCATAATTCTTTTGCTGAATGCACTTTAATTGATTTACAAAAAACTCTCGTTCCCGCACTTCAACAGAAGTAACTTTGGGTTTCTTACTCACGTTTGCTAACTCCTCTTCTAAATCGGTTATAATTACAGAAAGAATCTCAGAAGAGCTAGATTCAGGAGATCGGTTCAAGAAGTAATACTTTACGCTAAGCACAACGATGATGCCGAGTACGGGAATATACCATTCAAAAAAGACTGCACCTACAATGAAAAAAGGAATATTACTTAAAAACCTTATTTTAGTTTTAATTCGCTGTACTTTGCAAGTCAGTAACTGCTGGAAACCGAATAAATCGATTTTCCCTATCGTCTCATTCAAGTCCGGATCTTTGTGTAAAGCTTGCAATACTACTCGAGTATTAGCTAATCGTTGTCCCCAATATTGAGTTGCTGCCGAGTAAGCTACCACTTTTGATGCCCACCATCCATAGCATACAGCCACAATAAAGTATAAAATAATTCCAATAATTTCGATGCTCATTGTAGTTATAATTAAATTAGTTATAAAGTTGATTCAAATTGCCGAAGAAAACGAATATCGTTTTCGAAAAAGTGGCGAATATCTTTAATTCCATATTTTAGCATAGTCATTCGTTCTACACCCATGCCGAAAGCAAATCCGGAATATTTTTTTGAATCGATACCACAAAGCTCCAACACGTTAGGATCTACCATGCCGCAACCCAATATCTCTAGCCAACCTGTATATTTACATACATTACAACCTTTGCCGCCACAAATGCTGCAACTTACGTCCATTTCGGCAGAAGGTTCTGTGAAAGGAAAATAAGAAGGTCGAAGTCTAATCTGAGTTTTTTCGCCAAACAGTTCTCGAGAAAAATATAAAAGTGTTTGTTTAAGGTCAGCAAATGAAACGTTTTCATCAACATACAAACCCTCTATCTGATGGAATATACAATGGGAACGAGCCGAAATAGCCTCGTTTCGGAAAACTCTACCCGGAAAGATGGCACGAATAGGAGGTTTGGTGCTCTCCATTATTCTTGATTGTACACTTGATGTATGCGTGCGCAGTAAAATATCGGGATCTTTTTCAATGAAGAAAGTATCTTGCATATCTCGAGCCGGGTGTTCCGGTGGAAAGTTCAAGGCAGAGAAAACATGCCAATCATCTTCAATTTCAGGTCCCTCGGCTACTGTGAAACCTAAGCGGGCAAAAATCTCAATAATTTCATTGCGAACCAAAGAAAGCGGATGACGAGAACCTATCCGGATTGGTTCTGCAGGCATCGTTAAATCGACTTTGTTTTCGGCTTCCGATGCAGCTTCAAAACTTTCTTTGAGTGAATTAATTTTCTCTTGAACGATGTTTTTTAGCACGTTCATTGCCTGACCAACTTCTTTCTTTAGAGCAGGATCTACATTTTTAAAATCGGCAAAAAGCTGATTGACAATCCCTTTTTTACTGTTATATTTTATACGAATCTCTTCAACTTCTTGCAAGTTGGAGGCTTGTAATTCTTGTAGCTCCTCTTGTATTTGTTTTATCTTATCTAACATGTATGAATCTTAAATAGGTGTAAGGCAAAGGTATATAATTCTGCATTAATATGAATGATTACACTTGTAATTATTGAATTTGCTTTCTTTTTGTTATCTGTAGGCTAGCTGATGGGGGTAATTTCCCTACAATCAATCGAAAAGTAGTTTATTTTAAATAATTTGACGAATGTTTTTTTATTTAATTATTGATTGTATTCTTTTTTTTTAGATGTTTGCAGCATGAAAAGGAGTCTAATATATAGATATATACTTGTTCTCGTTGCCCTGAGCTGTGTGTCGCTCGGTGGAAGAGGGAAGTGTGTGGATTGGAATATAAACTCCCCCAAAAATGGCAGATTTACGGCTACTGATATTTCACAAGACAACATTCTTGACCGAATTGTCTTTTCGAATGCTTCCGGTATAGATATAAATCTATGTAATGCCTCTCCCCATGTCTGTTGCATCGGTTTTGATAAGTCTTTATTATCAATAACCGAGTGCATGAGCCGATATGTGCTCGGAATTAATTGTAGCCTAAACCCGGAACTTCTCTCGAAGCTCCAATTTCATCTTTGTCAAATTATATTTCCGTTTCACGATTTTACTTGATTTCCCGGTTTTTGCCCAATACTACCGTGCCTTAAGAATAAGGATAAGAGGCTTTGCGCCCTTACTTTTGCTAAATTGAAATTGAATAAAAAGCTTTATGCCGAACATTGCGTTGCAGATGTTTGGCGAGCCCTTTGTATTAAATAAGGAATAATAAAAAATGGAATTAGGGACAAATATAACCGGATTGATACTTTTGCTGCTATGTATCTTGCCCATCGTGCTATCAATAAGGAGCAGAAATAAAATAAAACAACAATTTTTAGCTGAACTCACAGGCTATGCCAATCAGTATAATTGCACAATTCATCAGTATGAAATTACGGCATCATATATTATTGGAATAGATAAAGAAAAGAAACATTTGTTCTTTGAGTCTAAAATTGATGAACAGCAACATCAACAAATGATTGATTTGAATGGCATAAAAGAATGCGCATTTATTAGAAAGAGTAAAAATATCAAAGGATATGGTGTTGTTATTGAACGATTAGCTTTAGGATTTATTCCGAAAAAATTAAATAATCAGCGTGTAGAGTTTGAATTGTATAATGCTGATCTAAGTGCTCAGCTTTCAGGAGAGTTACAATCATTGGAAAGTTGGTATGAACTCATTAATGAACAATTGAAAAATAAAAGCTAACAGAGATGGAGGCATTTCGTTAAAGTGATTTGAATATCATGATATCGAAGTGCTCAGCGACCTAAAAAAAAGACGAGCAAATGAAGATGCTCTTATTTGCTCGTCTTTGTAGCCTTTATCCGAATCATTCAAGAATACTGCCATAGCGATGGTATTCGTATGAAATGCTTTGTTCTTTCAGATAATGCAATAGCTCTATTCTTCCCTCTTTGACAGCTTTGTGGGTGGCAATGTACTTGCCATGTTCGGCTGCCTTATTATAGATTGCTTCCGATATCTCATTGCTGAAAGTTCTTATACGCTCGTATTGCTGCAGTTCATCGATAAACTCATCTTCACTTTGTTTTTTTACTTCAGTTTTCAGTAAATCGAACAAACTTTTTACTTCGCCAAAGCCCAACTCTTGCAAATTGTGACTAATTGTGAGTTTTGTGCCGGTTATGCTACACGCGATTGCAACCATCATGATATCGCATAAGTCTTCATTTCCTCTTAATCTCAATGCACAGGATTTTATCGGTATATATCTGAATGTATTGCTTTCTCCCAATATGTTATTGACATCTCTTTCCTTGGAAAACTCCTCTTTCCAATGCTGCAAATAACTGTCTGCTGCATATATTAGTCTGGAGCGTTCTTCTTTAGGCAGATATTCACAAAGAGCTTTGTATTGATCGTTAATCTTAATATCCTTTTTCGAAATTTCAGTTTCCGAGAACTTAACGAAACATGAGGTGTAGTTCACACCTCCTGCCTTTACACCCCCTCCGAAAGAAGATAACTTCATACCTCCAAAAGGTTGGCGATTTACTATTGCTCCGGTCGTTCCTCTGTTGATATAGAGGTTTCCGGCTTCGATGGTATTCTTCCATAAAGCTTGTTCGTTTTCATCTAAACTTTGAAGTCCGGATGTTAATCCATATGCTGATGAGTTTACAAACTTAATACCTTGCTCTAGGCTGTCGATTCGCACTACGGCAAGCAATGGTGCAAAAAGTTCAGTTTTAAAGGTGAAACTGTCGGGACGAACTCCCCACTTAACGCTAGGTTTGAGCATATACTTTTCTTCATCGATAAATTCGGGCTCAACCAACCATGATTCGCCTTCTTCGAGTGTTTCGATTGCGTGTAAGAGTTTATCATTATTGTTTGTTATCATTGGTCCGATGATGTTGTTAAACTCCCATGGACTACCTGTTTGCATACTTGTTACGGCATCTTTAAGTTTCGACTTAAATTCAGGATTATCATAAATACCTTTTTCTACAAGGAGCAAGGAACAAGCTGAACATTTTTGTCCGGCATTACCAAATGCCGAACTAACGATATTTAATATGGCATGATCCATATCTCCGCTTTCAGTCAGTATGATTGCATTCTTTCCTCCGGTTTCTGCCGAAAGCGGACAAGTAGGATTGTTTTTCAGAAGACTGAATGCCGTATCGGTTCCTCCCGTAAGTATGGTGTGTTTTATAATCGGGCTTGCGGTGAGTGTGTTTAGAGCCTCTCTCCCGTTGCAGCAAACCAATTGCAGCACATCTTTGGGCACTCCTGCATTCCAAAAACACTTGGCAAATTCTAAAGCGATAGGATAAGCCACGGTTGCCGGCTTTAAGATAACATTATTACCTCCCGATAGGGCTGCAGCAACTCCTCCAATGGGAATGGCAAGAGGAAAATTCCAAGGAGAGATAACCAATACTACTCCTTTAGGCGAATTATTTACTGTTTTTAAGTCGTCAAACTCTTTCATCGTTGAAGGATAAAAGCGACAGAAGTCAATAGCTTCAGACACCTCCACATCTCCTTCCATGAAAGTTTTTCCGGTAGTTGCAGCCATACAGCCAATAAGATCGCCCCGCGATTTACTGAGGTTCTCTGCCACATGATGCAGAATCTCCATTCTTTTTTGCATGCTAGACTTTCGCCACTCCGATTTATCATCTTCGGCTGCATTTAATATAGAATTGACATCTTCAATATCCGCCTTCTTGAAATCCGGAGCGGGACGATTTTGCCATGATTCGCGAATTTTCTCTGCCCACTCCCTATTTGCAGGCAAGTCAAAATTAGTGTCAGGCTCGTTCCTAAATACACCTGCCGGTCTTTCAACAGAATTTTCGATAATTTCAAGCAGTCTGTTTTGCTTCCTGTTTGAACTTGGGATTGCTTCATCTTTCAAAGCATATGCCGCTTGGAATTGATTATAAAGAAATTCCCATTCTTTCGAATCGACTTTCAGATTGAACGAATAACTCAAGAAATTATCTTTTCCGGTGTTCTCATCGAGCCTTCTGACAAGATAGGATACTGCATTCAGAAAATGCTCTTTCCGCACAACGGGCGTGTAAAGTATGACTTGCTTCTCCAGTTTTCTCATTGCACGTGGTAGGTGGTTTGCCATTCCTTCCAACATCTCAAAACTCACGCAATCTTCAATCCCATTTTCTTTACTGAGCAGATGAGCATATCCGATAGAAAAGAAATTATGAGATGCCACACCTACATGTAATGCTTTAGCGTTTTCGGGCAATAAGGCTCGATCGAGTATGCGCATGTAATTGGCATCTACCGCTACTTTTGTGGGCAAGACCGGATTATTCCATCCGCGCAAAGAAGAAACAATGCTTTCCATTTGCAGATTAGCCCCCTTCACAAGTCGCATCTTAATTGGTGAGCCTCCTTCTTCTACTCGTTTCTTTGCAAAGTCTAATAGCTTGGTTTGAAACTCCCATGCATCAGGCAAGTATGCCTGTATTACTATTCCGGCGGTGTAGTTCTTGAACTCGGGCATTGCCAATACGTTAAGGAAAACCTCTAGAGTCAGTTCTGAATCTTTATATTCTTCCATGTCAAGATTTACAAACTTAGAGACAGTCTTACCGGAAGCATCGGTGTATGGATATTTAATGGATTGTCGGTATATCTCGGCGATTCTGTGGCAGAGTTCCTCTTTACTTCGCTTATAGTTGAGCGGATAAAGCTGTGCATAGATACCCGATATCTTTATGGATATATAATTAATGTCGGGCTCTTTCAAAGCTTCAAGATAATGCTGATAGCGATGGTTTGCCTCAGTATTTCCAAGCACAACTTCTCCTAAAAGATTAACATTTTGTCCTACGCTCTCTGTTGCTCTTCCCGAAAGGTGCCGGGTGAGAATTGGTCTTTCTTCCGGTATTATCACTTGGTCGGTATCTTTCCTGAGCTTACTTTTAAAAATAGGTATGGCAATCGATTCAAAACGATATCCGAAAGAAGAAAATATCTTTAGAAGTAGCGTGTCTCTTTTGTTAAAGAATTTTGGAACTCCATACTGCTCGATCAGACTTTTAATGCGTGCCGACAGCTTCGTGTCATTTCTAAGCTGCGATGATTCATCTAACATTTTTGAAAGAAGTATCTTATCATTTGGATTTTGCACCAAATCAGCATATTTCTTTTGTTCTTTAATCTCCGCATGAGTCAGCTCTTTTTCAGCCATCAACAAAAATTGCGATGCCCAGTCATGCACTTCTTGTGGTTTAATCTTTTGCATGGTATTATTGTAGTTAGGTTTATAATTGTCAATAAAAAATAGCTTTAAACAAAATTATTGACAAACAAATGTAGTTATTTTTAAGTTTTTCGTATTGAGGTTATTTTTATTTTAAATTTTCTAAATCTTTTTATATTAATTGTAATAAATCGATGGAATTGAATCATTTCCAATAATTAAGATTACAGTACAGATACTAAAAAGCCCGATGAACTTACATTCATCGGGCTTTTTATGTGGTATTAACAGCTTATCTTATTGGAAGAAAGCTAATACTTCCGTACCGGCTTCATCATAGAATACCAATTTGCCGTCTTCCATGGCATAAGTGTGCACTTTATTTAAAGCAACAAGATAATCTTGTTCGATATTCTTTTTAAAACAAGCTTTTCGTGTACCAGCCACCTGACCTAAGACGATTTCTTTTGTAGTCAAGTTTTTAATTCCGCCGGCGTAGTTATTGCAACCTCCCGAACCGGCAATTTGCATGTCTGCCACGTGAATGGCCAATGTTGGTGCGGGAACCATGCGATTTATGGGCTGTGCATTCAAGCGGATTAAAGTCCAATCACCATCAATAGCAAAACGAGCATCGGCTGTTTTTTTCAACACTTTCACTAAAGTATATTTAATAGATGAGGCATCGGCAGGAACTTGCTCCGCAGGAATTTTTTCCTCTTTTACTTTTAACTTATAGACATAACCCGGTTCGTAATCGAAACCGTCAATTTTTGAAGAGAAACTTTTCCAAGCCTGTTCGTTTAATTCTTCTCCTTTTTGCACTTGTAAGCATTTTCTTGGAGCAACTCCCATACAAGTAATTTGTGTACCGTTCACCCAATAGGTAAATTCTTGTGCCTTTTCTTGTTTGCATGATACTGCGGCAAACAGAATCATGGCTAAAGTCAATACATTCTTCATAATAGTTATATTTTTATATAGTTTACACTCACACTTACACAAAACTACATAATAATGTTTAACATTCTATGTTTTTTTATAAGAAAAAAGCTCACCGGCAAGGCGAGCTTTAAATCTTAAAGAATATCTGTAAAATCAATTCTTTGCATTAAGATTAGTCTCTAGGACGAGCTTCGTTTACGTTCAAGGCTCTACCGTTAATCTCTTTCCCGTTTAATGCATCGATGGCAGCTTTTGCTTCTGCATCGTTATCCATTTCTACGAAACCGAAACCACGACTTCTTTTAGACTCTTTATCAACAATAATTCTTGCTGAGCTTACCTCTCCGTAGTTAGCGAAAAGATCTTCCAATTCCTCGTTGCTGATTGCGAAAGGAATGTTTGAAACATAAATGTTCATTACAATAAAAAAAATAATAAATACTGGCTGCACTATTGCAACGGGAACAAAGGAAAACCTTTTTTTTGATTCTAAGAATATAAAAGCGTTTTTTTTAACTGTTTGTAATTGAAAATAATGCATTTCGTGAGGTTGGGTGGGTGTATCGACCCTAAAAAAGATGGTTGAACGACAAAATAGGATAGTTATAGCTGGCGGCTGAATTGTGCTGTTTTAAATTAATGTAAACCAAACATGAAATACTTAAAGAATGTTGATTGGGGCTGTTTTTTGAAGCTATTCGACTTGTTGATTAAGAAATAGCTTGTCAATATGTGACCAAAATAAGCTTCTGAAAAGTTAAAAACAGAACGTTTATTTACAAATATTTTTCAAATGCTTGTTTGTTGGTAACTTTTATTTAATATTGCACGAACAAACGGAACAGAATGGCTTTTGATATTAGAAAGACAAAAGCTAGTATTCTAAACACAAACTATAAGCAGATGAAACAGTCATTAAGAAACATGTTTTCTTTATTGCTTCTCATGGTTACGTGCATGACAGCTCTTGCACAACCAAAGAGTAGCGTTTCGGGAACAGTAAAATCATCATCGGGAGAAAGTCTTCCGGGGGTGAACGTTATAGTGGAAGGAACCACTATGGGAACAGTAACAGATATTAATGGTAAGTACCAACTAGAAGTAGAATCGACGGGAAAATTGGTATTTACTTTCATTGGTTTTCAATCGCAAACCATAGCTATAAACGGCAAAAGCCAAGTGAATGCAACCCTAAAAGAAGATGCCATAGGACTAGATGAAGTGGTAGCTGTGGGTTATGGGGTGCAGAAGAAAAGCGACCTTACGGGCTCGGTGGCTTCAGTAAAAATGGATGATGTTGCAGCCAATCCATCGAACAACCCACTAGAGGCCCTGCAAGGAAGAGTGAGTGGTATTGATTTAACTCGCTCTAGTGGACAAGCAGGTGCGGGAGTGGCTATGACTATGCGTGGCGAGCGTTCACTGAATGCATCGAACAGTCCGCTGATTTTAGTAGATGGTGTGGCTTACGGTAGTACCTTAGATATTAACTCTACCGATATTGAATCGATGGAGATTCTGAAAGATGCATCGTCAACCGCTATTTATGGTTCAAGAGGAGCTAACGGGGTTATTCTGATTACTACTAAGAAGGGAAAAACAGGTAAATCTACCGTGTCGTTCAATGCCTACTATTCAATGAATCAACTCACCGACTACCCAGAGTTTATGAACTCGGAACAATACATGAACTTGAAGAGAGAAGCTTATAGAACAGAAGGTGTTTGGAATGACAATACCGATGATGCGGATATCTTTTCAGGTGCTGAATTAGACTATTTCAAAAAAGGCTATGATGTAGATTGGTTTGATGAATTGTTGAGTAATGGCTACACGCAAAACTATGAATTGGCTATGCGTGGAGGAAACGATAAAACAACTTATAGCCTTTCGGTGGGAGTACAAGACGAACAAGGATTGTTAGAAACAAACGACCACTACACGCGTTATAACGGACGTCTAGCTTTAGATCATAAACTGAACGATAAACTTCGTGTAGGTTCAAACTTCTTGTATACATATAAAGAACAAGACAACCGCAACGCATCTTTCTGGAATATTGGAAAGTTGTTGCCTATAGCAAAGGCCTATAACGATGATGGAACGGTAAATTTGTATCCAACTCCTGGTCGGTCAGATGCATTAAGCCCTTTGGTTGATGATTTAGATGGTGCAATTCGAGATAATACAGCTACGGCTCGTTTCTTCGGAACTGGCTATATTAACTGGGAAATTACTGATGGTTTGGTTTTCAATACCACATTGGGCATCGATCAGCAAAGTGCTACAAGAGGATATTACTACGATAAGCTAACTACAAAAACTGCCGATGCTTATTCAGAATCGGGAGCCGACCTCACCAGCAATAGGAATTTGACGTGGGAGAACACCCTGAACTATGATTTTAAACTACCAGAACAACACGGTTTAAGCATGATGTTGGGAACGAGTACAATCATGAATCATCAGGAGACGTATAATCTATATGGAAGAAACCAAGCAGCTGATATTACGGAGAATTTCGACCTTTCGTCGAATACCGAGAATATTACAACCGACTCAGACCTAACCGAATCGCAATTGGCTTCATTCTTTGGTAGAGTGAATTACAAATTTAAAGAACGCTACTTACTAACTGCATCTATGCGTGCCGACGGTTCATCGGTTCTAGCAGAAGGAAATAAGTGGGGATATTTCCCTTCGGTAGCTGCTGGGTGGAGAATCAATCAAGAAAACTTCATGGCAAATGCCGAAAAGGTATCTAACTTGAAACTTCGTGTAAGCTGGGGACAATCAGGTCAATCGGGAGTGAGTCCATACTCAACATTGGCAACACTTAATAATTCTACCTATGCCTTTACAACAGGAGCAGGAGAAGTTGCCGCCTACGGTTATTATCCAGCAACAATTCCAAACCCTGACCTTACATGGGAAACAACTTCGGTATTCGACGTAGGTTTAGACTTCGGCTTCTTCGACAACAGAATTAGCGGTACGGTAGATTATTACCAATCTACAACCTCAAACATCTTGATGCCTCGACTTATCCCTAATACAACTGGATATACCTCGGTGTTTGAAAACGTGGGAGAAACACAAGGCACAGGATTCGATTTTACGTTAAGCACATTAAATATAGATCGACGCAAATTCGATTGGACTACCGATGTGAACTTCTCATACAACGTAAACGAGATATCGAAACTTTCAGAAGGAGTAACTCAAGATGTGGGTAATGGTTGGTTCTTAGGAGAGCAGATAAATGTAATTTACGACTATAAGAAAGCAGGTATTTGGCAAACTAACGAGGCGGAAGAAGCAGAGAAATACGGTAGAAAACCAGGGCAAATAAAAGTTCAAGATACCGATGCCGATGGAGATATTGACGCCGATGATCGTGTGGTTTATAACGCAAGCCCTAAATTCACCTTCGGTATGACAAATAGATTTACTTACGGTAACTTCGATTTCAGCTTCTTCCTTTATGGCAGATTCGGACACTATATAGACTATGAATACTATGGTGCATTCCGCCCAGGTTCACAAGAAAATCAAGCCAATGTAGATTATTGGACGCCAGAGAATCCAACCGATGCATTCCCCAGACCAAGCACAGAGAACTATCCGTATAAGAGTACGCTTAATTACGTGAAAGGCGATTTCTTGAAAATAAAAGACATCACTCTAGCCTATAATATGCCAAGCAAAGTGCTTGATAAATGGAGCTTGTCGAAACTGCGTTTTTATATGACATTGAAAAACCAATTTACATTCAGCGGAATTGAGAACTACGACCCAGAACGAGGAGGCTCTATTAGCTATCCGCTAACGAAGCAAACTGTTTTTGGTGTTAACCTTGAATTTTAACGTATAAATTTAAAAACATGAAATACTCAGCATATATATTATCTGCGGTGCTAAGTGTGAGCTTAGTATCTTGCGCCGACTTTCTTTCGGAAGAAAATAAAAGCTCGCTCAGCGACCAGTATTACGAAACAGAAGCAGGAGTACGAGATTTGACCGATGCTTGCTATACGCCACTTCGCTATTGGTTTGGGAAGGAAAAGGCATCGAACTTTTCAGAATCATGCACCGATATCCTGACTCGAGCAAAAGGGCATACCAACCAAGCTATCGTGAATTATTCGTCGGGTTTTACTGCCGACAATGGTGAGTTGTACGATTTGTGGGGCTATAACTATCAGGCATTGAATTTCTGTAACGAGGCACTGTATCGTTTGGGACAGATTGATATGGAAGATGGCGCAAGACTAACAGGAGAAGTATCATTCTTACGTGCCATGTACTCTTGGATTATTGCCGAAATGTGGGGGGATACGCACTATACCACAGAACCAAGCAGAGGGGTAATAACAACAGCAAACTACACTTCGGTTGACGAAATCTACAAGCAAATATTTGCCGACTTGGAGGTTGCCATTGCAAACTGCCCAGAAACAACCGAAGAGGGCGGGCGAGTAACGAAATGGGCTGCAAAAGCTATGAAGGCAAGAATGCTACTCACCAGAGGAGAGAAAGAAGCTGCGGCAGGTTTGGCAAAAGAAATCATTGACAACGGACCGTTTAGCTTGTTTAGCGACTATGCATCGCTTTGGAATATGAGCAACTCGGAAGGCAGCACCAATAGTGAGTGTATTTGGTATGTGAACTACACTTCAGACTTGTTGCTAGATCAAGAGCTAAACAACTCAGCACAAGAGCGTGGAGGAAACAACCTACACCTCATGTATGGTATGAAGTATGATGTAGAACCTGGCATGTCGAGAGACTTGGTAAATGGTCGTCCGTTCAATCGCTATATGCCAACTCGCTTTTTGTTAGAATTGTTCGACCAAGAAAATGACCAACGCTATCAGGGTTCTTTTAAAACCGTATGGTACATGAATAACCCCGAAAGTAAGGGAGATTATGTAAACATGACAGATACGGCTATTTATTTAGTGGCAGGAACTATTCCAGCCTCGGAATACGAGCGAGTAGCACAGACCTATCAGTTAAAAGGAATTGATGATTTGTACGATGCTGATGGAACACCAAAAACAGCACGCGATGTTACCTTCCAGATATCTAAATTCGACGACCCTACACGCCCAGCAGTTGCTACCGTAGAGAGTGCGCGCGATTTCTTTGTGTTCCGAATCTCGGAAATGTATCTTATCGTTGCCGAAGGTTATATGGAGAGCGACCCAACTACGGCACTTGCTTATTTGAATACGCTAAGAAAAAACCGTGCCATTGAAGGACATGAAGCTGCCATGGAAGTAGCTGCTTCTGACTTAACGTTAGACTATATTCTAGATGAACGTGCCCGAGAACTTTGTGGAGAACAGCTTCGTTGGTTCGATTTGAAACGTACGGGTAAACTAGTAGAGCGAGTAAAAGCACACAATACCGATGGTGCTCCGAACATAAATGGAAATCACTATGTTCGTCCGTTCCCTCAAGATTTCCTAGATGCTATTCAAAACAAAACCGACTTTACGCAAAAACCAGGATATAACTAAAGATAGTACATCTTCTTCAAGCACAAAAGGCTAGCTAAATTCATTTTTAGCTAGCCTTTTGCTATATAGTACATTCGTATGCTTATCGCACACGTTCTTTATAAGAGCGGTCGGAAGTGTCAATCTTAATAGTTTCACCGGCATTAATAAACATAGGCACCATAATTTCGGCACCCGATTCCATAGTTGCCGGTTTCAATGCGGTTGATGAAGCTGTATTACCTTTCTCGCCGGCAATAGTTTCAGTCACTTCAAGTTCTACATATTGAGGTAACTCGGCGGTGAGTGGAGTTTCTGTTTCTGCATGGAAATTAATTTCGATAACAGAACCTTCTTTCATCAAATCATTGTTTTGAATTAAGTCGGGGTCGATAGATACTTGCTCAAATGTTTCGGTATGCATGAAGTTGAACCCCATATCATCTTTATAAAGATATTGATAAGGACGACGCTCAATGCGAACGGTTTCTACTTTAACCCCGGCATTAAATGTATTATCGATTACCTTACCTGTTTTTACGTTTTTCAATTTTGTGCGAACGAATGCAGCACCTTTTCCCGGTTTAACGTGTTGGAATTGAATAATAGTGTATAGCTGACCATTATACTCGATGGTTAAACCATTTTTAAAATCTGATGTACTTGCCATTTCTAAATATCTTATGATTTATTTTTCTGAATAACTGGTACAAAGGTATGCTTTTAGCTTGAATATGGGTTATTTTGAAATGTTGTTTTACCGAATGGGCAACCGTTCAAGCTTTTTATAACTTGATATATGGGAAATAAATATGGATTCAGATAGCTGGGGCTTAATGCTATTAAATTAATAGTCAGTAGATTATGTATTATTTCATTTGTTTTTCCATAAATTATGAAATACACATGGAAGAAAATAATGCTTTTTCCCCAAATCATCGAAATGGAGTGTCATGAATTAGATGTTTTTGTTGCTTTCCTTGGCGAGTATTTGCGGAATTAGACCTAATCATTGTCTTTCTTGCAGTAGAAAACCCGGAAATAGGTCTGACTCACACTCTCTTCATTTCCTAATTTGCCCCAATAAAATGAAATAACGCTTCCCCAAAAGCAAAAATAGTAACACATATTGAATACGAATGCTTTAGCATTGCAATTAATATCGTATTTTTGTGCCCAGTTAAAATTTAAGACCAAGAAACAATGTATAGAACGCATACATGTGGCGAACTTCGCATAGCAAATAACGAGCAGCAAGTAACGCTTGCCGGCTGGGTGCAACGTAAACGTGAATTAGGGGCAATGACATTCATCGACCTTAGAGACCGCTACGGAATTACGCAATTGGTAGTTGATGAAAACTCTGCCGAAGGGTTGAAACAACAAGTGAAAAAACTAGGGCGCGAGTTCGTAGTTCAAGCAATAGGTACAGTTCGTGAACGAAGCAGTAAAAATAAAAATATACCTACCGGTGAGGTAGAACTTGATATCGCGACGCTTAATATATTAAGTACATCGGAAGTTCCACCTTTCACCATTGAAGATGAAAGCGACGGTGGCGATGATATTCGCATGAAATACCGCTATCTCGATTTGCGTCGTAACCCGGTGCGCGAAACTTTAATATTGCGCTCTAAAATGGCCTTGGCAGTTCGAAATTATTTGAACGAGCAAAATTTTATTGAAACAGAAACGCCTGTATTGATGAAATCAACACCTGAGGGTGCCCGCGATTTCATCGTGCCTTCACGCATGAATCCCGGTGAGTTCTATGCGCTGCCACAATCGCCTCAAACATTCAAACAATTGCTCATGGTGGCAGGCTTCGACCGCTACTATCAAATCGTAAAGTGTTTCCGCGATGAAGATCTTCGTGCCGATCGTCAACCGGAATTTACACAAATCGATTGTGAGATGGCTTTTGTAGAACAAGAAGATATCTTGACACTCTTCGAAGGGATGACAAAAGAGCTGTTCCGATCAACCAAAGGAATTGAAATACCCGATTTTATCCGTATGCCTTATGCCGAGGCTATGGAAAAATACGGTTCTGATAAGCCCGATATCCGCTTTGAAATGTTCATGAATGATATATCAAGCATCGTGAAAGGTCAAGATTTTAAGATCTTCGATGAAGCTGAATATGTCGGAGCTATTACAGCCGAAGGTTGTGCCGATTACACACGCAAACAACTCGATGCCTTGACTAACTGGGTTAAGCGTCCTCAAATCGGGGCTAAAGGTTTGGTTTACGTGAAGTGTAATGCCGACGGTACATTTAAATCATCAGTCGATAAATTCTACGACGCAGCGCAATTGTCTAAATGGGCAGAGGCTACCGGAGCGAAAGCCGGCGATTTAATTTTAGTGCTTTCCGGAGAACTTGATGCCACACGCAAGCAATTGGGAGAACTTCGCCTAGAAATGGCTCGCCAATTAAACCTACTCGATAAAAATACATTTGCACCGCTTTGGGTTGTTGATTTCCCAATGTTAGAGTGGGATGAAGAGTCGGGCAGGTGGCACGCTATGCATCACCCATTCACTGCTCCTAAGTCCGAAGATATTCCGCTGTTGGAAACAGCTCCGGGAGAAGTTCGTGCCAATGCCTACGATATGGTAATTAATGGCGTGGAAATTGGTGGCGGATCTGTGCGTATCTTCGACTCAGAACTTCAAGCTAAGGTGTTTAGTTTGCTTGGTTTCAGCAAAGAAGAGGCAGAAGCACAGTTTGGCTTCTTAATGAGTGCATTCAAATTCGGAGCTCCTCCGCATGCCGGTATTGCTTTCGGTTTCGATCGCTTGGTTTCTATGTTTGCCGGCTTAGACAGTATTCGCGACACCATTGCTTTCCCTAAAAATAACTCAGGTAGAGACGTTATGGTAGAAGCTCCTTCAAAAGTTGCACATGAGCAATTAGAGGAGTTGAATATTGCTCTTAAACCGGTAGTGAAAAATTAGAAATCAGATTATTTGCGTGATTATCTTTCGCTACCAAGAAAAAAGAACATGCAACTAGATGAAAACATAAAGGAGTTTCTGTGGCAAACGAGTAAAACGAAAGTTTCCATTGAACAATTAGTTTCGCTTGCCATAGCAACCCCTTCTTTTGTTGATAATCTGGTGCAAATAAGTACACATACTTCCGATAGGAATGCTAATTGGCGTGCTGCTTGGTTGCTCAGTCGAATAGCTGATGAAGAACCCCGACTTGTGCATTCTTATGTTCCTGATTTGGTAGATTATTGTGCTAATAACTATATGCAATGCACTGATGCCCAACTCCGAGGATTACTCCGTACATTGGTTCCACTGACGTACTCAGAAAACGCCTGCGGAATACTTCTTGACCTTTGTTCTCGACTATTTAAGAAGCAAAGCTACGCTAAGGCTGTCCGTGTGAATGCGATGATTATTATTACCAATATTGTTTTGTATTATACTGATTTGAAATCGGAATTTATTTTAGAATTTAAACTTCTTGTCTCACATGATGAAAAGTCGATTTCTGCTGCTGCACGCAAACAATTAAAAAGATTAGAAAATAGAGCCCTAATTAGTCAATAATTAAACTATCAAAAGTTATATTTATTTAAATATGTTACTTTTTTGTGATAGCTTACCGACTGAACCCTATTGTTTTATTTTCTTTGCTTCGAAATTTACAGAATAAGATATTAAAAATAACCATTATTAAATTTTTAAAGTTATGAAGAGAGCCTTTTTACTCCTTGCTTTAGCCTTTGCAGGTTCGAGTAGCTTGTGGGCACAAGAAATAACGAGTGAGCAACCTGCTGACAATCAAGATCAGCAAGAGAATTATGATGCACTTCTTGCCGCAAATCAACAATCAGTTGATAACTTAGATGCAACAAGCACTTTCAAAAAGAAAGAAGACAAAAAAGCACAAGCATCAGATGATTCGGATAAACTATTCAAACAGTTTTCTTTTATTCCAATGCCTGTTATAGCGTCTAACCCTACAAGTGGTTTCATGTTTGGATTGGCTCCGGCATCAAGCTGGTTATTTGGAGACCAAGCAACAACTAGCCGTTCATCGGTTGTTGCCACTATCTTGTATACAACTAAAAAGCAGTTTTTAACTTATATAAAAAGTAATGTTTTCACAAAAGATGATGGTTGGAACTTATTGGGTGACTGGAGATACTTCGCAACATCTCAACCAACTTATGGTTTAGGAACAGGTCCTAGTTCTTCTAAATTAGCATACAACGATCATCCGGGGAAAATGCCTAGATACGGTGTTGATATCAATCCTGTTGACGGAGAAGCTCAGTTGATGAATTTCAACTACGTACGTTTTCACGAAACGGCTTTAAAAAGAATTGGTGATTCTCGTTTCTTTACAGGTATTGGCTACCATTTAGATATCCACTCTAAAATTGATGATAAATCTCTTGATCTAGATGATTCTGACGGTAGTGTTACACTAACATCTCGCTATGCTTATGATGTATTGAACAAAGGTTTTGATGCCGATAAAACTATTTTGTCGGGTGTTTCTTTAAATGCGTTGTATGATAGCCGTGATAACCCAATCAATCCTACTAGTGGTAGATATGCTTACATTAACTTCCGTATGAACCCTGAATTCTTAGGAAGTTCTAAAGGTTCGTCTATGTTATGGGTAGAATATCGCGACTATTTCAGATTGAGTAAAGCTCGCCCTCGTCATCTTCTTGGAATTTGGACATACGGTAACTTTGTTACTTCGGGTGATGTTCCTTATTTGGATTTACCTGCCATTGGTTGGGATCAATTCGGACGTTCCGGACGTGGTTTTGCTCAAGGACGTTGGAGAGGTGAAGATCTTTGGTATGGCGAGGCAGAATATCGCTTCCCATTACAAAAACACAAAGAAACTTTAGGTGGTGTGGCTTATGTAAATGCTACTACTGCATCAAGTAGAACTAATAATATAGGTTTATTTGAGTATGTAGAACCTGCAGCCGGTTTGGGTCTTCGTATATTGTTGAACAAACAGTCAGGAGCAAATTTAGTTATCGACTATGCTTGGGGTAGCCGTGGATCACAAGGTTTCTACCTAAATATCAACGAGGCATTCTAATTTAGATTGTTAGATACATTAAATAAGAAAGGCGTTCGAGTATTCGAACGCCTTTTTATATGTAAGCAATTAGAACTCCTTAGTTTCCGGCAGCTAATTCTTTCAACTTTTTACCAATATCACTATTCTTCATGATACCTGTGAATTGTTCTGCACCGGGACCGAATGCAAACACAGGAACCATAGTAGCAGTGTGATGATGTGTAATGTATTTTGCTTCAACCTCACCTGTTTTCATATCGCCATTGGTGATAGCCATACCTCCGGTTTCGTGGTCGGCAGTAATTATGATGAGGGTTTCGCCATCTTTGGCTGCAAACTCAAGAGCTTTCCCGATAGATTCATCGAAATCTAACATTTCGCGACAAACTTCATTGGTGTTGTTGGCATGACCTCCCCAATCTATTTGAGAACCTTCAATCATAACGAAGAATCCTTTTTTATCTTGACTTAAGATATTCAGTGCTGTTGTTGTAGCCTCAGGAAGCATGTTGCCACGTTCGGGCATGGCGGGAGTATGTACCGGAGCTATTAAACCGGCTAGCTTTCCTTCTTTTACTTTCACGATATCATCCATGTTGGTTAATACCTGATAGCCTTTAGCTTCTAAATCTTTAGTTAGGTCTTTGCCATCTTTTCGTTTTGTGAAATGTTCATAGCCTCCACCAATGAAAACATCGATGTCTGTTTTTAAGAAATCGCCGGCAATCTCTTCATACATATTGCGGTCGGGCTGATGTGCAATAAATGAAGCCGGAGTGGCATGAGTAATACACGATGTGGCAACCAATCCTGTTGCTTTCCCATTTTCATCGGCAACCTCAAGAACCGAATGCAGTGGTTTTTTATTAGTATCGACGCCAATGGCTCCATTATAGGTTCTTTCTCCGCTGGAAAGAGCCGTACCTCCGGCAGCAGAGTCGGTAACGTAGTTATCAGAAGATTGTGTTTGCGAGAAACCAACGTGTTTAAAGTTTTCTAAGAAGAGTTTTCCATGATTAGCTGTAAGACCGGCAGATATTTGCGAGAGTCCGGTGCCATCGCCGATAAGAAAGATAATATTCTTAGGCTTTTTTGACTTGTTGTTTTCGGTGTAATACTTCACCTCATGTGTGACATTATCATTATAAATGCGTAGAGAGTCGGGAGCTTCAACTTTTTCATATTCCTGTTGGGCAAATGCACCTGCGGAAAGCATAGTTGCTAAGCTTAGTAATAATAATCTTTTCATAGATTAAATTTTAATTTAAAATTTTATTGAACAAAAGTACAACAGATATACTTAAGCTCATAATTGAGTTACCTATATAATTCGGGTATTTTTGTTAATCTTTCAGCCATTCATACAGTTGATAATGTTCGGCACTCATGCCAAGTTTTTCATATACTTGTTGAGCTTTGATGTTTGTTTTGTCTGCATACAATCGGATGCCTTTTAGCTCTGTATTTTGTTCTACCAAAGCTTTAACATATTGATAAAGTCTTTTGTAGATACCTCTTTGGCGGAACCCCGGTAGGACATATACAGACTGTATCCATAATACGGTTCCGTTTCGCCATTCGCTCCACTCGAAAGTGGTGAGTAGGCACGCCACATTTTTGCCCTCTATTTCAACCAAATAATAATTCCCTTTATCGATATGGTTAAGAACTGTTTGCACGCCGGCAGTAAGCATTTGTTTATCTAGGTTTAGGTTTTCGGTTTCAAGTGCCATATTGTATTGAAATTCTACCAAGTCATTTAAATCGGCTATTGTTCCTTTTTTTATTTTCATATCTTCAGTTTTGACTAATAAGACAAACTTACAGCTTATTTTTAAGTGCAAAATGATGAAGCTGATTCTTTTATTCTTCTTGAAGATATTTTACAGCATGAAAATGAATTATGGAATGTAAATAGAGCGTTTTATTCATCAATAATGATTTGACAGTATGCTATCTGTTTCATTTCTTGACGAGAATAGGGAAAATCTGGTGTGATTTACTCTATTTCTTTATGAGTATGGTGTATATTTCCTCTAATTAGCCCTATTTCTCACCGAGAAAAGTTGGGATTAGGTATAATTACTCCTTTCTTTTATGGAGAAATAGGCTGCAAAAAAGAATGTATTCTTCATTTGAAATAACTAAGTAATTAAATAATAATTAAATAGATGGTGTTGTTTGATTGTTCTGCTGGTTGAAAAGTTAATTGATCGATAGTTTGGAGTAAATAATCGTATAAAATTTCTACTATTTCACTAAACAAATTAGCCCTTTATAGTGTATAGTAGAAAACATACAGTTAACACACACTTAACATATTATGAACGAAATAAAAGGGAAATGTCCGTTTAATCATGGGCAAACAGAACGAAAAGAGACAGTTCACACCCAAGGAACAAGCAACAATGATTGGTGGCCTAATCGTTTGAATCTGGGTTTTCTTCGCCAGCATTCTGAATTGGTTAATCCGTTGGATAAAAATTTTAACTATGCCAAGGCTTTTAAAAGCTTGAATCTGGATGTTGTTAAAGCCGATATTAAGAAATGTCTCACTACTTCGCAAGATTGGTGGCCTGCTGATTATGGACATTATGGTCCATTAATGATTCGTATGGCTTGGCATAGTGCGGGCACTTATCGAAGTCAAGACGGACGAGGAGGCGGTAATCATGGTAATCAGCGTTTTGCTCCGTTAAACAGTTGGCCTGATAATGTGAATCTTGATAAAGCACGCCTGCTGCTTTGGCCAATTAAACAAAAGTATGGCAATAAGCTGTCGTGGGGTGATTTAATGATTTTGGCAGGCAACTGTGCATTAGAATCAATGGGCTTGCCCACAGTAGGATTTGGAGGAGGAAGAACCGAGATATGGCAATCGGAAGAAGATGTTTATTGGGGGACAGAAAAAGAATGGGTGGCTGCCGACCGCGGTGAGAATGGAGGAGGAGAGCGAGATTTTGAAAATCCGCTAGCTGCCATTGAAATGGGGCTTATTTATGTGAATCCGGAAGGGCCGGGAGGAGATCCTGATATTTTGGCATCAGCTAAAGATATAAGGCGTACTTTCCTTCGCATGGGTATGAATGATGAAGAAACAGTGGCTCTTATTGCCGGAGGGCATACTTTCGGGAAAGCACACGGAGCTGCTAAAGCTACTCATGTGGGGGCAGAGCCGGAATCAGCAGATATTACGGCACAAGGTTTAGGTTGGGAAAATTCTTATAAATCGGGGAAAGGTGTGGATACGATCACTTCTGGTTTAGAAGGTTCATGGACTCCCACACCCACCCAATGGGATAACAGCTTTTTCGGGGTGTTGTTCGGCTATGAGTGGGAACTCATCCAAAGCCCGGCAGGAGCTAAGCAATGGCAAGCTAAAAACTTAAAAGACGCCGATCATGCTCCGAGTGCCGACGGTAAGAAGAAAGTTCCTTTAGTCATGTTTACTACTGATTTAGCACTTCGTTATGATCCTGTTTATGGAGCGATATCAGAACGATTTTATAAAAAACCGAATGAGTTTACCCAAGCTTTTGCCCATGCATGGTTTAAACTTACTCATCGTGATATGGGACCAAAGAGTAGGTATTTGGGTGTTGAGGTTCCCGAAGAAGATTTCTTGTGGCAAGATCCTCTACCCGGAGCCACTTACCGAATTGTTGATAATGAAGATATAGCCCTACTAAAACAAGAAATTAAAGGTTGTGGGCTTTCAGCTTCAAAATTAATAAGTACGGCTTGGGCTTCGGCATCTACTTTCCGTTGTTCCGATTATCGGGGAGGAGCCAATGGTGCTCGTATTTGTTTAGCACCTCAATTAAATTGGGAAGTTAACGACACGGAGACCATAAATGAAGTGCTAGCTAAGCTGACTGTCATTCAACACCTATTTAATAAAAACTATAATGAAAAAGAGGTGTCGATAGCTGATTTAATCGTGTTGGGAGGATGTGCCGGTATTGAGCTTGCAGCCGAAGCAGCAGGCAAAAAAATTGAGGTGCCGTTTATACCGGGTAGAGTTGATGCCTCGGCTGAACAAACCGATGTGGAATCATTTGCTTTTTTAGAACCTAAAGCAGATGCCTTCCGGAACTTTAAAAGTTCAAAGATTAACGGAATTACCGAAGAGCTAATGGTAGATAAAGCAAATTTATTGGGCTTAACTGCTGCTGAGATGACTGTACTTATTGGAGGAATGCGTGTGCTGGATACTAATTATGACGGATCTAGACATGGGGTGTTTACGCATTCTCCGGGAGTGTTGACTAATGATTTCTTTATTAACCTGCTTGATTTGCAGAATACGTGGAAGCCGAGCCCCAAGCAGCATGGCGAGCTTTTTGTGGGTTCCGACCGCACAACGGGTAAACCTAAATGGAGTGCTACCCGTGCCGATCTTATTTTTGGTTCTCATGCAGAGTTACGTGCTATTGCTGAGGTGTATGGCTCTAAGGATTCTTCCGATAAGTTCATGCACGATTTTGTGGCAGCTTGGCATAAAGTAATGATGGCAGATCGTTTTGATGTAAAATAAAAAGGTTTGGGTAGTTGTAGTTGTTAGCAAGTCATCTTCATACAAGGTGGCTTGCTTTGCTTTAAATAATTATAGAACTATTACAAGGTCGTCTTCGCCAACTAAACTATCTTTCAGCTTATTTCGCTTATACAAAACGTATTATTTTATATATTAGTGCTACATTTGTAGCTAAATCAGTAGAATGTCAGACTATGCAACCAAATAAAATTGTTCTTCTTCCGGCTGTAGCCTTGATTGTTTTATCGGGCTGTGTTTCTAAAAAGAAATATTTAGAAATGGAGAGTTTAAAACTTAATGCTGAAAAGCAAGTTAGCCAGTTAACCCGGCAAAATGACGACATGCAAAAGCGTATCAAAACAATGATTGCCGATTACGAAAGCATAAAAGCTGATATGTTAGCAACTAATGCACATAAAGATCAATTGATTTCAAATCTACATCAGGAAATGAGTGCGATATCGAATAGTGCAGCAGAAAAGAACTCAAACATGGAAGATAAACTCTATGCTTATGAATATGAGAAACGCCAACTGCAATCTAAAATTGATGGTTTTGAAACCAATGTAAAATCTTTGACAGAAAAGAACCAAACTTTGGTCACTCAACTGAATAGCACGCAGTCTAATTTGAGCACATTGAAGTTTGATAGCAATCAAAAAGACAGCGAAATAACGAAACTCAATCAACAATTGAAATCAAATGGCAGTGCTGTAAGCAAATATCAGATTCAGATTAATAATTTGAATACAGATATTGCAGCTCTTAAAAAAGCAAGTGCCGAGAAAGACCAAACAATTAAACGTTTGCAGAACAATGTTGATTTGCTAAAAAAAGAATTACAATAATTTCCTAAAAAACACCCGGCAAAATCCCCTATTGCAAAATGAGGGGATTCTTTGCGTGTAGTGATACTGAAATTCATACGATAAATGACTAAAGAATTTAAAAGAACACTGATTACTTCTGCACTTCCCTATGCAAATGGTCCTGTGCATATTGGTCACTTGGCAGGAGTTTATGTCCCTGCCGATATTTATGCACGCTATCTGCGTTTGAAAGGTGAAGAGGTTGCTTTTATCGGTGGCTCTGATGAACATGGAGTGCCAATTACGTTAAAAGCTAAAAATGAAGGTATTACTCCACAAGATGTGGTAGATAAATATCATGGTATCATTAAAGATGCCTTTGAACGTTTTGGAATTTCTTTCGATGTGTATTCGCGCACGAGCTCTGATATACATAAAGAAACAGCTTCAGAGTTCTTTAGAACCCTTTACGATAAGGGGGCTTTTGTAGAGCAAACATCAAAGCAATACTATGATGAAGAAAACAAGCAATTTCTAGCTGACAGATACATCATGGGTACTTGTCCGAAGTGTCAATTTGAGAAAGCTTACGGCGATCAGTGCGAAAGCTGTGGAACATCATTAAGTCCTACCGAGTTGATTAATCCGAAATCGATGATTTCGGGTAATACGCCAATATTAAAGGAAACAAAGCACTGGTATTTACCGCTTGATCAATATGAACCTTGGTTAAAAGAGTGGATTTTAGAAGGACATAAGGAATGGAAACCGAATGTGTATGGGCAATGTAAGAGCTGGATTGATAGCGGATTGATGCCCCGAGCGGTAACCCGTGATTTAGATTGGGGGGTTCCGGTTCCGGTTGAAAGAGCAGAGGGCAAGGTGCTTTATGTTTGGTTTGATGCACCTATCGGCTATATTTCGGCTACAAAAGAGTTAACTCCGGAATGGGAAAAATATTGGAAAGACGAAGATACGAAGATGGTGCATTTCATCGGGAAAGATAATATCGTGTTTCACTGTATCATTTTCCCTTCAATGCTTAAGGCTGAGGGTTCCTACATATTGCCTGAGAATGTGCCGTCGAATGAATTCTTAAACCTAGAGGGCGATAAGATTTCAACATCCAGAAACTGGGCGGTATGGTTGCATGAATACTTAGAGGAGTTTCCCGGTAAGGAAGATGTATTGAAATATGTACTTACAGCTAACGCACCCGAAACGAAGGATAATGATTTTACGTGGAAAGATTATCAGGCTCGCAATAATAATGAGTTAGTGGCCGTTCTTGGTAATTTTGTAAATCGAGCTTTAGTACTTACTCAGAAATATTATAACGGGGTGGTGCCTGCTTTGGGTGAATGTAATGATGTAGATATTGCTACTTTAGCTGAGATAACCGGATTGAAATCTGAAGTTGATAAAAGTATTGCTCAATATCGTTTCCGTGAAGCATTAAAATATGCCATGGACTTAGCTCGATTGGGAAATAAATATTTGGCTGATGAAGAACCTTGGAAAGTAGTAAAAACAGATGCTAAGCGTGTGGAGACAGTCATGAACATTTGTTTGCAAATCACGGCTAACTTAACGATTATGTTAGAACCGTTCTTGCCGTTCAGTATGAATAAACTGCGTGCATTCTTAAGCCTAGAAAAATTAGGTTGGTCGGAATTAGGTAGAACCGATTTATTGCTTGCCGGTCATCAAACGAATAAACCGGAGCTGCTGTTTGAGAAGATTGAAGATAGTACTATTGAAACTCAGGTTCAGAAGCTGTTTAATACAAAAAAAGCTAATCAAATGGCAGAAGCCGTTGTTACCCCTGCAAAAGAAGAATGCGCTTTCGACGATTTCATGAAGATGGATATTCGCACAGCAACTATACTAGAGGCTAAACCGGTGAAAAAGACTAAAAAGCTGATGGAAATCTTACTTGACACGGGTATTGATAAGCGCACAGTAGTTTCAGGTATTGCTGAACACTATAAAGCGGAAGAAATCATTGGTAAGCAAGTATCGGTTTTAGTAAATTTAGCTCCTCGAACTATGCGTGGCATAGAATCGCAAGGTATGATTTTAATGGCTGAAGATGCTGATGGTGCATTGCGCTTTGTTTCTCCCGAACAAGCAGTTAAAAATGGTTCTGAAATAAGATAAACGAATAGGCACTTTCGGGTGTCTTCCGCAAATCAATGTACCGAACCCTTTGGGGAAGAGGATCGGCGATTTGCTCTATTATATCTCTCTATCCTCATGGTTTACGGACTATGGGGATTTTTGCATAAAAAAGAGTGTTCCTATTTATATTGGAACACTCTTTTTAGTTTGTTGAGGCAAGAGCTTAATAGGCTCTACCGCTATTTCCTTCATAGAAGTTAATGAATGACTTATTAACGACTTTATTCCCCCCCGGTGTAGGATAGTTACCGGAGAAGTACCAATCTCCCTTATCATTAGGACAAGCCAAATGTAGATTCTCAATAGTCTGGTAAATAATGTCTATTTGAGCTTTACACCCTTCCGGCTTCAATAGTTCTGCGATCTTATCAGAGATTTGTTCTGCAGTAAACGGACGATAAATATCTTTTACGTAATTCACAATATCTTCTTTAGGTAAATTTTCTTGCTCTTTACATTTTTGATATACTTCATCGATGATATGGGTCTTGTCATTTTCTTTCAACAATGCAATGGCAGCATTAAAAGCAGCAAAACGATTTAGTTCAGCCATGTCAATACCGTAGCAATCAGGGTAACGAATCTGTGGAGCCGATGAAACAACAATAATACGTTTGGGATTTAGTCTGTCGAGAATCTTCAATATACTATTCTTTAAGGTCGTTCCGCGAACAATGGAGTCGTCAATGATGACTAGAGTGTCTTTGTTGTCATTAATCACACCGTAAGTTACATCATACACGTGAGCTACTAAATCATCACGACTAGCATCATCAGCAATAAATGTGCGCAACTTCGCATCTTTAATCGCCAATTTCTCTATTCTGGGTTCTACTGAAATAATCTCTTCAATATCTTCATCCGTAAGACTTCCATTTTTGGTCTTTATCTGGTCTTTCTTCCATTCTACCAAATGGTCGGTAATTCCGGAAACTAAACCATAGAATGCCGTTTCGGAAGTGTTCGGAATAAATGAGAATACAGTATTTCTGATATCGGAGTCTATTCTCTCCATAATAGTTGGAGCTAATAATCTGCCTAAATTTTTACGTTCTTGATAGATGTCTTTATCACTTCCCCTAGAGAAATAGATACGCTCAAAAGAACAAGACCTGCGTTCTTGAGGTACCCGAATCATATCGAACGAAACGCTTCCGTCTTTTTTTACAATTAATGCTTCACCCGGTTTAATTTCATGTACATCTTTCGCATTGACGTCCATCACAGTTTGAATAACGGCACGCTCAGAGGCTACAACCACCACCTCGTCGTCAATATAATAGTTTGCCGGACGAATACCCCAAGGGTCACGTGTAACAAAAGCATCTCCATGTCCTAATATCCCTGCCATGGCATAGCCTCCGTCCCAATCTTTGCTGGCACGTTCCAGAATGTTTTTAACATCGAGAGTGTTTTGAATTAAAGGCGATATTTCTTGGTTGCTATAACCTTCATTCTTAAAATGGCGGAAGCGATGTTCGTTTTCTTCGTCAAGGAAATGACCTACTTTCTCTAATGCCGTTACAGTGTCGGTGTAATTTGTTGGATCCTGACCTAATTCAATGAGTTTATTGAATAATTCATCGACATTGGTCAGGTTAAAATTTCCGGCTAGAACTAGAGTGCGCGATTTCCAATTATTTTGACGCATCACCGGATGACAATACTCAATACTGTTATTGCCAAAAGTTCCATAACGGAGGTGACCTAAATATAGTTCGCCAGCAAACGGTAAATGTTCATAAGCCCAGTCTAAGTTATTAATATCTTGCCTAGCCTTGACAGCCCTTTTAATCGGTTTTGTTATCTTAGAGAAAACATCCTGAATGGGACTTGCTTGCACAGATCGATATCGATGAATATATTCTTGTCCCGGTTTCAAATTAAGCTTTACACTTACGGCTCCGGCTCCGTCTTGACCTCGGTTATGCTGTTTCTCCATTAGCAGATACAGCTTATTCATGCCATATTGCCAAGTTCCATATTTCTCTTGATAGTAGCTAAGTGGCTTACGCAATCGAATCATTGCGATACCACATTCATGCTTGATTAATTCGCTCATTACTGTTGCGTATCTTCGGTAACTAATTGTGGGTATTCAATCTTATCGGACACCACAAAAGCATTCGGATAAGAATTTTTAATTTTATTTTTAATAAATAGAGCCTCACTTTTGCTACGACAGTTACCTACCATTAGTCTAAAGCTAGGACTTCTATACTCCATATATATGGGAAAATCGGAATAACTGGCCATAAATTCATTACGAGCTTTCAATACTTTATTGCGGGCCGATGTTCCGGTTAGCGATAAAATCTGTACGCGATAACCCGCAAAACCGGCAGTTTCATTTGCCTTACAATCTTTAATGTAGGCATCAAGCATTCTGGCTACATTGGCATCTTGTTGAACCTGTGTGCGCTGAACAATAGAAGGAGAATCTGCAGCACCTTTTTGTGCGTATACGTTGAATGTAATAACCATGAATATGGTTATCTGTATAAAAGCATTTAAAATGAACCTTTTCATTTGGGCAAATATAATGCGAAATAATGAACTCGGAAACTCTAAATACACGGGTTACATAAATTTAACCCCAATATGGAAAGAGATTCGCTTAAAACTAAAATAAAAGAGCCACTTCGAATGGAAGAAGTGGCTTTGTGGTACTTAATCTAAATGAATGATTTTATGTCAGCTATAATCTGTTTTGCCAAAGCATCAGCTTTGTCGAGACTTCCTGATTCAGCATAAATTCGTATGATAGGCTCTGTATTCGATTTGCGAAGGTGAACCCATTCGTTGGCAAAATCTATTTTTACACCATCAATAGTTGTTACTTGTTCATGAGCATATTTTTTCTCCATTTGAATCAAGATGTTATCTACATCAATTTCCGGAGTTAACTCAATCTTATTCTTAGAAATGAAATAATCAGGATAAGTTTTCCGTAACTCAGAACAGGCCAAGCCTGATTTAGCCAATTGAGTCAAGAATAAAGCAATTCCAACCAAGGCATCACGACCGTAGTGACTTGCCGGGTAAATGATTCCTCCGTTACCTTCACCACCAATGATGGCTTGAGTAGCCTTCATTTCATTCACAACATTTACTTCACCTACTGCAGATGCAGAGTAGCTTCCGCCGTGTTTTTCAGTAATAACACGCAAAGCACGCGATGATGACATATTGGAAACCGTATTTCCCGGAGTATGGCTCAGCACATAGTCGGCAACAGCTACCAACGTATATTCCTCGTTGAACATACTTCCATCTTCACTGATGATTGAAAGACGATCTACATCAGGGTCAACAACAAAACAAACATCAATTTTTTCTTCTTTTACAATCTTGCAGGTTTCCACTAAGTTTTCAGGAAGAGGTTCCGGCACATGAGCAAACTCACCGGATGGTTCTTCGTTGATAGGTATAATATTTTTCACGCCTAGGGCTTCTAATAAAACCGGGATAGCAATACCACCTACTGAATTAACGGCATCGAAAGCAACCGTAAAACCTGCTTTGCGAACAGCTTTAGCATCGACCAGATCTAGATCGAGCACTTGGCTTACGTGTTCGTCGGTGTAGTTTTTCTTTTTCATCTTGCCGATGTAGTCCACCTCGGCAAATTCAAAGCTTTCCTCTTCTGCATATTTTAATATCAGTGCTCCCTCTTCTGCGTTTAAAAACTCACCTTTACCGTTTAGAAGTTTTAGCGCATTCCATTGCTTGGGATTATGGCTGGCTGTAAGAATAATACCTCCATCGGCTTCTTCGGTAGTCACGGCTATCTCTGTAGTGGGTGTTGTGGCCAATCCGATATTAATAACATTGGCACCCATACCCATAAGTGTAGCACAAACTAGCTGTTCCACCATAGGACCACTAATGCGAGCATCTCTACCAACCACTACTTTGGGAGCTGTTTGCCCGGATGATGCTATTAGCCATTTTGCATATGATGCCGTAAATTTCACTACATCAACAGGAGAAAGCCCATCACCGGATTTACCGCCTATTGTTCCTCGAATACCTGATATTGATTTTATTAGTGTCATTTCTGATTTATTATTTGAATTTTACGGTAAATGTAGCATTTTCGGATAATAATAGTGTATGAGACTCTATAAACTTCACTACAGCCTATTTTATTCACAACTAAAAAATAATTATTATTGTGTATTAATATCAACTTGCAGAGCCATGGATAGCAAAACAGTAAACTTAACCGATATACTTTCTCGCTTTATTAATTCCACTAATCAGCATATTTTTTTGACAGGAAAGGCCGGAACCGGAAAAACAACTTTTTTGCGAGATATAGCAAAAACTACACATAAAAATATAGTGATAGCAGCTCCCACCGGAATAGCAGCAATTAATGCCAGAGGGGTTACTTTGCATTCTTTATTTCAATTACCCTTTGGGACATTTATCCCCGACAATAACGATATTGACACGTTGCATGCTACTTCGATGGCAATTAATACGCCATCGTCTTTATTCAAAGGTTTTCAGATGCATAAAAATAAACGTAAAGTGCTGCAACAAATGGAGCTTTTAGTTATTGATGAAGTGAGTATGTTACGTGCCGATTTACTCGATGCGATAGATCTGATATTAAAAAGCGTTAGAAGAGAACGAAGATTCCCATTCGGAGGAGTACAAGTGCTATTCATTGGTGATTTGCTGCAACTTCCTCCAGTGGTGAAGGATGAAGAATGGATGTATCTTTCTAAATATTATGATAGCCCTTATTTTTTCAGCGCACAAGTACTAAAAGAATCGCCGCTGGTGTATGTCGAGCTTGAAAAGATTTATCGACAATCGGATACTCGTTTTATTAATTTGCTGAATAATTTACGAAATAATGCCATCACCAATCAAGATATCGATTTGTTGAATGAGTTTTATCAACCCGATTACAAGCAGAAGACAGATGATGGTGTAATATTACTCACCACGCATAATTATATTGCTGATGAGAGAAATACCATCACACTGGCCAAGTTGAAAAAGCCGGAGAAAGTGTTTGATGCTGTAGTAACGGGTGAATTTAGCGAGTATAATTATCCTGTCGAAACACATCTGAAGTTAAAAGAAGGTGCTCAGGTTATGTTCATTAAAAATGACTATACCGGCAATCAGCGTTATTTTAATGGAAAAGTAGGTCATGTAGAATCTTTTGGCGAAGATGGAATTGTTGTGGGATTTAATGACGGTTCTGATGCTGTTATGGTAGATCCTTATACATGGGAAAATAAAAAATATACCATCAACAAGGAAAATAATGAGATAGAGGAAAAAATAGCAGGTACATTCAAGCAATATCCGCTTAAGTTGGCTTGGGCAATTACAGTGCACAAAAGCCAAGGATTAACGTTTGATAAGGCCATTATCGATGTGAATAAAGCTTTTGTTTCCGGTCAAAGCTACGTTGCATTATCGCGCTTGCGAGATATAAACGGATTAATTCTAACCTCGAAGATACCGGAGCAAGGAATACCCATAAGTAACTCTCTAAAAGAATTTAGTCAGCGCAAGAAGAAGAAAGAAGAATTGCTCCCCATATTAAAGATGACTTCCGATTTATATCTGCAAAATTACTGTATGCAGGCTTATGACTTCAGTAATTTGGAAATTGAATTGCGGCGGCATCTGGAAAGCTACAATAAAGACGGAAATCGCTCAGAGAAGCAGCAGCATAGGGTGTGGGCATCAAAACTTTATGATGATTCACAAGAAATTAAAAAGGTTGCTGATTCTTTTAAGAATCAAATTCATAAGATACTGTATGCTAAAGCCGATGATTACCTGAATATACTTGATAAACGCATGGAAAAGTCGATTAATTATTTTGAACCTTTGATTAAAGGTTTGCATCAGCAGGTAATTGATAAGATAGATGAACTTAAGCAAGTTAAGGGAGTGAAATCTTACCTTACAGAGCTTGAAGATTTAGCAAATTTATACCAAGATAGCTTGAAATATATCTATAAAGCTAGATCATTGCTCCAAGTCACCATAACCGGAGATACTTTAGATAAATCAGCAATAGAAAAACCGGAGCTAAGTAAGCCTAAAGAAACAGAGTCCATTCGCAAATCGAAAGGGAAAATAGTAAAAATACCAACCTACCAAATTTCTTACGGCTTGTTTAAACAAGGGAAAACAATTAGTGAAATAGCTCAAGAGCGCTCTTTACTTAAAAGTACAATCGAGGTTCATTTAACTAAATGCATTGCTACCGGTGAGCTTAGTATTGAGGAGTTGATGAGCTCGAAAAAAAGAAAAGTTATTGAGAAAAAGGTAAAAGAGATTGGTGACTTGGCACTCACTCCCATAAAGGAAGCATTAGGCAGTGACTATTCGTATAGTGAAATTAAAATGGTGCTTGTTCACATGAAATTGAGAAAATAAATCGGAAATAAAAACTAGGATGTACCCAAAGATATATCCTAGTTTTATTTGATTGAAGAAAGCCTATTTCAATTTTGAAATTTGCTCTTCCAGTACTTTAATTTTGGCTTCAGCATCGGCTTGCTTTGCGCGTTCTTTGGCTACGACAGCCTCAGGAGCTCCTGCTACAAATTTTTCATTGCTCAATTTGCCCATCACTGATTTCAAGAATCCTTTTGTATATTTCAATTCCTCTTCCAACTTAGCCAATTCAGCTTCTACATCAACTAAATCGCCCATAGGCACGAAGAAGGTGCTCGATTTTACTAAGAATGATGATGCACCCGACGGTTCCTCAGTTACTACGTTGTAGGCGGAAAGATTAGCCATTTTAACAACAACAGCGTTAAGATTGGCATCATATCCTTTGTCACCTGCCAAAACAGCTAGCTCCAGCATATCTTTGTTTGGAATATTATTTTTAGTTCGGATGTTGCGCACACCGGATATAATCTCTTTAGCATCTTCAAATGATTGCAAGAAAGCTTCGTTGTAAGGTTTAATCTCCGGCCAAGTACTTACCATGATGCTTTCGCCTGCTCGTCGTTCTTTCAGTAATTGCCAAATTTCTTCTGAAACGAATGGCATAAACGGATGAATGAAACGCAATACCTCATCGAAGATAATGAGCAATTCATCATAAGTTTGTTTATCAATGGGTTGTTGATAAGCAGGTTTAACCAATTCGAGCAGCCAACCTGAAAATTCATCGCGCACCGTAGTATAAACATTCATTAAAGCATCAGAAATGCGGAACTTATCGAAATGATCATTGGTTTGTTCTACAATCTGACTGAATTTTTGGCGGAACCACTCTAATGCTACTTTAGCATGCTCGGGTTGGGCAATAGTATCGCTTATTTCCCAGCCCTTCACCAAACGAAATGAGTTCCAAAGTTTAGTAACAAATCCGGCTCCTTGTTGAGGTAAACTTTCGTCGAAAAGTAAGTCGCCTCCTGCCGGTGAACAAAGCAACATACCCACACGCACACCGTCGGCACCATATTTGGCAATCAAATCAAGAGGGTCGGGTGAGTTTCCCAGTTGTTTACTCATTTTTCGTCCTTGCTTATCGCGCACCATTCCGGTGAAATATACGTTGCTGAAAGGTTTCTTACCTTTAAATTCATAACCCGCCATAATCATGCGAGCTACCCAGAAAAAGATTATATCATGACCGGTTACCAAATCAGATGTAGGGTAGTAATAGTCTATTTCTTTATCGCTCTCAAAACCATCAAACACGGAAATAGGCCATAACCATGATGATGCCCATGTATCAAGCACATCTTCGTCTTGGCGAAGTTGCTCGGCGGTAAGTGTAGCATCAATAGCTTGAGCTTTTTCCAAAGCTTCTTCGGTAGTCTTTGCCACCACAAATTCGCCATTGGGTAAATAGTAAACCGGAATGCGATGCCCCCAATAAAGTTGACGAGAAATACACCAATCTTTCACATTCTCCATCCAATGGCGATATACATTCTTGAATTTAGCAGGATGAAATTGTACTTCATCACCCATCACCGCATCTAAGGCTACTTTAGCCATATCGCTCATTTTCAGGAACCATTGAGCCGATAGTTTCGGTTCGATAACAGAGCCTGTTCGCTCTGATGTTCCTATTTTATTGGTGTAGTCTTCAATCTTATACAGATTTCCGGCTTCTTCCAATTGAGGAATAATTTCTTCACGCACAACGAAACGATCTTTACCTACAAATAATTGGGCAGCTTCACTTAGTGTGCCATTATCATTCAGTATATTAATGCTTTCCAAATTATGACGCATACCGATTTCATAATCATGAATATCATGGGCCGGTGTAATCTTTAAGCAACCCGTACCGAATTCCATATCAACATATTCATCTTGAATAATCGGAATTACACGATTGATTAAAGGAACAATTACGCTCTTTCCTTTTAGGTGTGAAAATCGCTCGTCATTTGGGTTAACACATACGGCGGTATCACCTAAAATGGTTTCCGGTCGAGTGGTGGCAATGATAACATAGTCATCTTCACCTGCTATCTGATATTTCAGATAATATAATTTCGATTGTACTTCTTTGTGGATAACCTCTTCGTCAGACACTGCCGTAAGGGCATCAGAATCCCAATTTACCATACGTACACCACGGTAAATCAAGCCTTTTTCATATAACTGAACAAAAGTATCAATAACGGATTTACTTCTAATCTCATCAAGTGTGAAGCAAGTTCTATCCCAATCGCAACTGGCACCCAATTTTTTTAGTTGTTCTAAAATAATGCCCCCATGTTCTTCTGTCCAATCCCAAGCATGCTTTAAAAACTCATCTCTGCTTAAGTCGAATTTAGAAATGCCTTGTTGAGCTAGTCGGTTTGTTACCTTAGCCTCGGTAGCAATGGAAGCATGGTCGGTGCCGGGCACCCAACACGCATTTTTTCCCAACAAACGAGCACGACGAACCAAAATATCCTGAATTGTATTATTCAGCATATGCCCCATATGCAACACTCCGGTAACATTAGGTGGAGGAATAACCACGGTGTATGGTTCGCGACCATCAGGTTCTGAATGGAAAAATTTCTGTTCCATCCAATATTTATACCATTTGTTTTCAACGCGCTGTGCGTCATATTTGCTAGGAATTTCCATCTATTATATCGTTATATTCTACATCTGATTTAAATGAACTGCGAAAATACAAATAAATAGCGAAAGTAAAGTTTAGCCAAAAAACAAAATCAGTGCCCGATAGCAGTTCTATCCGCTATATCTTGTTAGTATAAATGATTCTCCTGATTCTTTACATAAAGTTTGTAGGAATCATATCCGCCTTGCAAGTTATACACTTCAGGTATGCCATGTTGTTGTAATATTCGAGCTGCTATATAGCCGCGCATTCCGGCTTTACAGTAAATGTAAATGCACTTATTGTGGGGTATTTCGTTTATCCGATTTCTAATTTCGTCAACCGGAATATTAACAGCTCCGTCAATGCTTCCTAATTTTACTTCTTGAGCAGTTCTCACGTCGAGCACAAACACATCACTTGTTCGATTAGCCATTTGCTCAAGGCTAATTACCTTTACTAATTTATCCATAATATTTTCTGCATTAAAAGCTACCTGATTTACCGGATCTTTGGCTGAAGAATAAGGAGGTGCATAAGCGTGTTCTATTTCTTGAAGGTCGTAAATGTTTGCCCCCATCCCGATAGCTGTAGCCAACATATCGATACGCTTATCCACACCTTTTACACCAACAGCTTGAGCCCCTAATACTTTACCGTCGAGACTAAACACTAGTTTTAATAACATCTGTTTGGCTCCGGGGTAATAGCCGGCGTGTGAGCCAATTCTAATCACGGAAGTAAGGTAAGACAAACCGGCACGACTTGCAGTTTTTTCAGAGAGTCCGGTTGTTGCTGCCGTTAAACGGAATACTTTAGCTATGGCTGTGCCGATAGCTCCGTTGAATTTAGCTTTCGGGTCTTTCGCCAAATAGTTTGCCAATATGCGTGCCTGTTTATTTGCCGAACCGGCAAGAAAGAAAGCTTGTTCGCTGTTGGTTAGCTTATTCTTGGAGAGTACGGCATCACCTAAAGCATAGATATCATGAATAGAGGTTTGCATATGTTCATTTACCTGTATCATGCCGTGTTTATCAGTTTTCACACCGGCATCTTTTGCCAGTGTACTGTCGGGCTTTACGCCTATAGAAAGGATAACCATATCAGTGGTCAGCTTTACATCATTTTGCAATTGCACTTCTATTTTTCCCGATGCTAATTGCCTAAATCTTTCAATGGCATGCCCGAGGTATAAGCCTACTTGCTGTTGTTTAAACTCTTCGTGCAATTCAATTGCCATATCATAATCAAGAACATTCATCACCTGCTTGGCTGCTTCTACCACAGAAACCTTAATACCTAGCCGGTGCAAGTTCTCTGCCATTTCTAAACCAATGAATCCGGCACCTGCAAGCACAACACTTTTGATATTTCTATTAATCACCCATTCTTTTATCCTGTCTGTATCCGCAACATTGCGTAGGGTAAGAATCTTCGGGTTGTCTATGCCGGGAATAGGTGGCATTACCGGTGATGCCCCCGGCGATAAAATGAGTTTGTCGTAAGATTCAGTGTAGGTCTTCCCTGTGGTGATATGCCTAACTTCTACTTGTTTAAGCTTAGCATTAATACCAATCACTTCATTAAAAATACGCACATCGATATGAAAACGAGCATTAAAACTTTCAGGTGTTTGAAGCAATAAATTAGCCCTGTTTTCAATGACCTCGCCAATGTAGTAGGGTAAACCACAATTAGCATATGAAATGTGTTCTCCTTTTTCAAAGATGATAATCTCGGCTTCTTCATCTAATCGACGTAAACGGGCAGCAACGGTAGCACCTCCTGCCACTCCTCCTATAATTAAGTATTTCATGCTTTCCGGGTGTTAATTTCATTTTCCAACGCTTTTAATTCCTTATTCAGGCCGGCATAAACACCGGGAGTTATTTGTCGGTTCATATTCTGTTGGAATGCTTGCCATGTTCTTTGTAGTTCAATAACCAAACTGCTTCCTTCTTCCGTACACGATATTTCACAACGCTTACCCTCTTTCACTCTCCTTAAGTAGCCTTGTATAACCATTTTATCAACCAATCGGGTTATTGTTGAGGGATTTAAATTCAGTTCCTGCGACAATTCTACTGTTCCTATGCCGGAATTATCGTTTACCAAAAGGAGTAAATAGGCATGGCTCGACGATAAGTGGTGCTTGGCAAAAGCAGCATCGGCATTTTGACTGAGTGTTCTAAGCAGCCGGTTTAATCGGAAATACAGACAGTTGTCGAAAAGATTAGACATAAGATGGAATTTACGTTTGTATATGCAAATATAGTTATTTCATTTGCATATGCAAATATGATGTAGGTGAAATAGAATGAAAAATTGATATGGTTAAAACATTAAAGTGTTGATTTACAGAAAATAGTATGTTGATAATTGCATAAATTAGCACTAATTCGGTTTTTTCTTACCAACAGATGAACGGAAATAGTATATTTTCACTCCTTTCTTATGACTAGAAACGACCAAAAACTATTTTCTTAGCTTTTCCTCCATGTAAGATGGATGCTAAAAGTATTTTTATATGCTATATTTTAGGCTGAAAAGCTTCAAAAAATATTAGATATCGGTTTTAGTGCAAATCATAACAAAAAAAAGTAATTTTGCAACCTATGTCAAAATTCAAGAAGTCCATGTTTATATTTATGCTGGTCGTTGCAGCCTTTTTTATCGGAGTGTATTGCTTTATGCATACAGCTAAATTTGGTAAAAATCCTATCGGCAAAGATTTACAGAAAGTGAAACAATCGCCCAATTATCGAGACGGGCAATTTCATAACCTCGTTCCCACACCTGCCATGGCAGAAGGAGAGAATGCAGTAACGTATTTGAGAGATTTATTTTTTAAGAAAGTAGATCATAAAAAACCAACAATGCCCATAGTTACGCATAAGAGTGATTTAAAAGCCTTGAACCCGAACGATAATTTGTTAATTTGGTTAGGACATGGTTCTTATTATATGCAAATAGACGGAAAACGCTTTTTGGTTGATCCGGTGTTGGTTGCAGCTTCGCCCGTCGGTTTTTTTGGTGGAGCTTTTAAGGGTTCTGATGTTTATACTGTGGAAGATATGCCGAAAATAGACTATTTGTTAATTACGCATGATCATTGGGATCATCTAGACTATGACACGGTGGAAGAGTTGAAACATGATAAACTTTCGGTAATTTGTCCGTTGGGAATAGGCTCGCATTTTCGCCATTGGCAATGGAACAAAGAACAAATTGTAGAGCTGGATTGGGATGAACAAAGCCAATTGGATGATCGGGTTCAGATTACAGCTTTACCCACTCGCCATTTTTCAGGCAGAGGCTTTGCTCGAAACAAAACCCTATGGGCATCATATATGCTTGAAACACCTTTGGGTAATATTTATTTAAGTGGCGACGGAGGCTACGCCTCTCACTTTAAAGCTATAAAAGAAAAATTCGGCGAAATTGCTTTTGCCGTTTTCGAAAACGGACAGTATGACCGCAAATGGGCAAATATTCACCTTATGCCCAAACATCTTCAACTAGCTTTGGCAGATATTCAGCCTAAACAATTCATTACGGTGCATAACTCCAAATATGCCTTGGCTCAACATGATTGGCGCGAACCATTGGAAAATATTTACTCCTACACGCAAAATGACTCTATCAAACTTTCCACTCCAATGATTGGAGATGTTGTAAAATTAGATGAAGATAACTCGTTTGATGCGGCTTGGTGGCGTAAATCGGAGAGATAACAGTTTATAAAACTAGATTCAATAAAGAGTAAATCATTATTGAATCTAGCGAAGCGTTAATTTAACTCATTTTTAAGAAGCCTACTTCTTTGGGAGTCAAGAAACGATACCTGCCTCTAGGCAAGTTCTTTTTCGTTAGCCCTGCAAAATACACCCGGTCTAATCGCTGCACTCGAAATCCGAAATGCTCGAATATTCGACGCACAATGCGGTTTTTTCCCGAATGGATTTCAATGCCAATCTGACTTTTATCCAGAGGATCAACATAACTGATTGCATCAGCTTTAATTGCGCCATCTTCCAACTCAATACCATCGGCAATCTGCTGCAAATATTCTTCAGGAAACTTTTCTTTTAGAAATACGTGGTAAATCTTCTTTTTCTGATGGCTTGGGTGCGTTAAACGTTTGGCTAAATCACCGTCGTTGGTAAATAATAGCAACCCGGTTGTTGATTTATCTAATCGCCCTACCGGATAAATTCGTTCTTTACAAGCGTTACGCACTAAGTCCATCACTGTCTTATCGGCATGAGGGTCGTCTAGCGAAGTAACAAATCCTTTGGGTTTATTCAACAGCAAATACACTTTTTGTTCGGCAGTAATGCGTTTACCATTGTGCAATACCTTGTCGTATGGGTTTACACGATGTCCTAATTCGGTAATTATTTCACCATTTACCGAAATCTCGCCGTCAGTAATTAACTTATCGGCATCTCGCCGAGAGCATACTCCCGCATTCGATATGAATCGGTTTAGGCGCAAGGTGTTGTCAACAGGTTTGTCTTCTCCCCGCTTTTTGAAGCCTTTTTGGAATGATTTCTTATTTTCTTTCCATTGTTCTCTCTTCTCTGATGTTCTTTCTTGATGCTCCCAATCTCCGCTGAATCGCTTCTTTGGAAATGGTTTGCGTTCATCTTTACGAAAAGGCTTTTTCGCAAAAGGCTTATCTTCGTTATACTTGAAATTCTTTTTGGCATATGGTCTTTCATCGTCACGTTTGAAGCTTTTTCTCTCGAAAGATTTACCGCGTTCATCATAATCAGACTCTTTTCGGTCATATGGCTTCTTATATTCTCGATGTTCACCGCTGTTGCGGCTGTATGTCGTAGATTGACGACCATCTTTTTTGCTGCCAAAACGATTCTTAGGAGCTTTTCCTCTGTTGTGTTGTTCTCTCATATTGCTAGTATGTATTCTGCTGCAAAGAACGAAAAAAATGTCGAAATTAACGGTTAATTGGCGGTATATTATAGTTTATGAATACACCAATTCTTACATTTGCTACCCGATTAACAATAATTTTGAATGGAATCAATACGAGAACTCTATAAAATAGGACACGGACCATCTAGTAGTCACACGATGGGCCCCCGAAATGCTTGCAATCTCTTCTTAAGTAAATATCCTGATGCAGCCTACTATGAAGTGACCTTATATGGAAGTCTTGCTGCAACGGGCAAAGGGCATCTTACCGGAGTTACTGTTGAGGAAGCTTTTAAAAATAAAAAGTTGGAACTCATTTGGCGTGCCGATAAGTATTTAGATTTTCATCCGAATGCTATGCAACTTATTGCCTATGATGAGCGCAAGAAAGAGCTGGGAAATAAAATCTATTACAGTGTGGGAGGAGGCTCTATTGTAGAAGAAGGTGAAGATTTATCTCGGAAAGAGTCTGTTTATCCGCTCTCAACTATGGGAGGTATCTTGAAATGGTGCGATAAATATGAGCATGATATTTGGGAATACGTAGAGTATTGCGAAGGGAAAGAAATATGGACTTTCTTAGAACAAGTGTGGGAAGTTATGGTTAATGCAATCAAAAGAGGTTGCAGCACCGATGGCTTTTTGCCCGGAGGACTGAATATAAAACGTAAAGCCATGTCATATAAGTTGAAATCGAAAACTTATACCGGTCCTATGAAACAGAGTGCCAAGCTTTTCTCTTATGCTCATGCTGTTTCTGAGGAAAATGCCAGTGGCGGATTGGTTGTAACTGCTCCAACTTGTGGTGCTTGCGGCATATTGCCGGCCGTGTTATACTATCACAAGAAAATATATAAGTGTAGTAAAAAAGATATTCTCCGAGCATTGGCAACCGCAGGTTTAATTGGAAATATCATAAAAACAAATGCTTCTATATCCGGAGCTGAAGTTGGCTGTCAGGGTGAAGTTGGAGTAGCTTGCGCCATGGCATCGGGAGCTGCAACCCAAATACATGGAGGTACGATATATCAGGTAGAGAATTCTGCTGAAATGGGCTTAGAACATCATTTGGGACTTACTTGTGATCCGGTATTGGGTTTGGTGCAAATACCATGTATAGAGCGTAATGTGCTGGCTGCTGCCCGAGCCGTTAGTCATAATACTTATGCTATAATGGGGAATGGTAAGCATCGAATTAGCCTAGATGATGTTACTGAAACAATGTTGCACACAGGAAAACTACTCGATGCAAGCTTGAAGGAAACCTCTAAGGCCGGATTAGCAATGCTCAAATCCATGAAGTATTACAACGGTAAGGAATATTAATAAATCATATGAAGAAGAAATATGCATCACGGTAAATCTTAGTAAGTAAGCAGCATAGCCTGCATCAAACAATGCATATTTCTTCTCCGTTAAACGCAATAATATCTCCTTTTATCAGTTTGGCACGCTTTCGAGTTTCTATTTTGCCATTTCGGAAGACAAGACCTTCTTCAACGACATGCTTTGCCATACCGCCGGATTCTACTAGGCGTAGAAGCTTAAGGAGTTTAATTAATTCGATGTATTCTGTTTGAAGTTTAAATTCCATAATGTGTAGATTTATAGTCCGGGATAAAAAGCGTCTTCGAAATGTTCCAGTTGATACGTACCATTGTTAATAACCACCGTAATTACATCAAATCGAGTATCTAGAGCACTGTTGTTTATTTCAATATAAGCATCGGCAGCAGTTATCAGATGATTCATTTTCTTCTTATCGATGGCTTCACTCGGATGTCCATATTGTCTTCCCGTTCGAGTCTTTACTTCCACGATAATCAGTTCATCATCTTTGCGGGCGATGATATCAACCTCCAGATGATGATACCGCCAATTACGTTCTAATATAGTGCACCCTAGTTTGAGGAGATGATTTTCAGCCATCTCCTCTCCTTGTTTACCTAGCTTCTTTTGTTGAGACACCGATTTAGTTTTCTTTGGCGATGATAGTGCCCGGTGTAAAGTATTTTGTCAAACTGTCAGAAGAGCAAACGATACCCTCTGCACGAGATAACACATTATCATCTTTCATAGATGATACGATTGCTCCTTTTTGATAATAGTATCGAGTTACAATCTCATCACGGAGGATAATTTTGGTTTCATCTTGGAAATCATTGAGGTCTTTATCAAGCTCGTGAGCTACTTCCTTATGCAAGGCTTCAAATTGAGCTTTTGAACGGTCGTAATATTTTTCTTTCTTCGCTGTTTCCTCTAATTTATCAAGAGCCTTCTCTGTTTCTGATTCGTAACTGAAATCCTGTTGTTTTACATAGTCGCAAAAATCAGCATATATGTCGTCAGTTATTTCAAAGTCTTCGGGAGATGGAATTGTTTTGTGCTCGTAGTAGTATTTTGTAGCATAATCAAAGAGTAAGTAATCGCGCATAAGACTGAAAGTAAAGCTTCCACCATGAGGAGCGCTAATTTTTACATCAGGGCTGATTCCCCCTCCATCATAGACTTTACGACCGTTGCTTGTGCTGAACTCAGATATTAAAGAGTCGGGAACTACGCCCACGCTGCCATCTTCGTTGCGGTTTGAATAATCAAGGGCTTGAATGCAACGACCACTTGGTACATGATATTTGGCTGTAGTTAATTTCAGCTTGGAATTGTAGCTCAAGTCGCGGGTAGTTTGGACTAATCCCTTACCAAAGGTGCGAGTGCCGATAATAACTGCACGGTCTAAATCTTGTAGTGATCCTGAAACAATCTCAGAGGCTGATGCCGATCCTCTATTTACCAATACAGCAACGGCAAGCGTAGTATCGATGGGTTCTTCGGTGGTAAAGTATTCCTGATCCCATTGTTTCACTTTACTTTTTGTGTATACTATCTTTGTTCCCTTAGGAACAAAAGTACTCACGGTGGTTACAGCCTCATTTAACAAGCCTCCGGGATTATTACGAAGGTCGAGGATGATGCTTGTGGCTCCGTTCTTTTCTTTGAGCTCTTTTACAATCTTTCTGATTTCTCTCCCACAACCGGCGGTAAAGCTGGTAAGACGAAGGTATCCTACGTTATTTTTGAGCATACCATAATATGGAACAGCATCAATTTGGATTTGTTTACGCACGACATCGAAGCTCAATGTTTTTTTTACGCCGTAACGTTTTACTTTAACATTGACGATTTCGTTGCTTGTTCCTTTCAGTAGGTTACTCACGTCTTCAACTTTCATGCCCTTTGTCGGTTTTCCGGCCACTTCAACGAGAACATCGCCTGCACGCAATCCGGCTTTGTCTGCCGGGAAGCCTTTGTAGGGTTCAGACACGATAATTTCATCATCACGCAAGCCGATGATGGCACCAACTCCCGCATATTCTCCGGTTGTCATAAAATTAAAGTCTTCCATTTCATCTTCGGGAATGAAAGTGGTATAGGGGTCGAGTGTTTTCAGCATTTCATCAACGCCTGTTTTCATCATTTTATCTACATTGATATCGTCAACATAGAAAACGTTGAGTTCGCGCACTAAGGAATAAAATATGTCTAAATCTTTGTTGATAGCAAACATTTTATCGTCGCGATTAAAGCTGACGAAGATCAATGATATACACAAGACGATTGCCATGCCAATTCCGGCCCTTTTCTTATTAACAGGTTTCATTTCTTAATTCTAAATGATTATAACTATGTTGTGTTGGAACAAATATAGTAAAATAAAGAGCAGCTGATTATCAACTGCCCTCGTATTACATAAATTATACCAAGTGTTACTTACATTAACTCGCCGACAACTTCGTTATTCAGTTCGTAGATGTCTTGTTTAAAGGCTCGTTTGCCTCGCACGCACTTGTTGAATGGAACTTGACAGATTGCACCGTCTTTAATGCCAATCATCACACTTTTTTGATCGTCGAGTAGGGCATCGATGGCTCCTGAACCCATGCGGGTTGCCATAATGCGATCCATAGCGGTGGGATTTCCTCCGCGTTGGATGTGTCCTAATATGGACACGCGAACCTCGAACTTCGGATTCTCTTGTTGCACACGCTCGGCAACTGCTAAAGCATTTAATTGTTTTCCGCCTCCTTCAGCAACAACAATAATTCCGCTGGTTTCCTTTTTCTTAATTCCGCGTTTAATAAATTTATCTAATTCATCATTCGTTTGCACTTCAGGAAGTAAGATTGCTTCGGCGCCACAAGCTATGCCACTGTATAAAGCCAAGTCGCCGGCTTCATTTCCCATGACCTCTACCACAAAGATACGGCCATGCGAGCGTGCAGTGTCTTTAATCTTATCAAGGGCTTCAACGGCAGTGTTTAGGGCGGTATCATGACCGATAGTATAGTCGGTGCCATACATATCATTATCTATGGTACCGGGAATTCCTACTGTAGGAATATCGGTTTCTTGAGAAAAGAGTTGGGCTCCTTGGAAAGAGCCATCACCGCCAATAACTACTAGGGCTTCAATGCCTTGAGATTTAGCATGCTCATAAGCAATTTTTCTGCCTTCCGGTGTGCGGAAGTCTTTACATCTGGCTGTGCGCAAGATGGTTCCTCCTTGATGCAATATTCCGCTGACACTTCGAGTGCTCATGGGTTTGAAGTCGCCTTCAATCAACCCTTGATATCCTCTACGAACTCCTACAACTTTAATTCCTTTTTTTAAGGCGGCACGTGTAACTGCACGTATCGCTGCATTCATCCCGGGGGCATCTCCCCCTGATGTAAGCACGGCTATTTTGCTGATTTTTCTACGCATATTAATCTATATCGTTTATTGGTGCAAAAATATACTAAAACGGGAGAAACGCATAGGTATTTGAAGTTTTAAATAAAAACTTAACAGAACCTGAATATATATGTATGTGATTGACTATCAAATTTTAGTGTAAACTTTTGTTTGATAATTGTATTGATTTGCAATCGATTGCATGAAGAGTGTTTAGCAGAATCTCTTATTTAGATGTAATGTGCGATGGAAGTATATTGTAGATTTTATTTTTTGAATATGCTATAATAATAGTTTATACTACTTTAGTTTATGATTAGAGCCTATTTTTTATTTATATTGCTCATTTGGATAAGCGTATGGATTGCCAAAACGTTTTTTTGATGATTTCTTCCAAAGGCATAGCATGAAAAATTTATTTCTCGGGCTTTTATTGCGGGAAGATTAATGGCAAAAGGTATATTTATATCTATTAATGATTATAGATATCGTATAAAAATACTTTTTGATACGAATATGTAGCGAGCATTAGCCCCATAAAATATTTTCATTATAACTAAACGTATGCTTATCTGTTGATTATGAAATAGTTGGTATTTTCATTTGCAAGCTAATTACTGTTTTGAATTAAAATACATTATAAAACGCTTCATGTTTAGTAACTAAATAATTCTATCTTTACGTAAATTAAATTTAATCATTTTGTAATTGTTTAATCATTTTGTAATCATTCTGTAATTGGGCTGTAATGATAGCTGACTTGCTTTGCATTTAGTGAAAAACATGTTCTTTTTGGTAGTCCTGTTATTAGGGGTAACAGTTACCGCAGAGGCGAATGCTCCTGTTAAAAAAGACTTTAAACGTTCGGGTAGAGTTTTTGGAAGTATTTTCACCGGTTTGGAATTCCTTCCGGAAAATGAAGAGACAAATAAGGAGTTTGTGCTTGATAGGTTGGAGATTGGTTATATATACCATTTCTCTGAAAATTGGTTGGTAAAAGGATGTTTTGACGTTACCAACCCCAAAGATAATGGTGAATTAAAGCATTCCGCTTTTTCGCGTAATGCTTTCGCCGAGTATCATAATGATAAACTTATTTTACGTTTTGGGATGATAACCGGCATTAGCTTCAACTTCGTGGAGAAATGTTGGGGGCATCGCTATATAGCCAAGTCTTATCAAGAATATTTTGATTACAGTGCCAGTCGAGATATTGGTATTACGGGTTCATATCAGGCAACCCGAACGATTAAATTAGATTGGATTGTGTCGAATGGCGAAGGCTATAAGAGCCAGCAAAATGATAACGCTTTTGAATATGGCATAGGAGCTACCATCACCCCATTTAAAGGTTGGGTGTTTCGAACTTATGCCGATTATTCAAACAGTAAAGATGTAGTTGAAGATACGTATGCCTTCATGGCAGGTTATCAATTTAAAAACGGAAATAGCGTTGGTGCGGAGTATAACAGGCAACGAAATGCTAAAGTCACAGCCGGGCAATGCCAGCATGGCTGTTCTTTTTACACCACTATCCGGCTCACACCAAAGATGCATATCTATGGAAGGTATGATTACAATGATCGAGCGAAAACATGGGATGACGGAGACAATGTACATGCCGTTTTTGCAGGTTTGGAATTTCGACCTGTAAAAGGAATTAAGATAGCTCCGAACTATGTGCTTAATACACACACAGTGGGTGATGTATCAACGGTGAACGAATATCGAATTAGTTGCGAATTTAAATTCTAAGCATAAAATAAACGAAAAGAATTCATACGAAAAAGAACAGATAATTCTGCGGATAACTACTAACTTTGACTCGTCGAAACCAAACAATGGAACGTATAATAAAAAGCCACGGGTTTAACCATTAATGACATCATGAAACGAGTCATGAGATTCAAATTCATGATTATGAGGGTGATTAACAATTGACGAGTTATAGTTACATCTGACAATCGAAAATAAATTACAAACAGATGAAAAAGGGAGCAAAAATACTTATTGTTGACGACGAACAAGATTTAAGAGAAATATTGCAATTTAATTTGCTGAATGAAGGCTTTGAAATCGATGTAGCTACTTCGGCGGAAGAAGCCTTGCTCATGCCGCTTACTTCATATAACCTTATTTTGCTTGACGTAATGATGGGTGGCATGTCGGGCTATAAGATGGCTGATATTATGCGCAAGGAAATGAAATTAGATATTCCGATTATATTTTTGACGGCCAAAACTACCGAAAATGATTTGCTGACCGGATTTAATGTAGGCGGAGATGATTATATTGTAAAACCATTTTCCATTAAAGAAGTTGTGGTTCGAATTAAGGCGGTTCTCAAACGAGAGCTTAAGAATTCGGTAGAACAAAATGCATCGACCTTAGATTATAACGGATTATGTATTGATCAGAACAAAAAAGAAGCTATTATTAACGATAAACCGATCCGATTAACCAAAAAAGAGTTCGACATTTTAGTGTTGTTGTTGAGCAACAAAGATCGATTCATTCCTCGCGATGAGATATTGAACAGAATCTGGAGTACGGATGTCATCGTCACTGACAGAAATGTTGACGTAAATATTGCCCGTCTACGCAAAAAAATCGGGGCATATGGAAAGCAAATTATCGGTCGATCGGGATACGGTTATTGTTTCAATTCTTAATGCATATATTTTCTTCATGTTATGCCTAAAAGTAAGTCTTATCAACGTCGCATATTTGCCTATTTCTTTAGTGCATTTTTGATCTTTACCCTTGTGGTTTTGGTATTTCAATACTCGAGGGAAAAGAACTACCGAACCGGTAGGCTGGAGAATACCCTGAGCAATATTGCTTCAGCTACCTCTAAATACATTGAGCATGACCATATTATAGAAGAAAATAAATACACTGAGCTTAATAATATCAAATTGATACTCCCAAGCCCGGAGATTCGGGTAACTGTAATCAATGAGGAAGGGAAAGTGCTGTTCGACAGCTTTGTAGGTGATTGGTCGGCTATGGAGAATCATTCGCACAGACCTGAGATACAGAAAGCAAAAGCACATCAGGTTGGTGCTAATATTCGTCATTCTAAAACCACGAACCAAGATTTTTATTATTACGCTGCCCATTTCAACGGCTATTATGTGCGTTGTGCCATGGTGTATGATGCTGCTTTGAAGCATTTTTTGAGGGCCTCTCGCGTATTTATATTCTTTTCGATATTTATGCTGGTGGTTATGTATGCTATGCTGCATTTACTGACTACACAATTGGGCGATTTTACCAGGCGACTTCGCAACTTCACCATGAAGGCAGGCAGAGGTGAGGAGATTGTGCCGGATATGGAAAATGAGGATACGGAATTTGGTGAAATACAGTATCAAATCATGAATATTTACAACGAGCTGAAGCAATCGAAAGATGAACTGAGTGCAGAAAAAGAACGCCTGTTCAATCATCTTTACGCCTTAAATGAGGGCATTGCTTTCTTCACGTCCAATAAAGAAATTGTATTAGCCAACGGGCACTTTGTGCAATATGCAAACATGATTTCTAAGCGTTCGAATATTGCTGCAAATTCGGTGTTTGAAATAGAAGCTTTACGTCCGTTGCTCAAAAAAATATATAAGGTTTTAAAATCGGATAAACCCGTTAATCCGAAAAAGCTTCCTCATTTTGAAATTAAAATAGGAGGAGAACAAGAATTATATTTCAGGGTGCAGGGTATTGTGTTTCAAGATAAAAGTTTTGAAATTCTCATTGAAGATATTACACGATTAGAAAAGCGTCGTTTACTGAAACAGCAACTCACGTCGAATATTGCACATGAACTAAAAACGCCTTTGGCATCTATTAAAGGATATTTAGAAACTATCATCCATAATGCATCGGTTATACCTGCCGATAAACAGATGTATTTTATAACGCGAGCATTCAAGCAAACGGAACGACTAAATGTGTTGCTGAACGATATATCGCTTATTAACAATATGGAAGATGCCGCCGAGTTGTTTGAAATGAAAGAGGTAAAGATTAAACCGCTTATTCATGAAGTGGCAGAAAACTTGGCGTCGCGTTTAGAACAGCATCATATTGGCTTAAAAGTAGATGTTGATGATTCGGTTGAGGTGTATGGCAATGATAGTTTGCTGACATCTATCTTTCAGAATTTCTTAGAAAATACAATTAAATATGCTGGTGATGGTGTAAAGGTGCTCATTAAGCAATATACGGAAGATGAAAAGTTCTATTATTTCAGTTTCAGCAATAACGGCAAACTGATACCCGAGGAGCATTTGGCTCGTATATTCGAACGTTTCTACCGGATTGATGAAGGGCGCACGCGCGATTCCGGAGGTACAGGTTTAGGTTTATCTATCGTGAAGAATGCCGTGCAACTGCATAAAGGTGAAATATCGGTAAGAAACCGCCCTAAGGGTGGGGTGGTGTTTTTGTTCTCTTTGGCGAAGTAGTAGAATTTTTGCCTTTCAGGCAAGGGGGAGATGTTTGGCTTGATGTTTGGGGTGTAGCGTCGGCATCATGGGTTACTGAGCACTTCGGCTCCGCTCAACAACCGTATAATGTTGTTGCTTTTTTGCCTGAAAGGCAATACGAACAGTCTAGGTATTTATCACTAGGTAGGGGATTGTTTTTTTTCTTAGCGGGCTGTAAGTCCGAGTTGTAATTTTAGGGAGTATAGGTCAGCCTTACAAGCTTTAGTTTTACTTTATATATCTACCCAAGCATGTAAATACTTGGGCTATCACAGTTTTGCCTTTCAGGCAATAACAACAGTTGTTTATAAATTAAGAGCAAAAAGAGAATGCCCAAAACTTTTTGGACATTCTCAGCAGTATAGTTGTTAAGTTTTGTGAAGAAGCGGTGCAGAGTTTAACTCCTCATGCTTTGTCTTTGCTTTAAGGTAAAGGTTGAAATACATCCTGCTTACTAATTGCAGGTCTGCTGGAGCTTTCGCCTTTTGCTGTTGTAATATTGGTGTTATTTCTGAGTTCGGCGTAATTGCTACACCTAATTCTAAATGGTTGGTCTTTACTGCAATTGATCTGTAATTTTCCCTCTACATTAAGATCTCCATTAATGGTTAACGAACTATTTCGAGCCGTTGAAATTTTAATTTTCACCCCATCGCCTAATGATAGTCCTTTATCAAAAGTTGCCTTGCCTTGATAAAAGAACATTAGGTAGTTGTTTCCAATTCGAGATTGTTTGTCAATGGCTGTATTTTTTACCATTAATCCGGCCTCACTAATCTTCAATTGGGCAGTAGTTGCAGCCCCATCGGTCACGAATTTGTCATAGCCATCTATAATCAACGAATTATCAATTGTAGTCACTACATCGCTGCCATAAAAAGACATTTCCCCACCGTCCATTTCCAGACTTCCGGTAATTTCGCCGGCTCGAGGAGCGTAAAGTTTTGCTCCCGGTTCAATTTCCACATCTCCGGCTATCACACTCGAAGTTCCCCTCCACTCGAAGTATGCTTTCTTTTTAATTGCAATTTTGTTGATTTCCAAATTATTGTTGCTGTATTTAAGCGTGGCATTTTCGTTTGCAATTAAACTATCGCAAGTTATCTTAGAGAAATCTGATGAGCTCAAATCAACTTCATCTCCATTGGGAATTTCTACATTATAGTTAGAAGAAATAATTCCGGCATAGTTAGTCCCTTCAGGTATTGTTATGTTTCCGGTAGTGGTGTTGTAGGTTAATTGATAAGAAGGCGTATATCCTGATTTCTCTCCTTCATATCGAATAATCCGAGTTCCATCTACGCCGGCAGCAATATACATATAGGCAGCATTGGGAACAGAGCCTCCGGTATTTTTCATTACAAAGATGTCATTGTTCGATGTATTGTCTAAAATAAATCCTCCTTTGCAGGGGAAGTCTCCGGCGGTTAAATCTTTCGCATAATGAATCATCACTCCATTTTCGCCTTCAGCAATAGCAATGAGTGAATTGGATAGTGGTCTTACGGCATTGGCTTGTTCATTCCCACTTGCAATGTTATGTGTATTTTTTATGACTGGGATATTCCCGTATGATGCACTTAGATCCTCATTGAATACGCTTACTCCGTTTGCCCCCAGTGAGACCATCGGATAAATTCCTTCGTAAAAATCGAACAGTCGTTGAGCTCCGGGGTTAATTTCGTCATCCATATTAACGCCAATCCATGGGCCATCTTTTTTTAGAAGACTTTTCCCCATTAAGTAGAATAAATTATTACCTGTATTCAGCCCTACTGCTCTTCCGTCGATTGCAGTTACGGCATCGAGTAAAGCAAAATTATTGGCAGCATCATATACAGCCGCCACCCCGATGTCACCTGAAATCACTCCCACCTTATTGTCTTTAACCACTACATCTTTGGCTACATATCCGGGGACATCAATTAGTTTGTAAGGGATATCTGTTCCGACAACGTTTAAGTCGCTGGTGTTAAACACGAGCAGCACGGCATTTGAAGCTATTGGATTGTCGGCATGCTTATTATTCCATACATATTGGTTTGCAGCTCCTACGACGTATAGTTTTCCGTTGTCGACAGCTAGACGATAGAGATCAATATCTTCCAGATGAATGGTCTGCAATATGGTGGGGTTCTCCGGATTAGTCATATTCAGCACGTCAATATATCCATTGAAAGAAGTTATAGTAGCGTCTCCTCCGTTACTGCTGTCTTTAGTAGCATATGCAATGTATGCAAACTTAGAAACATTGTCGTAAACAATTCCATTAGCTTGTTGGGCAGTATCTTCATTCTTCGGACTTCTAATTGTACTCACATGATATAGCGGAACTACTAAAGGAGGAATGATATTGTTGGGAGCAGGTTTTTTGGTACCTCCTGTTTTTGTTTGCTTTTTATTATTAGAACCGGTAGAGATTAAACCATTTATTGAGTTATCTACCCGATCTTCTCCTCCGCTGATAATTTTGGCTACCAATCTGTTACTTTCGTTTTCGGCAGGTAATTCATTTTTGCAGGCAAAGTTAATAACCCCTAGAATTATTAAGCTGCATAATAAGCGTTTTTTCATAATATTTGGTTATTATCAGATTTAATAAGTTTGTATTATATTACTGAATGATAAAATCAGTGTGCAATTATTTACTCCACTTTGTATTTTTATTATAAAGACAGTAAGTATTTCAGCTCTGCGGCTGTGAACACTTCGGTATCATGGGTCACTTCGGCTCCGCTCAGTGACCGAATAGGTGACCACACTAATGCTAAAAAAGAGTACCTTCTTTCGAAGGCACTCTTCCCACAGCATGATCTAAACATAGTTTTGCTCTGCGAAGAAGCGGTACAGAGCAAAACACCTCATGCTGTGGTTATAATCCTGTTTCTACTAAAATATCGCTCCATTTGGCATCACTAGGAAGACCATTTTCATCTACTATAGCCGGATCAAATCCTTCAAACTTTCCCACTTTGATTTTAAGCTTGTCAGATGCTTTGGCTACAATTTTAAATCCGGCAGGAGCTTTGAGAGTCCCTTCTACGGTTATCGTTGTGTTTTGTCCGCCATCACCGCTTGTGGTATCTCCCGGATTGATCAGTTGAATTGTACTGCCGCTCAATAGGGTAAGTCCTTTTTTGAAAAGAACATCTAGGTTGTCTTTACTCAAAGTTAGGACGCAACCGCCATCAAAAGTTGCCTTTTTGTAAACTGTTAAACCGCCAGCTAATTCAAGTGTCGATATCTTTTTGGTGTCATCATCTTTTTGTACTTGTAACGTATCCATGTTTGAATAAGAACTACCGGTCAATCTAAGTGCAGAGCCATATAATCGAACATCCGGTCTTTTTTTCTTTCCAGGTAGAATGATTTTTCCTTTAAATCCATCAACACGACCGGTAACCTCTAGTGTGCTTCTAGTTAAGAAAAGATTTCCGCTAACAAAGAGACTGTCTATTTCCCCATGTGAGTCGATCATGTAAAATCCGTTTGTTCCGGAGAAGTCTGCAAAGTTTTTGCTATTGTTGATAAGAAACCCACCGTCATAAGTGGTCAATGTACCCTCTCTTATATCAAGGTTGCCAAAAAAGTTTACAGAGTCACTTTTTATGGCGTAATTATGACCAATAGAGCTTATTGCCCCTTTGTAAGAACCTGCAGGTAGGATATGATTGGTAATTTTTTGGTTAAACTGAAATCCTTCTATGGTAGGCGTATAGTCTTTTGCATCAGAGGGGGAACTATCATTCCATCTTGATCCATATGAAGTAGCTACATAAGTCACCCCTACCTTACCTGCCGCCACGAATAAATCTACTTTAGAGCTTGTTCCTGCAGCATCTCCCCCTGCACAAATGGCATTTGGAGAGCCGGTGATGTTGGTGGTTAATCCCCCTACATTGATAATATTATCGGGATTTGTAATATCTCCATCTTTAATGTATTTAAACATAATACCATTGTTTCCTTCAGCTACAGCAATAAGTGAATCGTTCACGAATGATACCATATCATTAGCCTCTTCGTCGGTATTTCCTACGCCGAAGTTATTTTTCACGGTAGGCACATCCGTAATTTTACTTAAGTCTTCATTATAAATGCCAATGCCGTTTGCTCCGAGTGCTACCATGGGGTATGTCCCTTTATAGAAATCAATCAGTCTTTGTGCTCCTTCTTTAGCGTCCATAGTAACGGTAGCAGTAACACCACCTATTAAATTCAATTGGTCTCCTGCCAGCCAATAAGCTTTATTGTTGGTGTTTATACCAAGAGCCCTACCATCTCCCACAGGATTATTATACGTCATATCGTAATCGGAGGTATTGTATTGCACTAAGTAGCCATCAGTACCTGAAATTACAGCAATCTTTCCTGCCGTTTTATCGAGCACAATATCTTTCGCTACGTATCCGGGAGCATCAATCAAGTCGTAAGAGACAGAAGTTGCTCCTGCTGTATTTAGGTCGGAGGTATTAAATACCAATACGGCTGCTCCTGAATAGATGTCATTGTCTTCAGTACCGTCACTGTTCATTGCGTCCATGTCGGCCCCGGCCGCTACATAAAGTTTGCCATTTGTTTTATCGAGTGCCATACGGTATAGATCGATATTTGGAATATTCACAGACTGTAGGATAGAAAGTTTTGATTCAGTTGTTGCTGTTGCTCCTGGAGTAACGGCTACTATATCAATATATCCGTGCATTGAGGTTGGTACGGAGCTTGTTTCATCTCCATCGTCATTATTGTCTTTTGTACCGTATGAAATGTATAATATTTGTGTACTTTCATCATAAAGCACATCATTGGCTTGTTGGTGCTTGTCGCTGTTTACATCGGCACGAATATGTGTTTTAGCTTGAGCCCATACCGTTCTAATTGGCAATATGGTAGAGGTATCCTTAGTTTTGGCATCCGATTTTGCTTTTTTGGTTTCATCGCTACCGGTAAGATCTTCCACCCGATTGTTGTCTCCTTCAATCACATTGGCAGTTAATCCGTCGTTGGTGTTGCTACCGTCATATTCGTTGCCGAATTTTTCGTTATTACAAGAATAGCTGATAGTTCCAAGAATTAGGAGCATAAGAAAGAAATACTTCTTCATGATTTGAATTTTTTGAGATTAGTTAGACTGCAAAGTTGATTTGTATATTTTACTAAAAAAAATCATTTATTAATTAATTCACATTATTATCAATCAATACTTTAATTTATTGATTTTTAGTAAATTGAATATTTACGAACTATTCTAAAAAGCATAAAGATTTGCTGTGTAGCTTGATTAAATCCTGATCATTATACAGTTGGAGCATGACATGCTATACGCAGCGCAGTGCAGTAATTGTACTTCGTTCAGTGAGCACGGAGTCGAACTGCTTTGAAACACACATTGGCCATTTAAAAGGTAAGTAATGACACAAAAGCTATTGTTTTTTTGAATATATTCACAAATAGAATTAAATAAATAAAACCAAATGATATATTTGCTTTTCTTATTCAAATTCCGTTTTAGTTTGTAATGTGCAAGTATATTGTTGTTATGACTCTAAGGAATAGTGAAATATAGTTATAGGATTATTTAATGTTATTGTATCTAATTGATAAATGAAGAACAAATATTTTGACTTGATTGAACAGAGCTATTATTTTCCCCAAGACGGCTTTGATTTGAAAAATGGGAACCTTACTTTTCACGGAACTTCATTAACTCACTTAATTGAGAAATACGGTACTCCGTTTCGATTTATTTACTTACCCAAAATCGGCGACCAGATTAAAAAGGCAAAGAACCTATTTAATAGAGCATTGAAGAATAATGCCTATATGGGAAGTTATAACTACTGTTTTTGCACGAAGTGTAATCACTTCTATCATGTGGTTAATGAGGCTGTGAAGCACGATATTGATTTAGAAACTTCATCATCTTTTGATATTGATCTGGTTTTACACTTGTTCAAAAAAGGAAAAATTACAAAGGATATCAAAATCATTCATAACGGACATAAGACAGAAGATTATCTGAGGAAAATTGTGGCTCTTCAAGCTATGGGTTTTACGAACTCGATTATCGTGTTAGATAGTGTGAATGAACTTCAGCGTTTATCGAAGCTAAAGACTCAGCATAAAGTTAAACTGGGAATTCGTATGACGATTAATGAGGAGTCGCAATCATCATATTATTCTTCTCGTTTGGGTATTCCTCCAACTCAGATTTTGGAATTCTTTAATAAGTATGTTAAAGGGAATGAGAAATTCGAATTTAAGATGCTTCACTTTTTTGTAGATTCAGGCATAAAAGACACACCTTACTACTGGGGTGAATTTTATAAAGCATTAAAGCTTTACATCGAGTTGAAAAAAGAAAGTGAAAGTTTAGATTCTTTGAACTTAGGCGGTGGTTTTCCTATTCGTAATCATTTGGGGTTCGAATATAATTATGAGTATATGATTAATGAAATCATTACAAATATAAAAAGAGCCTGTGAGGTGGACGGGGTGCCTGAACCTAACTTATTTACTGAATTTGGTAAATATACTGTGGGTGAAGCCGGAGCAATCATTTTCCAAGTGTTGGAACAGAAACAACAAAACGATAATGAACGTTGGTATATTATTGATAATAGTTTGATGAATACTATTCCCGATGCATGGTCAATTCAAGAAAAATTTATTTTGCTGCCTATTAATAAATGGCAGAATGAATACGGGCGTGTAAACATTGGAGGTATTAGCTGCGATCATTCCGACTACTATAATTCGGAAGATTTTAATCAAGAAGTATTGTTACCGCTCTACGACAATAAGGATAAAGAACCGCTCTATCTCGGATTTTTTCACACCGGAGCTTATCAGGATTCTGTGAGTGGTTATGGCGGGATTAAACACTGTTTAATTCCTTCACCTAAACATGTAATTATTGATAGGGATGAGAAAGGCAATATCGTAGACACAGTATATCGAGAGGAACAATCGGTGAATGAAATGCTGAATATACTGGGTTATGAAAACAAATAGACTGTATGCAGGCGTTGAAACTGCTTTGGGGAATGAGCAAGATGCAGCGGTGTATCTGCAATCAATTCCTTATGATGGTACATCAACTTGGGGAAAAGGTGCAGATAAGGCGTTTGAACGTTTTCTTGATGCATCAGATAATATGGAAATTTATGATATAGAAACTGATTCAGAAGTTTATGAAAAGGGTGTTTATATCTTAGATGAAATAGTAGAAAAGAGTTCTCCTGAGGCGGTATATAAAACTGTTTTAAACAAAACTAACAGCTTGTTGAAAACAAATAAGTTTCTAACATTTATAGGGGGCGAACACTCAGTGAGTATCGGTATTATAGAAGCTTTTCAACAACGATATGAACAATTGTCGGTTTTACACCTTGATGCACATTCTGATTTGCGTCCTGCTTACAATGACACGGAATATAACCATGCTTGTGCTTTGCATAAGGCATCAAAAAACGGAAACTTGGTTCAAGTGGGTATTCGCTCTATGGACTCGGTAGAGTTGCCGTTTATGAACAAAGAACAGGTATTCTTTGCCGAGGATATGTACGGCAAAACGGATTGGATGGATAAGAGCATCGATATGTTAAGCGATGAAGTGTATATCACCATCGATTTAGACGTGCTGGATCCTGCTATTATGCCTTCAACGGGAACTCCTGAGCCGGGTGGGTTGGATTGGAATACCACCATACAATATTTGAAGAAAGTGTTTGAACGTAAAAATGTGGTGGGTTTCGATATTGTGGAGTTTGCTCCGATTGACGGTTTAAAGGCTCCTGATTTCTTATTTGCCAAGCTTTATTATAAACTGTTATCATATAAATTTTACAATAATGGGAAAAGGTAATATTTCAAAATTCATAGAAACGCATTACAAACATTTTAATGCAGCCACTTTGGTTGACGCAGCTAAAGCTTACGAAAAACAGCTCGAAGATGGTAATAAAATGATGATTACCTTGGCAGGAGCCATGAGTACGGCTGAATTAGGTATTTCATTAGCCGAAATGATTCGTCAAGATAAAGTGCAAATTATTTCATGTACCGGTGCAAACTTAGAAGAAGATATCATGAACTTGGTGGCTCACTCTTTTTATAAGCGGGTGCCGGAGTATCGTGATCTCACGCCGGAACAAGAGAGAGAGCTACTTGATAAAGGATTAAATCGGGTTACGGATACTTGTATTCCGGAAGAAGAAGCTTTCCGTCGTTTGCAGAAGCATATTTTCAAGATTTGGAAAGATGCAGAAGATAAAGGCGAAAGATATTTCCCACATGAGTTTATGTATAAAATGCTTTTGTCGGGTGTACTGGAACAATATTATGAAATAGATCCTAAAAATAGTTGGATGTTGGCAGCAGCCGAAAAGAATTTACCTATCGTAGTTCCGGGTTGGGAAGATTCAACAATGGGCAATATCTTTGCGTCATATTGTGTGAAAGGAGAATTGAAACCAACAACCATGAAATCGGGTATTGAATATATGGCATGGTTGGCTGATTGGTACACTGCAAATACGAAAGACAATGGTATTGGTTTTTTTCAAATAGGTGGTGGTATTGCCGGTGATTTTCCGATTTGTGTAGTGCCAATGCTTTATCAAGATTTGGAAAGAGAAGATACGCCGTTCTGGAGCTATTTTTGTCAAATCTCTGATTCAACCACAAGCTACGGTTCTTATTCCGGAGCTGTTCCGAATGAGAAAATTACTTGGGGAAAATTAGATGCCGATACTCCGAAATTTATTGTAGAATCTGATGCTACGATTGTGGCTCCACTTATGTTTGCCTATTTGTTAGGATATTAGGATTCGGTGCAAAGGATAACGAAAGAGACGAATTTATAATAGTTCGTCTCTCTTATATTTAGCGTAGGTATGAAATTAGGTATATAGCTTGTATTTATTTGAAATTAAGAAACGTGTACACTTGAAATGATTAGAATGATTAACTTTGCCGAAGTGAGCTATCGTATTATGGTGTAAGGTGATTACCCTATCGTGGCGAATGGCATGTGTCGATAAAAATAAATACACATGAAAATGGAGGTGAATTATGATTGGAAGAATGTTCAGTACGCCTAAACCCAAACGGTTTAATATGGCAACGCGTTATTACGACGAAGATAAAGAAGACTTTGAAGCCAGACAACGCCGATCTAAAGCAGAAGCGGGAGTGCTCGATGAGGAGGGTAAATATATCCCCAATGTGAAAGGTCAATTTCGTACAGCTATGCCTAATGCATCGCGCACGGCCTCGGCAGAACGGCAGAAATCGAATCGTCGTTTGTTAATTATTATCGGCATTTTAGCTTTGATAGCTATGATGGTTATCAAGTCAGGATACCTTAGCGATTTAATTTCTTTATGAGTGATATAATTCAATTGCTTCCTGAATCAGTAGCCAATCAGATTCATGCCGGAGAAGTAGTACAGCGCCCTTCGTCTGTGGTAAAAGAATTGATAGAAAATGCTATTGATGCCGGAGCTACCCAAATAAAAGTAAATATTAAAGATGCCGGTCGCACCTTGATTCAAGTGAGCGATAACGGTTGTGGTATGTCGTCAACCGATGCCCGTATGGCTTTTGAGCTACATGCCACATCGAAGATAAAGGAAGCATCAGATTTGTTCAATATTCGAACAATGGGCTTTCGCGGAGAGGCTTTGGCAGCTATATCTATAGTTGCTGATGTAGAGTTGCACACCAAACAAATTGGTGCCGAGTTAGGCACATTTATTCACATTGTAGGTTCAGAAGTGAAAATACATGAGCCGACTCAGTGTGCCGCCGGTACTAATTTTATGGTGAAGAATTTATTCTTTAATACTTCAGCACGTCGTAAATTCCTGAAAGCCGATAAAACGGAACTCAAGCACATCATTACAGAGTTTCAACGTTTGGCATTGGCCAATCCGGAAGTGGGATTAAGTTTGATGCATAATAATGATTTAGTATATGAGTTGACTCCGGGTGATAACCTACGCAAGCGTATACTCTCTATTTTTGGTAAAGGAAGTAGTCAAAAGCTCATACCGATTGAAACGCCTACTACCCTAGTTAATATATCGGGTTTTATTGGTCAGCCGAAATATGCCAAGAAACGTTACGGAGAACAATTCTTTTTTGTGAACGACAGATACATGAAACATCCGTATTTCCATAAAGCAGTAATGACTGTTTTGGAAAAATTATTACCACCCAATACGAATCCTTCCTATTTTATATTCTTTGGAGTTGATCCGTCTAAAATAGATGTGAATGTTTCTCCCCATAAAACCGAAGTAAAGTTTGAAAGTGAAAGAGACATATGGCATATCTTAATGGCTTGCATTCGAGAGTCGTTGGGCAAGTTCAATGTAATGCCATCTATCGATTTTGATCAAATAGGAAGTATTGAAATTCCGGTAGCAAAGAAAAAAGATAACGAAGAGGTAGATATGCCGCAAATAACCATTGATACATCGTATAATCCATTTGCGCCACCGGTTTCCATGCCAACACAACCGAAGATAATTACACATGGTAGCAAGATGAATGGAGGCGGCAAGTCTTCATCCTCTTTTGGAAGTAAGCCGACGCCCCAATGGGAATCACTTTATCAGAGTTTTGAACAAGAGAAACCGGTTGTTATAGAAACACGTTCCTCAGGTTTTAATACGCGGCAAGACAAATCAAATGCGGAAGCATGTCAATCGCGTTTTAGTTCGTTGCAAGATACTGAAGCTAGTAAAAAGTTGCAGTCATCAAGTCTGAATTTGCGGCAAGAACAAGTGCCGGTTGATCGCAGGAGCTTTCAATTGAAAGGCAAATATATTGTTTCTCCTATAAAATCGGGTTTGTTGGTTGTTAACCAGCACAGAGCTCATGAGCGCATCTTGTATGAGAAGTACCTCGAATTACTTAAGGATACAGATGTAGCGAGCCAACAGCTGCTATTCCCTCAACAATTAGAATTAAACGCAGAAGAATCGGCTATTTTATCATCTCTAGAAAGAGAATTGAAACAAGTGGGCTTCCACATAGAAGAGCAAGAGAAGAATGCTTTTCAAATAACGGCCATTCCGTCAATCATTGATTCGAATGAGCCGATACAGGTTTTAGAATCTATGTTACTTCGATTTAAAAATACAGAACAAGATTTTCGTAATCAAACAATTGAGACTATGGCAGAAAACTTAGCCTCAGCCTCAGCCATAGCCTGCAGTAAAATATTACAGCCCGAAGAACAACATCAATTAATTGACCAACTATTTGCTTGCAACATGCCGACTTATACAGCAGGCGGTAAAACTGTTTTTACGATTTTACCTTTAGAAAAATTAGATGAGATGCTACCTTAAGTGGCTCGATAAAATAATACATATGAATAATTTTAGAAACGCATTCAGCCAAACCCCTATGGTCGTCAAGAATATTATCTTGATTAATATCATGATGTTCTTACTCACGATAGTACTCGGGTTTAAACATGTTGATTTAAATAGAATATTGGGCTTATATTATATAGGCTCATCAAATTTTCAGCCTTTTCAAATTGTAACCCACATGTTTATGCATGGCGGGTTGGCACATATCTTTTTTAATATGTATGCCTTATGGATGTTTGGCAGGGTGCTCGAAAGTGTGTGGGGACCCAAACGTTTTTTTGTTTTTTATTTTATCACTGGTTTGGGTGCAGCTGCTTTGCACATGTTTGCCATGTATGTAGAATTTCATCTATTGGCGAATAAAATGGACGCACATTCGGTAAATATGGTTTTACAACAAGGAGCTGAGATATATAGTCAGGGAAAAAACTATACTAATCCGCTTATGGCTCAACTTAATTTACTGCTGAACACGCCAACTGTTGGAGCTTCAGGAGCCATCTTTGGTGTTTTGCTGGGCTTTGGTATGTTGTTTCCGAATACGCAATTATTATTGCTTATTCCGCCTATGCCGATTAAGGCAAAATATTTTGTCATGATTTATGGTGCTTTAGAACTGTATCTAGGCTTTGCCCGTTCGGGTGGTAATGTGGCGCATTTCGCGCATGTCGGAGGTATGATTTTTGGCTATATCCTTATTCGTTATTGGAATAAGAATACGAATGAATTTTATTAGCATAGATAAATGACAATTTTTCAAGAGATAAAAGATTCTTTTAAGCGAGGTTCGGTGATAACAAGACTTATTTATGTAAATATAGCTTCGTTTGTGTTGTTACGCCTTATTGAGGTAGTTTCCTATTTAATAGGGACTCCAATTTCATTTATTGATTTTTTTGCTTTACCGGCATATTCGGGGGCTTTGCTGCATAAGCCATGGACAATTATTACTTACATGTTCATGCATAACGGCATGTTGCATTTATTGTTTAACATGCTGTGGCTTTATTGGATGGGGGAGTTGTTCTTGCGCTATTTTACGCAAAACCAACTTTTAGGTATCTATTTTTTAGGCGGATTAGCCGGTGCCTTCAGCTATATTCTGTTATTTAATATATCGCCCACATTAGGCGAAAAACTTCATATTGTGCAATTGGTGGGAGCCTCGGCCTCGATATTGGCAATAGTGGCAGCTGTGGCTACCTATGTTCCTAATCATCCGATTAGGTTAATGTTCATCGGTGAAATAAAAATGAAGCATTTGGCAATCATTTCTATTGTGATTTATGCTTTGGGTATGTCGGGAACTAATGCCGGAGGGAATATTGCTCATGTGGGTGGCATGCTTTTAGGCTTTGTATTCATTGTATTGCTTCGTAAAGGGAATGACTTGACACGTTGGGTTCCGACTGCTGTTTATTGGTTGGAAAAAGTATTTAAATCGAATCCAAAAGTTAGGGTAAGTTATAAAAATGCCAACTATAAACAGAATAAACCCAAGCAAACAGAACAAGTGCGAATAAACGATATTCTTGAGAAAATTCGAAAATCGGGTTATGATTCTCTCTCAAAAGAAGAAAAAGAACTATTGTTTAGGATGGGAAAGAATTAGTTCTATAAACAAGATTTATAAGGGGAAAACTATAAAATATTATGACACTTATTGGTGATGATATCTTGTGCTTCAATAGTTCCTTGTCTTGCCATATTAGACTGATCCACCATTATAAATACCTAAACATTTTCTTTCTTTGGTAATACTTCGTTTGAAAATGACTGAGCCATACTCTGCCCCAAGAGCAAAGTTTGACTAGCATTAAAAACATAGTGCGGTTCATATCTCTAAATCAGTGCAATAAGTATAAGTTACCAGTTTTTTTAATCATTCTCTATGTGCTGCGACAAATTATTTTAATCTTTCCATAATCTCTGCTTCCACTATTCTTAGTTGTCCTTTTGTGTCTTTATTTTCAGAATCTCGGAATCCATCGAGTTCTACTTTACCTGTAATTTCAATCATGTTCTGAAAAGCATCTTCTTCAATACCCATTCCTGTTAGCCTGATAGTAAGCACCTTCCCTTTCGTAGTCTTAAATGGGATGGTTACATAACCCAAGCTACGAGGGGTTTCTCCACTCCATACCGTTTTTCCGTCAATTAAAATATCAATCGGATAAGTTGTCCTTCTCCATCCCGAAAGTTTTAACACCAGTTCGTTGATATTCGTTTCTTCTGCCAACTCATAGGAAATCCATGCGGTTGACATTTTGCCGTCGTTAGTCCATTCCGAAAGCTCGTTATCATCATAGCTCATCTGTGCCTTCTCTTGATTCACGCCTGCTGTTACCCCAACAATTTTTTTTGTTACTCGCGATACCTGATACGATGGTTTAAGTGGCGTTGCTCCTTTCTTAAGGTTTGAAGGTAATCCGTCGGCTACTAAATTCGCATTTAATCCCCCCACTGTTTTAACAGCTTTTGTCTCTAATTGAATATGAGCACTTTTAAGCCCTTTCGCTGATGCCGAAACTTTCACTTTTCCTGATTTAGTGGTTGAGCCAATCAGCACTCTATTCACACCACATTCTACGGGGAGAATTTTATCACCAACATAGTTGCCTTCTTTTCCCTCGGCGATACCACCAAACCAATTAGCTTCGCCACTTAATTTGAACTCAATTTCGTTTAATGCCGTCGGGCAACGTTGTCCGTTTGAATCTACCACTTCCACTTGAATCAATGCCATATCTGCACCATCGGCTTTAAACCCTACGGGTGATTCAATGCTTGTGAGTTTTATGCTTACCGGTTCTCCTGCTGTTTTAATGATGTCTTCAGATACCTTTTTCCCCTCTTTATTGAATGAAACAGCTTTAATTTCTCCTGCTTCAAATTTAATATGGTCAAAAGTGAATAAATAACGATAGCTTTGTTTACCAAAACCTTTTGATTTGCCATTAATAAACAATTCTACCTTATCGCCTGCCGATACTACATAAATAGGCTTGACTGTTCCTTTTTCGTAGTTCCAATGTCCTATAAGGTGCGTTAACTGTTCATCGTTATCTACCCATCCGTTCCACATTACTTGGTGTGCAAAAAAGTTATCTTTCGGAATGCGCATAGGATCAGTCTCTCCACTTCTGCGGTAGTTTTGTGCCCCTCGGTAGTGTGTGTTAGTATCTGAAAAAATAATATTTGCACCACCGCTGCTCACACGAGTTCCTGTGCCCGGGCGTTGCTCCCAGTAATCATACCAACGGATTACATTCTCAATGGCATGCGAATCTTGGTTATGATTATAGGAAGAAGCATCTTTAATTTTTGACCCATTTACATTGGTACCAAACGTTCCACCCTCTCCGTCCTTATGATACGGAGGTGTGAAATCATCCCAATACTTGCGCAAACCTTCATCTCTAGAGTACTCTGTAGCAAATAACGGTTGATCTGCACTCTTGTTTATATATAGCATCTCCCCACCATATTCTGATATTTTACTATCAAGCATTTCTCGGCTGCCTATCGCTCGTCCCCCTTTAGGATCGAAAGTATCTCGAATTTTCTTCAAATCAGACATATGCTCCTCACTGATACTTTCATTGCCACCCTCATAAAACAAAATGCTTGGATTATTTCTATTGTATATAATTGCATCTCGCATTACCTCACATCGTTGTTCCCATCGTCTACCGGTAACGTCTCTTTCAGCATCACCGGCCGGCATAACCTGAATCAATCCCACACGATCGCACGATTCTACATCTTGTTTCCATGGCGAGGTGTGCATCCAACGCACAAAGTTACCATTCGATTCAATCATCAGTTCATTACTGTAGTCGCTTAACCATGCTGGCACCGACATGCCTACTCCCGGCCATTCATTACTAGTGCGCTGTGCATAGCCTTTCATCATGATAACTCGATCATTTAAATAGACCATGCCATTTTTAAATTCTGTTTTGCGAAATCCGGTGCGAATGACACGTTCTTCCTGCAGCTTATCATCTACTTTCAGAGCTGATTTTATCGTGTAAAGATATCCATAACCCCAGCTCCATAACTCCATATTTTGCATTTTCTGTTCGGCAGAAATAATTTGCAAACCATTAGGAGAAACCACACGTGGTGTGCCCTCAAATTGTGTCACTACTTTACCATTCAGGTCTTCTATCGTAATAGCTAAAGCTGCCACTACGGCTTTTTCGCTTTCGTTTTTCACTTGTGACTCAATATGCACAACAGCCTTCTTTGCTGCAATATCGAAATTGTTGGCATAGACATAAATGCCCGTTGTTCCTAAGCTCGAATAGAGTGGTAATGTTTGATAAACCTTACCCGCTATATGCAGCTTTACATTCTTTGGAATACCTCCATAATTGGCATTGAAGTTTTTATCCGACCATTGGTATTTTTGATTATAGAAGCGTTCACGATAGTTCCAATCATTATTAGTGCGTACTGCTACTACGTTTTTTTGCGGATAAGGTTTTACCAAGTGCGAAATATCGAAACCGACTGCTGTGATACCGTTTTCGTGCAACCCCACCGGTGTACCATTCACATAGAACTCGCCAGCCTGACGCACGCCTTCAAATTCCAAAAAGACTTTATCAGCCAAAGTTCCCTCCGGCAGTATAAAAGTTTTACGATACCATGCGATACCGGTTGATAGCTCCGTAATATCTTTTTGAAATGCTTCGTGCTGATTCCATGCATAAGGTAGCACCACATTTTGCCACTCATCATCATCAAAATTTGAGGTTTCTGCTCCATCCATGTCTCCCACATGGAGTTTCCAGTCGGAATTAAAATTGTAGGTTTGGGCGTTTACCTCTACACCTCCTGCAATTACAAAGAATAACATCATTAGCAGTGTACATAAAAGTTGTTTGCCTTTGTTCATATGTACTTATATTTTTTTTGAGTCAAAAATAGGTTTAATAACTTCTCATCAGAGTATCAATTACTGACAATTCCAAATCGTATCTTGCCAAGTAGATATTATTAGGAACATCAGAACCCACATACTTATGTGGTGGCATATACAAGAAATTTAACAAAAATATACTATATAAAATACATTAAACATGAAGAATTGTACCAACATATGTAATATCATACATTTTTCGGTCTTGAATAGATAGTACCTTCCCTCTTTGCGAAATAGAGCGTAGCGAAACAAAAAGAGAAAATATCCTTAAAGTGGGCACTTACCAATGGAATTTTTCTATAAAGATATAGTCAATGTCTTTTCTTCCGCCAGATGATGAAACCGGTGACAGGCAGACTTGCGATGATTAAACTGCTTATGAAAGCTATGATTTTCCCCCAAATGCCACCGATAGCCCCAATGTGAATATCGTAGTTCATGAGACTGAGTTTATCGGCAAAGGATGCATTCGCAAATTTAGCGTTAGGAACTTTTATGGGTGCTAAGGTATATTGGTCATAGTAATAGCTGTTGCGATTATAGAATGTGCCTTGTCCCTGATAAAAATAAAGCGTAATAGCTTGCTCCTTAGATTGAACACTAGGAAATAAAAATATCCTTTCAGGATTAGGTTGCTGAGCCAAACTTTTATAAAAAGCGACATCGATTGCCGATTGTGTGGAATCGGTGAGCTGTGTATAGTTGGCAGTATCACTTTGTGCCACAAAATAAGGAGGTTTTTCTTTTCCTCCGGATGAGATATAGTAAACACCTTTAGCAAACCAATTGAAGCTGATTGTTAAGCCGGTTAAAGCAAACAACAATGCAAATATAAAAGTGTAAAATCCGAACACATTGTGCAAATCGTAGTTTAATCGTTTAAATTTAGCATTCCACTTTATTTTGAAGCTTTTATTGCGTGTCTTTTTATTCCATTTTTTGGGATACCACAAGACGAGCCCGCTTATTAATAAAATGACAAATAAGATGACAGAAACTCCCACCACAATATGTCCGATTTGGTAAGGAAGCCATAACGAACGATGCCCGCTTAATATAAATTGAAAAAAATCGAAATTGCGAGAGTCTTTTACTTGAATGATACTCGCATCATATGGATTGAGGTATGCTACACTAAATCCGGCATCATTTTTTAACCCTACTCCCGCAGCTTTTGTTTTGCCGTCATAAGTAATCCCTGTGGGTTTGGCTTCGGGTACGCAGCTTTGCGCGCTATCGATTAGAATTGACGGAGGCACAAAAGGTAGGTTCTGTTTTTCAACGAAACGCCAGGGTTGTGTAATATTAGTAATTTCTTCTTGAAAGCAAAAGATAGCCCCTGTAGTGCTTACGATGAACACGATTAAACCAACCGGAAGTCCTAGCCAAAGATGAAGTTTGCGAATGATTTTCTTTGCCATAGTTGCAAGGTAATAAATGCCAACTCATAAGGGAGTCGGCATTTGTGTAAATTAATAATGATTTTATTTTAGCCGGAACAGTCCTGCAACAAAACTGGCATCTACCTTAGAACCCCTCGTTACGCTCATATCAGATGGATCTAATTTGTAAATGTAAATATTGTTATCTACCGTAATCGGATTGTATATCACACCATCGGTGTATAATGCTGTTGATTCGATGTCGCGTCCCGGTCCTGTATGTTCGGGGCAATCGTTAAACATGCTTACCGTTTTTGCGTTAAGGTCGATGATTGCTGATTTTAAAGGAGCATCCGACCATGTAATTTGTTCTTCTCTTGGAGCAACATTCATCTCAGCAAAACCTTTACCATCTTCCATATATAAAATATTTGCTGTGGTATACCCATCGCCGGTTGCCGTCAAATCGAAGAAATAATCAGGATCGAATGAGGTTTCATTTTTATTGATTTTTAAGATGCCTGCTGTAGCGTTTGATTGGCTGTAACCATTAGCCGGATTAGTGTGCGATACGCAATAGATATTTCCATTTTCATCATTAAATAAACCGCTGTTCGTTGCCCAACCACCAATAGGGCCGGTGCGATCGTCATAAATAGTAGTAACATATTCCAATCCCGGATAGGAGAAAATAGCCACCTCAGCTTCATTAATAAATGGGGTTGATGAATTTTCACCAAACACAAAATAAGATACGTAAACATAATTTCCACTCTGTGCCAATCCGGTATTGTGAGGTAGATATGAAACACCATCTTCTTCGTACATATTCTTGCTGATATCATAACAAGAAATTGTAGTGGTTTTAGTCACGGAGTTAGTTTTGGGATCAATGAGGTGGAGTACTACTTGGTCAGAGTTCTTGCTCATTTCAATACCGATCAGGTTACCGTCATCAGCTGTGACAAGATCCTCAATACTGTTTGTAAAGTTTACACCAAAATCATTTTTTATTAAAGAACCGTTATTTCTTGTTATGGCAGAAACGTCTGTGTAATCCAATCCTCCGGTGCTGTAAATAGTTTGGTCGAGTTGAGAGTATTCGTAATAACCTACTTGTGTAATATCTCCAATAGCATCTGCATTGAGTGTTTGATTAACATCACTTAAATTCTCGTACTGAATAGGATAATAGCTGTAATCATAGCCGGAGGCCGGAGCATATGCCAATACCGCCACATAAGGATTGCTTCCTGTGTATTCGCCATTACTGTTATCGCTATCTGAAGATTCAGAACATGAGCTTAGTCCGAAGCTTATTATTGCAGAGATAGCTAATAGAAAGTTGATTCTTTTGTTCATCTGTTATTGTTTTATATTGAATATCTTAATTTGATGTTGAATGCACGCCCTGGTTTTTGCAGGTAGTATTTATCATAAAGCAAGGTGTTGAATAAGTTACTGCAACGAGCGGAAATATTATATTTTCCATGCTTAAAACTGTAGCTTATCTGCACATCGCTTGACCATTGTTGAGGAATGACATACTCTTCATTATTAGTGCCTCTTTCTACCCACGTGAGGTAATATTTTTCTGTATAGTTTAGGTAATAGTCAAAGCTGAGATTTGAACCCTTGCATCCCACATCTTGAAGACTTACTCCGGCATTAAAGTGCCCGAACAAATAAGGAGTGTTTGGCAGCTTATATCCTTTGTTGAAGTTGGTTTGGTAATAATCGCCCGATGATGATTTAATGAATACAGAATCGGCTTGATCGGTAATACTTTGGTAAGTGATATTAAAGCCGGTATGGAATAATTTCTTGTATTCGTATTGGAAATCGGCCTCTGTTCCAAGCACCCTCACTTTGCTGGAGTTGGCATAAGAAGATTCCGGACTTCCGGGACTTACGCTATTATAAATTAAGTCTCGGGCATTTCTATACACAAAGCTTCCTCCTACATGCAGCGAATGATTCTTTACGGTATGGTCGTATTCAAATCCCAGATTAAGATTATCACTCTTTTCCGGTTCTAAATCAGCATTAGGAACTACAAACAAACCATCGCCGAACATTTCAAGCGGAGTAGGCATGCGCAGTGCGTGTTCATAAGAAAGTTTAAGTTGTAGGTTCGGAATAACAAAATATCCGGTGGCAACACCATATCCAAGGCTTCCTTGTTTATTTATTAATTCATCGGTTCGCTGAGTGGGTAGATATCGGTCATACAACTTAGAAGTTTTGGCATTTAAATGATAATATTTGGCAAACAAGGTATAGCTCAATCGATTGGTAGGATCATATTTATAAGCTAATCCTAAGGTTTGTTTCATCATATTTTTGGGAAAGAAGTTAGCTTCATTATCCGGATTAAGACTGTCGCTTACTGTGCGATGATAATCGCTCAGTGCATAATTTAGCACTACAGAACTTTTGGTGCTTATGGCATAACTTGCGTTGAGTTGAATGGTTAATTCGTTATTGTTGAGTATTGTGAATGTACGATCTCCCATTTCGCCGTCATTTGAATTAGGAGTAATAGTTGGTGTTCCACTCCAATCGTAGGAATATCCTCGCAAGGTATCTACGGCATGTGTTTCATTAAAACTGTATGAACTATAGAGGCTCACCGATAAACCTTCGGTAAAGAGGTCTTGCTTCTTATACTTCAATGTTGGTATAAACGATTTGCTTTCTGAAAGCACACCACCATACACTTTAGCCATAGTGGCTCCGGTTTGTTCTTGCTTGTGATTTCCGGTAGCGGTGAACCCGAATAATAATTGATCTGCCCATGTTTTATCTACAAATCCAAAATCTATTTTAGCCGTGCCTGATTGATAAGCATCATTAAAGCGTGAATACCATTTTTTTTCGTTGTCGCCGTTTCCTTTGGCTACATAAACTTTATAGTCATTATCAGAATAATTATAAAATAGATTCCCTCGCAAAGTAAATCCATTACGCCAAGTATATGCCCCATTAATCGATGCGCGGTGGGTATTAAACGAACCATAAGAATAAGAAACGTCTAAATATTTTGCTTTCTTGTTGGTTTGAATATTGATTGCACCGCCCAACGCATCAGTACCTAACCAAACGGGAACTACTCCCTTATACACGTCAACGCGTTCAATCATATTTACGGGGAGATCTCCCAAGTTCATCGATGAGCCAAAGTTATCCATCGGTATGCCATCTAAAAAAAACTTCACTTGATCACCGGAGAAGCCATTTAAGGAAAAGTTATAGCTAGAGCCTAATCCTCCATCTTCTTGAATATTTACTCCCGATATTTTCTTCATAACATCTTTAGCATCGGCGGTTGTGTTAAACATATCTTTAGCCGATATGGAAGATACTTGATAGGCCTGTTCTCTCACGCGCCGAGTAGCAGCTTTTCCTATGACCTGCACATTGCCCAATTGAATGTCTTCAGCGTGCAAAGTAATATCTCGTTGTATTTGTTGCCCCGTTGTGAAGCTTATCTGTTCTTGGTAGGTGGTAAACCCAATGCAACTGACTTCTAAGGTATAAGTTCCGGTTGGAATAGTGTTTATTCTGAATTTACCGTCAATATCGCTGATAGCTCCTTTGGTAATTTCTTTGAGAACAACACCGGATCCGGGAAGTGTTTCGCCGGTTGTAGATTTTATTATTCCGCTGATGCTGTTTTCTTTATTTGAAGCTGTTAACGAGGAAGTAAAACCTAAAAGTGCAATAAGAAGTAAGATAGAATGTATTAGTTTTATTTTCACGAGATATATGTGTCTTTATATAATTCGCAAAGATACATTGCCTATCTCAGTAAGAATATCCCTATTAGTTGGGGTTTACCGGTTTATTTTGTTGGTTTATCCCTATTAGTTGGGATTCTATTATGATCTTTCCTACTTATTTCTGAAGATAGGCACTTACGACAATAATGCCCTGTTCTTTACTCTGAATATATTGAAAGCATAAAAAAGGGCATCCAAGCTTTTTGGACACCCTTTTGTAAATGAATGTGCTGTACTTATATCCAACGAATGTATTGGAAGTCTTGACGATGGGGTAATTCGGGGTGTTTAGCGAATAAACGGATTCCGTAGTTGAATACGCCCGGATCGTTAAGTGAAATATCAATACGATAGGTAGTAA
>JBKEDC010000005.1:0-158223 GCA_047975205.1 Mangrovibacterium sp. | reverse complement strand
CGCTAAAAATACAGATGGATTATTCACTAGAATAGTAAGCAAGATTAGTGCTTTTACTTGGTTGCAATTTTTAAACTATGAAAATAAAAAGCCGATTGGAAAAGTTAAATATGCGCTAATTTAATTCCGCCGACCGATATAATAATATTATAGCATCTGCATATTTGCTGATAGTTTTTGTTTCTTCGAGGTCTGACAATTTCGGTCTTTCCTCCAATTTTCCGGCTTCTTTGTTCAATTCACACGTTGCAATAATTACTATATCAAGCTCTTCTGCTATTTGTTTAAGCGAATTAAGAACCTCATCCGCACCCTGCTTACTGTTCATTGCCAATAATTGTAAACTGTCAACTGTGATTACATCAATGCTATTAGTCGAATTTAACTGATTGCATTTTGTGCTAAACTCGTTTAATGTCAAACTAGGAGAGACATCAAGAAATATTGGAGCGTCACCAAATTCAGATACTTTCCGACTTGCAAATTCAGCTGAATCTGCATCAAGAAAAAAAATAGCAACCGAAACATTTTGGTCTATTGCCAAATTTCTAGCTATCGACATTGCAAAGGTTGTCTTAAAATATGTCGGTTTAGAAGCTACAGCTGTAAGACTCCCTTTTTGCCAACCTCCGGTAAGTTTGTCTAGACAATTAAATCCTGTTGGTATGCTGTTATGCTTCATCGGAAATATAATCGATTTATTTTTTTATAGAAGTCATACCAAGCCTTGAGTTCCTTTTCATATTTCAGTTCTATGATATTGTATAAACCAGTTTCAGTGAATTGGATTTTTACATGACCTTCTTGATTCAGCAATTTATACTCAGCAACTAATGGATTTCCATTTTCATCATGACTAGGTACTACTCCATCCGACAATATTGGATACTCAAAACTTGCCACTATCTTTTTTGAGTAATCATCGACAAACCTATCTGCTCCCCTTTTATAGCTATCTCTTTTAAAGTCGTCTTTATAATACTTATCCCATTCTTCCTTAGCATAAGTGTCATATATTTTTTGTTGAGTAATTGCCCCTGCTTTTAGGAAACTAAGTTTCATTGCAGAGGAGGAGTCTTCAACGCTTCCATCCTCTCCGGTTATATACTTTATCATGAAATCTGCCAATACAGCATCTTCAAACATCATAAATTGCACCCCTTCTGCTACATTAGGTTTAATCTTCTCTAGATTGTACTTCTGATTACAAGATGCAAATAGCAAAACCGCCATAAGCAACAATAATTGAACTCTGATTTTATTCATAATTTTATCCTCTATTATTTCTGCCTACTCATATTGCTTTTCGGCTACCGCAATTGTTTTAATAATCTACGGCAAAGCTAATATGAGCCTCAGCCAAAGGACGGCAGAGGATAAAAGAAATTACAAAATAGGGTCGGAGCAATATTGCCTACGCCCGCATTTCACACAATGACTTCCCATCCAAACGGAGTCAAATTGCGACATTATACTATCTACCAGCTGAGGATTTGTGGTAACGATGCCCGACTCGAAGTTGCGGTTATTTGCACTTTTCATTCCCAAGCCTGCACCAGTCAGATTTGCCGAACCGCTGTATGCATACTCACCATCAATGATGATATGTTTGAAATGCACTCTCGGACATAGTTGCATCTCGATATTCTTTGCCAGGAGCGGATACTTATCAAAACTACTTCGGAAGTTTGGTCCCGGTTCTTTGGCATGAAGCAATCGAACCGAAATCTTTTTCCGCACAAGGTCATTGAGCATAGATAAAAACGAAACTGTATCATGAAATTGCTTCACATGGAGGTCTTTTATATCCGCAGTTCCTATCCACACAAAATTTTCAGCTCTTGATACCGGTAGGATTGCTTGGTGATATAGTTGTTCGTTTGTTATGAATTTTATGCTCATGGTTTAGTTGGCTGTTTGTTTTACGTAATGCTACAAAGTTACAAATACCCTTCGCCAATAGATGGCTAGGGGGGAATAAAAAAAGCACCCTACGGGTGCTTTACAAATCTATTTTTCTTCAACTTTTGAGCCTTCTAATAGTTCAACTATTTCTTTAATTATGGTAGTTCTATCTGTATTCAAATTGTAATCTTTAACAGTTCCTGAGTAGTAACAACCATATTTCCTCCAATGTGCAAATTCATCAAAACCAACAATTTTAATATACTCATTTGATGCAATCTGTATTTTGACGCTTCCACTACATTCTTCGTCCATCCATACTTCAATCCAATATTTATAATTCGGCTGCCAATATTGAGCATATATACGTTTTAAATCACTTTTAAAATACTTCACATTAACTTTTTGAAACTCTTTCCTAATACTATCAGAGATATTGCAAGTTACTCTTTCGAACTTTGCCTCATACCATCCGGATGTTTCTGATAACTTGATAATTCTTTCTAATTGCTCAAGATCTGCATCACTATTCAATGTCTCAAATATTTCTTTTGCTTTCATTCTGCTGTATTCATTATTAGATTCCACTTTCAAAAACGTCTTATATGTAATAAGTCCACTAAGATCAACACTTATTCCGGACAGCCCTCCTATTGTCGTGCTAAGCCATGTCATAATATCCTTAACATCAAAATCAATTGCTACATCTGATATTTTCTTTTCAAGATTACTATATGTATATGACTTATAGCTCTTAGACCATGGCATATACACAAGAGAAATAACCTCATAGTCTTCTCCAACAACATACTCATAATAATCTTTCAATTGGTCTTTTTGGTCTGCAGCATCATTTAGCTTGTTTTCTATGATGATAGCTTGTTCCTTACCTTTTTTATCGCTCCAAGTAATTATTATCAACTCCGGCAGATAATTTAATCTACAATAATGGTCAAGCGTTTTTTGCTGCAAAATTTAAATTTGCTACAAAAGACACAGCTTGCCATTAGTCAAATGCTAATTGAATTTGCTTTATGCCTATTGAGGATTCAAGCGGTATTTTGAGGATTTACGTATATACATTTCTATGACTACATAAACGTATTTACAAATCTAAAGTTATTTTCTTTTCACCCGCAACCTTTGGGAAAATGCATACACAACATTGCATATTCAATTAAAAATGCTATCTTCGTTTTAGTTATTCAACATGATGCAGGAATGAGTATTCCTAAGTCAAAAGAACGATAGCTAAGTCGTTACCTAGCAAGTATAGTTAACTTGTAAATCTTGCTAGTGAAAAGAAAAAGCCTGATAGCATATCACCCCGAAGGGAAAATAGCTGTATTAAGTGCCTTTCCGCTATTTATTCTAGACTATTTTGGAATAGACAAATGCTATTCTGAATTAGCCTTATCCCAACGACCCAATACTGAAGGCAAATAAATTATTATATTATGGAGATTAAATCAGCTAAATTCTTAATGAGCAATTCGAGTGTGGATAAATGTCCGCAAACCAATTTGCCTGAATTTGCTTTTATCGGACGCTCTAACGTGGGGAAATCGTCGCTTATTAACATGCTCACTAATCATAAAAAGTTGGCAAAGACTTCTTCTCGCCCCGGAAAAACGCAACTCATAAACCATTTCACTATCAACGATAGTTGGTATTTAGTCGACTTACCCGGCTATGGTTATGCCAAAGTTTCTAAAAAGGAAAAAAATAAATTTCAAGCCTATATTACCGATTATATTATCAAACGACAAAATCTATATTGTCTTTTTGTATTGGTTGATGTTCGTCATGAGGCTCAGAAAATCGATATGGAGTTTATGGAATGGTGTGGTGAAAAAGAAGTACCCTTTTCGATTATCTTTACTAAAGCCGATAAGCTAGGTAAGAATAAATTGGTAAGCAATATTGCTGCCTACAAGAAAAAGATGTTGGAGAATTGGGCTGAATTACCAGCTATGTTTTTAACATCTTCCGAGCAAAAGCAAGGAAAAGAAGAAGTTCTGGATTATATTGCGGAAATAACTCCCGAACTTAATAATGAATAACATAAGACTTGTAATTTTATAATATATCTACTTAGGGAGTAAAAATAAAATTTTTACCTTTGCAGGCATTGTTACCAAATCAAACTCAAAACAAAATGGGAGGCAAGAAACCCCTAAAGATTTTCAGTGGTACAGCAACCACTTACTTAACATCTAAAGTATGTAACAGCATTGGTATCGAGCTTGGAAAATCGAGCTGTCCGGTCTTTGCTGATGGTGAATTTGAACCTTGTTTCGAAGAAACAATACGCGGTTGTCACGTGTATATCGTACAATCTACATTTCCAACCAGCGACAACCTTATGGAGCTTTTGTTAATGATTGATGCTGCGAAACGAGCATCGGCGTATAAAACGATTGCCGTAATGCCTTACTTTGGTTTTGCTCGTCAAGACCGTAAAGATAAGCCTCGTGTTTCTATCGGAGCAAAGGTAGTTGCCGATATGCTGACCGCAGCCGGTGTTGATCGTGTAATAACAATGGATTTGCACGCCGATCAGATTCAAGGTTTTTTCAACGTGCCTGTTGACCACTTGTATGCATCGACTTTGTTTATTCCGTTCATTCAACAAATGGGCTTAAATGATGTAGTTATTGCATCTCCTGATGTTGGCGGAACTAAACGAGCTAACTCTTATGCCCGTGCATTAAGTACGGAGATGGTCATCTGTCACAAATCAAGAGCCAAAGCCAATGTGATTGACAGTATGACTGTTATCGGTGACGTGAAAGGCAAAGATGTTATCCTTATTGATGATATTATCGATACAGCAGGGACTATAACCAAAGCTGCAGGATTGATGCAACAACAAGGGGCTAAGTCTGTTCGTGCTTTTGCTGCTCACGGTTTGCTTTCCGACCCTGCCATCGAACGCATTGAAGATTCGGCACTTGAAGAAGTGTATTTTACCGATTCTATACCTCCGAAGCGCAATTCGAGCAAAATCAAATATTTGTCGATTGCCGAAATGTTCGGTAGAGCTATTCAACGAGTGTATAATAATGAGTCGATAAGCTCTGAGTTTTTCAAATAATTTATATATTTGCACCACTTTTTCCGCAAATATTGCGGAATTATGTATGCGGTTTGCCCTTTTTCAGAAGGGAGGGCTGAGTACCATAATTATTAATTTTATATTCAAAACAACATGAAATCTGTTGCTATTAACGGCGAACTAAGAGCTGCCGTAGGAAAAAAAGACGCTAAAGCGTTAAGAGCTGTATCAAAAGTGCCTTGTGTATTGTATGGTGGCGAAGAGCCTGTACACTTCCAAGCTGATTTTTCTGAATTCCGTAAAATCGTTTATACTCCAAATGTATATCTTATCGATTTAGAGATATCAGGAAAATCATACAAAGCAATTATGCAAGATATTCAATGGCATCCGGTGCGCGAAGAAATTCTTCACGTTGATTTCCTTCAAATCTCTGATGACAAACCAGTAAAAATTGAAGTTCCGGTAAAAGTTGAAGGTTATGCAAAAGGTATGCGTGAAGGTGGTAAATTGAAAATAAACTTACGTCGTTTGCGCATCAAAGCTATTCCTGCAAGCATCCCTGATACTATCAAAGTAAACATCAACAATTTGGAGTTAGGTCAAGCAATTAAAGTTAATCAAGTTGAAGCTGAAAACTTGGAAATCTTGAATGCAAAATCAAACCCTGTTGTAACTATCGTAATTACTCGTGCTGCTCGTGCTGCGATGAACGCTGCAAAAGCTTCAAACTAATTGTGTAATTCAAATTTCTTTCGTCATGAAATATCTAATCGTAGGGTTAGGTAATCCGGGAAGAGAATACGAGAATACCCGACATAACATCGGTTTTAAAATATTGGACGCCCTAGCCGGAGCGTCCAATATTGTTTTTAACGATGCTCGTCATGCTTGGGTAAGTGAATATAAATTCAAAGGTCGTACGCTCATTCTTATTAAACCTACCACTTACATGAACCTTAGCGGAAAAGCTGTTCGCTATTGGATGCAAGAAGAGAATATTCCGCTAGAGAATGTCTTAATACTCGTTGACGACTTAGCTCTCCCTTTTGGAAGCTTGCGCCTTAAAGGCAAAGGCAGCGATGCCGGACATAACGGGTTAAAGAGTATTCAAGAATGTTTAGGAGGTAATAACTATGCTCGCCTACGTTTTGGTATCGGCGATGACTTCAGCAGAGGCAGACAAGTTGATTACGTGCTCGGCGAATGGTCAAAAGATGAAGCCTTAGATCTTCCTCTTAAACTAGATGAATGTATCAACATCATAAAAAGCTTTGCTACCATTGGTATTAGTCAAACAATGAATCAATTTAATAAGCGCAAATAACATGAGTAGCGAGCAAGTAAGGATAGACAAATGGCTTTGGGCTGTTCGCATTTTCAAAACAAGGAGCATAGCCACTGAAGCATGTAAAAAAGGGCGCATATTTGTTGATGACAAGCAAGTAAAACCATCACGAATGGTTAAAGTTGGAGAAACCGTCAGTGTAAGAAAACCTCCTATTACTTACCAATTTCGAGTGCAAGGGCTCATTGAAAAACGTGTGGGTGCTAAGTTAGTCGAGAATTACTTGAAAAATATTACTTCCGCATCTGAATTAGAATTACTGGAGATGCAAAAGCGCATGGGCTTTATGCAACGCGACCGAGGTGCCGGCAGGCCAACCAAAAAGGATCGTCGTGATATCGATAGTTTCTTTGACGACGATTGGGAGGACCGGGAAACATATTAAAAAAGAGCTTGTTTAATATTTATCTATTAAACAAGCTCTTTTTACTTTGCGTTATTGCCATTAGTTGAAAGGATTTGCGGTTTAAAACAGATCTCTCTTTCTAAAAATATAAATTCCAAGTAAAGCAATGATAATCGATACAATAACGATAACCGGGAAAGCCCAAGCATTATATTCTAAATAATTGGGCACATTCATACCGTACATACTCGAAATCAAGGTGGGAATCATCAGAATAATAGATACCGAAGTCAGTTGTTTCATTACGGTATTCATATTATTTGAAATAACAGAGGCAAAAGCATCCATCCGACCACTTTGAATATCAGAATACACTCTTGCCATCTCTAACGCTTGTCGATTTTCAATCATAGCGTCTTCTAATAGGTCTTCATTAAGCTCTGTGAGCCTCTTCTTAAAACTGTTATTAATACGAGCTAAAACGAGTTCATTGCCCTTTAGAGATGTTGTAAAGTATACTAGACATTTCTCCATTTTAAGCAATCTATTCAGCTCTTGGTTCTTAATTGAACGTTCCAATTCGTTTTCAATCTGAGTTGTTTGATTGTTTATACGCTTAAGATAACGCAGATAAGTATTACCCGATCGAATGAACAATTTAAAGATAAAGTTTAATTCATCATGGATGAGCTGTTGTGATTGTCCGCGAAACAGGGCTGCATGCTCAATCGGTAATACTTCGTTTTGTGTGGAACAGAGGGTAATTGTAACCCCATCAATATTGATGACTCCTAATGGCACAGTGTAATAAGGTACGCCATTCTCTGTATTCGGATTTTCAATCGGAATACGTAGAATGATTAATTCCCAGTCATCATCCACCTCGTAGCGCGAACGCTCATCAACATCTAATATATCTTGTATTAAATCGGCAGGTACACCAAAGTCTTCTTGTACTTTCAAAATTTCGGCCGGAGTTGGTTCTACAACATTAACCCAACAATCTCGTTCAACTTGTGGAATTTCAATATATCCACCAAAGCTTTTAAATATCTTAAGCATATGCTCTCCTCCTTTAATGTTCTATAAAGAAGGCGCACAAAGACGCTCCTCTTTACAGCGAGTTTACCTGAATAAAGTTCTTTTGATAAGGGTCTTCGTCCATTTTTGTTTATCGTTTATTTTAAAACCCTGCGAAAGTAGTGTATTATTTTCACAATACACAGTCATACCGAAAACAAATACAAAAAAAGAGCTATCTGTTAACAGATAGCTCTTTCCTGTGGTAAATAAGTGTATTTTACAAACCTAATTTTGTTTTCACCAAAGGCAATAAATCAACACTCGCATGAGATTTATAAAGAAGCGTATTGGTATCAAATACATAAATGAGTCCTTGTTCTTTGGCAACTTCTTCAATTGTTTTATTTACTTTATCAAAGATTGGTTTCATCAACTCTTGCTGTTTTTGTTGCAATTTTTGTTGCGCACTTTGATTAAAGGTTTGAATACGTTGCTGAAGGTTCATCAAATCTTCTTCTTTAGCTTGGCGAACAACTTCATCCATTGTTTTCGACTGCTCTTGGTACTCCGTCATTTTTGTTTGAAGTTCCTTTTGCATAACACCCAATTGATCCTCTAAAGTTTTAGCTTGAGCCTGAATTTGTTTTTGGGCATCAGCATATTCCGGTAAATTCGGAACTAATTCTTGTGTGTTAATATGTCCAAATTTTAAAGTTTGTGCTTGCACAAAACTTACAGACAACATCATTACTGCAACTAAGCAGATTTTAAAAAGATTTTTCATGTTTTCTATTAAAATATTGTTGATTCAATTAGTACAAATATACAGAGTTAATTCTTATATCCTAATCTTTGCAGCACCTGATCGCTCAAATCATATCGAGAATCGGTGTACAGCATATTAGTACTTGCTGCTTTATCGAAAATCACGGCATAGCCACTCTGTGTAGCAATAGACTGTATGGCATTATATATATCTTCTTGAATAGGCTGAACTAGGTCTTCTCTCTTCTTATATAAGTCGCCCTCCGGACCAAAATACTGACGCTGCAAGGCCTTTAGTTCTTTCTCCTTGGCAACAATTAAATCCTCACGTTTTCTTCTTATATCTTCAGATAACAATACCGATTCTGATTGATAATCTTGATACATTTTATCAACTTCAGCACGCATCCCCTCTAGTTCTTTCTGATATTGTTGAGATATTTTATTTAGCTGCTCCTGAGCTGCCGTATAAGTCGGAATATTATCCAATATATAATCAGTATCGACATAGGCATATTTTTGTGCATATGCCGAACTAACCAACAAGAAAGGGAATAGTAACAGTAATATTTTCTTCATCATATCCAAAATTAGAATTGTTGCCCGATTGTAAAGTGGAATTGGCTTCGGCTATTACTCATACTTCCATTAATCGGATCGAAACCGTAACCGTAGTCAAATCCCATCAAACCAAACATTGGCAAGAATAAGCGAACACCGACACCGGCAGAACGTTTCATATCAAAAGGATTAAAGTCTTCAAAATCTAACCACGCATTACCACCTTCTAAGAAACCAAGCACATAAATAGTAGCCGATTGAGACAGCGTTATCGGATAGTGTAATTCCACCGTCATTTTATCATAGATATTTGACCCTGTTGACGGACTCAAGCTATAATCACTATAACCACGCAAAGCAACAATATCAGTTCCATATAGACTATAACCAGACATTCCGGAACCTCCCACACGAAATCCTTCGAAAGGTGAACGACGGTTTTTGTCGTAATAACCTAAGAATCCATATTCAAATTTAGTCATCAACACTAAATTTCTATTTTTTGTCAATGGCGTGTACCATGTACCGTTGAATTTCCATTTGTGATATTCAATCCAACGATAGCGATCCTGATTTGAGATATTTGTTTTACTATAATCAACTCCATCTACTAATGAATACGGGAAAGTAAATTGTACCGACAAGCTAAACTGAGAACCGGAACGCGGATATAACGGTTGATCAACTGAATTGCGAGAAATAGCTGTTAAGAAACTCAAGTTGTTGAACTCTCCATCATCTCCATCATCAGCACCCAAGAAGCTATAATAATCAGCCATATTTTGCAGCTTATACCTTTCATATGACAATTGATGATATACGGTAAAGAAATCATCAGGCCACTTCAAGCGATAACTGTATCCAACTGTAACAGCTGTGGTAACTTGCACTTCATCATCTTCTGAATTCGTGTCATCATAGTTCGTATTGCCATAATCATAATAACCGGAACCATAGTCATAATAGTTATATCCGTAATTGTAATCATACAAACTACTATTTGCAGAATAATTTGTTCTATTTCGATCAAATGATACCGACAGGGAGTTTGGTTTTTTACCACCTAACCAAGGCTCAACAAAACTAAACCCATAAGAAGTATAGAATTTACCTGATGTTTGAGCTCGTAAACTTAATGTCTGTCCATCACCAGTAGGAAGTGGACTCCAAGCTTCTTTATTAAAAACATTTCTAATCGAGAAGTTAGAGAATCGTAAACCTAAGGTTCCCACAAACTGACCGGCTCCCCAACCACCTGATAATTCTATCTGATCATTCGATTTTTCCTGAAGTTTATAGCCTATATCTACTGTCCCACTTTCGGGATGAGGTTGTACATCCGGTTCAATAGCTTCCGGATCGAAGTGCCCGAGTTGCGAAAGCTCTCGAACAGAACGAATAATATTTGATTTACTGAATAAATCACCCGGATAAGTACGTAGCTCTCGTCTGGCTACGTGTTCATTCGTTTTGGTATTTCCTTCAATAAGTACATTATTGATAGTAGCCTGTTGCCCTTCATAAATGCGCATTTCATAGTTAATCGTATCGTCTTTTATGCTAGACTCTACCGGATCCAAATTATAGAACAGATAACCATTATCTAAATATAGATTACCTACAGCATCGTCATCAACGGTAAGACGATCATCTAATTTCTTTTGGTCAAATACATCGCCCTTTTTCAAACCAAGCATCGTGCCCAAATAATCTGAGGGATAAACCGTGTTACCCATCCATTTGATATTACCAAAGTAGTATTTATCGCCCTCATCTACATATAAATCGACACGCACCCTACCATTCTCTAAAGGGGTAACGCTATCGGCCGTAATCGTTGCATCTCGATAACCTTCCTCATTAAATTTAGCAATCATGCTTGCTTGATCCTCTTTATATGCATCTTTCGAGAATTTTTTTGTTCTGAAGAAATTTCGCCATTGCTTTCCATTTGTCTTCTTCATGGCCCGATCAAGCACATTAGGATTCAGGTTCTTAACACCATGGAAAACCACCTCCTGAATTTTTACCTTCTCTTTTTTATCTACTTTGATATCCAAATACACATTGTTTGAGCTGAGAGAATCATCGCGTTGAACGATATTAACCTCTGCATTTGAATAGCCTTTTTCTGTAAAAATACCTGTGATTATTCGTTCTGCACTGACTAATTGGTTATCGGTGACTTGACTACCTTTTAGGAGCATAACTTTCTCTTTAATGTCTTTTTCTTCCGATTTAGACACTCCATAAAAATTAACCCCGGCCAATCTCGGTCGTTCTTGAAGGTAAATGGTCAACCAGATCTTATCATCAACTATTTTAGTGGCCTCAATACGCACATCTGAAAACATTTGATTTCCCCAAAGCTTTTTTATTGCATTCGTAACTTCATCTCCCGGAATCATCACTTCATCGCCAACAGATAAACCTGAAATTTGGATAAGCACGTTAGTGTCAAGATATTTAACACCTACTACTTGAATATCGGCAATAGTATATTTACGGGGGCTTGAATAGTAAATAGAAAAGTTTGTACCATCATTATCTTGAGCCATTGCACCCAGCCCAAACAGGACGAAAAGAATAAATATTTGGATTCTATACATTATGTTTTTTTTATTCCTCAATTTGTTGACTTGTTTTTCCGAAACGGCGTTGACGCAATTGATAATCGAGTATAGCCTCTATCAAATGTTCTTCTGAGAACTCTGGCCAAAATACCGGCGTGAAGTATAATTCTGAATAAGCTATTTGCCACAACAAGAAATTACTTATACGCAATTCTCCACTGGTTCTAATTAATAAATCAGGATCCGGAATGTTTTTTGTTGCCACCAAAGAACTCAAAAGCTCATTGGTCACATCTTCTGATTTTATATTTCCCGACGAAGCCTGTTCTACCAACTGCTTGCAAGCATTAGTTATATCCCATCTTCCACTATAATTCAACGCTAAGATAAGCGTTGTGCCTTTGCAATCTTTCAGTTTATTAATCGACCAATTCAAGCTATTTTGAACTTCTTGCGGCATACTCGACAAATCGCCGATAGCCTGCAACCGAACATCATTTTTCTTCAAGTTTGGAGTTTCATGTTCAATTAAACGAACGAGCAGTGACATTAAAGCTGTAACTTCTTCTTCGGGTCTTGACCAATTTTCTGTTGAAAAAGTATATAGAGTCAGAAACTTAATTCCAATCTTGCCGGCCGACTTTAAGACGTTACGAACAGCTTCAGCCCCTCTTTCGTGACCTACAAATCGTTCCTGCCCATGCTTTTTCGCCCAACGACCATTACCATCCATGATAATGGCTACGTGTTCCGGAATATTCGACTTATCTAAATTATCTATCAAGCTCATTAAAACTAGCTTCTATTGTTGTTTTATTAATCATACAGAGCACAATTCTTATCTGCTCTAAAAATTTGGTAACACACAAAAACTCCCAAATGAAAGGTCCAATCGTTATTGTGTAAGGCAGTTGTATAACCGACAACCTCACCCGTTTCCTCTATTGTATAAGCCCGAGGATCGTTTAAGTTATCTAAACGATCATCGAAATATTTCCTCAATACAAACTCAGCACCCATACCGAGTCGTTTTGTTACATTAAATTTAAAACCAAAACCTAGCGGAATATTAAAAGCCGCCACCGAAGATGCTCTATTTGAACCGTCCGGAACCGGTGGAGTATATACTCCATTAATGATTGCCCCACTAAGTTGGGTTGCATCAGCATAAGTACTGACTCCAAACCCCAATGTTAAAAAAGTGGTAATGTTATGTTTTGAACTTCCTATCAAATAAGGCCAGAAATTAAATTCATAAACTACCGAAAAATCGGAAACTGGCTTTGAGAATTCCCAGGAAATATCATCAAATTTGCCTGTCCCGCTAACATTCCCCAACATGCCACTAACTCGAATAGCGTATCTTGGATTAAAGTTATAACGAAAAAATCCCCCTACTGCACCTCCAACAGAACCTAAGCGATCAATTTGTGTCATGTCTCCCTGGTATCCGCTTCCCCCACCCCAAAGACCGACATCTGCCGTGGCTTGCAAGGATTGCGAATAAGTTGATTTAACTACAAATAAAACCAACAAGACCAAGAAAAATTTTTTCATCAAACAATCATGGTTTTAATTTTCATAACTTAAAGTTCCTTAAATTACATATTGAATATTTTTCAAGTTGACTTTACCACCATAGCTCACAAAAGTAATATATTTCTATTAACAACATAAGTAAGCACTCATTAATAAGCTAGATTTATGTTAAAATTTATTTCTGCAGAAGACAATTAATTCCGTTTTACGAAAACTAAGGAACGATTTGATACAAATAAGCCCGAAATGCTTAAAGTACATCTCGGGCTTATTCATGCTATTTGGATTGAGCTTGTCTATCCATCATTCATTGATATTAAAAATTCTTCAATAGAACTTGCTCTAACCAATCGAGTTCGTAAAAATTCCATAGCTTCGATGGAATTCATATCTGCTAAATAGTTCCTAAGGATATAGACCTTATCCATCACCGATTGAGATAGAAGTGCATCATCTCTGCGCGTGCTTGATGACACAATATCAACTGCCGGGAAGATACGTTTATTAGATAACTTACGATCAAGTTGTAGTTCCATATTGCCCGTACCTTTAAATTCTTCAAAGATAACATCATCCATTTTAGATCCGGTTTCAGTAAGGGCGGTTGCCAAGATGGTTAGCGATCCCCCATCTTCAATGTTACGCGCGGCACCGAAAAAACGTTTAGGTTTGTGTAATGCATTTGCATCAACACCCCCCGACAATACTTTACCTGAAGCAGGAGCTACGGTGTTATAGGCACGAGCCAATCGAGTTATAGAATCTAAAAGTACAACTACATCATGACCACATTCTGTCATGCGCTTTGCTTTCTCAAGCACCATATTAGCTACGCGAACATGGCGTTCGGCAGGTTCATCAAATGTTGAAGATATTACTTCAGCATTCACACTGCGTGCCATGTCTGTTACTTCTTCCGGACGCTCATCAATTAAGAGCACAATCATATATACCTCCGGATGATTATCGGCAATGGCATTAGCTATTTCTTTCAGCAACATTGTTTTACCTGTTTTAGGAGGAGCTACAATTAATCCGCGTTGTCCTTTACCTATAGGTGCAAACAAATCAACCACCCGAGCCGAGATATTTCCATGTCCATTTCCGGTGATATTAAATTTTTCATTTGGAAACAGAGGGGTTAAATGATCAAACGGCACTCTATCTCTGATATAACCAGGAGTGCGACCGTTTATTTCCAATACTTTTAGTAATGGAAAGTATTTCTCACCTTCTCTAGGCGGACGAATTGCTCCGTGCACTGTATCGCCGGTTTTTAAACCAAATAATTTAATTTGCGACTGTGACACATAAATATCATCAGGAGAGCTTAAATAGTTATAATCACTTGAGCGCAAAAAGCCATAACCGTCAGGCATAACTTCAAGCACCCCGATATTCGTAATCAAATCACCGAAATCATAAGCCGGTTCTTGTTGTTTACGATTGTTATTCTGCTTACGGTTATTATTTTGTTTCCGATTATTTTCTCTATGCTGTGGTCTTTCTCCCTCTGCAGGAATCGTTGGCTCCGAAACTGTCGCCTCTTTTTCTTTAGGAGCACCATTCTCTTTATTTTCCGTCACTTCTTTTGAAGCTTCTGCCTCTTTCTCTTCCGGCACTTTTCCTGCCACTTGCTTACGAGGTCTTTTGGGTCTGCGTTCCTTATTCTCTACCTTGTTTTCCCCATTCGAATCCGGTTTATCCGTACTCACGGTATCTGCTACTTTTTCTACCACATCAGAAACGCTTTCAACTTTGCTTTCTTTCGTTTCCTTTTTTTCATCAGATTTAATTTCCGGCTCTTTTATTTCTGCTTTCGACACACCTTTGGATTGTGCAGGGTGTTTCTTTGGGCGAGGAGTCTTTTTAGGTTTTGTTTCCTCTGCTTGTATCTGAGTTTCGGCTTTTTTCTCAGCCTGAACATCTAATATTTTATACACAAGCTCCTCTTTTTTATAGGAATCAAGCCTCTTAATACCTAATGATTTAGCAATCTCCTTTAATTCAGAAACCACCTTCTTATCTAGGTCGTTTTTTACGTACATAGTGTTCAATTATTGTGTGTTTGTGGATATATAATTAAGCCAAAATCATACATATACAACACGCTTTTGTTTAAATATTTTTTATGTGAATGACAAAATCAAGAATCGATTTCGCTAGAATTGCAGTGCAAGTATAATCATTTTACTTAAAAAGTAGAGTGTTAGGTGAGAAAATTATGAAATATTTTATTTACACGGTGTAAATTCTCAAATTCAGCTATTCTTTATTTTGTTGTAGGGCTTATATTTTAATTCTAAATTATTTTCCTTTCAAATAAATAATATATTACATTAATACTTATTAAAGAGGAACTGAGTATAAAGTAGTTTAATAATGTTTACGGAAAGTATTATTTCAATAAACAGAAAAAATACAGATAGCATTTTTTCTGTTTGGTTTATAAAATACCATAGTCTAAATACAACTACAAACCAATTGCAGAATGAAAAATATCATCATATTCTATTAACAAACAGCAAATTAAGAATAGCAACAACATCAATATAATCTGACATGAAGATTGATGAAGAAGCAAATTATTACATTATAATTAAAGGAAAAATCAAAAAGTAGGGCAATAATAATTTATAATTGATAAAAAACAAGCTAGGTGGAAGAACCATAACTTTATAATTTAAAGATAAAGTAATCAGCCTGGTGATTATGATGTTGTAATGAGTAGAAAAATTAAAAATCAAGGCCATTATTGCACCATAAATAGAGGGGAGATTTGTTGAATACAGGAAGTATTATAATCCAAAATCATTAAAATAAATATGGTAAAAATACCACGCGCATTTTGTTTAAATTTTTCATCATTTACTATATATAGTGTTGCGTTCCATTCCAAAAACATGCTATTTTATCAGAATTTGAGGTTACATTGTACCTTTTATTGCATAAAGCGGGTTAAATTGTGTTTTAATATCATCAAATGTATTTTTATACAGTAAAATATGTCTATTTTGCATTTTTAATCATAATAACCTCTTTTCTGGAGGGAATAAAAATGAAACGTATAGCATATGCAAAACTCTTTCGTAGAACTAACAAAACAACTATCAAACTTAGCGTGGGGATATCCCCTTTTAATTTTGCTTATTGGAGGCGGTTTGTACTTTCTGATAAGTACTAAATTTGCGCCTTTCAGGTATTTAGGACACGCCATACAAATTGTGCGCGGAAAATATGACAATGAAAAAGAAGATGGGCAGTTGAAGCACTATCAAGCACTATCAACAGCTATTGCAGGGACTGTTGGAATGGGAAATATTGCAGGAGTTGCTGTTGCCATTACAGTGGGAGGACCCGGAGCCATTTTTTGGATGTGGGTTTCTGCAATTGTGGGTGTTGCTACAAAATTTTTCACATGTACACTAGCTGTTATGTACAGAGGACGAGACAGTTCAGGCGAGATACAAGGAGGACCCATGTACTGGATGGTCGAAGGACTAGGCAAAAAATGGAAGCCTGCAGCAATTTTCTTTTCTGTAGCAGCCATGGTTGGTGTGCTACCCCTCTTTCAGGCCAATCAACTTACTCAAGTTGTATATGACATTTATTTAGGTCCGGTAGGATTTGCCTCTGAAACCGTAACCAAATTGATTATCGGGATAGTCATCGCCGTAATTGTAGGCTTGGTAATCATAGGAGGGATCAAGCGGATTGGCGAGGTTACCGGAAAAATTGTTCCTATTATGGTGGTTATTTATGTAATAGCCGTGTTATACATCATTTTCTCGAATGCTCATGAAATTATACCAAGTTTCAAACTTATCTTTCACGATGCTTTCACCGGCGACAACTACAACGGGGAACCTGTTTTTGGTGGGGTACTCGGTGCGTTAATCATCACAGGTATTCGTAGAGCAGCTTTCTCAAACGAAGCAGGTATGGGTTCAGCTCCGATGGCTCACGGAGCTGCAAAAACCGACGAACCCGTTCGTGAAGGTCTAGTGGCTATGTTAGGCCCGATTATCGATACACTTATCGTTTGTACCATGACAGCTTTGGCTCTTATTATTACCGGAGTTTGGAAGTCATCAGATGCAGAGGGAGTTTCTCTTACTGCTCAAGCTTTTGGGCAAAGCATTCCTTTTGGTAAGCACATTCTCATGATTTGCGTATTGTTCTTCTCCATGTCAACTCTGTTCGCTTTCCCTTACTATGGTTCAAAGTGTACCAACTTCCTATTCGGGGCACATCGTGCACACTATTACAACTATATTGTATTAGTTTTAACTGTTGTTGGATCAGTAGCAGCTATGGGAACAATCGTAAACATTATTGATACAGCATACGCTTTGATGGCTTTCCCTACAATGATAAGTGCATTATTGCTTTCTAAAAAGGTACGAGTTGCTGCCAAAGATTATTTCCGCAGATACAATGCCGGTGAGTTCAAGCTGAACAAATAATCTCAGTTGGTTATATCATGAAAATAGCGTGTTCTAAAAAAGAACACGCTATTTTTTTCAACTATTATTAGTGGATTACTTTTATTCTAATTGATAATCTTCACCTGACTTTTGATTGATTCAAGTACTTGCATATCAACATCAGTAAGTTTTCTATTCTTCATGTTCACTGATATGTTTTTCGTTGAGTTCCCTCCTATTTTGAAAAGTTGGTTTTCACCTTGCACATCGAAAGCTGAGAAATGAATATCTTGGCTATTCGAAATCTGAGCTGCTACTCCCGGCATATCTAGTTTTAAATGGACGTTATTGAAATTAAACTTATCTGCATAATTCATGTGAATACCTTGTTTTGCTCGAATAAGCATATTTTCAAACGTGATATTCTCAACCGGCATCTCCGGTATTCCCATAACTTTCATTGCCATATTAGCCCCATCAACATAAATATTTTTAAAATGCATGTTTCGGAATGCCGGAGTTTCTTCCGAAACAGGTAGCTCGGCTACAATAAGGTCACCGGTTATCGGATCTTCCACAGCTGATTTTCCGGCATAGTATAGGTTAAAGCGAATAGCCTCGGTTGGAATTTCACTCATGTGAATATCTTCCATCCAAATGTTTTCTACTAAACCTCCCCGTCCGCGTGCCGATTTAAAACGCAAACCGCAATCCGTACCTATAAATGTAAGATTCTTAGCATATAAATTCTTTACACCACCCGACATCTCACTGCCAAGCACAAATCCTCCATGTCCATGATAAACAATACAATCTTTGATTACAAACAATTCTGTTGGTTTTCCTCGTTCCCTACCCTCCTTGTCTTTACCGGATTTTATGCATATAGCATCATCTCCCACATCAAACGTACAGTTTGTTATCGTTCCTATGCTACAAGATTCCAAGTCTAATCCATCGCCATTCTGAGAATACCATGGATTACGAATAGTGAGCCTATTTATCGTAACATTCTTACACATCAGCGGATTAACATTCCATGCCGGTGAATTTTGGAAAGTTACACCATCAAGAAGTAGTTTATTACAATTCACCAGACTTACCATCACCGGACGGAGATATCTTTTATATTGTTGCATGTTTTCAGCAGTTCTAGCTTGTGGTAAGATTTTAGGATTCTCTTGTGCATCACGATAAGCTGCATCGGGATACCACCGTTTACCATCGTCACTCAGTGCTCCTTTTTTAGTGATTTCTTTCCATTGGCTGCCGGTCATCTTACCTTTTTTAATAACACGCCACGCTATGCCATTCCCATCAAATATGCCACTTCCCGTAATTGCTACATTTTCTAAATTAGCACCCATAATTGGCGATTCGCAACGCAATACATTATTCCCTTCGAAATAAGATTGAACAAGTTTATAATGATTAACATCCGGAGTGAATGAGATGAATGCTCCACTTTCAGTATGTAAGTTTACATTACTGTGCATATAAATAGGTCCGGTATTCCACATACCTGCAGGTATAAGAACAACACCACCTCCTGATTCAGAACAATGTTTAATCGCTTTATTTATAGCATTAGTATTCAGTGAATGATCATTTGCTACAGCTCCAAAGTCCTTAATGTTAAATGTATCTTTTTTGAACATTGGCAATTGCACTTTGGGCATATCAAAGGGAATGTTTAACCCACTCAACGATACATCTTGATGCAACGAACACTGCTCCATAACAGAAGATTCCTTTGAGTTACAGCCAGTAAAAACAAAAACCAGCAAAAAAGTTCCACTAATAATGTTTCGTAAATTGGTTTTCATGTACTTCTTATTTAGTTGGATTCCAAGTGTCATGCTTCAACTTGTTGAATATGTTTTCAATAGTATATTTCTTAGCTTCTTTTTTACTTAATTGATGCGACCAATTAATCCTATCATTAGCATCAGCTCCCTCACCGCTTGATTGGTATTCAGCATAATAAGCTGTTTGGTATCGGTCAGTCTTTCCCCAGTTGCTCCATCCTTCTGCTTTTATATGAGCTCCCATTTCGCAATCTAGATAAACAACCTTGGCATAATCTCGCCAAGGTCTCCCTAATGAACAATTTGTTATTCCTGATTGAGCTGTCAGCTTACAACGTCTGAATACAAAGCCATAGGTCTGATTCTCGAGGCTACTCGCTGCAGTAATATAAGAATCTGATTTACTATGCAATTCGCAATCATCAAAGATAGCTGTGGCTTGTCCGAAAATGAAGTCTGTTGTCCCTTCAATATAGCATTGATTGAAGTATTGCCTAGATCCTTCACCATCAGCATAAAGTGTATCTTGATTGCCTAGTAATCTACAATTTTTAATTTGACACCTATCGCCTTCAAGATGCAAAGCTACAGCCTGCCCTACTCGACCTGCAGAGTTGATAATACTTATATTTTCAATGGTCACATCGTTTGATTCTATTTTAAGTGTGTAAGTATGAAAAGTACTGTTTCTACCCAAATTTATACTTTCAAAGTAGTCTCCATAGGTAATTATTGTATTTGAGGGATCTTCTCCGATAAGTGTCAACTTGTTATTCCAAGCATAAACACATACTTTTTCACGATACACACCTTTTTTGATTTTTATAGTGATTGGAGCATCGGGGAATGATTTCGTATCATTAATAGCTTCCTGAATAGAAGTATATTGTCCACTACCATCTTGAGCAACTATCAGCTCATATTTTGTTTTGGCAGCTAAGCTTGTTAAGCAAACAAACATTAGCCCTAGCAAAAGAAATGTGTTTCTAAATTGCATTTTCATTGTTTGATCAGGTATTAACATTAAGGAATCCAATCAGCGTCATAGGTCGGCATATTGGCATCTTTACTAAAAATATTTTCTATGGTATATTGAGTCGCTTGCTCATCAGTTAGTTGATGCGACCACTCAACTCGCTTCTCTATATTGGCACCATCACCATTACATTTATATTCAGCATAAAATGCTGTTTGTTGATTTGATTCTTTTCCCCAGTTATTCCAGCCTTCCGGCTTAACATGACTATCGATTTGACATCCCAAGTAAACGACATTAGAATATGGTCTCCAAGGTCGTCCAAGATAGAACGAACTTTCAGAAGCATTTCCTGTAATATGACAATTACGAAATACAAATCCGAACTTATTGTTTTTATCTGTTGAAGCTGCAGTTATATATCCGGCAGTTTTACAAAAAATAATGCAATTATCGAATAGGCAAGTTGCCCAACCAAAAATGAAATCAACAGTTCCTTCAATGTAACAATCTTTATAATACTGACGGCTGTGCTTGCCATTGGGGTATAGTGTATCTTGGTTGCCTAAGAAACGACAGTTATAGAATGCAACTTTATCTGCAGTAACTCGAACAGCAACAGCTTGTCCTACCGGACCTGCAGAATTCTCAAATGTAATATTCTCTGCTTTAAAACCGTCTCCGAAGACAAAGAATCCAGACGATCCGGTAGTTCCCATTTCTTCACCGAAAACATTTTTCTTTTGAGCATAATCATCATTAGTAATGATTGTTTGCATTTTGTCTTCTCCTTCAAAAGTTACGTTTGTTTTGCTTGCAGGTAAAACGAGTTTTTCTTTATATGCTCCGTTTTTAATAAATATAACAGTTTCCGATTTTCGAAAATCAGGAACTGCATTAATTGCTTCTTGGATAGTTCTGAAGTTTCCGTCACCTCTGCTGTCTACGATGAAGTCGGCAGTAGTTTCTTTTGCATGCAAAGCCAATCCGATAAGCATAACAAGTAGTAGAAGATGAATCTTTTTCATTTGACACTCGGTTTTAATACGTTTGTTAATTGGAGTCCAAATATACAAGAATAAGTCAAAAGCAAACCAAATCAGAACGGTTTTATTCTGTATATTTGGTTTGCTTTTATTCGATATTTATTTTATCGCTGACGAACAACCTCATAAGCAAGTAAACCGGCAGCAACCGAAACGTTTAACGATTGAATTTGTCCTAGTATTGGAATCTGAACAAGATGATCAGCCTGTTTAACAATATCATCGCTAATACCAAACTCTTCTGATCCCATCACAATAGCAACAGGATCTTTGTAACTTACTTCAGTGTAGCTATCTTTTGCTTTTTCTGAGGCTGCTACTACCTTCAGTCCGGATTCTTGCAAAAATCTCACTGAATCTTTAAGATTCCTTGTTCGGCATATAGGGACTAAATGCAGTGCTCCGGCTGATGTTTTCATTGCATCTCCGTTTATACTAGCAGCTCCTTTTTCCGGAACCAATATCGCATGAACACCGGCACATTCTGCTGTGCGAACAATTGCACCGAAATTGCGTACATCTGTAATTTGGTCAAGTATCAAGATAAAAGGATTTTTTCCCTCCTCATAAAGTGTTGGAAGAAAGGTTTCCATATTTTCAAAGGTGATAGGCGACACAAAAGCGATTGCTCCTTGGTGATTTTTCATCGTAATTCGATTCAACTTCTCAATAGGCACATGCTGACAAGGAACTTGATTCTGCTTAATAGTATCAAAAAGTTCTTTATAAAGGTCTCCTTGACCTCTTTTCAAAAGTACTTTTTCAATTTGTTTACCGGAGTTAATGGCCTCAATAATGGCGCGGATGCCGAATACAATATCATCATTTTTCTTTTTGGGGCGTCTATCGTAATGCATTTCTTGTTGTTTATTATTAATGTGTTTCGTCGTATTTAAATTAAGGAGGCTTTATTATATTCTAATTCTTCCGTATTTTTTTCCCAAATCTTCATTGTATTTTCTAAATCTTTTTTTACTTGTTCATATTCTTCAAACAATTCAGATTTATTTTGATTTACAGGAAGACATAATAACTCATCCAATTCAGCTATCCTATTCTCAAATCGTTCAATGTTATTTTCATCGTTTTCTATTTGTTTCTCCAAGCGCGAAATATTCTTATTTATCTCTTTTCGTTCATTATAACTCAGTTCTGTTGCTGATGGCTCCGTTTGTTCCTCAATCGTTTTCTCAATAACAGTGGCTTTGGGCACACTTGGAGCCTGTTCTAATTCTCGAAATGATTCCATTTTCTTTTTCTCCAAGAAATCATATATACCTCCTAAATGTTGCTTAACTTTTTTGTCCTTAAACTCATATACACAGTTAACCAACCCATCTAAGAATTCACGATCGTGAGAAACAACAAGCACAGTACCATCATAAGATGCAAGAGCTTCTTTAAGCATTTCCTTTGATCGAATATCTAAGTGGTTAGTAGGCTCATCCATCACTAAGAAGTTTACAGGCTCGAGCAAAAGTTTAATCATGGCCAGACGCATACGCTCACCTCCCGACAACACTTTTACTTTTTTATCTACATCTTCTCCTGAAAACATAAAAGCACCGAGAATATCTCGAATTCTTGTTCTAATATCACCTACTGCAATAGCATCTATTGTATCGAATATACTTATATTCTCATCGAGGAGTTGCGCTTGATTTTGAGCAAAATATCCAATCTTCACATTATGTCCGATAGTCATTTCTCCGGTGTGATCTAATTCTTGAAGAATGACTCGAGCCAGAGTAGTTTTACCTTCACCATTTTTACCTACAAACGCTATTTTATCGCCTCGCTCAATAGTTAAGTTTATATCATTGAGCACCTCATGTGAGCCGTAACTTTTAGAAAGTGATTTACAATCGACAACCACCTGACCGGAACGAAGGGCCGGAGGAAACTTAATGTTTAGTTTGGAGTTATCTTCATCATCAATCTCGATACGATCGATTTTGTCAAGCATTTTCTGACGAGACTGCACTTGCACGGCTTTGGTGGCCTTATAACGGAAACGTTCAATAAAATCTTCCGTTTCTTGAATAAGCTTCTGCTGATTTCGATAAGCTGCCAACTGAGTTTCTCGAGCCTCGGTTCTCAACACAAGGTATTTAGAATAATTAGCCTTGTAATCGTATATTTTCCCTAATGATATTTCGATCGTTCGGTTTGTCACATTATCTAAAAATGCACGATCATGCGACACTAAAACTACAGCTCCATTATAATTACTTAAAAAACCCTCTAGCCATTGAATAGATTCTATATCCAGGTGGTTAGTAGGCTCATCAAGGAGAAATAGATCGGGTTTACGCAATAATATCTTTGCTAATTCAATACGCATTCGCCAACCACCGCTAAATTCCGAGGTTTGACGTTCAAAATCCTCTCGCTTAAAACCTAAACCTTTTAGTGTTTGCTCAATTTCAGCTTCCATATTAGTTGCTCCGAACATATGAAAACGGTCGTTTAAATCGGTCACATCCTCGATAAGTTGCATGTAGCTATCCGATTCGTAATCTTCACGAGTAGTAATTTCATGATTTAAACGCTCTATTTCAGCCTGCATTTCCAACACTTCAATAAAGGCGGTTTTCGTTTCTTCGAAAACACTTTTGGTGTTATTCACCACCATATGCTGAGGAAGATATCCTATACGTGCATATTTATCCCCGGTAACTTTTCCCTCGCTGGGTTCTTGTTCTCCGGCTAATATCTTTAGCATCGTAGATTTTCCAGCACCATTTTTCCCGGCTAAACCAATACGATCTTTCGGAGAAATTAAAAACGAAGCATTTTTGAATAGTTCATATCCGCCGAAGCGAACAATCAGATTATCGACTGAAATCATTTGTTGCAAATAAAAATTCGGCACAAAGATAAGAAATCAATCGGGATAGAAAGATAGCCTTTGCCTCTATTGTTTGCAATAGCGGCAAAAGCTTCTTTAATTACATTCTTGAAGGACGTTTAGCTAATTGATGAACATTGCTAAATGATTTTGGAATAAGCTTTGAATTTGTTGTCCGAATGGGGCAGATATCAATACCTCCTCTTCGAGTATACAAACAGGCTACCATTAATTCATCAGGTCGATAAAGCTCCATAATTCGATGGTAAGCCATTTCACATATTTCTTCATGAAAATGAAATTCATTTCTAAAGGAAACGATGTATTTCAACAAGCTTAGCTCATCAATATGCTTATTGCCGTCAATATAAATAAATATAGAACCCCAATCCGGTTGATGGGTTACCTTACAGTTACTGCGCAATAGATGAGACATCAACTTCTGGGGCGCATTATCAGCTTGTTTTGCCTTTAATAAAGATGGATTCTCATTGTAGCTGTTAAAAGCTACCAATTCTGCTCCGTCTATATTATCAACGCAATCGTAATCTAATAACTCATTCTCTTCTTGTATGCAATCATTGGTGAAAAATGCCAATTTTACATTACATTCAAGTAAGTAAGAAAGGTCGTATTCTGCCGTCTCAAGTATTTTCTGGATAGATTGTTCTACAGTTTCGTTAAGATGTTCCATATTGAAAGAGTTGAAATAAAGCTTTAATGATTTACTTTCAACAATAAATTCAGAACGAGCCGGTATATTGATTTTAACTATTCCGGCAATAGGCAGTCCACCGGTAGTAAGAAAACTCACCTCATAATTATGCCAGCAATCTAAACCTACAAACTCTTTACCCGAAATACCATATTGTTCTCGATTAAATGACCGGGGAACTCTTTCCAATAAAGATTTATCATACTTGGCAGGCGAATTACTTCGTGCACCAAGATGAGTAAGAAATTCTTTTTCATCCATAGCTTAATCGAGTGCTGGGTCTGAGATACCAACTTCAGAAAACGCTTTGGCGCGAAGCAAGCAACTATCACATTTGCCACAAGGTTTCTCTACCGGAGCATAGCATGTGTGTGTATATTTGTAATCAACGCCCAATTCTAAACCCAGTTTAATTTCCTCAGCTTTAGTCATATTAATGAAAGGAGCATTTACCTTAATAGGTCTTTTATCAACCACTGCACAAACAGTTCCTTGGTTAATGGCATTTTCCATAGCTTCAATAAATTCTTCCCTACAATCAACATAGCCCGAAAAGTCAACCTGACTAACCCCAATGAAAATATCTTGAGCACCAACAGCTTCGGCCACAGATGCAGCCATAGCTAAAAATACCATATTTCGAGCAGGTACGTAAGTAGTTGGAATTGTGTCGCTATCCGGATGACCTTCTTGCACCGGCATCGATTCGTCTGTAAGAGCCGAGCCTCCCCACTGATTCATTTGCATATCTACCACAAAATGTTTCTTCACACCGGCTAGTTCCACTTGTTTCTGTGCTTTTTGCATTTCAACGATATTCTTCTGACCATAGTTCATAGTCAGTGCATAAAGTTCAAAACCTTTCGATTTTGCCAAATGCAGTGCTGTTGTCGAATCAAGTCCTCCTGACAAAAGCACTACTGCCTTTTTCTTGTTTTCCATATTTACAAAGGTAGATAAAACTAATCTTTTATTCGTCCCCAAGCCACCGTATTCACCATCCAATTCGGCAGTGGCTTTTTAGGATCTCTATTTTGAAGCTTCATATACCAACCCAATTTCTCAACAATGGGAAGTTTATGCGTTTCTACAAATTCAATGGGCGTGTTATCCGGATCTGATATATAAGCAAAATGACCTGCAGCTACACCCATATCAAAACTATCTGCACTGTTAGCTGTAAACGGATACCCCTTAGCTGCACTCTCTTTCTCTAGATCATTCATGCCGGTCATATCAAAACAAACATGAATGTAGCCTAACTCACCCCATATTCTATCTTTAAAGATATAATTAGGTTCACGATCCAAGGCTTGTACCAATTCAATTTGAGTAGCTCCAAACAAACGACTGAAAGCTCCCGAACGCTCTCGATGTTTCAACAACACCCTGCGATATTTTTCTTCACCTCCGGGTAATCCTGAGAAATCATCAAAAAAATCGTTCTTGTCATATTCAACAACATCATATTCCAAGATACCTGCGTAAACTTCCAAAGCTTTATCGATATCACTCACACCGACAACAACACCCAAAACGCCACCAGTAACCGACTTTTGTTTCTTATAATGAGAGGTATCATGTATTACTTCAAATATATTGTTGTATGGATCTTTCAAATAATAATGCGCTGTTCCGGAAGGGTCTTTCTCGATTCCAGAAAGCAATTGGCAGCCCATTTGTTCATGATATTGATAAGCCATAGCTACATCTCTGCACTTCATCTTAACAATAAAGATACCGGTATCACCAAGTCTTACATCAAACTTTGGAGCTTGTGCTTTAAAACCAGTGTGCTCCCAAATTTCAAAACCTCCACCCCCTTCTAAATTCATGGCCAAGGCGGCATATCGTTCACACTCTTTCCCGTTAGTGTAGTGCTTCATTAACTTAGCCACCGCAGTATCCTCAAAAATATTGATATCCATGCCGAAAGCTTTTCGATACCACTTCCAAGCTTGTTTTACATCGTTCACACCTATACCTACTTGCTGAATACCAATTATGTTTTTTTTACTCATGAATATATGTTTTATTTCTATAAATAGGGATTATAACTTACACATTCTCTAGTTCTTTATCTTCGGTGCCATCTTGTAGTATAACCAAGGTGCAAACCGACGAATGTAAACCATCAGAATCTCTTTCTTCCCTACTAATATTTCTTTTTTATTTCTTTTTATCGCTCTTATTATTTGATCGGCACATGTTTCGGCAGGCATTCCTCCGGCTTGCCCATCATCCATCTTATTGTATGATTTCCCGTTTTCGATAAGTGCATTCCGAGAAATGTTAGTTTGAATTCGCCCCGGATGTACAATGGTAACGTTTATGAGGCTACCTGTCATTTCGCATTGCAATGATTCGAAATAACCTTGCAGTGCATGCTTTGAAGCCGAATAAGCTGTGCGCATAGGAAAACCAAATTTCCCGGTAATACTTCCAACAACAACAATATGACCCACCTTTTGAGCTTGCATATGCTTCAACACAAATTTGCTCAGCTTGATGACCGATAAAAAATTCAGCTGCATAATAGCATAATCATTTTCATAAGGAGTATCAATAGCATAAGAACGTTGACTCCGTCCTGCATTATTAATGAGTATATGTATCTGCCCGCACTCTGCCCGCACTTCTTCAAACAGCTTATTAATAACATCAGTTTTTGAAAGATCGGCGGAAAAAACCCAACACTTAGAAGTGTATTTCAAACATTCTTGCCGGATTTCTTTAAGCTTTTCCATATTTCTTGCCGTAAGAATCGGGAATCCTCCTTGTTTAGCACATGCCACAGCCAAAGCCTCACCTATGCCCGACGAAGCACCGGTTATCCATATATTTTGATTTGCAATTGCAGTCATATACTTAATTATTAACTCGCTATACTCGTATATTATTCCTTTTATAACCTACAAGAGAACAAAAGTAGATTAATCTTTTCTTTTTCTATACAAAAGAGGTAAAAATACCTTCTTAGTCCACGCCTCTTTCATCAAATTAATCGATATTCTATAAAAAAAGATATTTCAATGGCTATCAAAACACAAACTTTAGGGAGGTATGTAGGCGTGAAAATAAAAAAGAAGGCATCCTTTTGAGACGCCTTCATTTCATCAGTAACAGATATCTATTATGTTACTTCTCTCCATTCTGACTGTTAGTTATATTGCTCACTAAGCCATTAATATAAGCCTCAATATTCGGATACTCACCATCGACTGCTGTTTTTTGAGCATCAGACGCATCATTTGGATTTAAACTATTTGTCGTTTCCCATTCATCCGGCATTCCGTCACTATCAGTATCTTTCGGAGCATCTGTTGATACCAACTCCGGCCATCCTCCAACCGCATCTTGTGTATCAATCAAACCATTTGTACTTCCGTTACCTCCATCCATAATGCTTGCCGAACCTGCTCGCGTATCATTAACAGCTCTTTCATCAACTTCATCACGACTCAAAGATGCTCCGGCATAATTAAGCACTAACTCATAAGCTTTCTCTGCCGTATGCGTCGTAACGGTTCCTGATTTGAGCGGGGCTCTTAAGTGCATGGCATTTCTTGATTCTTCTGTATTCATATAAGCAAACTCTCCACCTTCATTAAAAGTATGCCAGAATTGATTGTAAATACCATAATTCCAATTATCGTTTGTAGTTTCCGAATGACCATAGACATAATTTCCATTAACATAGAAAGTTCCCCACACGCCAAATATCGGACTTGATGTGTTAGATATATATGGTCCCAATTGTGCAATTCGATAAGCCTTTCCATTATCGGGAGTTGCAGGTCCCGGCTTGTAATAGTTATTTACAATATTGATATTCATTCCCTCACCTCCGTAACAACCTTCACCGGCGTAGTTATAATAAACATTATTACGCACATCTACTAAATCAGTTAATGCAAAATCATTATCGGGTGTTTCTCCAAATCGAGGAGTTCTACTGGAATGGCTTGCCATCAGGTTATGATGGAAAGAAGCGTTTTTTCCTCCCCAAACACCACCATATCCATGAGCTCCCTTGGCATGTACAGAATTTGCCAAACTTTCGGAAATAATAGTCCATTGTACGGTTGTATTTTCATTGGCATAGAATGAGCAAGCTTCATCGGTAGACCAACTTATCGAGCAGTGGTCAATCATAATGTTTTTATGAAATCGTCCACCTAGTGCATCACCCTCTGCTTTTGCCTTATCTCCCATTCGGAAACGCACATAGCGTATGATCACATTATCAGATTTTACCGTTACCGGATAATTTCTAAGCGTAATTCCATCACCGGGAGCTGTTTGTCCGGCAATGGTAATATTTCCGTTCGATATGCTTAATTCTGAGTTTAAAGCAATTGTGCCTGAAACTTTGAACAACACGATTCTGGGTTCTTTCGTGTTTATGGCTGCTCGTAAGGAACCAGCCCCCGTGTCATTCAAGTTAGTTACGTAAATGACCTTACCTCCTCTTCCCCCGGTAGTATTTCTTCCATATCCTTCTGCTCCGGGAAAGGCGATATTTAAACCGGATCCAGGTGTATAGACATGGATATATAAAGTATCTTGAGTCAACTTATTATTTGCATCGCGAACCGACACCAATAATCTGTTCGAATTATAAGCATAATCAACTTCCATGTTGAAGTTATAATTTGTGCCTTCTATTGCTTTATTGGTGAACAATACTTTTTTATCGCCGTTTTCATTCATCAATACGGCCGAATAGCTTAAAAGCCCGTCTTCATTTTCAATTGTTCCTGTTACATGAGGTTTTTCGCTCGCCGTCCAGTCCACTGAAATCGTGTCGCCGGCATCAAAGAGAATTGTTGTTTCCGACAGTTCGGTGTTATCTCCTCCATTGTTATTATCATCATTTGTAACAGCATCTTTAGCACAAGCAACAAAGCTGAAGAATAATGCGGATATTAGTGCTATTTGTTTGAATCTCATAAGTTCTATTTTTATATTTTAGGTTTAATTTTTCATTGCTATTTCAGTCAATTAAATATCAAATTGCTGTACCCAATTATTTCCTAACTCTATACGCTTGCTAATTGTGTTTGTCGTTGGAGCATCACACCTTCCTTTGAATCCTTCCTGCTCTCCTCCAACAGTTATTTTAAAATATCCTTTTTCAATCACAATGTTACCTTTCTTGTTTACCATGGAAAAACGGCGTGGTTGAAGCGAGAACTCCACCTTTTTTGTTTCACCGATTTTCAGATTAATTCTGTTAAATGCAACAAGTGTTCGAATGGGACGTTCTGTTGAGGATTTTTCATCTGTTAGATACACTTGCACTACTTCGTCTCCAACTCGTTCTCCGGTATTTGTCACCTCAACCGACACTTTTACTTCTGAAGCGTCTTTGGCAGGAATAACCTGCAGATTATGATATTCAAAATTAGTATAGCTCAATCCAAAACCAAACGGATAAAGGGGTTCTTGTTTAAAGTAGCGATAAGTTCGACCTTCCATATCGTAATTCTCAAAGTCAGGTAATTGGTCGACCGATTTATAGTAAGTGACCGGCAAACGACCGGCAGGGTTATAATCACCAAAAATAACGTCGGCAATTGCATTTCCCCCTTGTTGCCCCGGATACCCGGCCGACAAGATAGCAGGCACATTATCGGCAGCCCAATTAACAGATAGTGCACTTCCGGCAATTAAGGTCAATACTACCGGCTTCCCGGTAGCTACAATAGCTTTCATCAACTTCTCTTGTTCTCTCGGGAGGTTCAGCGATGTTCTGTCTCCTCGGTAAAAACCATCAACATCAACACTCATTTCTTCGCCTTCCAAACGTTCATTCAAGCCTAGAGCTAACACTACAGCATCTGCTTTTTTGGCAGCCTCAACAGCCCTTTGCATTTTATTAGCATCAGGAGTTGCCCAAATCAAACGAGCAGTGGCATCTCCCCACGTATTTGCATATTCAGCAACAACTTTATACTTTTTGCCGGCTTCGAGTTCATAAACTTTGGGGCGCACTCGCGGATGATGTCCATTTTTACCGCCCGATTCCGTTCCATCTATTGTTACCGTCATATAAGGCTTACTCCACTCCGATATATAATATGTTCCTGTTTTAGGAGCAATTAGATAGCCCGACCATCTCACTGAAAACATACCGGTTTTTAATCGAGGATCAGGAGTTCCGTTATCCCAGCAAAAATCCACTTTATCATCAACCTGAGTAAAGAGCGGTTGTTGCTGAAAATCGCTATTTGCAAAATATTCGGCCGTTAGTCCTTGTTGTCCTTCTTCGGTTTCAAAATATCGGGAAGGAATAGTATTCATTAAAGGAATGCCCTTTGCCAAGCCGCAACCGGGTTCATAGATTATGTTTACATCAGGAGATAATTTATTCTTAATGCCTTGAAGAACAGTTATCGGATTTGATGGAACTCCACTATAATTTCCCCAAAGTGATTGAATATTATCGGCATTCGGCCCGATAACAGCAATTGTTTTTACTTTTTTGGAAAGAGGCAAAGTATGGTTTTCATTCTTTAGAAGCACAATACTTTCTTGAGAAGCCCTACGCGCTAAGTGGTTATGTGCCGGATTATTATTCATGGAATATGGAATACGACTGTAAGGAACTACTTCTTTAGGATCAAACATTCCTAATCTAAACCGAGCCAAAAACAGGCGTTTCACTGCTGCATCAATATCGGCAGTTGTGCACAATCCTTTCTTCATTGCCTCCTTTAAAGCAGTATAAGTATTACCGCAGTTCAAATCAGTACCGGCTTTCAGAGCCATTGCCGATGCTTCGGAAGCATCGGCGGCCTGCTTATGATCTCGCCAAATATCGCGAATGGCAGCACAGTCAGAAACTACATAACCTTTAAATCCCCATTTGCTTCGGAGAATATCAAATAAGTAATGATTGGAACAACAAGCTTCATTTCTAAAACTGTTGTAAGCCCCCATTACCGAATAAACATGATCATCTTTTACCAACATACGGAATGCCGGCAGATAAGTTTCAAACAGATCTCTATCGGAAACATTTACTTCAAATTCATGACGCAAAGGTTCCGGACCCGAATGCACTGCCCAATGTTTAGCCGTAGCCACAACTTTCAAGTATTTATCATTATCACCTTGCAATCCTTTCACATAAGCACCTCCTAGTATTCCTGTTAAATAAGGGTCCTCACCATAGGTTTCATGCCCCCTTCCCCAACGAGGATCTCTGAAAATATTAATGTTCGGCGACCACATGGTTAGTCCTTGATACCTGTCTGCTTGTCCGTTTCTTTGATACTCATTATACTTAGCCCGAGCTTCATCGGAAATACTGCTTGCTACTTCGTGCACCAAATCCTGATCCCAAGAGGCTGCAATTGATATGCTTTGAGGAAAAACAGTGGCATAGCCGGCACGAGCCACGCCATGCAAAGATTCATTCCACCAATTGTAGCGAGGAACTCCCAATCTGTCAATAGCAGCTGATGCATCAATCAACTGGCTGATTTTTTCCTCTAAAGTCATTCTACTTACTAAATCTTCCACACGCTCTTCCATAGACAAATCGAGATTCTCATATGGCAATAGTTCTTGGGCAGATACCGACGACAAATGCAGTAGCAGAAAAAGAGCTAATAAAAAGTTAGGTTTCATATGCTGTGTTATCAAATTAATTTATTTTCCACAAATATAAATATTTCAAAATACAAACAGAATAGAGCGGAATAAATTTCTAGAAATAAAAATTAATAGAAAAATAAATATTATAGCTTTGATTTATAGTAACATACAATAAAATCTGATCCTCCTTTCTATAGATTCTAATAGCTATATTTTCTTATTAATGTCATAAAAAGTATTTTTACTGCTCATATTTTTTTACATATAGCAACAAAAAACGCTAGTTGTGTGTATTCTATGATGATAAATAGATGAAAAATATATTTGTGTAGTCATATTATTTTGAGAATAGGGTATAGAAAGTGTTTTTCGAACTTTATATCTTTCAGAAATAAAATATATAATCATTTTTTTGTCTATTTTTCATAAGAAAAACAACATACACTCATGGTGATATACTTTTCAATTATATTTTTGTACAAAGATTTAGCCTTATAAAAACTTTTATAAAAATAATAACCCGAATAGGCGGAGTCATTTTAGCTCTACTTTTTACACTCTATGTGCTTTTGCATTTTAGTGGTGTGCAAACTTGGTTAATCAAACAGTTCACAGAAAAGTTAAGCTCCAGACTAAATACAGAGGTATCTATTAATAAAGTAGCATTTTCATTCTTCGACAAATTGCATTTAGAAGGTGTTCGAATAAATGATCAAGAAAACGATACGCTACTATATGTTGATGAACTCATCGCTACTATCGATTATGTGAACATCAATAAAAAGGAAGTGGGGTTAGAGTCCATACTGCTTTCCGGATGCCAAATAAATTCTAAACTAGATGTCAATAGAGAATCAAATTTCAGTTTCATTCTCAACAGCTTTCGCAAAAAAGATGCGAAAAATCCCTTCCTGTGGAGTATTAGTTGTCAGAATTTTGAATTGAATAATGTATTTATTAAGCATCATAATGAGAATGATAAAAACAGGCAAGAAATAAAGCTTCAAGATATTCAATTTGAAGCTCAGCAATTTGTGCTAAATCCGGATTCGCTCTATTTTGAGATTAGCGGGCTTAAAGTATCTCAAGATGATGATTTCAAAATTAATGATATGAGTGCTTGCTTCTCCGAAAAAGATAAGGTGTTGCAAATAGCTAATTTTAATATTGCTACGGATAAATCGTTTATCAAAGATTTAAATCTCACTATCGATCAATCGCATCTGACTGCCGGCGAGAAAATAACCCAAGCTAATATCGATTTAAGTTTGGGAACTACCCAAATCAGTATGGCAGACCTTGCTCACTTCTTTCCTGTCATTCAACATCCGGGAGGATATCTCAAGCTTAGCGGTAATATAAGCGGTCGGTTAGATAGCATTCATGGTAAAAATATACATGTCCAACGGGGAAAAGAGACCTCTATCAATTGTGATTTTTATGCCTATGGATTGCCTAATTTCAAACAATCAGAATACAGCCTGATATTACGAAAATCTTCATTAGAACTCGATGACCTAAATGAGATTATGCAGTCGAAATTCGTTAGTCAAAACGATTTCTTAAATAGAATCCTCCATGGTGTCGGCATCATTAAATATGATGGTAGCTTTAAAGGTTCTGCCAAAGATTTCCTAGCTAAAGGAGTGTTTGAAACCAATTATGGCCGGCTCGAAGGCAACCTTTCCTTTTCTCCCTCCACAAACAGCAACATTAAAGCAAAAGGAAAGCTCATAGCCGATAATTTTCAATTAGGTGAACTGCTACAAAATAAACGATTAGGCTCTACTAACTTCAAAGGGCAGGTTAATGGCATACTGAGCAATAAAAATAAGTTTATTCAAGCTCAGGTTGAAGGCAGGCTCGACTCGCTTACATTCAATAACTACTGTTATCAAAACATTAATCTTAATGGATTAATCAAACCTAAATTGTTTGAAGGAAAGATTGCAGTGAATGATAAGAATATAAAATTAAAATTTGATGGTTTAGCTAATGCGAATCCTAAAAATCCGAATTTTATTTTCAATCTGAAACTTGATGATGCCAATTTGAAAGAGCTCAACTTTATGAGTAGATATACCCGAGCTGAAATGGCACTTAACATGAATGCTAATTTCAGCGGAGAAGATTTTGCTCATCTGTTTGGAGAAGTCAATTTACCCTCCGGGTATTTCATTACAGAATACGATACACTCCATATTGACAGTATCAGCGTGCAAAGTTCTGTCGATTCAACAAAGAAGCTAAGATTGAAATCCAATTATGCTGACTATCAAATGAATGGTAAATACAATTATTCTGAGCTATATAAAACATTTCGAAACATATTGCATTATTATTTACCTCATATTGCCGGCTATCATGAGGAAGAGAAAACCAATAACGATTTCGACTTCGAGTTGCGAATAAAAAACCTGCAACCCATTCTACACACATTTCTCCCCTCTCTTGTCGTAGATAGTGGATATGTTGTCGGAAGCATAAATGAGCATAAAAAAGATGTATTTATAAATGGGCAAATTAGTAGCATAATCACACCGACAATCCTATTACATAATACGGAGTTGAATGTAAAAACTTCAAATAAAATAAGGTTGAAGTTGGGAATTAATGAAGCTTATGTCGGAAGAAATGAAAATCCATTCCGAATTGATTTGAATTCAGATCTCATTGATAATACAATCAGTAACCAATTAAGTTGGCATAGTGATGTAGATAATGAGAACTTCGGCACATTAGTTAATCAAATCGATTTTCACGCTGACAGTACTATCATTCTCGCTAATCATCGTTCAAACTTTCGTTTAAATGATATCCTTTGGCAAGTGAGCCCGTCGAATATTATTTTTCACCATTCTAAATCGATCAGCATAAACAATTTCATGATTAACAACAGCTTTCAGTCTATGTATATCAATGGAATTGCTTCGAAGCAAAGCAATGATTCCATTCAGCTGAAGCTCACCAATATTGATTTAAAAAACATAAACCCATTCCTCCCTCAAAGACACCGATTTGATGGAACTATGAATGGAGAATTAAACTTGTATAGTCTGCTTTCCAATATGCATATCGTTGGGAACTTCCATATCGATGATTTAATGTATAACCATGAAGACTTAGGTAACATCAAACTGGAAAGTAATTGGAATAAAGCAAAAGAAGCTATCAATGCTCATTTAGATATTGAACAGCCACAAGGTAATCTTCAAGCTACCGGATATTTTGAGCCTTCGGCAGATAGTCTTCACATTGCAGCCAATGCCGATAAAATATCATTAAACTTCCTATCACCATTGTTAAGCAGCATATTCAAGAACATCAAGGGATATGCCTCCGGACATGTAGTTTTTCATGGTAAAAAAAGCAAAATACTCATCGACGGAGATCTTGTAGCCGACCAAGCTCAGCTTGCACTTAATGCACTCAACGTGAATTATCATTTTAACGATACGGTGAAGTTTCGTCAAGATTCCATCATATTTGATAAAATCAAAATTTACGATGATGAGAATCACAGTGGTGCTATAAATGGTTCGCTAAAGCATACTAATTTTAATCATATGGTGTATAATCTGAGTATGCTTTCTAACGATCTAATGATTATAAACACAACATCGGCAGATAACGAACAATTTTTCGGGAAAGCCTACGGAAGAGGAAACATCCGAATTACGGGGATAGGCACACAAGTAGCCATAACCGGTTCTGCAACAACACTAGCAAATACTGATATCAATTTTGCTCCTATGAGCGATGAGAAAGCTGAGGTTTATAATTTCCTGAGCTTTGTTAATCATAACACAGCCGATTCAACTCTTAACTTCAATAATCTAATTTCCTCTGTCCAGACAAAAAGTCAACTTGACATGAAGTTTAACTTCACCGTTACTCCCGATGCTAAATTCAAATTAATATTCAATTCTAAGGTCGGCGATGTTATTCAAGCACGAGGAAAAGGAAATTTACAGGTCAACATCGACCAGGATTTTAATATCGGAATGTTTGGAAAGTTCGAAGCCACTTGGGGTGATTATCTGTTTACACTTCAAAATATATTCAACAAGCGATTCAGCATTGAACAGGGAAGTACTATTCAATGGTCAGGAAATCCGCTGGCTGCAAATCTGGATATTAAGGCCATATATACGCTTAAGGCTCCGCTGAGTGACTTGATTACAGATAACTATTCCGGATATGATTTCACACAGCGAGTACCGGTTGATTGTTACATTATATTAAAAGACCAACTAAGTAATCCGAATATCAGCTTTGATATAAAGTTTCCTACCGTTGAAGATCGAATTCAAGATGAATTGAAACAATATATGAGTACTGAAGAAGACATGAATAGGCAAATGCTTTCGTTGCTGGTCATGGGGAACTTCTACACTCCGGAATATTTGCAAGGTTCTTACTCCGGTATGGGAACTTCTTTCATGGGCACAACTACGAGTGAGCTACTCTCTAATCAACTCTCAAATTGGCTTTCTGCCATCTCTGATAACTTTGATTTAGGAATAAACTATCGTCCGGGAAATGATATTACCGATGATGAGGTAGAATTGGCTCTGAGTACACAGTTATTCAATAACCGGGTTACCATAAATGGAAATATCAGCAACAATGTAAACACAACAGGATCGACAAATACCAATAACAACAGTGCTTTCGTAGGTGATTTTGATATTCTGGTTGCATTGAGTAAGAACGGAAAGCTACAATTGAAGGCTTATAATCATTCAAATAATAATATTATTTACGAAACATCTCCATATAAGCAAGGTGTTGGTTTTAGCTATCAAGAAGATTTTAATACTTGGAAAGAATTTTGGCAAAAAATTAAAAATATCTTTCGTTGGAAGAAAAATAAAAAAGAGATAAACAGATAGCACATGAAACCAATTACTTATGACTATTAATGCTGAACTAAATGGGGGTAAAATCAACTGATCAGCAAATCTTTTTCTATGCCTTTTTAGCTGAAAATTTGATAAAATAAAATAAGGTGCTATATTTGCATCGCATTACACGAACGGGTGTAGCTCAGTTGGTAGAGCACTGGTCTCCAAAACCAGGTGTCGGGAGTTCGAGTCTCTCCTCCCGTGCAAAAAAGCTGTTAGAAGTTCTAACAGCTTTTTTTTATTACAACTATCGGTTTGATTCAGTACTATTGAATTTCTTTGTGGGTTTTAAAACTTCTCAAAAAACATAGATATAGCTCCAATTGAGTATATTATTAATCCATAGGCTACTCTAAGACAGCCCTTACAGGTTGGTTTCATTATTTTTTTCGTACTATAATGACATCTTTCAAAACGTTCATACCATTAATTGCAGATGGGAAACCGGAATATACACTCATTAGCAATATAATATTTTCGATATTCTCTTTCGTCAGTCCTACATTTATACCTGCATTGATGTGGAACTGAAGTTGCGGCAATCTCCCCAAAGCCGTTAAAGCTGCAATTGTTGCTATTTGCCGATGTTTTTTACTTAGATTACTTCTTGAAAAAATATCGCCATAGGCATATTCAATAGTAAACTTCATAAGCTCAGGCGAAAAGTCAGCATATGAATGTTCTAATTGTTCGATAGCATGTCGATCTATGCCGGATAGTTCTTGTTTTCCAACCTGCAAACGATTTGCGTCCTCATCTACATCTGTCATCTTTCCTTCTTTATCGCAGATATTAAGGGTCTTCCGTTCTTCTAATACATCTTTCAAGGTATTCACTCCATTTATACAAGCAGGAAAGCCGGCATAGGCGGACATCTGTAAGATTATTTCTTTTACTTCATTCACCGTACATCCTGTATTTAAAGCTCCATTAATATGCATCAGGAGAAATATCATTTAGGCTGTCTATCACTTTCTCTCCGGCCTCTCCATCTATCTCTTTAAGCTTTTCTAGGCCTCTCTCATATCTTGTTTGTTCCACCATATCTTATCTATTAATCATTTTTTGGTTGGCTTCGGAATAGCGTTCTCCGCAAGCTTGCAATTTAGATAGTTCTATTCGCATTTCGGCCAATTCTTCTCTTGTGAATTCAAGTGAAGTTGATTGAATGTTTTCTTCCAAGCGATGCATGTTTGTAGTTCCAGGTATAGGAACTATCCAAGGTTTTTGAGAACTCACCCATGCTAAGGCTATTTGCGCCGGAGTCGCATTTTTCTTTGCAGCTATTTTTTTCACGAAATCAACAAATATTAGATTTGCTTTTCTATTTTCTTGAAAAAAGCGAGGCAATGAATTACGAAAGTCGCCGCTATCTAATTTTGTATGTTCACTAAATCTCCCAGCAAGAAAACCTCTACCTAACGGACTAAAAGGCACGAAACCAATACCCAATTCTTCAAGTATGGAAAAAATTCTGTCCTCAGGCTCTCTCCACCACAAAGAATATTCACTTTGCAAAGCTGAAAGTGGCTGAATACTATGTGCTTTTCGAATATTATCAATTCCGGATTCTGACATTCCAAAATATTTCACTTTACCCTCTTGAATTAACTCTTTAACTGTTCCTGCTACCTCTTCAATGGGCACATTCGGGTCAACTCGATGCTGATATAACAAATCAATAGTTTCAACATTCAGTCGTTTTAGTGAACCATCCACTACTTTGCGAATATGCTCAGGTTTACTATTCAACCCCAACGTCTTTCCTTCTTGGATGTCAAATCCAAATTTAGTGGCAATTACTACTTCATCTCTGATTGGAGCCAAAGCTTTTCCTACTACTTCTTCATTGATGTAAGGCCCGTAAACTTCAGCCGTATCAAAGAAATTTATTCCTTTTTCGTGTGCTGTTCTAATTAGCTTAATGGCATCGCTGTCATTCATTACTGCTCCATATGAGAAGCTTATCCCCATACATCCGAAACCTAATTTTGATACTTCCAATCCTTGGTTTCCTAATTTTCTTGTTTCCATAACTCTTTCAATTTCTTGCATATCATTTTTACGCAACAAATTTCCATATAGCATTCGTGATGATTATTATACACATTACGGTTTGTTGTACCATTTTTACTGGTATGGCAGAAATCTATTTGATGAAAATGACCGGCTTGGAATAAAAAAAGAGGTTTGATACACAAAGTACCAAACCTCTAAGATTAAATTTACAGTGTCAGCTACACCATTTGCAGAATATCCCAAACAAAAGCTTTCACTCCTACTTCTTTATTAATGTTGTCAAGCTTTTGCACAGCATCAAGCAGCAATTCTACTTGTTCATCATCAATAATAGTCATTATTGCCGAATTCATTTCAGGCCAAGTGTGTGATCCCATTCTAGGTTCTCCTTTTTCTGTTCCTCGTCCTTTCACATCATCCCACATGGTGAAACCTCGAATGCCTAACCTGTCGAGCATAAACTCTACTCGTTCTGTATTAGCTTGATTATATACAATGAATACTGATTTCATTTTTCTTTTTTTATGATATCCGTACCAAAAGTACGGATAGTATTTTCATTTATTTTTTATCTAAGAAATTAAACTTCGAGTAAACAAGTTTTTTCTTATCTCGATCGCCTTTTCTAGTCATCAGCACATAAACAACCGGAACAATAATGAGTGTTACCAAAGTTGAGAATAATAATCCTCCAATTACAGCAATACCCATAGGTGCCCACATTTCCGACCCTTCGCCCACACTTAGCGCCATTGGCAACATACCTAAAACTGTAGTCATGGCTGTCATTAGAATTGGACGAAGGCGACTTTTACATGCTTCAACTGTTGCTTCATGTAATGGAACTCCTCGTTCACGAAGCAAGTTAAGGAAATCAATCATCACAATACCATTTTTAACCACAATACCAACAAGTAAAATTGCTCCGAGAATAGCTACCATCGACGCTGTGGTATCTGTGATATACAAAGCTAACACCACTCCTGAAAAAGAGAACAAAATGGAAAGCATAATAATAAGTGGCATTTTCAATGATTCAAATTGTGATGCCATAACAATATATACCAATATGATAATAATAATAAATAATAAGCCTAAGTCTGCATTATTCTCTTGCATATCTTCATATGCTCCTCCGATATTAACCGCCACTCCCGATGGCCTATCCAATTTTGCCACTTCTGCATCAATTGCTTCTGCCAGTTCAGAAAGAGCCATGCCTTGCGATGGAGTTGCAGAAACGGTAACAATTCGTTGGCGAGATTTTCGCTCAATAGTTGGCGTTGCCCAGTATTCTTCAACACTGCCCAGCTCTTTAACTTTTACCAATTTGCCGGAGATCGGACTCTGAATCATGATATTGCTGATGTCGTCTTTAGACGAGCGGTGCGCATCATCGTAGCGAACTACAATATCATATTCATCGCCATCTTCACGGAATTGCGATGCCGTAAGACCTGAAATAGCATAGTTAACTGCTTTCGATGCTGTAGCTGTTGTTAAGCCATATTCAGCCAATTTATCTTGGTCGAACACTACTTGTAGTTGTGGTTTTTCGCGTTCTCTGGAAATTTGCACATCTCCTGCTCCTTTTATTTTTTTCAAACGCTTAGCCACGTCATTGGCAAATGTCGTCGTAGTTTGGAAGTCATATCCATAAATTTCAACATCAACAGAGGTAGAACTTCCCATTGATTGCGATGCCGTAGAAACAGAATAACTTACAATTTCCGGAATTTCAGCCATACGATTACGTATCGCATCTGCCATTTCCCAAACTGAGCGATCGCGTTCAGTTACTTCGGTAATCTTCAAACGCATCTCAACAACATGCGTACCTGTTTCTCCAAATAAAGATGAAACTCCGCCTTCATCATCAGAACCTGCGGAGGTGTATGCCATAATCAAATCATCTCCTAACTCCTCATGAAGAAAATCTTCTATGGTAGTAGCCACTTCTGCCGATTCCTCGACCCGAGTTCCGGTTTGCATTTCATAGTTGATAGTCATCGAGCCTAAATCTTGCTCAGGCATATTTTCAAACTTCAAATTATTTGATAACATCATAGTTCCAATAAACAGTAGAATAGCTGCAGGTATGATTATTTTTTTATGATAGATACTCCAACGTACCACTCTTCCATAGCCATCATCCAATTTATCGAGTGCTTTTATTATTGTTCTATCATAAAAACTTTCTTTGCCGGCAATCTTTTCACGAAGACGAAGCATTTTAGAACTTAACATCGGAGTTAATGTCAGTGCTGCCAATGTTGAGGTAACAACCGTAATAGTTACAATCCAGCCCAATTGTTTAAAAAACACTCCGGTTTGTCCGCCTACTAAGGTAAGCGGGAAGAATACTGCAACTACAACCAAAGTCGTTGCTATTACGGAAAGCCATACCTCTTTGGTCGCATAAATAGCAGCTTCTCGTGGGGAACTTCCTCGCTCAATATGCTTTATAATGTTTTCAAGCACTACAATCGCATCATCTACTACCATACCGATTGCAATAGATAAAGATGAAAGCGAGATGATGTTAATAGAATTTCCGGAAACATACAAATAGATAAAGGCTACAATCAATGATATCGGAATGGTAAGCACAATGATAAAAGTAGCTCGCCACCTGCCTAAAAATAACAATACTACTAAAATTACAAATAGCAATGCAAAAATGAATGTTTGAGAAAGATTCTTGATAGATGACATGATATCATCGGATGAATCATACAACGTATAAAACTTAATATCTTTAGGTAAATCATTCTTCACTTCTTCCATGCGTTTCTTGATATCATTTGCTACGCGAACAGTGTTGGCTCCCGATTGCTTCATAACCATCAGGCGCATACCCGAATTTCCTTCAAAACGATTAATCATTTCTACTTCACGTGGCTTATCTCTAACTTCGGCTACATCTTTAATACGAATTGTTTTACCTTGAGAGCGAGAAACAACTAAATTTTCAATTACATCGGACTCTATAAATTCGCCTTCTATGCGCAATTGATAATCGAAGTTACCCATTTTAATATGACCGGAAGGCATATTTAAGTTTTCAGCAGAAATAACGCCTCCAACTTGCTCTATCGTCACATCGTAAGCTTCCAGTTTCTGAGGGTCACAATCAACATATATACGTCTTCCCGGAGCTCCAAGTATACTTAAACTACCCACTCCGTTCACTCGGTTCAATTCGTTTATCAGCTTCTCATCTAAGATTTTTTCTAACCCGTCGAAACTCTCCTCTGCACTAACAGCGAAGAAAAGAATAGGCATAGAGCTTGTTGAGAAACGAAATAGTAATGGATTATCGCAATCGTCGGGAAGTTCATCTTTTATCGGGTCGAGTGCATCTCTCACGTTGTTCATAGCCTCTGTGAGATCTACATCCCAATCAAATTCCAAGGAAACAACTGATAAGTTATCTTCAGAAGTTGAAGTTATTTCTTCAAGATCATCTACGGTGTTCAACCCGTCTTCAATTAATCGGGTTACATTCGTTTCAATCTCTTCAGCGTTGGCTCCTGCATAAACAGTCATTACTGTTACATACGGAGGATCTACTTCAGGGTACATGTCTATTGGCAGGTATTTTAGCGAATAAATACCGAATACGATCACTGCCAAAAAGACCATAATTGTTGTTACCGGCTTTTTTACTGCCGTACTATATATAGCCATAATCTTTAAAATTTAATGTGTTAATCGGATCTATTCTACAACCTTTACTTGGTCTTTGTTATTAAGGTTTACCTGACCCGACACCACGAGCTGATCACCTTCTTTAAGATCATCCGATTTTATTTCCAAACTATCATCAAATCTTGCCGAAATCTTCACATCAACATAAACGGCTTTATTGTCACGAACTACAAACACATATCTTTTATTTGTACCGTCTAGCTTCATCACTGCCGACGATGGTACAATCATAGCTTCTTGCTCTCCTAGATTCACACTAACGCGAGCAAACATCCCCGGGCGCAGGCGATGGTCTGCATTTGGAATTGTAATTTCTACCGTAAATGTACGTGTGCTGGGGTCAATCGTAGGATATACCAATGACACCTCGCCAACAAATACATCATTAGGATAAATATCAGTTGTAAGGTCAGCTTTCAAACCATTCTTCACAATTGGGAAATAGCGTTCCGACATATTTATTTCTACTTTTAAACGATCTATTTGCTCGATAGTGATGATAGCTGCCTTACCGTCGGCATTTGCCCCTCCCATGTATAGTTCTTTATCATCGTAATAACGCCCGGTAACGATACCGCTAAAAGGAGCATCTAATACGGTGTTTTCACGAAGGTTATCTAGGCTCGCTTTAGTTGCATCGTATGATGCTTTTGTCTGATCATAAGCTTGTTGAGATATCGAACCATAACGAATTAAAGTATCCATACGAGTCATTTCTTTTTTCAGATTTGCAAAATTCACTTCCAATTGTACCAATTGGTTTGCATCCATATCAACTACTCGTTGTCCTTTTTTTACATAATCATTTACCTCAACCTTAATATCTTGAATTCGCCCTGCCATATTTGGAGCTAAATACACTTTATCGTAGGCATTGATTGTTGCTGTATATTCTTCATTAACCCCTATTACTTTTTGCTTAATTGGAGTTGTTTTAACCGGTTTTCCCGTCTCGATTTGTTCTTGAGTCGTTTTGGCATCATTATTACAAGCAACCAATAACAATATCCCCATTCCTAGTAGTAAAAATCTTTTCATATTATTCGTAATTGTCTTTTATTATGTGTGTTTATGCATCTACAAATTATTGTAGAATTTTTCTAACTCGATGTAGGCTTGTAAAACATCCATCATGGCTTGAATGTAACTTGACTCTGCATTTAAATAGTTCGTATTGGCAGTCGTCAGATTCAAACTTGATTCCATTCCGGCTTCATATTTTCTGTTGATATTCTCATATACACGCTTTGCCACCTCAACGTTTTTATCCTGAGCATCGTATTGGTCAAGCGCTGTTTGGAGATTACGCTTAATTGTTCTATCTTGAATTACCAGAGCATCGCTAAGTTGATCCTGACTATTTTTAGTTGTCTCATGGCGTAGCTTAGCTTGGTCAACTTTAGCTTTTCGTTGACCTGATGAAAAGATAGGGATGTTTAAGCTGAATGTCATTGTATTCTTCGGACTCATATTGAAATTTGGAGCTATAATTTGCTCTAAATGATTATAACTGGCAGAAAGAGTGGGCGCATATTCCATTTTTGCCAATTTAATTTGCTTTTCTGAAATACCCACCTGTTGTTCCATAAGTTGATAATCAATATTTTCATCAATATTAAAGGCTCGGAGCAAGGCTATATAAAAGCTTTCCGGTGCGAAGAAATCATCTAATGTTTCGGTAAGTTGCAATGTTGATGACGGATTTATGCCAATTTGTAACTTTAGCATATCATAAGCAGAAGCTATTTGACGATTTGTTGTGCGTAAAGAGCTTTCAAGCATAGTTACTTGAATGGAGATTTGATCTACATCTGTTAACTCTGCAACCCCTGCCTTGTACATCATTTCTGTTTGTCCATACACCTTAATTAAATTGTCAATGTTTTGATCTAGAATTTCTTTGGTGCGCTCAGCTAAAAGGATGGCATAATAGGCATCAACTACTTGTTGCTTTACAGATAAATCTGTTTGCTCTTGTGTTTTCTCGGCTAAACTGATTGCCAGTTTTGAAAGCTGAACAGCAACTAAGTAAGTTCCGCTAAAAAACATAGAAGCAGAGGCATTGAAATTACTGGTGTTATTAAATTCTATTTCACCAAGTCCATCCATCGTATTTGAAGCTCCGAAAAATGTAGTAAAATCAGCACTCGCATTAATTTGAGGCAATGCTGCTGCAACAGTTTCTCGCTTAGCTGCCTCAGCTTCTTGAATAGCCAAAGAGGCATTCTTTAAATCATAGTTATAATCCAAAGCCATTATTTTGGCTTCCTCTAAACTCAGTGTGAAACTCTCTACTGAGTCATTTTCAGTACCTGCTTCATATCCTATTTTCAAAGAATCTTGCTCTTGGGCAAATCCTGAAAGACCGAATGTGAAAAAGGCAGAATAAAGTAAAAGTTTAATTCCCATATTTATATTTAAAATTGATATACATTATTTGTAGGCTAGTTGCTTACATTATAGGTCTCCGTTTGTCTATCAAATTCTTCAACTCCCTTGGAGGTGCATATTGCTCGAAAATGATATTTGTAAACTTCGTAGTGGTGCTCTTTCAAGCGGAAATCTTCATCTGAAAAGAATTTACTATTCGGAACCAATAATTCACTATTAATGCATAGTAATATTTTACTCACAATAACTTCGTTAATATCTGCGTGATAAAGCCCCTCTTCCTTACCCTGATTCAGATTATTCAAAAATGCTTTTTCAAGTAATTTATTCTTTTCTTCAACAATATCTTCCAGTAATTTAGGATAATATTTGTGTAAATCATACCCAAATGTGGGCTGAAAATCTCCATGCAACATTTTAATATTCCTTCCTATCTCAAAATGCTGTTCTATAGCATTAAAGTCCGAATTAAAAAAAACAAGTATTAGTTTTTTAAAATCGGCATGCATCTTTTCAACCACTTCTTGAACTACTGTATTCTTATCGCTTATGAATTGATATAAGGTTTTTTTAGACATACCGAGCTCTTTTGCCAAGTCATCCATGCTCACACTCTTAATCCCATATCGACAAAAAAGCACAAATGCTTTATCTATAATTTCATTTCTTCGATTTTCCATGCGGTAAATATAAAAAATAAAAACACTAAGGAAACTATTAATAACTTTAAAGTTTCCTTAGTGTTTTTATATTTTATGTTTATTTTACATTGAAACTTAAAAAATATTAGAAATAGCATCTGCACAACGTTCGCCATCAACAGCTGAAGAAACAATTCCTCCTGCATAACCGGCACCTTCTCCGCAAGGATATAAACCCGATATCTGAATATGTTGTAAGGTCTCTTTATCTCTTGGAATGCGAAGTGGAGATGATGTTCTGCTCTCTACAGCAGCAACAATGCCTTCTTGTGTATTGAATCCTTTTGATTTTCGGTCTATTTGTTTTATTCCTATTCGCAACCTACTCGCTACATTTTGAGGAAGTTCATCATGTAATGCACTTGAAACTAATCCCGGACGGTAAGATGTATCAGGAAAGTTCTTCGATTTTTTGCCCTGAACAAAATCAGAGATTCGTTGAGCCGGAGCATTCTGCGTACCATCATTTAATTTAAAGCACAGTCTTTCTGTTTCCTTCTGAAATTCCACCCCGGCAAAATCACCGTGCTTCGCATATTTCGATAAATCCTCGGGCTTGATTTCAACCACTAAGCCGGAATTTGCAAATGCGGAATTTCTCAAAGAAGGCGACATACCATTTACAACCATCTCTCCTGGAGCTGTTGACGCCGGTACGATAAACCCACCCGGACACATACAAAATGAATACACTCCTCTTTCGTTCACCTGTTCTGCAAAAGCATAAGTTGCTGCAGGAAGGTATTCACCTCGATTTTTGCATTTATATTGCATACTATCTATTAAGGCCTGAGGATGCTCTATGCGAACCCCCATTGCAAATGATTTTGTTTCTAACTTAATGTCATTATGCCTTAACATCTCATATACATCTCGTGCAGAATGACCGGTAGCCAGAATAACAGCTTTAGCTTCCAACTTATCGCCATTTGCCAGCTTAACACCATAACACTGCTTATTTTTCAGTAATAGGTCTTCTACTCTAGTGTTAAAATGAACCTCTCCACCTGAACTTATAATTTGCTTTCTTATATTTTCAATTACTCTCGGAAGTTTATCTGTTCCTACATGGGGATGAGCATCTATTAATATATTCTGATTAGCTCCAAATTGTACTAAAACTTCTAATATCTTACGTGAGTTACCTCGCTTTTTAGAACGAGTATATAGCTTTCCGTCAGAATAAGTACCGGCTCCTCCTTCACCGAAACCATAGTTAGAATTCGGATTTACTAAATGTTGTCGGTAAATTTGAGCCACATCTTTTTTACGTTCCCGGACATCTTTCCCTCGTTCTAAGATAATAGGACGGAATCCATTCTCAATTAGACGCAATGCGGCGAACAAGCCGGCAGGTCCGCTTCCAACCACCAAGATATCGGGAGCTTTGCTGACATCCGGATAATTACGAATTACATTTTCATCGATAGGCTCTTCTCCGATATAAACTCTAACACTTAAATTAATTTTAATATTTCTTTGACGTGCATCAATCGAGCATCGACGTTCCGTAATATGTGTTATTTCATTAATATCTACACCTAACTTTTGGGCAACGTCAACAATATAATATTTCGAAGAAGAAGCCTCTTTAGGACTCAACGAAAGATTTAGATCTGTAATCATGATTAAATTTTAATTTACTCGAAGTGAAAACTGAGGGTGAAAATATTTGAAGCTATAGATTGTATAGCTTCAGAGTAATAGGCACGCTGATCTATCGGAGCATCTGCAATTAGGCTATTCAAACCAAGACTAAATTTCAATTCGGTAGAAAACTTGAAAAATGGCAAGTAACTGTCTAATCCAACACCAAATTCAACATACCAGCTCCCACCATATAAGTTCAATAAGTCTTCTTCTCCTGTTCTGGAAACGTCTTGCCGATAAGCTATTCCGGCAACTAAATAGGGCTTTTGATTATTTAATCTACTCGACTTATATTTCACCAACAACGGAAACTCTAAATAAGTTGAATGAATAGGAATGTATTCCTGATCAACAGATCCGGTATATATATTGTAAATAGGCATGTGTTCTCCATTATAGGTATATACCAATTGTCGTTCGCCAAAAGAAAGTCCCGGAAGAAAACGAAGATTAAAATACCTGCCCAAACGAAAATCCGTAATAATAGCAACGGTAAAACCGGTTTTCACACTTGTTAAATCAGCACGTAATTTAGTACCGGCTTCCACCTGATATTTTCCATCACTCGCCCAACGAGGGTCATACGTAAAGTTAGGATTATCTCCCATAGTCGGATAAAAATGCATACGATAATCTACGGTGTTTAATCCTAAAGAGAATCCCCAATGGAATTTTTTATTATCATAGGAGGAAAGATTAAGCACGTGCTTACGTTGTGCATTGGCAAATGCACAGTATAGAAACAAAGCAAGAAATAGAGCTACATTTTTCAATAAACAACCGGTTTTGATTTCTACATTACAAACATATTCAGTATCAAAATTAAAGCAATACTATTTTATACCCAAGTAAATAGTCGCAATACCACAAGTCAAACGCTGTTGTTTAACTTCCTGAAAGCCAACCTTAGTGAGCACATTCATGAATCTTTCATCGTCAGGAAAATTCATTACTGACTTTGGCAGATAAGTATATGCTGAATCATCTTTAGAGACCATTTTTCCAAAAAACGGCAATATTCTGAAAAAATAAAAAAAATAGAGCTGCTTAAATGGAAAATATTTGGGTTTAGAAAACTCTAAAATGACAGCTACCCCATTATTTTTCAATACCCTATAAAATTCGCTCAGTCCTTGTTCCAAATGTTCAAAGTTTCGCACCCCAAATCCACAAGTTATCGCATCAAAGCTTGCAGTATGAAATGGCATTTGTTCTGAATCACCTTTTTGAAAAGAAATAACATTTTGCAGCCCCAGCTTTTGCACTTTTTGCTTTCCTACCTTCAACATTTGTTCTGACAAATCAAAGCCAACCACTCTCTGTGGTTTTATCTTGTTGGCAGCAATGGCAAAATCTCCCGTACCGCTGGCTACATCAAGTATGCTTTGCGGCGTAAACTTAGACAGCATGCGAATAGCTTTCTTCCGCCACAGCTTATCAATGCCTAAACTTAATGAATGATTTAAGAAATCATATTTAGGTGCAATGTTGTCAAACATTTCTTCAACTTGCATCTTTTTATTCTTATCTGAATCTTGATAAGGTGATATTTCCATTATTTTGATATGTTCATTTTATCGATAAAGCCGTATGACTCATCGTCTATTCTTATTTCTCCTTTTGTAGTATGTCCTAAAGTGAAGAATGGCATATTTGTAGTCTGCATGTAATCTACAAAATCGACCACCTTATCATCCGGAACACCAACAATTAAACGTCCCATAGCTTCACCAAACAAAAATGCATCGGTTCTAATTTCAGCATCAGTTGTAATATCAAAACCTAATTTAGCCGGCAAACCTGCTCGAAGAAGCGAGAAAAACAATCCTCCTCTACCCACAGGAATTGCTGATGTAATTAAATGTTGGTCTATCAAATCAGGCATAATATTATGCAGTTGTTTTTCAGTATCTAAGTTAAACGTAGGAAAATTTGCATTTTTAACTCTATGATAAAACTGAAGATACTCTGAGGCATTGATATCGTTCTTCGATTCACCCAACATGAATAAGTTATTTCCTTTATGCTTAAACTTATGTGTCAGCAGCTTATCAGTATCTTCTATTTTACCCACCGCTGTAATTATAAGCGTTGGAGCTCCTGCCTCTTTAAAATAGTCAAAGCGAATTTTCCTATCGGCAACCTTAACGCCAAATTTTTGTGCACACTTATCAATTCCAAGCTTAACCCCCATTGCTATATGTTGTCCGTCAGCATTAGAAACATCAATATGATATAAAAACGCGCTCAATGCTTTTGGCCTAGCCCCGAAACAAACCATTCTTCGAAAGGCTCGGCTAATCAAAATTTCTGCCGACAATTGCGGATCGTCGGCTAATCTTCTATGATAAGCATGAGTGGTCATTGAAATCATTCCTCCATCATCATCAATGTATATACCAAAACCGGCAGTATCCTCACTATGCTCAAACACTTCATCAGAAGTAAAATCGTTAAAATAATTTACAGGAGCTAAATTCGGATTTACCATTAGGTTATCTATAATATCCTGAATATATTTAGGCTCTTCAATTTGGTCAATGGAGAACGTTTGCTTTTGTCGCACTGGATTGTCCATAGTTTTTTTCTTTTAATTAAGTAAAGGTGTATGCTCTAACAAATATAATCAAGTAAGCTATCTTAGCAATGTTTTTTACTATAATTTACAAACATATTCTATATGACAAAGAAAATTGCCCTAATAACCGGAGCCACTGCCGGCATCGGACTAGCTTGTGCTAAATTATTGGCTCAACATAATTATAAATTAATTTTAACAGGCAGACGGCAAGAACGACTAAACAAAGTTCAACAAGAGTTGGAAATGAATCACGCTGAAGTTATTTGTCTTTGTTTTGATATTCGCCAAAAAGAAGAAGTTGAAAAATGTTTAAACAATCTGCCCGATGATTGGAAAAACATCAACTTATTGCTCAATAATGCCGGGTTAGCTGTCGGACTAAATCATGTTAATGAAGGAACTATCGATGATTGGGAACGAATGATTGACACCAATATCAAAGGACTGTTATACGTTAGCAAGATTGTATCTAATTGGATGATTAAACAAAAGAACGGACATATTATTAATATCTCTTCCATTGCCGGTAAAGAGGCTTACCCCAACGGTGCCGTATATTGTGGTTCAAAACATGCCGTTTCTGCTATTAGCAAGGCCATGCGCATTGAGTTATTGCCTCATCATATTAAAGTCAGCACTATTTGTCCGGGGGCTGTAGAAACGGAATTCTCACTTGTAAGATTTAAGGGCAATCAAAAAAAAGCCGACAAAGTGTATTAAGGATTTAAACCTCTTACAGCCGAAGATGTTGCTGAAACAATTTACTTTGTAGCGTCGCAACCGGCACATGTAAATATTGATGATTTGCTTATCATGCCTACAGATCAGGCTTCGTCTCGAGACTTCAACAAAGTTTAATCACAAAGTACTAGCATATCATGCGTAGGATTAATGCACATGATAGGAACCCCCTCTGCTTGTTTTATTAGTCTCATTTCAGGCAAACCTATCCATAAATCAATAAGAGTGACTTTCTGACTTGCAGGAATAATCAGCAAGTCACTCTTTTGCTTTTTAGCTTTAACCAAAGCCTCCTTTGGCAAAGTAAAGCTAGATTTTACAGCTTGAGTACGTTTGTACTTCAAGCCGAAACCATTCATTATTTTTTCAAATGCTTGCACATTGAGTTCCAACTTCCTTTTATTCTCACCATCTTTTTCATTCGCCGATAATAATTCAATATTCGACTGATTGAAACGCGCAAAATAAGTTCCCCACAGAGCACTAGATTTCATTACTTTTCTATAATCCATTGGGAGTATAATATGCTTGTAGTTGAGAAAGTCTTCTTCCCATTTTCCCACAAACAAAAAAGGGATTCTACTCTGCTGCAAGGCTTTCACTTTAAATTTCAAATCCATGGTAGAGCATATCATCATAATGCCGTCAAAACCATCTGTAACTCGTCCGATGGTATCTGCCAGGGTTCCTTTTAAGCACAGACTAGCTATAGAAATATCGGGATTCGTTAATTTCACACGTTTAATCATTGCCGACAAACGCAGTTGGGCGTCAGATTTCAACGCAGTAGTTTCCAGTGAATGAAATAAGCATAATTGCAATTGGAATATTTCACTGATACGTATTCCATGGGCTATTGCATAATAATCAGATTCATGGAAACCACAGTAAACCATTATTTTTTGTTCCGACATTTTTTTATTTCTCATAGCTATTGTAAAAATTCCAATAAAAAGCGATCAAATTCAGTTTCTCAAAATATGGAAAACACAAAACTAACCAAAATATACGTAATCTTAATCCACCTTAGTTTGTTACATTATTGGTTGTTTTTATTTATTTTTGACGAAAATATTCGCTATGACGAAAATACAAATTTCTCTTCTTTTTTTGCTTTTACTTTTTTCTTCTCACATACAGGCACAAGATTTACCGACTATTCCAAAGAATCCAAACCGTCCGACTGTTGCTGTCGTATTGAGTGGCGGAGGAGCTAAAGGATTCAGTCATGTAGGCGTGCTCAAAGTATTGGAAGAAGAGGGAATACCTATTGATTTAATCGTTGGTACCAGTATTGGTAGCCTAGTTGGCGGATTCTATGCTTCCGGATATGATGCCGATTCCTTATTATGTCTTATGCGACAACAAAACTGGGATTCTTTGTTAACTGATGACGTGAACCGAAGATACCTATCCGTGCCCAGTAAGGCAATAGAGCAGCGTTATTTGATTTCATTACCCATAAAAGAAAATAAGCTCATTATTCCACAAGGGGTTATGAGTGGTCAGAATGTCGTAAATCTATTCACCGGACTTACAGCTAATTTTCCCGTTGATGGCGATTTCATGAAACTTCCAATACCTTTTGCCAGCGTTGCAGGAGATATTACTACCGGAGATGAGGTTGTTACTACCAAAGGAAATCTTCCCTATTCCATGTATAGCAGCATGGCTATCCCCGGTGTGTTTGAACCTGCGAGGAAAGGAAAACAAGTTCTTGTTGATGGTGGTGTAGTAAATAACTTCCCCGTTGATGTGGCAAAAAATATGGGTGCCGATATTATTATAGGGGTTGACCTTAGAGATGCTTATTTCGATGCTGACCACATTAACTCTGTCGGCGACATCATGTCGAACCTTATCAATATGTATAGCAAGGGGAAAGATAAGTATTTATCTCTCTGCGATGTTCGCATACAGCCTGATGTTTCCGGATATGGCACCGCTACTTTCACCAAGCAGGCTTGCGACACATTATACCTTCGAGGAATGGATGCTGCAAAGAAAAAGGTTGATGAAATAAGGGCCTTGAAGAAAAAGTATAACCTACATAAAGAGGCGAAAGTTTCACAGCATTATATTGAACAAAACAAGTGGTATATCAGTCAAGTAAGATTTGATTGCGACCATAAATATAATAACGAATATCTCACAAGAATTATACACCTGCCGGTAGATGTCACCTATAATTATGCTGATATCAAAGCGGCTGTCGATCGCCTATACGGCTTAGGAAGCTTCAAATATGTTTATTTCTCATTGGAGGATAATGACAATGGCAAAACATTGGTATTCAACATCAAATCACAACCGACAATGAGTCAGAATATTGGTCTTCGCATTAACACGACTGAAATGGCAGCTATCTTGCACAACTTAACTTGGAAAGATTACACACGCTCTGTTGGTTTTGTTTCCCTAAGCACTGAGCTTTCAGCTAATCCCGGATTCCAAGCTGTTGTAGAAACTAACTGGCTGCATTTTCCCGATTTAGGATTTAAATACAATATAAAGTATCAAGACTTCACCGTTTTTAAAGATGGAAAACGCGCCTATAAATCAGATTTACTTTACACTGCGGGCAAAGCTTATTTAGAACAGCGTTTTAGTGGAGTTAGAATGGGGTTATCACTTCAAGAAGAATATTTCCATGGAAATACACCCGATGATTCTAAATTTTTATTCACCGGAACCAGTGCTTATTTCGCCGTTGACAATCTCGATGATTATTATTTTCCTTCGATTGGAACAAACACGATGATTGATTTAACAACTGATTTTGACAACTATGATGATGGTACAATATCATCTTATTTGACATTAACTTCTGAAAATTGGATACCAATCAATCATAAACTCACATTAGCGGCTAACTTATACAGTAGAATTATACTCACAAGAGACTATCCCGGCATAAAATCAACACTTGTTGGTGGCGAATTATATTCTCGGTATCTTCCTTATCATTTTCCTTTTTTAGGTATGCCTCCCATTTCCACTACAGAACCATATTCCGCTATTGCATCTGCAGGCTTACGCTTTATGTTCATGAAATCGAATTACCTAACTCTTCAATTTAACACATTATTTCAAGGGAATACCAACTATATGTTTTTAAGGAACAAAATTGTATATGGAGGAGGGATAAAATATTCGCTAAAAACATTGGTAGGACCGATAGATGTTGCTTTCGGACTTTCTAATTATCAGAAGAGACCTAGTTTTTCTGCGAATATCGGCTTGTGGTTCTAAGATTAATGAGCAAGGTTGCTATTTGTTGCACCGCTCACAAAATGAGAATCGCTTTTAACTACAAAACGGACTAAAAGAGGGCAATAAAAAAAGGGTGTCCAAAAAGTGAGATTTTGATTTCACACGCTTGCAAATTGCAAGCTCAGCCTTAAAAGGGCTATCCATAACAGGAGGGTGCCGCTTTTTGGACACCCTTTTGTTACAGTTTTGCCTTGCAGGCAATAACAACAGTTGCTTATAAATTAAAAGTAAAAAAGAGAATGCCCAAAACTTTTTGGACATTCTCTTTATATATATCTGGCATTTTACAGATTAATCTTCATCAGCATGATTAATGGAAGGTCGCCGTTCTTTTTCCATTCTTTCCTTCATTTCTCCTTTCATCTCATCATAAAGCACTTTTTGGTCTTCTGTTAAAAGAGCTTTAATCTGAGCATCATTTTTTTCCATTCTGGCCTCCATTTGCTCATGCATAGCATCTCGATTAGCCTCCATTTGTTCATGCATAGCTTCCGGATCATCTCCCATTTGCTCGCGCATGCTTTCCATTTGGGTCTGCATTTCTGCTGCTTGAGCTTCTAAAACAGCTTTCACTTTTGTTTGCTGTTCTTCTGTTAGCTCTAATTTTTTAGAGAATCTCTCCATTTGTTTGGTAATTCTTTCTTCCGGAGACATTCGCTTGCCACCGGGACCCCCGGGAGCTCGATGCTGATATTCTTTTGATTGTGACGGACGAGTTCCTGTTCCTCGCTGAGCCATAGTTACACTACTTAAGCCAACTATAATTGCTAATGTTAAAAAAATTCTTTTCATAATCTTGCTATAAATCTAATTATATATTCGTGTGCTTCTTTGATGGACTAGCTAAATCTGCATTCGTTTAATCAATCAACTAATAATTAACATTTACTAAGCATTTAGCTCCCTGTTCACAGCATATCAATAAAATATTTTACGAATTTAATGTATTGGATACTAACCTCATCAAATTTAGCAATAATTCTTTATAAACAATCTACATATATATAAAACAATCTTTTCTTAAGATTATATTCTCTATTTTTTCATTATTCTTACTTCAAGAAAATTATTTCGTAAGATCTATTCTTACACTATCTGCAATATTCTTTTCTCTTAAATATCAATTGAATGGTAAACCACATAACCATAAATAGCATATCGAAGTAAACGAGATAACGCAAATAGTAAATAACGTTTAATTTTATAGTCTGTAGTTCCAACTAACATGCTTACTAAAGCCCATGGCAAGGGTGTCATGGCTGCCGTAATAATTAACACTGAGCCATACTTTCTAAACTTTGGCCATAAATCTTTCAAGGCTTTTCTACTTGAATATCTAAAAAGTCGCGAGCCTCTTAACCATCTTCCACTATAAAAGGCTAGTATGCCTGCTCCATAAGATATAAAGGCAAACAAAGTTACATCTTGCCAATAATTTAACACTCCTTGCTTGTGTAAAGCCCACTTCATATAGAGTTCCGGAGGAAGTATTCCAAAAAAAATTTCAGAGCACATATAACTTAAGTAAACCAATGGTGTTCTAGCATATAAATACATTTTCCATTCCTCTTTATGAGGCGCAAATATATACTTCTCAGAAAGCAAGTAAATGAATACTAGGATTGCGAAATACAAAAATGCTTTAAGTAAATTCTGTAATAAAAATTTTATTTTCTCATTCATTTCAAGTGCAAAAATAACGCCTTTTATAAAAATTGGTACTCGTAAAAATACAACAATAAATAGAATAATGAAGCTGCAATAAATTGTGCATAAATCAACACGATGCAAGCATTAAAGTTCAGCAAACTATGTCTAGAAGGTTTTGGCAATCTAGAAAATAAATATAATAACTTACACTTCAATATGTTACATGTTTTTATAGGAAATTATAGCACATAAAAACACTTTGAGAGGCTATTATCGACAGAACATAAATCATCAAAGCATCTTTTTAGTTCATCCTTTACTGATAATTGATGCAAGCAGCAATTTTTATTCTATTTCTTTGAGAAGTATGGGCATAAAAACGTTTTTCTATTGTTTTCTGCAAAAAAATATATGCCCTAAAAAAGCATTTTATATACGTTCGTAAATCATATTTCGATTCTAAATAGCATGTAGTTGTTCATTAATCGTTAAAAAATAATATCTTCTATGATACTTTAACGACTATATTTATACTTATATTTATACTTTTGTCGTATCAAATTATAAAAAAATAGCTCATGTTAAATTTTACCTATAAGAATCCGGTAAAAATTTTATTCGGAAAAGGACAAATAGCTGAATTACCCAATGAGCTTCCTAGAACCGGAAAGATTCTAATGACTTATGGCGGTGGCAGTATTTTTAAGAATGGCATTTACAATCAAGTGCTAGAGGCAACTAAAGGACTCGACATTATTGAATTTGGAGGTATTGAACCAAATCCGAAATATGAAACATTGATGCAAGCCGTAGAAATTTGCCAACATGAAAAAGTAGATTTTCTATTGGCCGTTGGAGGCGGATCTGTTCTCGATGGAACTAAATTTATCGCTGCAGCTCATTGTTACGAAGGAGAGCACAAATGGGACATCCTAAGATCGGGAGGTAATGCCGTGAAGCAAGCTTTGCCCATAGGGTGTGTTATGACCTTGCCGGCAACCGGATCTGAAATGAATGGCAATGCCGTGATATCTCGATTGCAAAACAAAGAGAAACTCGGGTTTCAAAGTTTGCTCGTTTACCCTCAATTCTCTATTCTAGATCCGGAATGTATAGCCACCTTGCCTGATAATCAGATTGCTAATGGCGTGGTCGATTCGTTCGTACACACTATTGAGCAATATCTTACTTATAATGTAAATTCGCCATTGCAAGATCGATATGCAGAAGGTATTCTAAAAACACTTATTGAAGAGGGTTCCAAAGTGCTCGTCGACAAAACAAACTACGAGGCTGCTGCTAATTATATGTGGTGTGCCACTAATGCGTTAAATCATTGGATAGCTGTTGGTGTTGCACAAGATTGGAGTACACATCAAATCGGACATGAGCTTACAGCTCTACATGGAATAGATCATGCCAAGACTTTAGCTATTGTTTTACCGGGTGTAATGCACTACAAACGAGAAGATAAGGAAAGTAAAATTTTACAATATGGAGAAAGAGTGTTTGGCATTACACTAGGTTCTAAAGATGAAAGGATTAATACTATTATTAATGCCACAATCAACTTTTTTCATAAAATGGGCATTTCTTGCTGTCTATCTGACTACAATGTAGGAGAAGAAAGTATTTGTGAAATCGAACGTCGTTTCAAAGAACGAAACAAACACGATGGTGAACATAAAGACATCGATTGGAAAGCTGTCGGCATTATTTTACGGTCGCGATTATAAAAAAATAAGCTTAGTTAAGCAGCTCACGGGCTGCTTGACGAGCTGCTTCTGTAGCTCCTTCACCTGCCAACATTAAGGCTAGTTCATCTACACGCTCCTCTGTTCCCAATTCTTTGATTGACGTGAAGGTTTGCTCTCCTTTATCGTATTTATACACCTTAAAGTGGTGTGTTCCTTTTGCTGCGATTTGGGGTAGATGCGTAATATTTAGAATTTGAACATTCTCGGATAGTTCTTTTAAAATATCCCCCATTTTAACGGCAACCTCTCCTGATATTCCGGTGTCTATTTCATCAAAAACAATACTTGGCAATGACTTTTTTTTAGCTATCAGTGATTTTACAGCTAACATAACACGAGAGATCTCTCCTCCTGATGCCACCTTACTTATATCTTGTAATCCACTATTTTTATTTCCTGCAAATGCAAACATAAGCGTATCAATCCCGGTATTCGTTATTGATTCTAACCGTTTGAAATTCAACTTAAATCTAGCATTAGGCATTCCTAGCTTGTGCAATACACTTTCAATGTCTTGCTCTATTGATGGAGCTGCTGCTAGTCGTCTTTCACTGATACCCTCCGACATATTTGTCAATTCGGATAAAAGAACTTCTACTATAGTTTTTTGTTTCTCAATATTATCATCAGACGAAGATATTTGTTCTATTTTTGTTTCAAACTCATCGCGCAAATCCATTAATCCTTGTACAGATTCAGTTCTGAATTTCTGTTGCAAAGAATAAATAAGATTCAATCGATCCGTGATTTCATTTATTCGTTCCGGATTATATTCTATTTCATCTGTGAGGATTGCACACTCATCATTTATATCCTTTAGTTCTAAATAAGAAGATTCTAAACGTTCTGACAATTCTTTAGCCGTAGGAGCAATGTCTGCCATCTTCCTGAACTTAGCTAAATGCTCCTTTAACCTAGCAAGTACACCAACCTCATCTTGAGACATTTCTTCTGTAAAGCTACCGAAAGTCAATTTTATCTCCTCTACATGTTCTAAGGTTGATTGTTCCTCCTCTAATAATTCTTGCTCATCGCCTTTCAACTTGGCTTCTTCGAGCTGTGTGAATTGGAATTGGAGGTAATCTAAGTCGCCCTTTGTTCGCTCTGCTTTTATTATCAGGTCTTGTAGCGCTCGTTTTTGTTGCTGATAGTATCTGAACTTTTCGTCGTATACATCTAACAGCTGCCTATTTTCAGCTACAAGATCAACTAAATCTAGTTGAAAAGAATTATCGCTCAATAAAAGATTTTGATGCTGAGAGTGAATGTCAATTAAACAAGAAGATATATTCTGCAGTACTTTCAGTGTAACAGGAGTATCATTTATAAAAGCCCTCGACTTACCTTTGGGGCTTATTTCTCTACGAAGGATTGTTTGCTTGTCATAATCTATGTCATTATCATCAAACAACTTCTCTAAGTTGAGACTTTGGACATTAAATATAGCTTCAACTACACATTTAATCTCAGTATTACGCAAAACTGACAGGTCAGCTCGCTGCCCCATTATTAATCCTAAAGCACCCAATATAATTGATTTACCTGCGCCTGTTTCACCTGTAATAATATTAAATCGTCTGTAATATTTAATGTGAAGCTCTTCAATAAGAGCGTAATTGGATATATATAATTCCTGAAGCATTATAATTCAATTAAAGTTAAAAAGACTGCTTACTCTTTAGTTCTCGATACTTTGCACTATTAGACGGATCCATCTCTGAAAGTGACTTAACAGCCCGATTCAACTCTTCGCCTGATGATCCTGAGAAAATATTTATTAGTTCTGTAGTTTTGGCATCAAAGAATATATTAAATAGGTATAGACTTGGTCGAGTTCTGTAAAGTTTCGCTAGATTAGAAATTACATCTGCCACCACAGCTCTCCCGTCCGTGGAGGAATGAGCCATCTCATCTAATCCTTTTCTATGATAATCATATATTGATTGCCGAAATACAGAATAAGCTCTATTAGTTAAATTCTCGGCTAACCAATACCTATTTACTTCGCTCTCATATGATTTCCATCCTTCATACGATGTGTTTTGAGCATTATTTACAATATGCATTGCTCTTTGGAAGTAGTCATCTCCGGCATTAGGAGCAAACGAATCATAATCTATTCCTAAGATTATATAAGCATAAAATGCCATAATGCTCGTCAGATTATCTGTGTTTGATGACTCATTGAAAACTAAAGGCTCAAATTCAGAATACTTTATGTGGAAGTCATTATCTTTAATATTTAGAAGTGTACTTTCATAACTTGTATCGTAAATTGGACGGCGTAGCTGTACTATTACAGAGCCTTTAAACTCATTTGTTGCCACTTGCTCATCCAACTGTATAACTAAATTACAATCTATCCGCTCCGGCTGTTCAAAAACATCCGAGGTCCATCTGCGCTCATTCATAAACTGAGTAAGAGCAGTTTGCATTGTACTAAAAGTATTCGAGTTGGCTTCCTTTATTTTATTATAATTTACGGTTACATTACATCGCAACTCTTGTGCATCTACTACAAGTGATGTTATTACGAATGATATTAGTAATATTATTTTCTCCATAGAGATGCAATGTAATTCTAATTAGGCAATCGACTAATAATTTCAGTTATAATATCTTTCGCTACCTCTTTTTTAGGTTTCAATGGAAATTGCAAAGAGTTTCCTTCAACATCAATAATGCAAACCTTATTTGTATCTACAGCAAAACCAGCGCCTTTATCTTGAAGAGAGTTTAATACAATCAAATCTAGCTTCTTCCGCTTAAGTTTATTCAAGGCATTACGAAACTCGTTTTGAGTTTCCAAAGCAAATCCCACAAGTAGCTGTGTCTTTGTTTTCAAATTACCTAAACAAGCTGCGATATCATCATTAGCTATTAAATCGATAGATACACTAGACGCATGCTCTCGTTTAATTTTTTGGTTGTCTGTATTTTTTGGTCGATAATCGGCAACTGCCGCACACATTATTGCCGCATCACATGAAGGAAATAATTTCACTGCAACTTCTTTCATTTCTTGAGCCGATTCTACAAAAATTAAATCTACGTTAGAGTTATCTAATTTAATATTTACAGGACCACTAATTAGGCTGACTTGCGCACCTAAATTGGCTAATTCTTCAGCTAAAGCATATCCCATTTTTCCCGACGAGTAGTTTCCTATGAAACGAACAGGATCGATACGCTCATAAGTAGGACCCGCTGTTAGCAAGAAATGTTTGCCCTGAAGTTTTTTTTTTGAATTAAAATATGCCACAACTTCATCAACGATATGTTCAGGCTCTGCCATACGCCCCTTTCCGTGCAAACCACTTGCCAAAACACCATCTTCCGGCTGTATAATGATGTTACCAAAAGACTTCAGCATTTCCAAGTTTCTTTGTGTTGACGGATGCTGAAACATATCCAAATCCATAGCTGGAGCTAACATAACATCATTCTTAGCAGACAAGTATGTTGTTACTAATAAATTATCTGCAATTCCATTAGCCATTTTTCCAATAGTTGCAGCAGTAACCGGAGCTATGAGAGTTAAATCTGCCCATTGTCCCATATCGACATGAGAATGCCAGGTCCCATCGTTAGCTGAAAAAAACTCCGATGCAACAGCTCTACCGGAAAGAGCACTCATAGTTACCGGAGTGATGAACTGTTTGCCGGCAGGAGTCATCACCACCTGCACTTGAGCACCTTCTTTTACCAATAACCTCAAAAGCATAGCCGCTTTATATGCAGCTATGCTTCCGGTTATACCTAGTACTATATTTTTATCTCGCAACCTCATGTAAAACAAGATATTTTATTCTATTCTTCGATAGGATTTCGGTGATAGATATTATGATTCTTCAATTCCTCGCAAGCAATTAAAGTTGGCTTTGGTAAACGCTCATAATATTTTGAAATTTCTATCTGTTCTCGATTCTCAAAAACTTCTTCAAGATTATCGTTATATGATGCAAACTCTTGAAGTTTGTGATTTAATTCCTCTTTCATCTCCGATGAAATTTGGTTTGCACGTTTTGCAAGAATCATCACTGTTTCATAGATGTTTCCCGTCTCTTCTTCAAGATCTTTCAAATTTCTTGGTACAGTTGTACCCTCTGCTTTTACTTTTTTAAAATCCATTCGATTCTATAATTAAATGTCGTCTTTTTTATAATCTAACTCAGCTGATATATCCTCGTAATATTTATCGGCAGTTTTGCGATACTCACTGTCGGGGAATTCGTCAACAAATGTAAAATATTCATCGAGAGCAGAGCTTAAACGCTCAGCTTTTAAACTTTCCACACTTCGCATACCCAAATTATACTTAGAACGCAGCAGCATATACATTAGTTCTTCTCGATAGCTACTATTTGGATATTCTTTCAAAGCATTTTGTAGTGCAATTACTGATGCTTTATAGTTCTCTAAATCATAATATAATTTGGCTGTCAGATACGACTTATATACCAATTTATCATGCAATTCATCAATTTTATCATTGGCTTCATCTACCTTATCACTTGCCGGGAATAGGTTAATATACAGCTGATACGCATCGATGGCTTTTTGAGTGACAGTTTGGTCTAATCGGATATTAGGTGACTCATCATAGTAGCAAGTAGCAATCATATATTGAGCATCTTTCCGATAACTGCTTCTCGGGTATTCAGACACCAACGTTCTGAACCAATGGCCCGCCAAAAGATAATCTCCGGTTGCATAATAACTTTGTGCATAGTAGTAATAAACTTCATCTGCTTTACTCGTTCCTCGGTAAACTGTTACCAACTCTCGATACAAGTCGCACGCACGCACATACTCTCCGGTTTCGTAGTATTCTTTCGCTTTTTTATATTTATATTCGAAATCAGAGCTTTTTAAAACTTTCTGATATTCGCTACAGCTTGTCGTTAAAATCAGAAACAACAAACCAACTATCGCTTTCATGTGAATATTCCTAAGCATTTTGCAAAGATAAGTCTTCAGTTGGAATTTGGAATACCATTAGTAGAATTTTATTTATTATTTTTACATTGCTCAAACATGTATTCCTACCAAAGTTCAACTTCAAATATAATAAAGGAATTACAGTTTTGAGTTTTCATAAGAAAAAAGAGTTACTTTGTGTGTTAGTTATTAATACCTTTAAAACAAAATTCCTTGAAAGCTACTCGTTTATCCATACTATTTATTCTTGTATTATTTCACTTGTCTAGTTTTGCAAATAAACCTAAAGTTGTTGTGATAATTAATGTAGAAAATATGCGTCCGGAGTACTTGCAACGCTACTATTACAATTTTCAAGAAGGGGGTATAAAGCAATTGCTCCAAGAAGGCGCACTATGCTCAAATGCTCACAATTATATTAACGAGCAAAATATCGATGCTGCTACAGCCACATTATTCACCGGAAGCTATCCTTCCCTTCATGGGATTATTAATTCCAATTGGCTAAACAGCGTTACGGGGAAGATGATTAATGCCACTCTCAGCGAGAATTACCAAACGGTAGGCGGAGATTCTAAGGAAGGTGAACAAACAGCAGAACAATTACTTTGTAACACGTTGGGTGATGAGCTAAAATTAAACTCTAATGGAAGGGCTAAAGTATATTCTGTATCTGCTCATGCCGAAACAGCAGTTCTTTCTGCCGGTCATGCTGCCGATGGTGCTTTTTGGATGGAAAACACAAGCGGAAACATGATTTCCTCTTCCTACTACATTGATCAATTTCCTCTTTGGGCATTATCTTTCAATAACAAAAAGTATGCACAAAAAACCCTTGACAAAAAATGGGAAATGCTATATCTGAATCAAGAAAGTTATAAAGCTTCGAGTGAGGATAACAGCAAATTTGAATCCGGATATTCTGATAAGCAAAATACTTTCCCCTATGATATGCAGAAACTGTATGATAAAACCGGCAGTTATGATTTTTTAAAGCATACTCCTTTTATCAACAGTATTATTACCGATTTTGCCACTACTATATTTGATAAAACATTTATGGGAACTGATAATCATACTGATTTATTAAACATAAATTACAGTTCACTCGACGGGTTATTCGGGCCCCAAGCCATTGAAACCGAAGATTTCTATATTCGTTTAGATAAAGATATTGCTCGCTTACTAAAACACATTGATGAAAAAGTAGGCAAAGACAATATACTCGTCGTATTAAGCTCTGTTTGTGCCGAGAGTTATTCGGCTGAATATTTAGCATCATTGAAAGTTCCGAACGGCTACGTTCGTCCCGACAATATTGTGGCACTGCTACGTTCCTACTTAAACGTGACATTCGGACAAGGAGATTGGATACAGGAAGTAGTTGACCAAGAGATATACTTTAATAAAGAACTCATTAAAGAAAAAGGTATAGATTTTGATGATATGCTTCAAAAATCGGCTCAACTTATTAATCAATTTAAAGGTGTTGACATTGCCGTTCCAACGAATATTTTTTTACAAAGTGATTTTGCCAATGGCCGATTAAAAAGCATGGCAAATAGCTTCAATTTTCAACGTTCAGGCGACTTAGCTTTTTCTATTCTACCCAATTGGCAAACCGCTTATAAGTTTCAAACGAAGCAACACACCAATGATAATAGAATATCGATGCTTTTTTGGGGGAATGGCATAAAAAAAACAAACTGCAGTGAAGAAATCGACGCCATTGACATGGTGCCAACCATTTTCTATTTACTTGGAGAACCTCAACCACAAAGTTGCAAAGGGAAAGTGATTAAACAGCTATTAAAAGACTAATTTTTATCAGTTTAAAGCAATTTAGCAGCCTCGGTATCTAAGAAAAAATATAAGCTTCCGGAACTAGGCTGCACATACCATGAAGGCATTCCTTTATAATTCCTCCGCTCTAAAAGCACCTCTTCTATCTTCTCTGCTTTTTCTATTCCTGCAACGAGAAAACACACTTCGGCAGCTGAATTTAGTAACTTCCCGGTAAAAGATATTCGGTACTGCCCGGTTTTCGGGTGCTGCACCACTGCACAATAGGCATCAGAATCAAACAAATGTAATTCCTTCGGGAAAATAGAGGCAGTATGTCCATCTACTCCCATACCCAAGAGAATTAAATCAAATTTGGGAGTATATGTATCAAAATTATCTTTTAATGATTGAATATAATCCGAGCAAGCATCGTCAGGTATCATCTCCCCTTTTATACGATGTATATTTTCTTGTGGAATGCTTATTTTATTCAACAAGCGAAGCTTAGTCATACCATAATTACTCTGTTCATCGGTTGGCAAAACACAACGTTCATCGCTCCACCATAAATGGACACGCTGCCAACTAATATCTGCAATAGCCAAGCTATCAAATAAAAGTGCAGGCGTAGTTCCTCCCGATAAGGCAATATGCACGAGTGCTTTTTCTTTGGCGTGCACCAAATGCTTGATGTGTATCGCTAATGCATTAACAGTTTCTTCTTTGGTAGGGTAAATCTTTATTTTTCGTTTCATGGCACACACACACATAGGAGCTACAATATTTATAATCGAACAACAAATAACAAGGAGCTTAGTTTAGCAAAAACTTGCAGTTTGCATAAAGACTCCGAAAAATACATTTTTACCTTCATATGCAGGCAAGAATTACGTCCACTTTTTCCAATTTACACTTTTCCGCTGTGAGAATAGCATAACTTAGATGTAATGTGTTCATTCCTCACATAAGAAAAGAGGAAATTACATCTGATTCACCTCATTCTCATTATAAAACAGCCTTCATTTTGTGTAATTCGATACATAATTAATACAGATTCTATTAAAAAACTCATCGTAGAAATACAACACACTGTTATTCAATGCAATACAATATATTGATTATAATATTCAAATTAATAAATTTAACGATCAAGATTCAGTACTAAGGGAAGTTATCATGCGTCGGAATAAGCAAGCTGCAAAACCCTAACTTCTATAAAGATACAATAATATCGAACCAGAAATCACACAAGCCCCCCCTCATTAAGTCATATTTTTTCACTTGTTTTAAGTAAAATACATTGAAAAGTTTTACTTTTGCGGCTCATAAATTTTATATATTATGACTAAATTAAGTATTAACAACAAAGCACGCCAAGTAAATTTCCATCACTGGGGAAGACAAGGCTATTCTTTGTTTCAAGCTTTAAAGCGAGAAGTACGCATTGCATCGCTGGCTGTGGCATATTTATATGTTGCCGCTCCGAATGAGGCATTTGCACAACAACCTGCCGACAGCTTGAAAATTGCCAAAGAATATGAACTCGACGAGGTTGAAGTCAGTGCACAAAGAGCTCCTGCTACTTATTCGCAGATTGCTCGGATCGTGTCGGTTATCGACAAGAAAGAAATTGAGGCTGCTCCGGTAGCAAGTGTTCAAGATTTATTAGAGTATGCCATGGGCGTTGACATTAGACAACGAGGCACCTATGGAGTACAAGCAGACATCTCCGTTCGGGGTGGTTCGTTCGACCAGACGCTTGTTTTACTCAACGGAATAAATATTTCCGACCCTCAAACCGGACACCTCACCCTTAATCTCCCACTCTCCTTAAAAGCTGTAAAGCGCATTGAAATTCTAAACGGTTCATCTTCTCGTATCTACGGACCAAATGCCTTTGCCGGAGCAATTAACATTATTACCGAACCTGATTCCGTTAATTCGTTGTCTGCCGATGCTGCCTTTGGTTCTCACGGATTGCGTGATATTAATGTAAGCGGGAATTTAAAGACAGGTAAACTTCAAAGTTTTTTATCTATTGGAAATACTGCTTCGAATGGCTATCGTCCGAATACTGATTTTGAAAATTACAACATTTTCTACAACGGTAAGGTTGTAACCGACGAGGCTACGGTAAGTTTTCAAGCCGGTTATGTTAATAAGGGATTTGGTTCTAACGGCTTTTACTCGCCGGAATATCCTGACCAATACGAGACCACCCGAACATCCGTCGTATCGGCAAAAATAGAAACCGGAAAGAAAATTCACACCAGTGCATCAACCTATTGGAGAAGAAACCACGATCGTTATGAACTTTTCAGAAGTAACCCTGCTGATTGGTACTCCGGACATAACTATCATATGACCGATGTGTTCGGTTTAAACTTCAACAGCTGGTTTCAATGGAAATTTGGAAAAACATCATTCGGTGGCGAACTTCGTTCTGAGAATATTTTGAGTAGTCAACTCGGAGAAAGTTTAGGCGATTCCATTCATGTGCCTGGTGAAGATGGTCAGTTTTTCACTAACGGACATTCCAGAACTGTGTTATCCTATTTCGTTGAGCATTCATTATATATCAATCGTTTTAGCTTATCGGCGGGCGTTATGGCAAATTGGATTTCCGATTTACACAACGAATGGAACTTCTACCCCGGAATTGACATTGCCTACCAACTCAACAAACAATGGAAGCTATATGGTACATTTAATCAGTCTTTACGCATGCCAACCTACACTGATTTATATTACAGCGGTCCTTCCAATTTAGGTAATCCTGATTTAAGACCAGAAAGAGCAACTTCTTTTGAAGGTGGAATGAAGTTTAAAAATCACTTCTTAAATGCTGAAACTGCGGTATATTACCGAATAGGCAAAGATATTATCGATTGGGTTAGAGTAAGCGATGAGTTTTTGTGGCAAACAAAAAACCTTACGCAAATTAATTCTATGGGGGTTGAATTTAAGTTGGATCTTTCCATGAAAAGATTATTGGCTAATCAAAATTTCTTCATCAATCATATCAACTTCAATTACGCCTATAATCGTATTGATAAAGGAGAGACCGATTATATCTCTAACTATGCGCTAGATAATTTAAAACACAAACTGGTTATCGGATTGAATCATCGTATTTACAAGAGCTTAACTGCCGATTGGCAATTTCGCTTTGAAGATCGAAACGGTGGATATTCTGCATTCGACGGAACAGATTACACCGGAGAAACCGACTATAAGCCTTTCGGGATATTGGATCTGAAACTAAATTATGCTTATAAAAACTTTAATTTCTTTGTTATGGCTACCAACTTATTAAATACTACCTATTACGACTTGAGCAATATTCCTCTGGCAGGAAGGTGGATAAGCGGAGGTATAAGTTACAATCTGAAATAGAGTTAAATAAAAAATAGATAACTGTAAATACACTTAGATTACGATATTGTGTTATATTCGCACGGTTAAAAAAATAAAATCGATTAATATGTTAAAAGGAATATTAGCCATATCGGGACAACCCGGTTTATTCAAACTGATTTCTGAAGGTAAAAATAGTATTATTGTAGAATCATTGCTTACGGGCAAGCGCATGCCTGCATATTCAACAGCAAGAATCAGTTCTTTAGCTGAGATTGCCATCTTCACCGAAACCGGAGAAGAAGAGCTAAAGAAAATATTTGAAAATACAAAGACCATTAAAGGGGATGCAGAGCTTCCTAAAATGGACAATTCTGAAATGACTGATCTATTTGCTGAAGTTTTACCTGATTATGATAAAGATCGTGTATATACTTCTGATATCAAGAAAGTATTTCAGTGGTATAACATATTGTTTAAGAATAATCTACTCGATTTCTCAGAAGAGGAAGAAACCGAAGAAACAACAAAAGCAGAATAGACCTCGTTGTCTTTAGTAATCTTTCAAAGAGGATATTTCAAAAAATTGGAATATCCTCTTTTTTTATTTTAAAGATACTCTGAAAGGCAATCAAAACGATTGAGAAGATTGAAATACCCTTGTTCGACAATGATAAAACCTGGTCTATTGTTGTAATATATCTAAATTTTAGCTTACAACTAAACCTTAATATGATGTTTCGAACCTAAAATACGCCAACGAATCAACGAACATCAAAAGATGCGCATACTATCGTTCCGTTTTCTAAGCATATTTCAATCAAAAGATTATCTTTGCAGTAACTAAAAGATAAGTATGTTAATCGAAGAAATAATTAAATCTAAAGTAGCCGAAGCTGTGCAAAGCTTATACGGCTCTGCTTGTTCTACTGATAGCATTCAGTTACAAAATACACGTAAAGACGTTGAGGGTGATTTTACCATTGTTGTATTCCCATTCTTAAAAATTTCACGAAAGTCACCTCAGGATACAGCACAAGAAATTGGTCAATATTTACAAAACAAAGTGAATGAAGTTTCAGATTTCTCTGTTATCAAAGGATTTTTGAATATCACCATTGCTCCTACTTATTGGATTAGCGTATTGGAAACGGCAAATGATAATCCGAAATACGGATATGTTAACGCCGATGATAATTCGCCTTTAGTTATGATTGAGTACTCATCGCCTAACACTAATAAACCCCTACACTTAGGACATATTCGAAATAATTTGTTAGGCTTTTCTTTAAGCAAACTTTTGCAAGCTACCGGAAAACAAGTAGTGAAAACAAATATTGTGAACGACAGAGGTATTCACATCTGTAAATCCATGTATGCTTGGCAACAATGGGGAGATGGAAAGACTCCGGAAAACACAGGTATTAAAGGCGACCACCTTGTTGGCGACTTCTATGTACTTTTCGATAAAAAATATAAAGAAGAGATTAGCAAACTCGTAGCTGACGGCATGACCAAAGAAGAAGCTGAACAAAAAGCACCTTCTATCGTTGCTGCTCGCGAATTATTGCGCAAATGGGAAGCTAAAAACAAAGAAACCATTGCACTTTGGGAAATGATGAATCAGTGGGTGTATGCCGGTTTTGATGTCACATACAAAGAACTCGGTGTTGATTTCGACAAAATTTATTACGAATCAGATACCTACCTAATTGGTAAAGATGAGGTTCTTCGCGGATTAGACGAAGGTATTTTTACGCAAGAAGCCGACCAATCGGTTTGGGCAGATCTAACAGCTGAAGGACTCGACCGTAAAATTTTATTACGCTCCGACGGCACTTCTGTTTACATGACTCAAGACATCGGGACTGCCAAACTCCGTTTCAACGATTATAAAATAGATAAAATGGTTTATGTGGTGGGCAACGAACAAGACTATCATTTCAAAGTGTTATCCATTTTGCTCGATAAGCTTGGTTTTAGTTGGGGAAAAGGTTTGCACCATTTCTCTTACGGGATGGTAGAACTCCCACACGGCAAAATGAAATCACGCGAAGGTACTGTTGTTGATGCCGATGACTTAATGGCTGAAATGATTGATGTGGCCAGAAAAACATCAGAAGATTTAGGAAAACTTGATGGTTTAAGCGAAATTGAGGTTGCCCAAACGCACAAAGATATTGCTTTAGGCTCGCTAAAATATTTCATGCTTAAAGTTGATCCTAAAAAGAATATGATGTTTAATCCTGAGGAATCTATCGATTTCAATGGTAATACCGGGTCATTCATTCAGTATGCACATGCTCGTATCTGTTCTATCCTTCGTAAAGCAAAAGAACAGCATATAAATTATTCCGATGCTTTGGTTAGTAACTTAGCTCTAGCCCAGAAAGAAATCGAATTAATCAAAACAGTTTCTCTTTTCCCCGGCACACTGCAAGAAGCTGCCGAAGCCTATAGTCCGGCAATAGTAGCAAACTATGTGTACAATCTGGTGAAAGAATACAATCAGTTTTATCACGAATTTTCAATACTCAATGAGGAAAATGAGGAACTTCGTAAATTTAGATTAGTACTTTCTGATAATGTAGCTAAAGTTATTCGTTTAGGTATGGATATATTAGGTATTTCAGTACCTACTAGAATGTAACAAAGCAAATTATTTATTATAAATTATAGGTGGTATTAAATAGAGATACGTAGGTATCTTGCGATTTAATATTACACAGAATAAATAGAATTTCTACCATGTTTGAGAATCTTAATGATAAGTTAGAGCGTTCCTTTAAATTATTAAAAGGACAAGGGCGTATTACGGAGATTAATATCGTTGAAACCCTAAAAGAAATCCGTCGTGCATTACTCAATGCCGATGTGAATTATAAAATCGCTAAAGAATTTACCAATACCGTAAAAGAAAAAGCATTGGGACAAGATGTGCTCAATGCTGTGAAGCCTGGTGAAATGATGGTGAAAATTGTTCACGATGAATTGGCTATTCTAATGGGTGGTAAATCTGTTGATATTAACTTAAGTGGAAAACCTACCGTCATTTTAATGGCAGGTTTACAAGGCTCGGGTAAAACAACACATTCCGGAAAACTGGCCAACTTCTTAAAATCAAAAAAAGGTTTACAGCCTCTTTTGGTTGCATGTGATGTTTATCGCCCGGCTGCTATCGACCAATTAAAAGTATTGGGGGAACAACTAAACATTCCTGTTTACAGCGATGTAAATAATCAAAACCCTATCAACATTGCTAAAGCCGGTGTTCAACAAGCTAAAACTGATGGTCAAAATGTTGTTATTGTCGATACTGCCGGTCGTTTGGCTATTGATGAACAGATGATGAATGAAATTGCCGGTTTGAAAGATGCACTCAATCCAAATGAAATTTTATTCGTTGTTGATTCAATGACCGGTCAGGATGCAGTAAACACTGCCAAAGAGTTCAATCAACGCTTAGACTTTGATGGGATAATCCTTACTAAGCTAGATGGAGATACCCGAGGTGGAGCGGCTCTTTCTATTCGTTCTATTGTTGACAAGCCTATCAAATTCATCGGTATCGGTGAAAAAATGGACGCACTCGATATATTCCATCCGAAACGTATGGCTGACCGTATTTTAGGTATGGGTGATGTGGTTTCTTTGGTAGAGCGTGCACAAGAGCAATTCGACCAAGAGCAGGCTCGTCAATTGCAAAAGAAAATTGCAAAAAACCAATTTAACTTCAATGATTTCATGTCTCAAATCCAACAAATCAAGAAGATGGGTAACATCAAAGACTTGGCAGGCATGATCCCGGGAATGGGGAAAGCTTTGAAAAATGTAGATATTGACAATGATGCATTTAAAGGTATTGAGGCTATTATTCAATCAATGACTCCGATAGAACGAGAGACTCCTGCCCTGCTAAATGGAGCTCGCCGCAGACGTATTGCCGATGGTTCCGGAACATCTATCCAGCAAGTTAATCAACTTATTAAGCAGTTCGACGATATGCGCAAAATGATGAAGATGGTATCAGGAGGAAACAAAGGAGCTATGCGTGGACTTATGGGCAATATGAGAAGACGATAAACTTAAATATTATGCAACTAATCGACGGAAACAAAACGGCAAAAGCTATCAAAAATGAGATAGCTGAGGATGTAAAAAAAATAATCGCTGACGGCGGTAGGCAGCCCCATTTAGCAGCTATCTTAGTTGGACATGACGGTGGAAGTGAAACGTATGTATCTTTTAAAATCAAAGATTGTGCAGAAGTGGGGTTCAAGTCAAGCTTGATTCGTTATGAAGACGATGTTGCCGAAGAAATGCTACTTAGTAAAATCTCTGAATTAAACGCTGATACTGATATCGATGGGTTTATCGTTCAGCTTCCGTTGCCTAAGCATATATCTGAACAAAAGATTATTGAGGCTATCGACCCAAGCAAAGACGTCGATGGATTCCACCCTGCAAATGTAGGTAGAATGGTTATCGGATTACCTACTTTCGTTTCCGCTACTCCTGATGGCATTACTGAGCTCCTTTCTCGCTACGGCATTGAAACGTCCGGTAAGAATTGTGTAGTAATTGGTAGAAGTAATATTGTTGGCAGACCCATGAGCGTACTGATGTCTCAAAAGAAAATTAATGCTACGGTAACAGTTGCTCACAGCAGAACATCCAACTTGAAAGAGCTTTGCCTGAATGCTGATATCATAATTGCGGCTATAGGCTCACCGGGCTTTGTAAAAGAGGATATGGTGAAGGAAGGGGCTGTTGTTATTGATGTGGGCACAACTAGAATAAAAGATGACAGTGCGAAATCCGGTTGGAGATTAAAAGGCGATGTCGTTTTTGATGAGGTTGCGCCAAAATGTTCATTCATTACTCCGGTACCCGGTGGAGTGGGTCCGATGACCAGAGTATCATTGTTGAAAAACACCTTATTAGCAGCAAGAAAAGCAATCTATAAGTAGATATAAACTTAAAATTATGGAATTTAACAAAAAAGAGAGTATCAACTCATCTGAATTACGAGCCGGTAGTAGAACTTATTTCTTCGATGTAAAAGAAACCCGTTCCGGAGAATATTATCTTACGGTTACCGAAAGCAAGAAAGCAAAGAATGCTCAAGATCGCAATGAACGACACCGAGTATTTCTTTATCGCGAAGACATGGAAGCATTCTTAGCCCACATGACAGACGCCGCTAATTTTATCCTCAACGAGCAACCCATATTAGAAGATGAGCGAAGAAAATACAAGAACACACAGCTAGATTCAGATCAGAATTTCTCTGAAATTAATTTTGAGGATCTCTAAAACCTATCGAATTAGTAGCACATAAAGAGTCCTTAGTTCTGTTAACGCGCTAAGGACTCTTTCCTTGTATGAGATCGGAATTGTGATATCTAGATTTTTCTTAAATTGCAACACATTTAAAATCATAATCAAATGACCATTATAATCAAAGAAGTTAATGACAAAGTCACCTTGGAAGACTTTGTAAACTTACCATACAAACTTTATAAAGGTAACTCTTATTGGGTTCCTCCCATGAAAAAAGAAGAAAAAGACACGCTGTTACCTGAAAAAAATCCGGCTATGGAGTTCTGCGATACAAAATTTTGGGTCGCTTATCGTGATAATAAATGTGTAGGAAGAGTTGGGGGGATCATCAATAAACTTTGGATCGAAAAGAAAGGAGAAAAAATTGGTCGCTTCACTCGTCCTGAGTTTATTGATGATAATGAAGTAGCCGATGTTTTAATCAAAACCGTAAAAGAATGGTTGACAGGCAAAGGTATGGTAGAGATGCAAGGACCGTTAGGTTTTTCCAATCTAGATCATCAAGGATGTTTGATAGAAGGACATGAATGGTTGCCTTCCGTAGCTTCTGATTATCATATGTCTTACTATGGGAAGCATTATGATCGTATAGGTTTTGAAAAAGAAATAGACTGGCTGGAATTTAGAATAAATATGGGAGACAGCATTCCTGCCAAATCGGAGAAAGTAGCTAACATGCTCATTAATCGCTATGGTTTCCGGCCCGTGAGTTTCAATAATAGTAAAGAGCTTGCTCCCTACAAAGAGAAAGTTTTTGCTCTATTCAATGATGCTTTTGCTGAACTTTTTGGCACTTATGTATTACCTCCGAAGATGGTAAAGTTCTACATTGATAAGTTCTTCCCCATTTTAAACCCTAAATTCGTCAAAGTAATTTTAGGTAAAGATGACGAACTTATAGCCTTTCTAATAGCTCTTCCTTCCCTATCAAAGGCCATGCAGAAAGCAGGTGGAAAACTTTTACCTTTAGGTTGGTATCATATTATGAAGGCGTTAAAGCATCCTACCGAAATGGATTTAATGCTTACCGGTGTTCATCCTAAATATCAGAAAATGGGTCCTGCAGCTATTTTGCTTAATGAGATTTGGAAAACAGGTAATGAGCATGGTGTAAAATTTGTTGAAACAACCGGTATGCTTGAAAATAATCATGTAGCTATTCAAATGTGGAAATCATTCGACCATATTCAGCATAAACGCAAACGTTGCTATAAAATGAAACTTTAATGATTGAACAAAGAGAAATAATACTTCCTGAACACAACCGAGGATATCATTTAATTACCTCTCTTATTGAACATGAGCTGAATCAATTACCGGCATACGGATTATGTCATTTATTTCTAAAGCACAGCTCCGCAGGAATCACGCTTAACGAGAATGCCGATCCATCTGTCAGGCACGATTTTGAGTCATTCATTAATAAATGGATACCGGAAGGCCATCCGACATATACACATACGTATGAAGGCGAAGATGATATGCCTGCACATTTAAAATCTTCAGTTATCGGAGCTGAAGTTACCATTCCTATAACCAGCGGACGATTAAACTTGGGCACTTGGCAAGGTATATATCTTTGTGAATTTAGGAATTACGGCGGAGCTAGAAAGTTAGTCATTACCATATACTCTTAAACAAATAAAAGCACTGCATAGTGCCTTTACTTGTTTAAATATTCGGTACTCTATTGTATCTTTTTGTAATGGCCAATAAATAAGCTTTATGTTGTTTAGTAAGTTGTTTTGCATCCATACGCCAAGCCCAATTGCCAACTGCTGTTCCCGGAGTATTCATCCTATGCTCAGAATCAAGCAGCAATAAATCTTGCATAGGCATGATAGCTAGGTTCGCTACTGATCCCCAAGCTTCTTGGATTAAATTTTTTGTCAATTGCACCTCTCCATTTGCATCAAAATAGAAAGATAGGCTTTCTCTTTCTTCATCATTAGCCTTCTGGAGCCATCCCGTGGTTGTATCGTTATCATGTGTACCGGTATACGCTACAAAATTTTCTGTGTAATTGTGTGGCAGGTGAACATTCGTTTCATCTGATGCATAAGCGAATTGTAGCACTTTCATGCCCGGTAAATTAAAATCATTCCGAAGTTTTTTTACCTCAGCGGTTATAATTCCCAAATCTTCTGCCACAATAGGCAAACTTCCAACTTGAGATTGCAGTAAGCTAAGCATTTCAAACCCCTTGGCTTTTACCCATTTCCCATTGATGGCTGTTTCTTCACCTGCCGGAATTGACCAAAATGATTCTAATCCCCTGAAATGGTCGATGCGCACATAATCAAACATGTTCAGATTAAAATGCATACGAGCCATCCACCAATCGTAAGAGCGTTCCGCTATCTTGTCCCAATTAAACACCGGATTTCCCCAAAGCTGCCCCATTTCACTGAAGTAATCAGGAGGAACTCCCCCAACCTGCGTCATCTGAGCATTTTCATCTAATTCGAATAAATCTTGATTGCTCCACACATCAGAGCTATTATATGATACATATAAAGGAAGATCACCTAACATTAAAACGCCATTGGCATTCGCATATCTTTTTAAATCAAACCACTGTCGAAAGAATATAAATTGTTCAAACCGAATATAATTCACTTTCTCATCATGAACCGACAAAGCCTTTATTAACGCCTGATTCTCTTTGTATTTTAGTTCATCACGCCATTCTCCCCAGTTGTCGGAGTTCTGATATGTATCACACAAGGTGCAAAATAACGCATAGTCGGTTAGCCACCAGCTATGTTCATCTATGAACTTATCATATTCATCTTTCCATTTATAAAAATTGTTTTTGAACCGCAAATAAGCCGTTTGTAGTAGCGCATGCTTATTATTCCGAACCCATTCGTAATCTATCTTGCATGTTAAGTTCTTCGGAGCTTTTTTCAACTCTTCATCATGGAGCAAACCTTCATCAAGCAATTTTTCCATGCTAATAAATAAGGGATTTCCGGCAAAGACAGAATATGACTGATAAGGCGAGTTTCCGTAACTTGTAGGCCCAAGTGGCAATATCTGCCAAAACCGTTGCTTTGTTTCTGTCAAAAAATCAACAAATCGGAATGCTTCTTGTCCCAAAGTACCGATGCCATATTCATTAGGTAATGAACTGATATGCATGAGCAAACCACTACTACGATCTATCTTTCCAACCATATACGAAAATAAGGATATTTAATGTGTGTATTTTAATTTATGAATCAATTTAATTGCTTTACACAATAAATTAACTACTCAAAGCTACTATTTTTTTAAAAGCAAACGATGCTCTTTTCACCTAAATTGCTTTTATATTCGTTATCATGCTAAATCTCATTTTGTATGCCAATTTTTATAGCCTGAATTTAGTTTGTTTTTTTATAAATCTACTAAGGGGAGTACATCTATATTTTTACTAATTTTGCGAGAGTCAAAAAAAAGAATCAACACATCCTTTTTCGGGATAAAAAGAATAGAATTTAAGTCATGAATATTTCATACAAATGGTTGAAAGACTACATTAATACGGATTTAACGCCTGAAGAATTAGAAACCATACTTACGCAGACCGGCTTAGAAGTTGGCGGTATTGAAGAAGTTGAAAGTATTAAAGGAGGACTTCGCGGACTAGTCATAGGTGAGGTTCTAACTTGCGAACCTCATCAGGATTCTGATCACCTAAACAAAACAACTGTTAATCTAGGTGATGGTAAAGCCACCCCTATTGTTTGTGGAGCACCAAACGTAGCTGCCGGTCAGAAAGTAGTAGTTGCTACTGTTGGTACTATTTTATATGATGGTGATAAAGAATTTAAGATTAAAAAATCAAAAATTCGCGGCGAAGTTTCTGAAGGTATGATTTGTGCCGAAGATGAAATCGGTTTAGGCAAAAGTCATGAGGGTATCATGGTTCTGCCTGATGATGCTGTTGTTGGCACCCCTGCCGGAGAATACTTTAATGTGGAGTCTGACTATTGTATTGAAATCGACTTAACACCCAATCGAATTGATGGGGCTTCTCATGTAGGCGTTGCGCGTGATTTAGCTGCCTACCTAAGTCAAACAGAGCCGAAAGCTTATTCTAAACCATCAGTTGAAGCTTTTAAAGTTAACGACAATTCACTTATTATTCCTGTCGAACTAGAATCTCCGGAAGCATGTCGCCGTTATTCCGCTGTTACTATTAGCGATATTGAAATCAAAGAATCACCCGAATGGTTGCAAAACCGATTAAAAATTATTGGTTTAAACCCTATTAACAACGTAGTAGATGTTACCAATTACGTCATGTTTGAACTTGGGCAACCACTTCATGCATTTGATGCTGCTGAAATTAAAGGCAACAAAGTTATTGTGAAGACTGTGCCAAATAAAACTAAGTTCACAACTCTTGATGAAGTGGAACGAGAACTTGATGAGAACGACCTGATGATATGCAATAGTGAAGAGGCTATGTGTATTGCAGGCGTATTCGGAGGTATCAAATCAGGCGTAAAAGATTCAACCACTCATATTTTCTTGGAATCAGCTTGCTTTGATCCTGTTTATGTTCGCAAAACGGCTCGTCGTCATGGGTTGAATACCGATGCCTCATTCCGCTATGAACGTGGAACCGATCCCAATCTAGTAATTTATACATTAAAACGTGCAGCTCTTCTTATACAAGAAGTGGCAGGTGGTAAAATATCCGGTAACATTGTAGATATTTACCCTGAACCTATTGAAGATTTCAAGGTCGATGTTAGTTATACCAATATTATTCGTCTTATTGGTAAGGATTTGGGTAGAGATTTAATAAAAACTATTCTCACCGCTCTTGAAATTAAAATTGAAAAAGAAGAAGGAGATGTGCTATCATTAGCTGTTCCTCCTTATCGCGTTGATGTGAAGCGAGAAGCTGATGTGATTGAGGAAATTCTACGCATATATGGTTATAACAATGTAGAAATACCTTTAAAAATTAATGCCACTTTACAATACACAGAAAAAATTACTCCCGTTAAAGTGCGTAATAAGGCGGCTGATATTCTTTCAGCTCAAGGTTTCAATGAAATTTGGTCGAACTCACTTACTAAAGCCGATTATTATGAGAATAGAGAAGCTTTTAATGCAGACAACACCGTTCAATTATTCAATCCGCTAAGTGCTGACTTGGGTGCACTGCGTCAAAGCCTTATTTTTAACGGATTGGAAACTATTGCTTATAATGCTAATCGCAAAAATAGCGATATTCGTATTTATGAGTTTGGTAATTGCTACTTCAAAGATGACGCTATCCAAGATGAGAATCCGGCTAAAAAATATAGCGAAGAAGAACACTTAGGTATTTTTATTTCGGGAAATAAGGAACGTGAGAGCTGGACATGTGGGCAAAATGAGAGTTCATTCTTCCAACTAAAAGCTTATGTAGAAAACTTACTGACCCGTTTAGGTGTAAAGTCAGAACAACTTAAAACCGTTGGATTCAGCAATGATATTATTACTGATGGTTTAGTTTATACTGCCTACAATAAAAAAGAGATCGCTAAAGTAAGTATTGTAAGTAGAAAAGTACTCAAAGAATTCGGTATTGAGAAACCGGTTTACTATGCAGATATTCTCATGGATAATTTATATGGCATTCTTAGAAACAGTAAAACATCTTTTGTTGAATTGCCTAAATATCCGGAAGTTCGTCGTGATTTAGCTTTATTGCTAGACAAAAAAATCAATTTCAATCAAATTACTGAACTAGCCGGAAAATCAGAACGTAAGTTATTACGCCGTATCGACCTATTCGATGTTTACGAGGGCAAAGGGGTTCCTGAAGGTAAAAAATCGTATGCTGTGAGTTTTATTCTTCGTGATGATGAAAAAACGTTGAACGAAAAACAAATTGAGAAGATTATGAATAAGCTGATAAATACTTTTGAAAAGGAACTCGGAGCTCAACTTCGTTAAGAATTAACACCTCTATAGATGTTTTGAACTTAGGATGCTATTTCACAAAATAAGACATTAATATTTGGAGCTTACGTAGCTCTGGATCTCATAAAAAAAATCCCCTCGGTAAAACACCGAAGGGATTTTTTTTATTTAGTAGAGTGGTCTAAATTTATTTCACTTTTATAACGACAAAGTGCGACAGTTTCCAAAACTCTTTAGGATCATCAATGCTCAAAAATTTCACTTCTCCATCTTTAGTTTCAAAGTGATATGATTTTTCTGGATGCTGCGTTACCAATTCGGCTTTTTTGGCGTGTATCGATATTTGTGCTACATCTCTCATATCAACTTCCATAAAGTAGCTTTGATCAAAATCTCCAGGCAATTTATCAGAACCACCCATTCCCAAAACAGCCCCCTCTTTTGATATCAGATGTTTAGCCTTTAATTCTTTGGCTGTTCCATAAGCCACGTAACCCACATGTAGTTTTTTATCGGTACTCTTTATCAAGTCAACCTGCAAGGCTATGGAATCTTTCTGCAAAGATATGCGCTCATTCATTGTATCGACTTTCTGCTGAAGGTCTGAGAGTTTAAAGTCTTGCACTGCCACCACCTGTTGTAAGTCAATGATATCACTATTTTGCTGTTTTATTGTTTTCTGCAATGCTTTTAGTCTTCGTTCGTAAGCAGGAATAGCTATACCTTCTTTTTCCAGCTCTTCTTGTAATTCTTTAATCTTAGCCTCACTTTCATACAAGATACGATCCATTAGCTTCACATCGTCCACTATTTGCTTACGCGGATCCTTATTTCCTTCCTGCGATTCTAAAAATAATTGTCCTCTCCGTTCTTGCACAAAGTTCAGATTGTATTGAATTTCATCAAACACATCTTCCATGGCATTCATTATGGAGTCTTGGCGGAATTGTTCTTCTTGTAAATTATCGTACTCTTGTTGTATCGATTCCAATTTTTCATCAGATGTCTTATACTTAGTAAAATACGAAATTGAAATAAGTATTGCTCCCAAAAGCAATATGGTCAATACCCATACAAGTTTCGTTTTTGACACCATCAGTTTTCTTACCTTTTTATTTTTTTCAGTCATAACATTCAAGATATAAAGATATTTCCAAAAGTAATAACTCTAATTAACTTCCCAAACTTATTAAAAGTATTCCTAAAAGAATACCTAACAAATAAATCCCTTTTTGTTTAATATTTTGTTCTTTAAACAAAAATGCTCCAATTACAAAGGCAACTAAAACACCGCCTCTACGCAAGGCTGAAACAATGCTAATCATTGATTCCGGAATACTTAAAGAATAGAAATAGGCATAATCGGCAAATAACAAAAATATGGCAATTAATGGTATTGACCAACGCCATTCAAACTCAGATCTATATTCTTTCTGCTTAGCCCATCTGAAAATGAACATAACGGGCAACATAACAATGACTTGATAGAATGAAAACCAAGCTTGTACAGCTACTCTATCAATCGTTTTCAAAATAAATTTATCCCACAAACCACTCGATGAACCTAAGAGCGTACCTATAACTATAAAATATATCCATTTATTACGCTTAAAGTTTATACCCTCTAACTTTCCTGCTGTTGAAAGCAAGTAGAAGAAACATAAGGTTACGGCAACTCCCAACCATTGAAGAGGATTTAAACGCTCTTGAAAAATAAAGATAGCTCCGATTAAAGTCCATAATGGACCTGTAGCTCGAATGGGAGTAACAATGGTTATAGGTAAATTTCGGAGTGCATAAAATGCAAATACCCATCCGCTAACCACAATGACAGCCTTGCCCAATACCATTAAATGTTCTGTCGGTGTAAGCCGAGGTACATATATATGAGCCGCTTGAAAGAAATGAGGGTATACGGGAGATAAAATAATTATTGGTGTTACAATAATGGCAGCTGTGATTGTTGAGGCAAACAAGACCGGAAGAACGGCATTGTTGTCTAACGATATTTTCTTGAACACGTCATAAATACCAAGTAAAAATGCTGATATCAGAGCTAAAGTAATCCACATAAGCGTCTTTTTTTATTACGGCGCAAAGATATGTTTAATGCCTCACAGCAAAAGTATATATCCAAACAGCACTTGCAATGATTAAAATAAATATAACTTGCTGCCTATGCTCTCTGAATAGCTTGATAAAAAAAATGCTTTGGCCATTTAATATCCATCGGATACAAACTCTAAGAATATTTTTAATGCTCATTACACTTCAAGTATTACATCAAACAACATTAATTGGGTTCGTTATCCATAAATATAGCTTGGAAAAGGATTATGTACATCTATTCTCCCTGAGTATTGTATGAAATAGTATAAATTGCGTGTATTCTCCATGAGTATAGCTTAAAAAAGGATTTTAACACTTATTCCATTCAAAGTATAGCAAGGATGAAGTAGATTTTCCACATAAACCAAATTATGTTGAATAAAAAAGACTGCTACATTATCGCGTAGCAGTCTCTCCTATTTTCAAACTCAAGCATGGCTCTTTATTATTTTTTTGCCCACCAAAGTTTTGTGGTTTGTAAATCTTCTCCCATCGCTTGTTGAGCTGCCAAATAATTATTCTTATTCACCCCTACTTCATTAGTTGGGTAAGCATTTCTGGCAGGAAGATCAGTAAATGTTGCTTTACTCTCAATTGGAGTGAAAGTATATGTTGCGGTTGTATCTATAACAGTACCTGACTCATCCTTAAATTGCCAAGAGTAATCGTATGTTTCATGAGGTTTAATCAAATGATTAGGGTAACCTGTACGTCGATATTCACTCCATGCCTCAAGCGGCTGCATGTATAACGCAATGTACTTTTGAGTTAATACATTTTCTTCATTAGCAGCAGGGAGTCCGGCAATATAAGTTTCAATATCGGATTCATCAACGCCCCATTTCTCCATAGATGCGCGAACTCCTTTTTCATACCATGTTTGATCCCAACCGTTTATTTCACTCATCAAGAAACAAACTTCGGCATACTCCATATAAGTTTCCGTAAAATCTGCTTGCAAAATAACACTTCCCGGGTTAGATTCAAACCTAAAGGTACCTACGTCGCCATTATTACTCATCAGTGGAATACCAACTTTAAATCCGTCTTCATTATCATCAACAAAAATAGCTAAACGAGGGTCGATTGTTGCATAGTTTCCGCGTTTACCTTGCAATAGCTCAACGAAGGAAATTGAAGGGGCAAAGTCTTGGCGGTCTTGATACGCTTGAAACCAAGGGGCACCATTAGTTGCATTATCTTCGAAAGTTACTCCGGCATTGTCTGCATTCGATTCAAACACACCTGAAGCAATAGCGTCTGTAATATGATCGGTTGCAGCAGGATACACGTCCTTTATGCGATTCGCAATACGCAAACGTAAGGAATTAGCAAAACGCTTCCATTGCGTGGCATTACCTCCATAAAAGTTATCACCATCAATCATCAAAGAGCTTTCATCGATATTGTCGGCTGCATCTTTTAAGGTTTCCAGCATATCGACATAGATATCTTTTTGATCGGCATAAGCTACATAATCATATCCTTCTGTTACTTGATTAGCCTGAAAAGTATTGTTATCCGATCCGTAAGAATAATAAGGCACGTTACCCCAAAGTTCTACGGCATTTAAATATACATATACTAACATGATTCGTGCTGCTGAAATTTGATTCTCATTCGGTGCTGTTACCGCCATCTGAGATGCCGTTTCCGGATCTGTATTTAAATCTATGATTGATTTTAAATCTTGAGCATTAACATATATGTCATTCCATGCCCCTAAATTACAAGCTGATTCTCGATATTGAAATCGGTCTTCTTCTGTATAATTCCGTTGATTCCAGTATTGCATCCACAATAAGTACTGACGGCCGGACACCCATTCTCCACGAGTATCAGTCATAAACTGTTGTTGCACTTGATTCATTAATCCACCGGTAGTCGGTATTGTAGGTTCATTGGGGTTCTCAAAATAATCCACACTACATGATGCAAAAGCAAGTACAAGCAAGCTTAGCAAAGCATATTTTAATATTTTCATTTTGTTTCTGTTTTTTACGTGATTAAAAACCAAATTTCAGGTTGAAACCAAAAGTGCGAGTTGCCGGATTTATTCCTCCTTCTAAACCTTGTATATTTCCAGATCCACCTACTACTGTTTCAGGATCGATACCTTTATAATCTAATCCCCATACAGCTAAGTTTCTACCATAGGCGGAGATGCGAAGAGAATTTAACCAACTTGTCAGGTTTCGGAAAGTATAGCCGATAGTCAATTCTCTAAGCTTGATATAACTGGCATCAAACACGTTTGATGCCGATGGAGTACCCATATTTTGATAGTAACTTTCACCATATTCTACGGCACTAATACGCTTAGTATTTTTCTCCCCGTGTTCATTAACCCCATCTAGCACAATACCATCTTCACGGATTGTATTTCCGTTAGAGGTAGGTGTTGCTGTTTCTTCCAACATACCGGAATACATTCCCCACATATGTGTAGTTGAGAAGTATTTACCGCCATGAGAAAAATCAATCAGCACGCTCATATCCCAATTCTTATAAGTGAATGCATTTCGCAAACCACCTGTCCAATCCGGCAACACAGAACCCATTGATTTAAAATCGCCTTGCTTATATAAGCCGGTATTCTCATCAACCACTTTATTTCCTTTATCGTCGTATACATAATCATAAGCATATAACTCTTGGAAGGTTGCTCCTTCTACTGAGTTCAATGCCACGGCACCGAAACCATCGGTTGCCAATTGGATTGTGCTCGTAGGTAAGTCTTTTACCAAGTTTCGATTCCTAGCATAGTTGAAGCTTGCATCCCATGAAAAATTTTTCGTCCTCACCGGAGTAGCATACAATGACAATTCCACACCTCGGTTATTTACTAAACCTGCATTAATTACACGCGATGTGTAGCCGGTAGAACCTGATACTTCCACCGGTACAATTTGATTCTTCGTGTTACGGTTATAGAAACTGAAATCAAATCCTATGCGGTTATTTAGGAATGAGGCTTCAACTCCAAACTCAGATTCACTGGTTTTTTCCGGTTTCAAATCTGAATTTAGTAATTTATCTGCATTTGAGTATTCTGGATTGCCGTTAAATCCGTTATCGACAACATAAGTATTATACACAGAATATGGCGAAGTACCATTTCCGGTTTGTCCATAATTCAAGCGGAATTTCAAATTGCTCAACCATTTTGCATCAATCAACTGAGAGGCTATAAAGCTACTCGATACTGAAAAGTATGAGTATTTATTATTTGAATTTGGAAGCGATGAATCCCAATCCGTACGGAAAGTACCATCTAAATACACCATATCTGCCCACCCTATACTAGTTGATGCAAAAATACTATTCACTTGTAAATTTGTTGAACTATTCGCTACCGTAGGTGCATCAACAGAGTTGCTCAGATTATATAAGTTATCGATTACCAAGCCACCCGACGTAGATCCTTGCAATGAATTATAGAAGTTCTTGCGTTGATTAGCTCCGAACATTCCCAATACACTTAATTTATCATCTAAGTATCTATCTTGGTATTGAAGTTTTCCTTCTAGGTTCAATTCTGTACCTTGGCGTGTAGTTTCAATATAACTTCCCGGACGATTTGAACCGTTTGCCACGCGCTCGCGAGAATTAAATGTGTAAGTATCTAAATATACATTACCATGAGCACTTAAATGTTTTGTAATATCGGCTTCTAAACCAACTTTTCCGTACATACGTGTACGATCATCGTCTTGCCAGTTTTCATATGCTTCCCAATATACATTATCTGAATATAGAACATCTCCATCTTCAAATGATGTACGGTTCCATGTTCGTTGTGTGCCATCAGCATTTTTATAATCTCTCAATCGACTATAATCTAGCTGACGTTGGCTCCATTGAAAGAATTGCTGTGAAGCAGAGTTGTTATATCCAAAAATCGGGCGGCCTTGCGTGTCGGTTCGCACGTAGTTCATCACAGCATCAGCTTTAACAAGACCACCAAAAAGTTTAGTGTTTGCATTGATGTTAAACGTATGCTTTTGTTGTTCTGCATTGGGAGTAGTACCTGTTAAATCTACATTGGTATATCCCATTCTCACTGCTGAGTTTTCACTAGTTGAAACAATATTTACCGAAGTTTGATAGGCCACACCTGTTTGATAATATTCATCAACATCATGCTCCGAGGCTTTCCATTCACCAGTTTCCGGGGTATCTGTTATTCCCTTTTCATAATCAGATGCTCCCCACCAATGCACTACTTGCTGCCCATCAAACTTAGGACCCCAACTTTCATCAGTTGCATAATCAACTACATTATAGGTTACTCCATTTATCGTTTTAGTTTCAAAGTTGTCGCCATAGCCACCACCGTATTGATTTTGCAAACTTGGCAATATAGATACATTTTCTATGCTTATTCCGGTATTTAATTCTACTTTAAAGCTCTTCTTCCCGGCTTTTCCTGATTTTGTGGTAATCATAATTACCCCATTTTGTCCTCTGCTACCATATAGAGCCGAAGCTGCAGAACCTTTCAAGACTTCGATGTTTGCGATATCATATGAGTTTAAGTCATTGCTCATTGAGCCATAATCATAACCGCCATTACCCTCTTGTGCATTCTTACTATTAAAATTATCGCTGCTAATAGGCACTCCATCTACTACATATAAGGGCTGATTACTTTGCGAGAATGAGGAGGCTCCTCGAATCATAATGTTTTGTGAACCGGCAAAATTTTGACCAGAAATAGTCAGCCCTGCCACTTTACCACTTAACGAAGAGAGTGGGTCTGCCGAATTTGCAGCCATAATGTCTTCTTCTTTCACGCCTTGAGATGCATAACCTAATGATTTTTTCTCTCGCGATTCTCCCAAAGCTGTTACCACAACTTCATCAACACTGACTGCATCGGAGTGCATGCTTGTGTTTAATACATCTCCTGTTATTGCCTCGGTGTGCGTATTCATACCAATAAAGCTAAAGGTTAAATTCTTAACACCGGCATTAACCCCAATGGTATACTTACCATCAATGTCTGTCAATGCCCCATTTGTAGTTCCTTGCACCAACACCGTAACTCCGGGTATGGGTTCTCCGGTATCAGCATCGGTAACAGTCCCTGTTATTTTTCTAGTTTGGGCAGACGCCATGCTCAAACAACAGGTAAAGATTGTCAAAAACAACAAAACTTTTTTCATAAATTATCCATAATTACTTTGTTAAACAATTGCAATATATGATGATCAGTTGGAAAAGAATATTCAATAAAATTTACCATCCTGTCATTTTGTATATCTTACATGCATCAAAACTACACTTTTAATCACAAATAATGAATTTAACAAACATATAGATAAACATTTACACTCGTTTAATAAATTAGAACTCATTTATTCTTTATGGAAATTCAAGCAGAAAATAAATAACCCAATAATAGACAAATGGTTAAAGCAATAAATATATTACCATCTAGATGTATTAAGTTATTATTAAAATAAATATTAAATATTACAACATTATACTATTTCACTATTGAAACAGAATATTTGACAGAAAGCAAACACTTTTAAGCAAAAAAATGACAAGAAACAATATTGTGTAAATATAAATTGAAGGTATATTCGATTATTTTAAGTGGCACATAAAATTAGGTGCTAATCTTGCTAATTAGCATTTTCAATCACTACTGTCCGCTAAAATAAAATTCAGTTCATATTTTATTCTTAACTTCCACTTAATCAATGTTTATTTTTAGACATATCAAAAGTAAGCCCCTTTCATCTCAGGGAATAATGAATTTTGATATTCCAATCGATTTTGGTAGGATACCTTTTTCCAGCAGGCTTCCGGCTCTTCTAAGAACTTGTAAATATTGACATAGCATATCAATTGATGGCGTATAATTGATACCAAGTTTGAAAAAGCCCATTTCCTCTTAACTTGTTTGCGAACTAAGGTGCTTATCAAGTTGGCTAACATGGCTACCCAGATTTGTATTTCTATTGCATTGGAGCTTTCTCCTAGAAAATACTTTAATGGGAAGTTTTGCTTTAGTTGCTTGAATAGTAATTCTATTTGCCACCTCTTTTTGTAAATCAAGGCTATATCTTCAGCAGATAGTTCAAAGTTATTTGTTACAAACTCAAACAAGCGTTTGTTTGAACTGTCCCAGTAAGCTATGCGCCTAGCTCGATGACTGTGTTCTTTATTAATTCCATATTCCAAACTAATTTCTTCGTCTTTTAAAACGCCGGAATCACACTCGTCAGGAATGTCAAACTCCTGTCCGACCTTGTCCCTTGTGTTGGATTTTAAACGAACATACCATATCTTGAGTTCAGTTAATCTCTGGTACATGAAATAATCTACATAGCCTCTATCAAAAGTTATGATTGAATGAGATGCTAATTTGAAAATCTCTGTCATAAATGAACGGTCATGTCTAATAGCTTCACTAAAGCGTATAAGACAAGGAATATTCTCACAAGCATTGATAATTGTATGAGCTTTAATACCTCCTTTCTTTTTACCGGTCTTTGGGTTTCGACCAACACCTCTTAAAATGTTTTTGAAAAGGCTAATAGTGGTCGGATCCATGATGTAGAGACGCTTCATTTCAAAAGTCCCAATTAACCTGTCCGATAAATATTAGGAATGTTTGCGATATACGCTTTGGTAGATGTCGGCAAAGACTTGACTACTTCGTTTAAAATTAGCATCTGATAAAGTACTTCTCCCAACAATGTATGATAAACCCAAATGGGAAAGCTTGTGTGCATTAGCTAACAGACCTATAATGGTTTCCCTGATTGATGTATAACCTTCGAAACAAACATAAAGCATCACTACTAGATGATGATAGGTGTTAAACTTTTTTACATAGCGTTCCGCCTTGTGAGCCTTTGCAATACGACGTACTTTGCCTTTGTCTATAAAATTTAACAACTGATTAAATATCGGCTGTCCGATAAAATTATTACTTTTAACCATGTCTTAACTTTTAAGTGTGCTAACTCAAAAGTAGATATACTGAATCAGATTGAAAAATCTGGCTCGGTAATTTTTATCTGGACAGTAGTGATTTTCAATGAGAATATACTTGTTGTGTGTATAGGAAATACTGATACGATTCTGCACCTTGACAACTCAAAAAATAAAACTACCTTAAAATATCAAAAACAATTTGACATCAAGAAATCTTATAAAGCATACGCTATTTTCTTTGTGCAGTTCCCGAAACCATCTTTTTATCAGAGCCTTTTTACGAAAACGAGCAAGATTGATAATCAATCTTGCTCGTTTCATCGATATATGTTTTAACTACATTTTAATCTTCCTTAATTATTGCAGTGCGATAAGCACTAGCATAATATCCATAGTAAAAAAATAAGAAATTATCTTCCTCACTTCCGGTAGCCCAAATGGCTCCCAACCAATCATCAAAATAAATGTTCCCGGCATCTGTATAGGTACATGAAACCAAACTATTGGTCTCATAATATACCAAATTATCAACTAAGAATCCTCTTACTATCTCTATGCTTCCTGTAGTGCTACCTACTTTTACATCGCTAAGCGTTTCGGCAACAATATATATTTCATTCAATACTGTATCTACCGTCATTTTTAAATCCGGCAGCATACCCAAATAGGTAGGTCCACCCGTTACCCCTGATAAATACAAGGTCAGATCATCATCATCATCCGGATAAATATTTACCGGAAATGTAGAAACTTCATTACCTGCCATATAATCTAAGCCACTCATTTCTGCATCTCCGAGTAAGTTCTTTAATGGGTGATTTGAATAATTCCGCAGTTCTACCTGAGAAGTATTTCTATTGTTTTGACGGAAGCCTTCTACCGGTTCTAATGTGATGTCAAACAGTCTTCTGCTCAAAGAATCTTCTTCTCTAGCATAAGTCTCTATAACAATATATTCAGTTCCATGTCCTGATTCAAATATACAGCTATTACCGGAAAGAATCTTATAATCGACTCCTTCTACTGCTGTTGAGTCTGTTATTGTAAAATCCACTGTTATTGCAGGACCTCCCGGAAGGTTGGCAACAGTAACCGGTATGGAAAGTATATTACCCACTGCTGTACCGATTGAACTCTCATCAAAATATACATTAGCATCACCTCTTTCAAACATCTTAGGTTCATTCTGATCGCAAGCTGAGAGAAGCAACACTGATGATAATATAAGTATTAATCTTTTCATCTGTTTATTTTTTTAGATATTGAATCGAATTATGATATCAATAATTCAGTTCTAAGCATCATTTATTTACTGCGCATAATTACTTGGATTGCCAACTACCTCTGAATTTGGAACATTAAGCTCTGATGCAGGAATTGGCCAAGTAAAGAATACATCATCCGACGAAATTTTTTCATCATTTCCCGGATATACTGTACTTTCTTGAGGAGTACGTTCAAAGCCTACTCCCCAACGTTTTAAATCATATAGTCGGTGTCCTTCCATATATAACTCTCGAACTCGCTCATTTTCTAGCGTCTTACGTACATTTTCAATTGGATCAGGCGATGCAATACGAGCTTTCCTTAGCGTATTCAAATCATCAGAAGCTCCACTTTCATTACCCTGTTCCAATCTAGACTCTGCTCGTATCAAATACATTTCCGACAATCTAAACACCTTGGGCATATTCGTATAATTTGTAACACTTGAAGTCCATAAGTCCGGATTTCCGGGATATTTTTTCAATAACGGCCATTTTAATTCATGTTGATAAGCCGTTTGCTCTTCACTGAAAAATACATTATATCGAGCATCATCCTCCTCATAGAGTTTCAATACCCACGTGGCCGGTACATAATCCGGAGTAAATTTACCGGCTGCTTGCATCCAAAATAGTGACCCCATAGCCCCGCCGAGATCCGTTCTTGAATATGATATTTTAAAGATTATTTCGTCTCCCTCGTCATATTCCCACATGTGTGCATATTCCGAACTATCTCCGGCTTTAGCATCCATTAATCGATAATCGCATGAGTCAATAAGAAAGCTTGCCTCCTTCTCTGCATTTTCCCAATCTTCCATATATAAATATAATCTAGCCCTAAGAGCACGAACTGCTCCTTTGGTAACATAAACATCGTCTGTACCTGTTCTCGTTATGTTCGCTTCTGCAATAGCTAAATCATTGAACATATTCTGATAATAATCATACATACTTGCACGTCTTTGGGTAACAATTCCTGTTTCGTTAAATATAGGTAAACCTAATTGTTTATTCGGATCAGCCGAAGATCCACCCAAGTTTCTTCCATATGGATCGCTATATGTTTTTATCATTTCACTGTACAATAGCGTTCGAATAAAATGAGTCTCACCAAGAATCTCATTATAACGTTCTTGTTCACTCTCATTAGGATTAGCCCTATACGCATTTTCAAGTAGGAAATTTGCTCTAGAAATACCATTCCAGCAATTGTTCCACACGGAAGAAACTTCCGAGCTTTCAGGGTTAAAATTCCACGTGTATATACTTCCTGCGGTATTTGTATAGCCAATGACTGAATACACATAATCAGTCTGTATTTCCGGATACAGAACTGTTCCTCCGGCACAAATAACTTTCAAAGGAGAATAGACACTTACTAGGATTTGTTCTAAATCATCCATGTTTCTGATTTCATCCACTGAGATTGTTCCATCAGGAAGTTCTTCAAGGAAACCACTACACGAGGTTGCTCCTACTAGGATGATACTTAAGATTATATTTTTGAATATGTTTCTCATATCTTACTTAATTAAAATGTTATATCAACTCCAAAAAGGAAAGTTCTAGAAGCCGGATAACTACCCAACTGCACATTAGAGTCAACCTCCGGATCGAGCCCTGAGTAGCCTGTCCATGTAAATAGATTCTGGGCTTGAGCATAAAATCGAACTCCCGAAAGCACATCGTTTGTTCTACTAGTCAACCATCTTTTAGGCATATCCCAACTTACTGTAAGGTTTTTCAGACGCATAAAAGAAGCATTCTCAAGTAATCGATCATCAAATTCTGTTGGGTTTCCATATTTTGGCACATCTGTGTATCTGTTATCCGATGTCCAAGCATCAAACATTTTACGGCTTTGTTGGTCTTGTGCAAAACGTCCATTACTTTCAGTGTAATATCTTGTATTGTTAATCATGTATTTATCATCGACCCAACTAAAGAATGCTTGCAATGATATTCCTTTGAAAGAGAAAGTTGTTGTAAATCCACCTGTTAACGGTGCTAGATAGGTTTTATCTAACAAAACAGAGTTATCGGTTGAATATTGATTTGTAATTCCACCGTCTTTTGTGTACCATAAAGGATCTCCATTTTCGGGATCAACACCTGCAAATCGCACAATATAAAATGATCCCAAACTTTCTCCAACAGTAAGCTTTGTCCTTGAATTTCCAATAACGTATTCATCTGTATCTCCGTACAATTTAGTTATTTTATTCTTGTTATATCCAATATTTGCAGAAACACTCCATTTGAATGCTGTCTTTTTCAAGATATCTGCATTCAGCTCTATTTCTATACCTGAATTTGTCATTTCTCCAACATTTTGTCTTTGACTTGTAAATCCGGAGGTAACAGATACCGGTACTGAAAGCAACATATCAGTAGTTTTTTTATGGTACATCTCTACATTCAAACTAAATCTATTGTAGAATGACGATTTTATACCTAAGTTATAACTTAATACATTCTCCCATGTTAAGTCCGGATTACCTAAAGAAGCAAATCCCATCCCTGTCTCTCCGTTGTATATAGGTCCGGAAGCAAGCATAGCAAGATGTTCATAATTGCCAATAGATGAATTACCTGATGTACCCGCATTAAGTGATACTTGCAGTGAATTCAAAGGTCTTACATATGTCCAGATTCAATACCTTGATCATGTACAGATACAATAACCCTAGAATCGCCCATATTAACTTTCCATGCATCAAATAGCTTTATATCAGCTCCTATAACACTTGGTCCTGTTTCGTTTGAAGACACCTGTCCATAATTGTAATAATGCCATTGTTTTAGTAAGAGTGGATCATTTGTTGGTGGGTCATCTTCATAATCTCTAGTAGAAGCAGGCAATGGTTTCCTACTCGCCTTTGTTGTTATCTTATTAGACACATCACTACTTATAGGAGATAGAAATACCTTGGACTGTGCGATTCCGGATTCATCTGAAACAGTACCCTTCACTTTCTTCCCACCAATATCTAAGATTTCTTTTTTAAGTATCGGTTCAACGAATAAAACATTTTCATCTTTTGTCAGCTCATCACAGACTGTATTCAATACCGCCGTTGTGTCAATATCAACTTCATACCAAAGATGAAGCCCCATTTTTTTCTGTCGTTCCTCATAACGTGGATGATAAGGGAATACTCGTTTAATTGATGTTGCTTTCAACGCTTGAAACTTTACATCCATAGTAGTAATTCCCGTTTTAAGCTTCGCTGACGAAGAGCGGGTCTGCAGTACAGCTGACTTACCCATTTTTTTGGCAAGTGTATGAGCTGCTCCTTCTGTGAGCTTCACTCTCACCTTTCCTTGAATAGCATCTCCTGACTTTAACTTAAATGTTCCTCTTTTACTTTTCATATCGCCCTGTTGGGTCGCGACATTTCTGTCATCATCTTGTTTATCTATAGATGCATCCATATAGATATCACTCGACAAAACAAATTGTTCTGCTTGAGCGAGATCAATACCCGTTGCTAATATAAAAACAGATAAAACAGTTACTAACAAAAAACTACTTTTCTTCATTGTAAATATTTATTACATATTAAAACTTTTTTATTTATATATTTTATTAAATGAATCAATTGCAAGTTTAAATTACAACTGAAACTTTAATATTCAATAACAATATAATATAAATCGGAATATTATTATTAACATAATCATATCGATTAATAAAAACACATCAAAGCGACGATAGAAACAAAACAAACTGATAATTAATTAGATATACTAATAATGATTTTATTTAGTATAAAAATAAATTTTATATTAATAACAATAATTCATGTAAATTTATAAAAATTCAACAATAAAGCATAATTACATAGGGGTAATATTCAATGAAATATCAACAAGAACCCACTGACAGTTCTTTTATATTTCATTCTGTAAAACAACAAATGGTTTCTAGAAACTAATAATTCAGATATAATTACAAGTGAAACTACCTGATTACTTTAAAAGGGAGAATTAGTCGAAACAGCTCATCGCTGCCCAATGCAATGTAGGCATCAAAAACAAAAAATGATTAACAACCTATTGTTTTTTGTCTAATTATAGAATAGCACAGTCTCAAAGGAACAATTAAAAACAGAAGTCCAATGATCACATCATTAAATCCCAAATATCTTTAATATTGTGTCGAATAAACCGGCAAGACCTCTGCTTACGACATCACCTTTCCTTGTTTCTGGGACTTCTTCGCATACATAATAACCCGGATGCTGATTATCTGATTGTTGAAAGCGATCGTTAAAGATATTATCCCATCCAAATAGGTAACCCCAGAAAGATTCACTTCGAACATTTGAGTAATTCAAATTTGCACTAAAACCAAGCACTAAATCCGGATTTGTAATCTTACCTCTTCCACCTTGCTCAACTACGATACCATGCTTTCCTTTCACAATTAGCCGACAAGGACCGGAAAACACCAGATAACGAAACCGTAGCATCAACCAATTATGCCAGCCAAAACGCCAGACACTATTAATCTTAACTTCTTCACCATGCAGTCGAACAACTCCAACAACAGCTCGCGCTTGACATACAAATCGAGTATTTGGCAGGACTTCTATTATATCAATACCACTTACAATACCTTTAGGATCAGATAGCGTTAGCACTGTTCTATCTTCATTAGTTCTGCAACGGAGCATAGCCCATAAACCTGAACATATACTTGTGAACCAATATCCTTTACTCAAGAACGGTATCGTTTGCTTCTCATCTGATTCATAAGAACTTTGTAAGAAACGTTGATGAGCAATTAATTCCTCATCTTTAGAAAAAGAGATTTCCAAAGAAGTACTGCCGATACGCACACTTCCCTTTCTCCCCGACTTTAAATCAGCTACCGATCGAAAACTAATATCTCCATCAGCCATAGGGTCAATACACATGGGCTTTTTTCTACCAACCCACGGAGCTAATATGTAGTATATAAACAAACGAACCAAGATAAAGCTAAGCCATCCTATGATAATAATAATTAGTGCCGTTCTTGCATACAATATAATCTTGTGCTCACTTTTATGAAGCACCTGACTGGCAATTGTGTCTTTTTTGTTCTTGTAGTAATCAACTTGCCCACCATAATGTTCAATACGATCTATGGCCTTATCTTTTTTACTTTCTAATTTCTGCTGTTGATTCTGAAGTGTCGATAGTGTCTGCTCTAAATTCTGTATATCCTCGTCGTACCACCAGTCAGCTAAGGATCCAAACCATGAATCCTTAAATTCTTTCAGTTTATTTTGTGTATCCCGAATCAACTTACTGATACTCTCTAAATCGTCCTGATACTCCTCCAATCTACTTTTCCATTCATCTAAATTATCAACTGCCGACTGCACATTATCTTCGATTCGAGCTATTTTCTCCTGAACTGCATCTGATTCATATTTATTTTTTGCAGTTAAAAAGACATCAACAGCAAACAAAAGGATTACAATTACAGCAAAAGAAATAATTTGGTTTAAAAGAAAAGAGTATATACGTTTCATAGGACAAAACTAATGATTTGTTACAAAATACACACTTATCTATTAGATATAAAATACAAATGGGACTCTCCTTTCGGCGAGCCCCATTTTATTCTACGGCAATTATTTTATATTAAAATAAATTAATCTACTATTGGTTGCATTGTATCTGCTCCCAATGTACCTTTTAAACTTGCAAGATATTCCGGAGTATTAACCCTTGCCAATTCTTGCTTAGCTTTTGCTAATCGATTAGGAAGGTCTAGACGTTCCGCTGCCGATGCGTATGATTGGCGACTTAGGAGCTCTTCAATATAAGCTGCATTTTTAGTCCAAAGCTCAATATCCTTTTGCTGTTTGGTTATCAAACGATCTTTATACCAGTCACTATTTAGCACATATTCTGCCGTAAACATTTCTCGGAACTTAGCATCTGTGCGAGTCATTCCTTTGTAAGTGCCATCAACCATCGTGTGCACTAAACCTTTCAACGGAGGACAAAGACGCTCTACCGTTCCATCATGAAGCAATCCCTCTGCCACGCGACGTTGAGTGGCCGATAGATTTTCAATAGATGCCACAAACATATCCATATCTTGCATTTCGGGTCTTAACATTTCATTGCAGAATACAGAATCCGGCTTACTGAAGATACGTCCGAGATAACGAGTTACAAATTTATTGGTGATACGATACCCCAACAAACCGGCTTCAACTTTTTTACCGTTGTATTCAAAGTCGTTTACTTTTTCCATACATCCTGATTCAATCAAGAATTGCGGATTGCGTTCTTCAACCGACATACGACACCAAATCTCAGGAATAAGCAGACTCACATCATGATCAACTTTAAACTTAGGACCGACATAACCTGCAGCCGAGCTAAAACCATCATAGCCTGTTAAAATATATGAGAGCAAAGCATTATTCAAATCAGATGAAGGCAATAAGTTATTAAAGGGTCCCTTGGTAAGAGCTCCTTCTGACCCAAATCCTGTGGTTGACGGCGATTTACCGGTAACACTACAAATGAAATCAATAAACAACTCCGGCAGCTCCTGATAATGAATAGGATTATATACTGCCAATGGTGGCACATTGTTTGCCAAATCAGCAGGATTATTTCTACGACCCGGCAGCACTGCATTCACCGGCATATGTAATGCCTTATTCATGGGCAACTTGCGGAATATACGTGTTGACATTTCTGCCACATATTTTCCTAGCGGACTAGTTAAATCCGGACGAACTTGCAAGTAACGAGGATTCTTTGATGGCTCGCCATTCACTAAACGAGGCTCCGAAGGGATAACACAGAACTCCGGCTTCTTGCTTTTCAAAAAGCTGTTGATTAAATCTTTTACCGGCTGCGTGTATAACTCAAAACCAATAGCATCATCTTTAATCGCTTGAACTTGCTCGCGATTTAAAGGTTCGAAATTCGACACAAAAGTATGCGGACTTGATAAATCCTTCTCACCTTGTTTATCATATCCTCTAATAATACAGTCATCCGGACGTTGGAATAAACGAGCCTCACAGTTCGTAAGCATTTTAACGCTTGGATTATGATATTCCGGATTCAAATCATTAAGTGCATCAGAGCGCACAATCATAGAAGCAGAAATATCATCTTCTGTTTGCACTTTTGCCGACGGCTCAAAATCCTGACGAGTTAAGAATATTCTCCAACCGCCATCGGTATCATGACCTACACGCAAGTAGTTTGATGTTAGCTTCTCATTTTTATATTTCAGCTCATTTCCCGGTTGTCCATTGATTTGATCAACAGAAAAATAGCTTTTCCAATTGCTGTCCCATTCTTCAGAATAACGACCTTTGATTACATAAATCAACACTTTAATACGCTGTGGAAGATTAGTCAACCAAGCATTATATTCATCCGTATATTCATCTGATGGAGTAAGCAATTTAATTACCGAACCCAACGAGCGACCGGAGCTTAAAATATGGCGCGGAGGATTAACCGAATAATCTGCAGGTTTCTTAAAACGATGAGAATAATCATGAGCCATAATTTCATCAACTTTAGCTAAATCTTCCGGCAAATCGCCCACAATATATGAGCCCTGAATCATAGCATCACTAATTGATTTAGAGATTTCAGATTTACCTCCACCCGATACGGTGCATGGTTTATGTAAGGTTGTTCCCTCAGCATGGGTACCAACCAAGTGCCAATGATTACCATCAATACGTTTTTTCATTTCTATCTTATAACCATTCGGATAGATATAAGTCTTGTATGGCAACAACTTGATTTGTTTTGCTTCACCGTCTTTAGTCCAACTTATGCTTTGTTTGTTCATTTCAAACACGGCATCCTCCGGAACATAAATTACTTCATTATTTTTAGTATCAACGGCATAACCCTCCGGCTTTAAAGTGATAACATCTGCGAAAAGCTCGGCAAGCTGATTAAAGCTCAAACCATTTTCGGGTAATCTTTCATCTAAATATGCTTTTTCTCCCAAGTTATAGCTACGGAAAGCTACAGCACCTCCGGCATGCTCTTCTTCTGCAATACCGAAGAGATTAGCCGAGTAACTAATCATGGTTTTCACTTCTTTTTTGCAATAGCCGTAATAGTTATCAGAAATAATGGTAACTACCACACCGCGTTCATCTCGACATGTAATTTTGAATGCGCTGCCATCGTTATATTTTTCATCTGCCGATTTCCAGCACATACCATCTTTGCGCTGGCGTTCTGTTGCTTTATCGTAAGGAGGAAGACCTAAATCTTTTTTCGTTAGTTCTTGCAAGTGCGGAGCTAAGATAACGCAACCGGTGTGCCCTGTCCAGTTTTCAGGTGCTAAACCTGCATCATGACGAGGCAAAAACGGATCGCCTGCATTACCGAAGATAGATTCTACAAAATCTAAGTTCGACACCAAGCTACCCGGAGCTATGAAAGTAACTTCCATTGATTTCTCGGGAGTTACACCGGGAACTTCTGGCACCACTACCGGACGAAGCATGAGTTTTACAAATAATCTTGCCGGGTTATCTTGATTAGCCGTGAATGGCAAAATCATATTCTCTTCCGGCGGATTAAGAGCTGCCGTTAGTAATCTTGCAAAAGTAAGTTTAGGCACAGCCTTTTTATCATGTGCAATGGGTAAACCACCCTCGACTACATGAAAAACACCTTTTGTTGTTCGACGGTCTTCCTTCGGATTATTTAATATTCCTTGTGCCGTGCGATAGGTTTTAATGATGTCTGTTTCATAATAATCTGCATTCGGCGGCAAAGAAACAATTCTCGCCAAGCCATGACGATCAAGAATGAGCGGATTGTTCGGGAATTCCATGTTGAAACCGCCATCCACATCGGAAAGGTAGTTGTCAAGGAAACTTTTAATGCGATTTCCCACAGGTGAAAGGCTATTGCCTACTAAGCTTGACTTGATGTTATAGCTCGACAACAAAGGGGCAGCAACTTCTAACAAATCGCTTTTCACGCCTGCATTTTCACAGGTGGGATAACCCCCGGCAGCAAGTTTCAGATTGATATACTGAATCTTTTTCTTTAGTGATACATTAGGCTCATCAACGTCTGAAACCTTAAGACCAAAAGTTCTGTGTACTGTCATAATTCTATATATAAATATGTGTAATACGTTGTTTCATAAAGCTTCGGATTAAGCTGAAGAATTCTCTTCTTGAACCTATCTAGCTCTTCCAAAGATACAAACAAAAGCTATCTAGGCTCAATGTTAGCTAAGAAACTTAACATTAAAATTACAAGATCAATTAAAAGCATATTATACAACACATTTTCTTTTTTATACATTAAATGCTACCAGAATGACACTTTCCATTGAGAAAAAAAATACAACTGATGATGAAAATATATTCTTTATTATCCCTGTAAGGAAAAATTTGTTCTACTCATCTTTCATCTAAAAATTCATTTACGTGCTTTATTCTTGTTGAGAATGGGGTGACCGACATTGTTTTTATTCCAAATATAAATAAATATGAAAGCATGTAACTATTTTTAAATTAATCTGAAACGAAGTATGCCGTGAAAAACCAATTTGTATGCTAATTCTAAAATAATAATAGACTGAAAAAACATTTTTTTAATCAATTCTCAATAAATATTAAGATAAAAAACAAAGAAGAAAGAAATTATTATGCTATTTATCAATCATATACAACAATCAAAAGATCAAACTTTAAATTTTGTAGATCTTAAATCTCCATACTATCACTCCATAAAAGTTCAGTAACAATATCTAAAGGAATGCAAAAAAACAATTGAGACATTAAATGCATTGCTAAAAAAGAAATATTGAATTTTAATAATATCATCAACCTTGATTTTATATTTATATTTGATGTAAGCAAATGCAATTATTCATGCAGATTATCATCAAACTAAACTTATTTTCTGAAAATTCGAAGGGTATCGCCTTATTTTCTACAAAGCGCCGGATTTCATATTTAAATCTTTCGTTTTTGAGTTTAGGTGAAAACATACTAAAACAAAAAATAATTTTATCAGAGTAAGCAGTAATGCTTGGGTAAATACCAAATTCATTGTTGCCAAACCAACTCAACGAGTGATAAAACTTAAAAGTGGAGAGCACAATTGGAGTATCGCACGATTTCTAGAAATACTTTAATTGATACGTCCGCTAAAACCGATGACGATGAGTTCCGCCTAAGCACTCAAACTAAGAATTAAAATTTTTCTTGTTATGAAAATAAATGAATTAAGCTTAGCAGAAATTAAAAAGATGGATGCCGAAATCCCTGAAATGGAAATCTTTAAAGATGGAGAAATTGAAAAACTTAAAGGTGGATTTGCTGTGGTAGCAGTTTGTGATAGAAAAGCCAATAATAGAAAAGCCAATATAAGTAATCATAAATATTACTCAAACTCGTATTCCACGAATCCGAATCAATAGCCTAATAAGAAAGAAGGAAAGGAAAGTCCTTTTCTTCTTTCTCTATTTATTGCACCATCCATATTTAAATAATGAAACAAACTATCTCTCTTTTTTTAATTTGCATCTTTTTAAACATCTGTTCTTTTAAAGCTTCAGCTCAAAATATATCAGGCAAAGTTACCGATGAAGAAAATACACCTTTGGAATTTGTTACCGTAACTACCTATGCCCTGCCTGACTTTTCTTTAATTGACGGTTGTTTGATTGATAAACAAGGAAAAGTCCAGATTAATAAGTCTGTCGATACCAAAAACAGTTTCCTAAAAGTATCATTTGTGGGCTATCAAACCCAATATGTGCAGGCTTCCACAAAACTCAGATCATTGTGTTAAAACCTGCCGTGTAAATTTTAGGTGAAGTGCAAGCCATTGGGAAACGACAGACTTACGCCGTTAAAAATGGGAACCTTGTTGCCCAAGTGAAAGGAACTGAGCTGGAGAACCTGCAATCTTTCTATGATGTAGTAGAACAACTCTCGCTCGTGAATGTGCAAGATGAAAAAATTAATGTCCTCGGAAAAGGTGAATCGCTAATCTTTATTGACGGCAGACAGGTAAGAGATAAAAACGAGCTCCAACAAGTACTCGCCGGAAACATTAAAAATATTCAAGTAATTATCACACCCGGAGCCCAATAGGACGCTGATGTGCAATCGGTAATTAAAATAACCACAGCTAGAGACGGCAAAGATAGATTCGGCAGACAAGTGTATGCCAAAGGAGCTTACTCCAATGCATTTGTCGGAAATCAAGCCCTAAATCTAAATTATAGAAATAAAGGATTAGATATATTCAACTCCGTAGTCTTTGAGCAAAACAACAGGAAAATACCAATTATAAATGAACAAGAGATTAATGCCGTTGGAATTACTCATTATGCTTCTGCTAAAGAAATAAATAAGACTAAGTATATTAACCCGACACTCGGACTAAGTTACTTAACAAAGCGCAAACAATCTTTGGAAATAAGATATTCATACACCAATGCCGGAAACAGGGCAAAACTATATAATGAAGTCAATAGCGTTAATGGCAGCAATTATAAGATAATCAATAATAGCATGATCAGTGTATTATATCAATATGAAGATCAGGATATAATTTTAATGAAAACAATAAACATCACCAATTATCATAATTTGTATATCGGTGTATCATATAAGCCTATCGTTGGTATTTGGAAGCCATCAATAGAAATCAATATGTCCAAACAATGGCTGAATCTTGAAGAAACTAAGGAAACATATAATAATCCACGCTTCTTTGCTTACTTTTATAACACATTCAAATTTAAAAAGAATTGGACATTATTTGCAGATATAAGTTTTCATCTAAAGGGAATGAAGGGACTTCTGAAATGAAAAATTCTTGGTGGACTGATTTAAAACTTTCTAAAAATTTCCTTGATGGGAAGTTTAGGTTTCTACTCACCGCTAAAAATATATTTGACAGTAAGGTTTCAAGCTTTAACGTGGTCAACAATAATATGTATATGTTAACTGATCGAGAAAATTTTCGAACAATAAGCTTATCTGTAATCTATAATTTTAATGCCCGAAGCAGCCGATATAAGGGGAAAAGTTCAAGTGAAGAGTTAAATCGATTGTAGTCGTAGTCTTGCTAAGAAGTATGATAGTGTTAGGCAGCTATAAACAATAGAAGTTGAGTGTTGTTAGTACACCCAACTTTTATTGTTTTAACAAAGTATATTAATTCTCACAAAATATAAGAGACTTGTTTTCTTACCTTTGTGCAAAATATTGGAAATATGAGTTTAGCCCTTATCGTATTAATCGACACCGTTGTTATTTTCCTTCTGAATATTCCTTATGGCATTTGGCGAAGTCGCGTAAGAAAATTCAGCTTCGAATGGTTTTGCTCCGTACACCTGCCTATTCCATATATTATTGTGGTCAGACAATGGAGCGGCATAGGTTTCCAATGGTGGACATACCCGTTATTTGTAGGGGCATTCTTTGGCGGACAATTACTCGGCAAGAAGTTGCGTCTTCAAAAGCAAAAAATTAATTAAATCGAAGTTGGTCGGCATGTTGCATTCCCCGTAAGAAATCAGTCACTTTAAGCCGCTTTTTCCCGGCAAGGTGCATATCTTCAATGCGTAACCACAGATCGGCTGTTGCCACCTGCAAGAATGTTTTACCGTCAGTGTGCACTGTACCCGGAGTCTGATTACATGAACCGGCAAACTCTACCGTATATACTTTCATACTCAGTTCTTTTCCCTTTGCATCAATCACTGCCGACCAAGCTGCCGGATACGGAGAAAGTCCTCGAACAAGGTTTCTTATCTCAACGGCCGGTTTATTCCAATCAATTCTGCAATCTCCTTTGAAAATCTTAGGTGCCGGTTGAAGTGTTGTACAATCTACTTCATTTTGTGCAATTGCCGTATAGTCTCCTTCGGCTAAAGCATCAACCGTTTTTAATACCAACTTAGAGCCTATTAACATGAGCGAGTCATGAATAGTGCCCACATTGTCAGTTTCGGTGATGGTAATTTTTTCATGGAAAAGAATAGCTCCGGTATCAATTTCATGCGAAAGTAAAAAAGTAGTTACTCCTGTTTCTTTATCACCGTTAATGATTGCCCAATTAAGCGGAGCAGCTCCGCGATACTGAGGCAAAAGCGAACCATGCAAATTGAAAGTCCCCAAACGAGGCATGCTCCAAACTACTTCCGGTAACATGCGGAAAGCCACCACCACTTGCAAATCGGCTTTCAAAGCTTCCAATTCAGCTATAAACTCCGGATTCTTTAGCTTTTCAGGTTGAAGTACATTTAATCCTTTCAACTCCGCGTACTGCTTCACTGCCGATTGCTGCAAATGCCTACCCCTACCTGCAGGACGGTCGGGAGGGGTAATCACCCCCACAATATTATATCCTTCATCTACCAGAGCACGCAAGCTTTCTACTGCAAAGTCAGGCGTTCCCATAAATACTATTCTGAGTTCTTTCCCTGTCATTTTATTGATTTTTATGCAAATATAGCCCAAGACATTCAGAGTATTATTACTTTTGCCACTCAAAATGAAGTTTTCAAGACAATCATATAAGATTATTGCAGCTTGGATGCACCTATTGCTTTTCATCTTTCCGATGGTGAGCAAAGATGTGCACACGCTCTCTTTAACCGATTGTTTGCATCATGAAATACATACCGATCAATCACAAAACTTAGGCATTTCATGCAAGCAACAATCTTGTTTGATTTGCGATTATCACTTTGTGAGCTTCATTGCTATCGATGAAAATAATAGTGCTGAGATACCTTTCATTTATTCGGCACACTCCGTGCAAAGCACATCTGACAAACAATCTCAACTTATTAGATTGTTCGGACTCAGAGCCCCTCCTTTTTATTGCTGACATATCGTTTTTCTTTTGCCTGCACGCTGTTGTGCATGCTTAAATTCGAGGCTTTCATTCTGATGATTGCCTCCGTTTCACATGCTTACTGCTAAAAGATTTGTCATGTGGAAAATAGTATTCATACAATAAAAAATAAACATGAAACATATTTTAAAAAGAATCCTGCTTGTCATCTTATTTATGGCAAGTCAACAATTATATGCCCAAAGTTTGAGCGGAACAATTACCGATGCCAATACACATAAAACGATGCCCGGCGTTCGGCTTTACTTTCCCGATATTAAGAAAGGAACAATCACTGATGAGAACGGAGCATATACATTGGAGAAACTACCCAAAAGTAAACTTACGCTGCAAGTTTCTTTTATAGGTTACCAATCGATAAGTAAAAGCATCGATTTAAATCAAACGAAACAACTGAACTTTGAAATGCAATTCGCCGTTACTGAAATGAGTGAATTGGTAGTGACCGGGCAAGCCGGACATGTAGAGAAGAGAAGAACTCCATCGCCCATCTCGCTAGTTCCGAAAAAAGCACTTTTAGAAAGTAGCGGAACAAACATCATTGATGCCTTAGCCAAAGAACCTGGCGTTTCACAAATAACCACCGGTGCCGGAATTTCAAAACCTGTAATCCGAGGACTAGGCTATAATCGAGTGGTAGTTGTGAACGATGGGATTCGACAGGAAGGACAACAATGGGGAGATGAACACGGTATAGAAATCGACGAGTATTCTGTTGATCATGTAGAAATATTAAAAGGACCTGCCAGTTTAGCCTTTGGTTCTGATGCCATGGCAGGTGTAATCAATATGCTTTCAGCTCCCACACTTCCCAAAAACACGGTGCAAGGAAATGCCATTTTTAACTATCAAACAAACAACAATCTCATCGGATATTCCGGAGGTGCTCAAGGAAATAATAATGATTGGATTTGGGGTGTGCGAGTGAGTGGCAAACGGGCTCAAGATTTCCACAATAAGATAGACGGAGCGGTAGATAATTCTTCTTTCTCTGACAATGCTGCAAATATTATGTTTGGCAAAAATCGAAAAAATGGCTACACACACCTTAACATGGGCGTGTATAATGTAAATCCAAGCATTCCTTCACTCACTGAACATGATCATGAGGAAGAAGACCACGATCACCTGAGAAGTGAAGAAGATACAGAAGAACACCATCACCTTCATGAGCATAGTCAGGAAATTACGCACTACAAAGCAAGCTTAGAGAACCGAGATTATTTAGGGAAAAACGGAAAACTAACCGAGACTATCGGCTTTCAACAAAACCGACGTAAGGAGTTTGAAGAAGATGAAATTGCCTTATACATGCGATTAAATACATTGAACTACGACGTTAAATATGAATATCAAACCGCCAACAATTGGGATTTTACAAGCGGAATAGGCGGTATGTATCAAAATTCAGAGAATTTCGGGACGGAATACTTGGTTCCTGATTATAATTTATTTGATATCGGACTATACTTTATTGCTCATAAGCAATGGGAAAAATGGGATATCAGCGGAGGATTTCGTTACGACCACAGACACAGTGTGGGCGATGAACTACATGTAGAAGAAGAACATGGAGACCATAGTCACGAAGAAGAAATATTTGCCGGGTTCAACAAAAACTTCAGCGGATTATCAGGAAGTATCGGGGCTACTTATCAGATTTCAGACAAAGCTTACACCAAGCTCAACTTATCACGCGGATACCGAGCCCCGAATGTTGCCGAATTGGGTTCTAACGGATCGCATGAAGGTTCTTATCAATATCAGTTGGGAAATGTTCATTTGAAACCGGAATATAGTTTCCAGATCAATTGGGGAATAGGCATTCAGAGTCAACATGTAGCTGCTGAGCTGAATTTATTCAGCAACCATATCAGCAACTATATTTACAATCACAAACTTCAAAACATTGCCGGCTCTGATTCCATTATCGACGAGAATCCGGCATACCAATACGCGCAAGACAAGGCACATCTTTATGGTGGTGAATTGTTCATCGATTATCATCCGCACGCCATGCATTGGTTACATATTCAGAACACGCTTTCCTACACTCGAGGGCGATTAACTAATCAAGCCGATTCGATGAGTAATCTGCCTATGATTCCTCCTTTGTGTTGGCAACCCGAATTAAAATTTGATTTAAATCGATTGTCGAAGATTACTCAAAATAGTTTTATAAGCATCGGATTAGATGTGAATGCTGCTCAAAATCATTATTTCTCGGCATACAACACCGAAACAGTCACTCCGGCATACACACTGATTAATGCATCGGTAGGTACTGATTTCGTGAATAAAAAGAATAAAACGATTTGTTCGCTATACATTTCAGGAAATAACTTGGCAAATAAAGCCTATCAGAATCATCTGAATAGATTGAAGTATGCCGGGCATAACGAAGAAACCGGCAAGGAGGGATACTATAATATGGGACGAAATATCAGCTTTAAGCTCATCGTTCCTTTCGGATATTAATGGCAAGATTTCCATTATAACATGGGTAATGAACACCAGTTCGTTACCCTTGTTATTTTTCAATGCATTTCTCTGGCAAGAATTTCTTCAAAAATACATATGTGCGACAATTAGAAAGGTGTTTTCTCTAAAAATACATTTAGGCGAAACAAAAATCTTTTATCGATTGAATGCTTCTTAATTTAAGATAAAAGGGATACGGAAGTCACATCCTGCTTTGTATTCGGCACAGCCAAAAGCTGTTTTTCCTTTCAATATTTTTCCTTGTCGGCATTTTGGGCAAACGCTGTCTTCTTTTATCTGCACTTCCAGCGAAAGACTGCAATCATCATTGAGCAGCAATTTGCCATCAACTTTCACATCTTCATAAATAAAACCTTTAATGACCGGCGATTTCTTTTTAGAAACTAGAGCATAAATTTGCTTATCGGTAAGCTTCTTGCCAAACTGTTGAAATGGCAACACGAAATGACAACTCCCTTCTTTCACTCGCGAGCATCCCCATGCTTGCTTGCCTTTCAGCAAGATACCTTCATTACATAAAGGGCACTTATTTTCTTTTTCGGCTACTTTTACTTTTTCCTTTTTCTTTTCAGGTGTTGCTTTCTTTTCTTCGTGCAAGGAGATTGTTTTCCTTGGCGATTGCTTGATTTGTTGAATGAGTTCCCACACCATGGTTTTCATTTCTACCATGAATTGCTGCATATCTAGCTCCCCGTTTTCAATTTGGCGCAATTTGCGTTCCCACTGCCCTGTTAGCTCAGCCGATTTCAGCAAGTCATTTTCTATGGTTCCAATAAGTTCAACTCCTGTTGAAGTAGCTAAGATTCGCTTACGCTCGCGTTGGATATACTTGCGTCGGAAAAGAGTTTCAATGATATTTGCACGGGTCGATGGACGACCGATACCATTTTCCTTCATCAGCTCTCGAAGTTCTTCATCTTCCATGGCTTTTCCGGCTGTTTCCATGGCTCGAAGCAAGGTAGCCTCTGTAAAATATTGTGGTGGTTGAGTTTGCTTTTCCTGCAAATCGGGCTGATGTGCTCCATGCTCACCTTTTTGGAAAGCCGGCAATATTTTATCCTCGGGCATACTGTCGGCATTAAACACTTTTCGCCATCCCGGACTCAATATCTGCTTTCCGGTAGCCTTAAATTTATGCTTAAGCACTGTAGCATCAACGGTGGTATTCGAAACTTCACAATCCGGATAAAACACAGCAATGAAGCGTCGCACAATCATGTCATACATTTTACGTTCTATATCGGTTAAATCTAAACGATGCTGCCCGGTAGGGATGATAGCGTGGTGATCGGTAATCTTTTTATTATCGAAAACCTTCTTTGATTTTCGCGGAGGCTTTCCACTTTGCACAATGGGTTCAACCAGTTGCTCATAGCCCTTAAGTCCGCGTAAAGTTTGAGGTACTTTTTTGTATATATCATCGCTCAAGAAAGTAGTATCTACACGCGGATAGGTAGTTATCTTTTTCTCGTAAAGCGTTTGAATGGTGCGCAAAGTATCATCGGCAGAAAGGTTTAGTTTCTTGTTACATTCTACTTGCAGCGAAGTAAGATCGAAAAGTTTCGGAGGATGTTCCTTGCTTTTTTTTGTCGCTATCTTTTCTATTTGAAGATCGACACCTGATATTTCATTCAATACTTGTTGTGCATCTTCCGGTTTTTCAAATCGCCCGCTACTTGCTGAGAATATGGTATCTCTATAGGTTGTTTTTATTTCCCAAAATGGCACAGAAACAAAGTTTTCAATTTCCAACTGACGTTCCACAATCATAGCCAAAGTGGGTGTTTGCACTCGTCCGATAGAAAGCACTTGGCGATCTTGCCCGTACTTTAATGTATATGCTCTTGTGGCATTTAGCCCCAATAGCCAATCGCCAATAGCTCTTGCAGAACCGGCTTGGTAGAGCAAGTTGAAATCTTCTCCCGGCAATAGTTTTTGAAATCCTTCGCGTATGGCTTCTTCCGTTAATGATGAAATCCATAGGCGTTTAATGGGAGCTTTATTGTTTGCTTTAACCAACACCCAGCGTTGAATAAGTTCTCCTTCCTGCCCGGCATCACCACAATTTATTACTTCGGCAGCATTAGTTATGAGGTGCTCCAGTGTTTTAAATTGTTTTTGAACGCCTTTATCGTCCATTACCTTTATGCCGAATCGTTGCGGAATCATGGGCAATGACGCCATGTTCCAATATTTCCACGAGGTGGTATAATCGGCAGGTTCTTTTAAGGTGCACAAATGACCGAATGTCCAACTTACTTGATAACCATTTCCTTCATAGTAGCCGTCTTTTCGTGTTTTTGCGCCTAAAATCTGAGCAATTTCACCTGCTACACTGGGTTTCTCGGCAATACAAAGTTTCATACTATATTCGTGTTGAAGATAGGCTACGGCTACATTAGTTTAATTCCATCAGCTTCTATGCTAATCAATCGTTCTTTATAGAGAGAACCAACAGCTTTTTTAAAGTTTTTCTTACTGATTCCAAATGTTTTAACAATCAATTCGGGAGATGATTTATCATGTATGGGAAGGAAGCCTCCGGCAGCTTTCAGCTTCTCGATAATATCACCGGCAATACCTTCTACTTTTTGGTAGCCTTCTCTGGTCAGACTTAAATCTATTTTTTCGTCTTCTCTGATATTTTTAATATAACCGTCAAATGTATCTCCTATTCTAATGGGTTTAAAAACTTCATTATTAAAGATTAATCCCCAATGCGAATTATCAATGATTGCTTTATAACCTAGTTCTGTTTTCCCGGCAATGAGTAGGCTCACTTTCTCACCGGCTTCATAATCTATAGGTAAATTATCTACAAATTTATCGAGTTTTGATGATGCCATAATTCGTTCCGACATATCATCAACATACACATAAACCACATATTTCCGTCCTACTTCCATGCGAGTTTGCTGCTCTCTGAAAGGAACAAATAATTGTTTGAGCACTCCCCAATCGAGAAAGGCTCCAAAATCGGTCACTTGCATTACTTCAAGGAAAGCAAAATCGCCTACTTGTGCAAAAGGCTCTTCGGTGGTTGCCACTAATCGTTCTTCTCCATCAAGATAGACAAAGACTTCTAATTGATCGCCAATTTCACAATTTTCGGGCACATAGCGCAAGGGCATCAAAATTTCACCACTTTGTCCGCCATCTAAATACACGCCAAAATCAACTTTCTTTACGACCTCTAACTCATTTACCGAACCTAATGCTATCATCTTTTCTTTTTTTAAAGTGCAAAAATAGGTTTTAAAACCGAGTTTTCAACGAGCAAAAGGGAATATTTGTAGCCATGCAATTATAATGCGAGCTTAACATCAGTTTGATTATTTCTAAGTAAGTTTGCCCGTTTCTTAATTTATTCATCATATGAGTCAGACAAATGATTTAGCCAATAAGCCGATATCAAAATTACTTTTATCTTATTTTATTCCGGCATTTATCGGTGTTTTTATCAATGCATTATATAATATTGTTGACCGGATTTTCATCGGACAAGTAGTTGGTGCCAATGCCTTGAGCGGCGTATCTATCATCTTTCCCATTATGCTTGCTATGACTGCTTTTGGTATGTTATTAGGCATCGGTGGTGGAATATTAGTTTCTATCAACTTAGGCAAGAAAGCGCATGAGAAAGCAGAGAAGGTGCTCGGCACGAGTTTTATCATGATGATGATTACGTCTTTGGTTATCACCCTAGCCGGTTTTTTATTCAAAGCTCCTCTCTTGCGTATGTTTGGTGCCACTGCCACTACTATAGATTATGCTAACGAGTATCTGAATATCATCTTGATAGGGACTATCTTCCAATTAGTAGGATTCGCTCTTAACAGTATTATTCGTTCAGAAGGAAATGCTAAAATTGCTATGATTTCGATGCTGATTAGTGCCGGCATTAATATTATCCTTGATTACGTTTTAGTGTACAAACTAGGTATGGGAGTAGGTGGTGCTGCCATTGCTACTGTTTTCTCTATGGCTGTTCTTTCGGTGTGGGTAATACTTCATTTCCACAGTTCACGCGCTGTAGTGAAAATGAAAGTAAGAAACTTAAAGTTGAACTTAGCAATTGCTAAAGAAGTATGCACAGTTGGTATTGCTCCTTTCTCCATGCAGATTGCCGGCGCACTGGTTCAAGGCATCATGACTAAAAAACTGATTTTATTAGGTGGTGATTTGGCTGTTGGTGCGATGGGGATTATTGTTTCTATCTCTACGCTAATTATCATGTCGATGGCTGCTATCAATATGGCAGGACAACCTATATTCGGATATAACTACGGTGCCCATCGATTTGATCGTGTAAAATCGTGTTTGAAGATTTCAATCATAGCAGCTACATGCATCGGCGTGTGCAGTTTTATCGTTGTGCAACTCATCCCCGGTGTTTTAGTCCGCCTTTTTAATAATGATAGTCCCGAACTAATAAGTATGAGTACGGAAGGGCTCCGCATCGCACTATGTACATTACCCTTTGATGGCTTCCAAGTTATAGCCGGCAATTATTATCAATCAGTTGGGAAGCCTCGCATTGCAACTGTTATCACCTTGCTTCGACAGATTATTGTGTTAATCCCGTTAGTATTTATCTTTCCGAAATTTTGGGGATTGACCGGCGTTTGGATAGCCATGCCTGTTTCCGATATTGTGGCTGTTATTGTTGTTTTATTCTGTTTACGCAAAGATTGGCATCGATTAAATAAACTGATTGAGGGCAAAAATCTCATGCCTAAACAAATTTAGACTACTTTAAATATAGGTTGCTGTCTCCATAACTCAGAAAGCGGTAATTCTTTTCAATGGCATGTTGATACACTCGCTTCCAATCATCGCCAATAAAAGCCGATATAAGTAACAATAGGGTGCTTTGTGGTTGATGAAAATTAGTGATCATGCCTTGCACAAACATAAAATCATAACTTGGCACGATGATGATTTTAGTATGAAACGCCACATAATCCAATTTATGTGCACCCATATAGGTTAAAATTGCTTGTAATGAATCGGTGGCACTCAAATTGAGTTCATCACGATATGGCATCCATTGTTGGATATCAAACTCCGAGGATTCCAAATTAAGATTATCATGCATCTTTACACCAAGCCAGTACAAGCTCTCTAAACTACGAATAGAAGTAGTTCCGACGGCAATTAATTTCCCTTTGTTCTCTAAAAGCTGTTTGATGAATGATTTCGTAGCGATAACTTGCTCGGCATGCATTTCATGTTCGCCAATCGTGTTGCTTTGCACAGGTTTAAAGGTGCCTGCCCCAACATGCAGGGTTACCTCGGCTCGAGAAATACTTTTAGAGGTTAAATCTGCAAAGGTTTTATCCGTGAAATGCAATCCGGCTGTTGGTGCTGCAACCGAGCCTTTTTCTTTAGAATATACTGTTTGATAACGCTCGATATCACTATCTTCAGTTTCACGATGTAAATATGGAGGAATGGGTAATATGCCGGCAGCTTCTATCAGAGTAGCAAAATCATATTTATTGTTATTCCATGAAAAACGGATTTGCACTGCGGTTTCATTTCGAGAAAGTTTTTCCGCATAGAAAGCTATCTTATCACCATCAATAGTAATATTTGCTGTCAACTTCTCTGTTTTCCATTTCTTAAGATTGCCCACCATACAATTCCATATGCAAAACTCTCGCTGTTGAAATGCCTGTTGGTAATCGGCAGGTTGTTCAGGATCAAGACAAAAGATTTCTATATTTGCTCCTGTTTCTTTCTTAAAATGTAATCGGGCACGGATTACTTTGGTATTATTGAACACCAACAAGCTACCCTTCGGAATATAATCAGCTAACGATTTAAATTCAGCATCATTAATTTTCCCATTTTCCCACACCAATAGTTTCGATAAATCGCGTTTTGCTAACGGATGAATTGCCACTTGTTTGTCGGGTAATTCATAGTTCAATTCGTGGGCATCTTGTGCCATGATTTTATTTAAATCTTTCATGCATTTCCAATCTTAAAGCAAAAAAATTCCCACTGATTTTTCAGTGGGATAAATCTTAAGAGAATAGATTCTTAAAGTACTGCATCAATTTTAGCCGCTAAAGCCGACTTTTGAGCTGCCCCAACATGTTTATCTACAACTTCACCATTTTTGATTACCAATAGTGTAGGAATATTGCGGATACCATATTTCATTGATATATCAGGAGCACTATCTACATCAACTTTAACTACTACAGCTTTACCTTCATAATCTTTAGACAGTTCTTCAACAATAGGGGCAATCATTCTACACGGACCACACCATTCTGCCCAAAAATCGACTAAAACCGGTTTGTCTGATTTTAATACTACTTCTTCAAAGTTAGCTTCTGTTACTTCAATAGCCATAATTCTTGTTGTATTTATTATTTAATTTCTTGTCTTTCTAAAACGAACTAATCCCTCATTTTGTTGGCAACAAAACTAATTAATTTTAAAAGATATACTTTCATGTTCTCGCAAAAAACGCTCAAAGTCTTTCGTGAAATTAACTCTTGTGTTTCTAGAAAATAAATTAACTCGTTGTTTAGTTTCTGTGTCCCACACATTTACTCTTAGTTCTTTATTACCTAGATTATAATCAATCTGCCGGGTAAGTTCTTTAATTAACTCTGAGCTTATTGATTGCAGAGGCAACTCTATCGTAACTCTTGAAATATTTTTTTCTCTCACTTCATCTAATAAGTCAATTGCTCGAACCTTATAAGCTAGATTTTTCGGTTTATTTGGATCTTTATCTCGAGTAAAGAAGCGATCGGCAACTACTCCTTTCACCATAATGAAGATATTGGGCTTACAATATTTACCAAACTCTATATAGTCTTTGCCAAAAAGCATGATATCATAAGTTCCTTTATAATCGGCAAGTACAATCTTTCCAAACGGATTTCCATTCTTAGATATTCGTTCTTCAGCCTCAACCACCATACCACCAAAAGTAATTTCTTTGCCATCCAGCTCATCGATTCGTTCATTTAAATCTTTCAGCGTGTAATCTCTACTGATAAAACGGCCGAATTCCAATTGATAATCATCAAGCGGATGTGCCGACAGATAAATACCAATAAGCTCTTTCTCTCGCTCCAGTAGCACTAAGTTCGGAAATTCAGGCACATTCGGTATATCGGGAGTTTTTACTGTAGCTGCCGACATGGCATCACCGAACAAAGACATCATGGAATTAGCCTTCTCGCTTTGTACCTGCTGACCAAAACGGACTAATTTTTCTATGAATAAATCGGAGCTTCCTTCTGCACAAGCAAAAAACTGCGAGCGTCTCATACCCAGGTTATCAAAAGCTCCGGCATTGGCTAATGATTCGATACTTTTTTTATTTACAGTCTTCAATGTTACTCGCTGAACAAAATCAAAAACATCTTTAAATGCCCCATTCTCCTCTCGTTCGCGAATAATTTCTTCAACAGCAGAATCGCCTACTCCTTTAACTCCTGCCATACCGAATCGGATAACCCCTTTCCCGTTTACCGTAAACTTTCGATACGATTCATTCACATCAGGCCCCTTCACATCTAATCCCATTCGCTGGCATTCTTCCATGAAAGTCGTAATCTTTGTTATATCGCTCAGATTACTACTCATTACTCCCGCCATATATTCCGCCGGATAGTGTGCCTTCAGGTATCCCGTTTGATATGCAACATAGGCATAACAAACCGAATGCGATTTATTAAAAGCATAGCTAGCAAAAGCTTCCCAATCTTTCCAAATCTTAGAAATGAGTTCCTTAGGGTTTTTATTAGCTGCTTCTCCCAACTCACATGCTTTAACAAATTCATCATTATTCAAACACCCTTCTGTAAACTTCACCGAGAGGGTGTTCATCATGGCAATGATTTTCTTACCCATCGCTTTGCGGAGTGCATCAGAATCTCCGCGGGTAAATCCCCCTAAAGCCCGAGATTGAAGCATGACTTGCTCCTGATATACTGTGATACCATAGGTATCCTTCAAGTAAGGCTCCATAAGCGGATGATCATATTTCACCGGCTGACGACCATGCCTACGTTCAATAAAATCAGGAATATACTCCATCGGACCCGGACGATATAGTGCATTCATAGCAACCAAATGCTCGAAACGATCAGGCATTAAAGCACGCAAATGCTTCTTCATGCCCGGCGATTCAAATTGAAATATAGCTGTAGTTTCTCCGTTGGCAAACAATCGAAAAGTAGCCTCATCCTCCAATGGTACTTTATTGATGTCGATATCTTCACCCTTAGAGAGTTTAATATTGCCCAAAGTCTCTTTTATGATGGAAAGTGTTTTTAAACCTAGGAAGTCCATCTTAAGCAAGCCGATACTTTCCACAAAACGACCATCATACTGAGTAGTTAGCAGTTCCTCCCCTTTTGTTGGCATCACGGGCAAATGCTGATTAAGCGAGTTTTTCCCGATAAGCACACCGCAAGCATGCACTCCGGTTTGACGTACTGTTCCTTCCAGCACTTCGGCATATTGCAGCGTTTTGCGAATAATCGGATCCGGAGAATCTTTCTCCGCTACTAATTCAGGTACATTCTTATAGGCTTTCTTAAAACTTGACTCATCGCCAACCAATTTAGTTAAGCGATTTGATTCCGGAATGGGCAAGCCTAGCACTCTACCGACATCTTTAATAGAGCCCTTTGTTGCCATGGTACCGAAAGTACAAATATGTGCCACTTTGTCGTGACCATACTTATCGGTAACATAATCTAATACACGCTGGCGACCATCATCATCGAAATCAATATCCACATCGGGCATAGAGATACGATCGGGATTCAAGAAACGTTCAAAAAGTAAATCATACTTAATCGGGTCGACATCTGTAATCTTCACACAATAAGCCACTGCTGATCCGGCTGCCGATCCACGCCCGGGGCCCACTAAAACGCCGTTATCTTTAGCCCAATTGATAAAATCTTGTACGATTAAGAAATATCCCGGAAATCCCATTGTCTTAATGGTATTTAGCTCAAAATCTAAACGCTCTTTTATGGAGGAATCTAATTCCTCACCGTATCTGTCAACAGACCCTTTAAAGCACAGATGAGCCAAATAATCTGATTCCAGTTTAATTTGCAACGTTTTATCGTAACCGCCTAAACGGTTCATAGCTTTCTCTGTGAACTCCGCTATCAGGTCGGTTTCTGAAAATTTAGTTTGATAATCTTCAATGGTTGCAAAATCTGCCGGGATTTCAAATGGCGGCATAAACGGATCGTGATCGAGCTCGAAAAATTCAATCTTCTCGGCAATCTCTATCGTATTTGTCAGCACTTCCGGAATATCAGCAAATTGCTCACTCATTTCGGCACGGGTTTTAAACCATTCTTGTTTGGAATAACGCATACGTGTAGGATCGTCATAATCTCTACCCGTATTCATGCACACCAATAAATCATGAGGCTCTGCATCTTCAGCATTGGTAAAATGTGCATCATTGGTTGCAATGACCTTCACGCCGAGCTCTTGCCCCAATTTTAAGATTACCTGACTTACCTTAGCTTGATTCTCCCAAGTATCTTTACGCAAGATAGGATCGTTATTCGGATGCCGCGAAATCTCTAAATAATAATCATCGTCAAATATTCCTTTAAACCATTTAATCGATTTGCGGGCTTCATCAATATTACCATTCATGATATGCTGCGAAATTTCTCCGCCCAAGCAAGCCGATGAAACGATTACTCCTTCATGATATTGAGCCAGCAGCTCCTTATCGATACGAGGCTTGTAGTAAAATCCGTCGGTGCTTGCTATCGATGTTAGTTTCAAAAGGTTTACATACCCCACTTCATTCTTGGCTAGCAATATCAGGTGATAACCCGAAGAATCTGTTTTATCGTCTTTGCGCAAATGGCCACGCCGGGCACAATAAGCCTCCACACCTATAATCGGCGTTATTTTGTGGTTAGGAATCTCTTTATCAAGCTGAGCTCTTAATTCGGTTTCTTCTTCATGCGGTAAATTCTTCACTCCTTTTTGGGCAGCTGCCGCACCTATTTTGCCTTGAATAATATTTTTTCTGGCATTCTTACAAGCAATATGAAATTCTTTAGCTCCGAACATATTTCCATGATCGGTCAATGCAATTGCCGGTTGCCCGTCGAAGAATGCCTTTTCAACAATCTTATTAATTTTATTTAGTCCGTCGAGGATGGAATATTGAGAGTGCACATGCAGATGTACAAAAGGATAAATCTCGTCGTTTTCGGCTGCAGCCCGATTTATATTTTTTTCATATTCTTCAAGAGAGAACTCTTCAAATACATCTTCTTTAAAAGATTCATATTTGATGCCCACCGCCTGAATGGTTTGCGGATTATTTTTCCGAAAGGCATCATATTCACTAACCGAAAAGCTTAATATATCGGCGGTAGATACAATACCGCTTTCATTCGTGTAATACAATCCGCCAATACGCACTAACTCTAAAAAACATCGTGAAGTTGCCTCCACATCGGCAGCGGCATTATGTGCTTCATCAAAACGGATGCCAAAAAGTTTTATGTGCAATTCTGTTAACGTAGGATTTTTCAGTGAACCTTTTTTGCGCAAATCACAAAATTCTTTACTGCCCTCCATGGTATCGATGAGCGGATGTTTCGACAATACTTCCGGCATATCCATACGCACCAATTCGCAGCCCACAATATTCACATCAAAATTCACATTGTGTCCGATAATAAAGTCGCTTTTTTCCACATCTGCCATAAAGTCGGCTAGCGCATCTTTCAACAGGATACCGACTTCCAATGCTTTCTCGGTAGTAATACCGTGCACTTTCACCACATTATCGGGGATAGTATATCCTTCCGGGTAAATTACATGGTTCTTTGCAGCTATAAAATTGCCCTCTGCATCATGCATTTGCCAAGCCAACTGAACCATTCTAGGCCAGTTATCAGTATCGGTAATTGGTGCTTTCCAATTCTTGGGCAAGCCGGTAGTTTCGGTATCGAATATTAAAAACATAGCTTAATTGATGCAGATTTTGTGATAATAGGAAACAGAATTTTCTCAACAAAAATAGTTTTTTAATATTACATTGGTTTTATAAATGTTCTTAATAAGAATTTTAGTTTTATGTCGAAAATGTGAAATTTCTAGATAAGAATTGATTAGCAAAACTATTTTCAACCTCTTTTCGCTATGAAGAATAGAGCTAATTAGCGTTTTATATAGCTTTTATGAGGATAATATGAGTAGTAACAGCAATTTCGCTGCTCATCTTTTATTAAGAAATGATTCTAAAAACAGTTTTTGCATGAATTATGAACGAGAAAAGCATAAAAATACACATAACATATTGATGATCACATCATTCTAAATTACTTTAATTAAATTCTAAATGCATTTCAATTACACTCAGCGATTCTAAGGCTAAACCATTCGACAATTAAGCTAAAAAGACACCTCTTTCTTATCTTTCAGGCAGGAAAGTATAAAAAATAAGACACTGTTGTTAAAAAACTTTTCTTTGCCGCAAACGAATACGAATACATTCAACAAAAATGCTTTCCGTTTATAAAAATTAATTACTTTCGAAGCCCATAGAAAAATAAGATTTACAGATATGATTTTAAACAAAAAGATTACAGCACTCACATTAAGCGCGTGCCTTTTGTCTTCCTTTGCATTCGCAAAAGACGAAAACAAAAAAACGAAAGAGGAAGGTTACGAATTTACTACCGTAAAGGAATTACCGCACACACCTATTAAAGATCAAAATCGATCAGGTACATGCTGGTCTTTTTCAACCGTTAGTTTTATAGAATCAGAAATGCTTCGTGCCGGTAAACCTGAGGTTGATTTATCAGAAATGTTCGTAGTTCGACACATTTATAAGGAAAAAGCTGAAAAATACGTACGTATGCATGGTAACCTGACTTTTGGCGCAGGAGCCGGATCTCGCGATGTACCTTATGTTATTCAAAAATATGGTATAGTGCCCGAAGAAGCCTATACCGGATTGCAATATGGCGAAGATAAACATGTGCATGGTGAAATGGACGAAATGCTTCTTTCTGAAGTGAAAACAGTTGTCGAGAATAAGAACAGAAAATTAAGTACAGCTTGGCCGAAGGTTATTGACGGCACATTGGATGCTTACTTGGGAAAACTTCCTGCTAAATTTGAATATAAAGGAAAAGAATATACACCTCAAACCTTTGCTTCTGACTATGTAGGTTTAAATATGGATGATTATGTAGAAATTACATCTTATACTCACCATCCATTTTATAAACCTTTCATATTAGAAATTCCTGACAATTGGTTGTGGGGAGAAAGCTATAATGTTCCTATGGAAGATATGATGACTATCATTAATAATGCCATTGACAACGATTACACTGTTGCTTGGGGTTCTGACGTCAGCGAAAAAGGATTTGCCACTAAAAAGCAAGGGGTAGCCGTTATTCCGGAAGCCGACACTAAAGAAATGTCGAATGCCGAAATATCTAAATGGGAAAATATGTCGAAAAGTGAAAAAGATGCCAAACTTTACAAATTAGATAAACCGGGAAAGGAAAAGACCATCACTCAAGAGATGCGCCAAGAGGCTTTCGATAATTATCAAACCACCGATGACCATGGTATGGAAATCATTGGTACTGCTAAAGATCAAAATGGTACTCCTTACTATATCATTAAAAATTCATGGGGTGAGTACAATAAATTCAAAGGCTATTTCTATGCCTCTGTTCCTTTTGTAGCATATAAAACGATGAGTATCATGGTGAATAAGAATGCTATTCCTAGTGAAATTCGTCAGAAATTGGGTTTATAATACCTAATTTCGCCTTAAAAATAAATCCCGATGAGCATATGTTCATCGGGATTTATTTTTCTCTTCCTTGACAGCAGAAACAAGACTAATACGGAAACAAGTACCCGGAATATTTCTGACTGTTATTCTAATTCTCTTTAGTATCTTCTTTCTTCTTATCGATATTTTCTCCGCTCATATCGCAAGTACCGGTAAATTTGGCACCGGGCTCTATATTTAGAATATTAGTAAGTAATTTTCCTTGAAAGTTTGATTTTTCACGAAGAAATGTTTTTTCTTTCACCGTCAAATTTCCATTAACTTCGCCTAAAGTTTCAAAATTTACACAAAAGATATCACCTTGCACTTTCCCTTCCAATCCAACGATTAATCTTCCAGAACAATTTATCGTCCCTTCTAATTCTCCATCAATTCGAGTATCTCCTTCAACATTCATATCTCCGGTTACTTTTGTGCCTTTTCCGATAATCGTAAAAACTTGCTGCACTGCATCGTACGTTTTTGCCATTTTTTAATCTTTTATTTTACTTCTTAATGAAATTCAATCTGATTTTTTAAAACTCAACTGCAAGTTTACTAAGAATATATCCTCATTCCTTTGTGCTTCTCCACCTTAAGCAAAGCTTTAATCTAAAACGAACGCTAATATAAGATTTTTTTAAGAGTATTACAATTCGAGCTTATACCAAATATGAAATTGAAGATTACATAAGAAATTGTCTATAAACGGAAAGAACATTTGAAATATTTGTTGGCCGTTCTCAAAAATACCAAAATCATCGTTATAATAGGATAGTGAACGCAATAGAATTTGGGAAATTTTCTCACTACGACCACTCTCCTATTTACTTTTAATAACATCAATCATAGCTGATATAGGAATAGCTTTCCGTTTGAAAATCACTTGAATTTTTCTTTTGGAGCAGCTTTTCCCAAGTGCTATTTTTAGAACGTTCAATAATTACCGATTCACTTCAAAAAATTCTCATCTAAATATGCAGGATTAGGGTATTTGTAAAAGCCCTCACCGGATAAAACACCTAATTTATTTTTATTTATAAAATTTTCTTGTAAATATTGCACCCTTTTAGCTGCAAGCGGATCAAGTGTATGTTCTGCTTCCATCTTGGTAATATTAAAGGCAGTGGTAAGTCCTATAAGATCAAGGCAAGCAAAAGGTCCTAAAGGTGAACGGGTTGCTTTCATCCATGTTTTATCAATGGTATGTGCATCCGACACATCTGTTACTACAAGACTGATTGCAGCGTCTAAAAATGGAACCAAGAGTGAATTTATGATATAACCGGGTTGTTCCTTATATAAGGGTAATGCCAACATTCCTATAGCTTTGGCGAAAGCCACTACATCATCAAAAACATTTTTGTCAGTTCCGGGATGCCCCATGATTTCAGCGGTATTGTTCTTCCAAATTTCATTTGCGAAATGTAACGCCAAGAATTTGGATGGTCTTCCCGTAACATGAGCAAACTGGCTTGGCAACAAAGTGGATGTATTGGTTGCAAAGACCGTTTTTTCAGCTGCAACTTTTGCCAATTTTGTGTAGAAATCTAGTTTGATATCCGGGTTTTCGGGAACTGCTTCGATCAGCAAGTCAGCTTCCTTCACCGCACATGCCAAATCGGAGCAGTATTTCAGATTTTCAAATGTTTTATTTAGTTCTTCTTCCGTAGCGTTTAAATCTCTTTTATAGGCTTCACTTAAAGTATAGAACTTTTGTTGTGCTACTTTCAATACTTCATCTGTAATGTCATATACAGTTACTTTAAAGCCGCGAAAAGCAATTTGAAAAGCTATCTGATATCCTAGTACTCCACTTCCGGCAACGGTTACATTTTTATAGTTCATAATTATTTAATTTTATTGGTTTAAAACAGATTAAAGCGTTGTATTAAGATTCATGGAGATTTCTAGTCATTAAAAACTTTTCCACGCCTATTGCCTGTCTATCAGGCAATCATTCAAACCTCATTTACTGAATGAACAATGGATAAGCATGCTATTACCACAGTAACGGAAACTAATTACAAGGGGTCTTCCGGTTATGTCCTCAATGAGTGGTGCCAGCAGTTAGAAATAAATTTCATAGTAGGTGGTCTTGGTTTTAATGTGTATTTTCTCATAAGCTGTAATTTTGTTCTCAAATTCTTCACTAGAACCCGGCTGCTCATTCTATGGTATAAGATGCTGCAATGACATCAAGCATATAGAGCTCTCTTAAACACCAATGAGTGGTAAGCTAAAAACTCGTAATAGCACTCCCACAAATACTATCTAACTTAATCCGGTGTAGCAATAGTATTTTGCTTTGGGGAAGTCTCACATTCGCGGTTAAACGCTAGCCAATAATAATGAATTTTACTGATTTTTATAATTAATTTACATTTACAAGCTGATTAATTATTCAATTCATTATCAACATCTTACACACAAACAAATATACAACAATTACAAATGCAAAGTCTAAGATATTCACAAGTAGATTTCATTATTTCTCTAATATTATGATGCTGTAATTATATTTAGTTATTGTTTGTAATTTTTATAGAAAATACAGCATTTACATTTGAAAAAGATTTGACATTGGACTTGCAGCTATGAATATTGAGGATTTAATCAGATTCTTCGATTAAATCTATATCATCAGTTTGGTTAACTATTCGAGATTTCAGATGCAAGTAGTTGCGAGATTTCAGGACTAAAAAATTTCAATCCGGCAGAATGAAGGTCGTAAATTACGGCTTAGCGTTTACCGCCATATTTATGATCATTGGTGCTTTGCGTTTTTTATTTCGTAACAAATACATTCTTCGTATTTGGAGTACCCGCTCAGCTTTTGATGTTTAAATTCTTCTATTTTTCCATCACGCTTTCGGAGTAGCCTGTTACAAACTGCTGTTTTTCAGCTTTTATTGTGAGAATGGGAGAGATGTAATAGTGACCTCAATGGGATTCGAACCCATATCGTCAGAACCGGAATCTGATATTCTATCCATTGAACTATGAAGCCTTGTAGCGACAAAAGTAAGAAAAACATCTTAATGATGCCGTATTTTATATGCAAAGACTTATTTTTGTAGTATATCTATATCCAGATTATGCCCATAAAAGACAATTCTAAGACATCTACTACCAAAAAGGCAGGCACAACGCGGAAGGCTGCTCCGGCAAAACGTAAAGCGGCGGCTAGCAAGAATAATCCAATAAGTGCAGTTCAAAAAAAGCCGGTTACACGTAAAAAAACAACAAGTAACAAGTCATCAAAAAAAACTACCGGTAGAAAAACAACCTCCAGAAAAACATCTAATAAAAAATCATTCAAGAAAGTGTTTTGGTCGTGGTTTTTCATGATAACTGCCGTAGGTATCATTTTATTTACCTTATTTTTTATAACTGTTTATCTTGGATTTTGGGGACATATTCCATCTGAAAGGCAACTTGAAAGCATAAAAACTCCCTTAGCATCTGAAGTTTATGCCGAAGATGGGAAATTACTGGGAAGATACTATATTGAAAATCGTACAAATATTCAGTTTAACGAAATATCGCCAAATGTTATTCATGCTTTGGTAGCTACTGAAGATGCTAGATTCTACGAGCATAGTGGTATTGATCAGTTAGCTCTGTTGCGTGTGCTTTTCAAATCGATTATCTTAGGTAACAAAAGCTCAGGCGGAGGTAGCACTCTGAGCCAGCAAACGGCGAAAAATCTTTATCCGAGAAAACCCGGGCTTATCATGATGCCTGCAAACAAACTGCGTGAGGCAATCACGGCCTATCGTCTGGAGAAGATATACAGCAAAGATGAAATTCTTACACTCTACTTAAACACGGTTCCTTTTAGCGAAAATATTTTTGGCATCGGTTTAGCCTCTGAACGATTCTTCAGCAAAAGGCCATCGCAACTGACAGTAGATGAAGCTGCCGTATTAGTAGGTATGCTAAAAGCGAATAATGCTTACAATCCGAGAAAAAATCCGGAACGTTCTAAAGAGCGTAGGAACGTAGTTATCGGTCAGATGCTTAAAGAAGGTTATTTGACACCTGAAGAAAGCAAATTCTATCAAGCTCAGCCTCTCGAACTCAAATATAAAGTCATTTCTTATAATTCGGGTCCTGCACCTTACTTCTTGGCTATGCTTCGACCGGAACTGAAAAAATGGTGTGAAGATAATATCAAGCCTAACGGGGAAACATACAACCTATACACCGATGGCTTGCAAATTCAAACCACACTGAATTATGATTACCAAAAATATGCTCAACAAGCGGTAAAAGAACAAATGGAAAAGCTTCAGAAAGTATTTGATGAGCATTGGAAAGATACTAAGCCATGGAGCGACAATAAGGTTATTCTCTTGCGAGCAATAAAACGTTCCGAACGATACCGAAATATGAAAAAAGCAGGAGCTAATGATGAGCAAATAAAACAAGCTTTTGCTACTCCGAGAGAGATGACTATCTTTAATTGGGATGGCAATAAAGATATGGTACTCACTCCCAATGATTCTATAAAACACTATCTGATGATGTTACAAGCCGGATTCATGGCTATTGAACCTCAATCTGGTAAACTGAAGGCTTGGGTTGGAGGTATTAATTTTCAATATTTTCAATATGATCATATCTCAGCAGCTCGGCAAGTAGGTTCTACATTTAAGCCTATTGTTTATCTTTCCGGTCTCGACAATGGATTAAAACCCAATCAATATTTCAGCAATGAGCGGAAGATCTATAAGGAATATCAGAATTGGTCTCCACGCAATTCGCATCCCGACTATACCGGTTATTATTCCATGAGTGGAGCTCTTGCCAAATCAGTAAATACCGTTGCAGTTGATGTCATTATGCAATCGGGCATTGAAAATACGATCAGTATGGCTCAGCAATTAGGCATTACTGCCGACCTGCCTGAATATCCTTCTTTGGCTTTAGGCGTTGCTTCCATAAGCTTAAAAGAAATGGTAACAGCTTATGCAACTATCATTAATGACGGAAAATACATTAAGCCCCATTATTTAGTTAGCATTAAAGATGCAAAAGGTAATATGCTAGCTAAGTTTTCAACTCCTTTGGCTGAAAAAAGCAACATCAATCCTGACCATACACGAGCTGTGGTTCAAATGTTGAAATCCGTTATCGATAACGGATCCGGTAAGGCTATGCGAAGTGTTTGGGGTATTGCCGGAGATCTAGCCGGTAAAACAGGAACTACCCAAAATCAATCTGATGGTTGGTTCATCGGAGCAAATCCGAATATTGTTGCCGGATGTTGGGTTGGTGCTGATGAACCTGCCATACACTTTCGGACTATTCGTTATGGACAAGGAGCTTATATGGCTTTGCCCGTTGTAGGACACTTCTTCAAAGATATTTACAATGCACCGAAATATGCAAAATTGGCTAATCAACATTTTAAATTGCCTTCAGCACAAACAATGAAGCAGCTTTCTATTGAACCATACATCGAAACGCTTCCGAAACGCCAAATGCGCCAAATAGAATATGAACAACGCCGAACAGATAGAATCGATAATTGGAAAAAATATAAAGAGGAAAAGGCTAAAACAAAAACCACTTGGAAAGAGCGCCGGGCTCAACGAAAAGCCAAACGTGCCGCACAACGAAATAATTGAGGCATTTACTAACTTCTTGTACCGCTCCCCCACATTAATTTATTGCGAAGTGTGTCAAAGAAACCGTGTCCGTTCAACTTAATGGTTTTTACTTTAAAATCGGTTTTGTGAATTTTTATTGTTCCCGGGAAATCCATGGCTTTTGAGCGAGAATCTAATGAACTTAGGAATTGTTGACCCCTACCCTCCACTCTCAATTCAATATGACTGGATGAAGGAACAACTATCGGGCGCATCGTTAAATTATGGGGGCAGATTGGTGTAATTACAAAGTTTTGTGCTCCCGGGGGTAAAATAGGCCCACCCACGCTCAAAGAATATGCTGTTGATCCTGTTGGCGTGCTTATAATCAAACCATCTGCCCAATAAGATGTAAGATATTCTCCATCGATATAGGTGTGTATCTTAATCATAGATGAAGTGTCCATTTTGGTTACCGTGACCTCATTAAGTGCATAATTATAATTACCGAATAATTGTTGCTCCTCACAGAACTCCAAAAGTATGCGCTCTTCTATGGTGTATTGATTGGTTAACAACATATCAATAGCCTGATCTAATTCTGAAGTGGAGATTGCCGATAAAAAACCTAGATAACCTGTGTTGATACCAATTATCGGAAGCGATTTACTTTGCATATACATGCATGACTTTAACACCGTTCCATCTCCTCCTATACTGATTAGAAATTCCACATCTTCAGGTAAATCACTTTCAAAACGGAAGGTACCAATTCTTAAATCTACATTGGAACACAAGTTCTGCAACTTTTCAGCAAAATCAGCATGGATATAGAAACCCACAGATTGCTCGCTCAATAATTGAAACAATTGGTTAACAGTAGAGATAAATTGTTTTTTAATTTCCAACCCAAAAATGGCAACATTCATAGCGTTCACGTATTTTTTATGCTTCAAACAAACGATTAAATCTTAACTTTGCCAACAAATAAAGATATAAATATGACTAGACTTAGTGTAAATATAAACAAAATAGCCACGTTGCGTAATTCTAGAGGCGGTGTTATCCCTAGCGTGGTTGATGCTGCTATTAATTGCCAGCAGTTTGGAGCTCATGGAATTACGGTTCATCCACGTCCCGACGAAAGGCATATTACCAAGCAAGATGTGTACGACATTAAGCCTCATATCAATACAGAATTTAATATCGAAGGTTATCCGGACGAAAGGTTCATAAATCTAGTCATAGATATCAAAGCCGATCAAGCAACCCTCGTACCTGATAAGCCGGGACAACTTACTTCTGATCACGGTTGGGATACTATAACTCATCATGATACCCTAAAATCTATTGTAAATAAACTTAAGACCCATGGTATTCGTACATCTATTTTTGTTGATCCTGATGTAAAAATGATAGAAGGTGCTCATAAAGTTGGATGCGACAGAATTGAGTTATATACCGAATCTTATGCAGCTTTATATAAACAAGACCCATCAGCAGCTATTGATCCCTTTATTAAGGCTGCCGAAAGAGCTAAAGAATTGGGTATGGGAATTAATGCCGGACATGACTTAAATATACAGAACCTAAAATATTTTGTTTCTAAGATTCCATATATTGATGAAGTTTCAATAGGTCATGCGCTTATTGCCGATGCCCTTTACATGGGATTGCATAATACTGTTAAAGAGTATTTATATTGTTTAGAAGACTAATTTTATAATTCCCGGCATGCCAATAGCTACGACACAGAAAAATAAACTTTTCTTTCGAAAAACAGGAGATAATGGAAAAACAATTGTAATTATTCATGGACTTTATGGTTCATCGGATAATTGGATGACCGTAGCTAGAAAATTAAGCGAAACAAATGTTGTTTATTGCATCGACCAACGAAACCACGGGAGATCACCACATTTTCCCGTTCACGATTATGAATCAATGAAAGAAGACTTAGCATCTTTTTTTATTCGGCAACACATAGACAAAGCCATTGTCATCGGACATAGTATGGGAGGGAAAGCAGCTATGCTATTTGCTGCCGAATACCCTAATTTTGTGGAACAGCTCGTCGTTGTTGATATCTGTCCGAAGGACTATTTATCATTAGGAGAAGGTAGCCAAGTTTACGAACATAGATTGATATTGGAAACACTCATGGAATTACAACACCTTCGCAGCAGTTTTAATTCTAAGAAAGAAATAGTTGATTTTTTAAAACTAAAACTCGGAAATCAAAGTTTAGTATTGTTTCTTTCTAAAAGTATTCCTTGGAATCGAGAAAAAGGAACTTTTGATTTATTACTTAATGTGGAAGTTCTATATGATTATCTCGACGAGATAATTAATGGAGTAAATGAATTAAAACTAGCTTCTAAGGCTCCAATATCCACGTATGATGTACTATTTATACGAGGATTAAATTCATCATATATCAGTGATAATGACATACCTTTGATTAAACACATATATCCTTATTCTCAAATAGCTGATATCCCTAATGCCGGACACTGGCTACATGCAGAACAACCTCAATTATTTATGAAAATCATTCAAAATTTTATCAATCAATCAGAATAGATTTTTCTTCTTCGTCAACTATAATTATAAAGTAAGCTTTTATTCATAACATGAGTCAAATCAAATCAAATCAATATATACATATCAAGGGAGCTAGAGTTCATAATCTAAAAAACATTGAGCTCAAGATACCGAGAAATAAATTTATTGTAGTTACCGGCCTTTCCGGCTCCGGAAAATCATCATTGGCTTTTGATACACTTTACGCCGAGGGCCAGCGGAGATATGTAGAAAGTTTATCTTCATATGCTCGTCAATTCTTAGGACGATTAGATAAGCCGGAAGTTGATTTTATCAAAGGTATTCCCCCCGCCATTGCTATCGAGCAAAAAGTAAATTCTAGAAACCCACGCTCTACAGTCGGCACCTCTACCGAAATATATGACTATATTAAATTGCTTTTCGCTCGGATTGGAAAGACAATATCTCCTATCTCAGGAAAAGAGGTTAAACGCCATTCTGTGTCTGATGTAGTGAATTTTGTAATTTCCCTAAATGAAGGGACAAAAGTCATGATTTGCTCACCAATTCCTCATTTTGAAGATAGAACCATGGAGCAACATCTCGATTTATTGGCTCAGCAAGGATTTTCAAGAATTGATACTCCTAACGGGATTATGCGTATAAACCAAGTATCTGCCGATACCGGGTTAAATTCTAATGAGTGCATGCTCATTATTGATAGGATTACAGCAAACTCTGACAATGATAATCTGAAACGTATTGCCGATTCCGTACAAACAGCACTATTTGAAGGACGCGGAGAATGCATTATTAAGTATGCAAATAACGATAACTGGGAAAGTCAATCTTTCTCGAATAAGTTTGAAGCCGATGGAATAACTTTTGAAGAGCCTTCAGAACATTTATTCAGTTTTAACAATCCGGTAGGGGCTTGCCCTCGTTGTGAAGGTTATGGCAAAGTTATAGGTATTGATCCTGATTTGGTCATTCCCGACAAAACGCTTTCCGTGTATCAAGACGCCGTTGCTTGTTGGCGAGGTGAAACACTTAAAAGCTTTAAAGAGGATCTAATCTTACACGCCGATAAGTTTCACTTTCCTATACATATACCTTATTGTGATCTCAGCGATAAAGAAAAAAAACTACTTTGGAATGGTAATAGCTTTTTTGAAGGTATAAACAGCTTTTTCCAGATGGTGGAAAGCAATGGCTATAAAATTCAATATCGTGTTCTGCTTGCCAGATACAGAGGAAAAACTAATTGTCCTGATTGTGGCGGTTCTAGGTTAAAAAAGGAAGCAGCTTACGTAAAAGTTGGTAATATTTCCGTACAAGAGTTAGTATTGATGCCTATAAATGAATTGCGTAACTTTTTTGAAAATTTAAAACTTAACAAACACGACGAAGTAATAGGTAAACGTATTCTCATTGAGATAACAAACCGAATTGATTTCTTGTGTGATGTCGGGTTAGGATATCTCACACTCAACCGATTATCCGCTACATTATCCGGAGGAGAAAGCCAACGCATTAATTTAGCTACATCATTAGGATCTAGCTTAGTAGGGTCTATTTATATCTTAGATGAACCGAGCATCGGCCTACATCCTAAAGATACAGAACGACTAATAAATGTGTTACGAAAACTACAGTGTATTGGCAACACTGTCTTGGTAGTAGAACACGACGAAGAAATTATTCGAGCTGCCGATGAAATAATAGACATAGGACCAAAGGCAGGAGTACATGGCGGTGAAGTAATCTTTCAGGGTAATCACCAAGAGTTATTACGCACAAAAAATAGCCTTACAGCCGATTACATCACAAGAAAGAAACAGATCTTACCTGAACAAGCTCCACGCAAATGGAATAATTATATTGAAGTTGTTGGAGCCCAAGAAAACAACTTAAAAAATATATCTGTAAAGTTTCCTCTTAATTGCATGACTGTAGTGAGCGGAGTAAGCGGATCGGGTAAATCAACACTGATAAGCAGAATATTATATCCGGGGGTGGCAAAAGCATTAGGCATCACAGCTGAAAAAGCAGGAAAACATGCTCTCATTAGGGGAGATATAAAGCAATTGTCTTCAATTGAGTTTGTAGATCAAAACCCAATTGGAAAGTCTTCACGATCAAATCCTGTCACTTATTTAAAAGCATACGACGAGATTAGGAAGTTATATGCTGAATTGCCCGCATCTAAACATCAAGGCTATAAGGCATCTCATTTCTCTTTTAACATAGACGGCGGAAGGTGTGAAGAATGCCAAGGCGAAGGATTCATTCATATTGAAATGCAATTTATGGCCGATGTCACTTTGGAGTGCGAAAGCTGCAAAGGGAAAAGATTTAAAGAGGATATATTAGAGATTAAGCATCGAGGAAAAAATATCTTTGACATCCTGCAAATGAGTATTAATCAGGCTATTGATTTTTTTAGCTCCGGGAAGTCTAATCTAGAACAAAAGATTGCTGTTAAGCTGAAGCCTCTTTTTGATGTAGGACTTGGTTATATCCAATTGGGACAAAGTTCTTCCACTTTATCCGGAGGTGAGAGCCAACGGGTCAAGTTAGCAGCTTTCCTATCAAAAGAAAATCAGCAACCTACACTTTTCATTTTTGACGAACCCACCACCGGTCTTCATTTCTATGATGTCGATATACTATTAAAATCGTTAAATTCCCTTATTAACCGAGGACACTCTGTATTAATTATTGAGCACAACCTTGATGTCATAAATTGTGCTGATTGGCTTATTGACTTAGGTCCGGAAGGTGGAGAAAACGGAGGAACGATAGTATTTGAAGGCAAACCCGAAGAAATTATTCACTGTAAAGAATCATTCACTGGCGAAGCATTAAAACTCCAAACAATGATAAAGTAAGGTAGATAATATCATAAATAAATATATGAGTATTGGAGGCTTATTCGGAGCCTCCTTATGAAATAACGCTCCAATCAAACTCGGTGGTTTTCATCCGATCGAGATAATACACTAAAAGCTGATTTTCTTGAGTTTGCAAACCCGGATCTGCTGCCAATACATCTTGAGCCACCTCAGATGCCATACGTAAGATTTCTCCATCTTTGCCCAATTTGGCTATTTTCAGCTCAAAACCATCACCGCTTTGCTGAGTTCCTTCAATATCTCCGGCTCCACGCAGGTGCAAATCGACCTCTGCAATTTCAAAACCATCATTAGTGCGCACCATTGTTTCTAATCTTTTCCTGCTCGTTACACTCAATTTATAGCCGGACATTAATATGCAATAAGACTGCTCAGCTCCTCGTCCAACCCTACCGCGAAGCTGGTGTAATTGAGATAAACCAAATCGTTCTGCACCTTCAATAACCATGATAGAAGCATTTGGAACATCAACCCCAACTTCGATAACCGTCGTTGCTACCATAATTTGCGTTTCACCTCTTTTAAAACGCATCATCTCTTCATCCTTTTCTATAGGCTTCATTTGCCCATGTACCATGCTTATTTTACATTGAGGAAAAACTTCTTTCATATGATTAAAGCCATCTTCCACATTCTTCAAATCCATTTTCTCTGACTCTTTCACCAAAGGATAAACGATATAAGCTTGTCGTCCTTTAGCTATCTCTTTTCTGATAAAATCGTACACCTGCAATCGACGATTCTCTAAATAATGACGCGTTTCAATAGGTTTTCTGCCTGGAGGAAGTTCATCAATAACCGATATATCTAAATCTCCATACAAAGTCATAGCCAATGTTCTTGGTATAGGAGTAGCTGTCATAACCAATACATGGGGTGGTGTCAATACATTCTTTTTCCACAATTTTGCTCGCTGAGCCACTCCGAATCGATGTTGTTCATCAACAATGACCAGTCCCAGTTTATGCAATTGAACCGTATCTTCAATTAAAGCATGTGTTCCGATTAACAATTGGATGGAGCCATCTCGTAAAGCGGCATGGATTTGCTCTCGTTCCTTTTTTTTAGTAGAACCGGTAAGCAAAGCCACCTTAATATCCATTCCATTCAGCATCTTCATGATTGATACATAATGTTGGTTGGCCAAAATTTCCGTAGGAGCCATCAGGCAAGATTGATAATCATTATCAAAAGCTAGAAGAGAACACATAAGGGCTACTAAGGTTTTTCCGCTTCCAACATCACCTTGCACCAATCTGTTCATCTGCACGCCTCGACGCATATCTTTGTGTACTTCCTTAATCACCTTTTTTTGTGCTCCGGTAAGTTCAAAAGGAAGATTATCATTGTAAAAGGTGTTGAAATAATGACCCACCTCATCAAAAATAAAACCTCTAAAATTACTCTGCCGATTAAATTTTAAACGTTGAATTTTAAGTTGAATGTAAAATAGCTCGTCAAACTTTAATCTAAAGGTAGCCCGCTGCAATAATTGCGTGTTCTCCGGAAAATGAATTTGTTTTAATGCTTGATGCAGAGGCATTAAATGCAGACGCTCCACAAGCGACTTTGTTAGTGTTTCATAGATGTTACCTTGAGCTGCTCTAGCTATATTTTCTTGAATTTTTGATATTGCCTTTGTGTTTAAATACCCCTTCTTCATGCGATCTGAAGTATTATAAAAGGCTTGCATTGTGCTTTTCTTTTCCAACTCTACCGATGCCAATTCTATTTCCGGATGTGTTATATTAAATCGAGAGCTAAATATTGTAGGTTTACCAAAAACGATATAATGCTCATTCAACTTTAAATGCTCTTGTATATACTTAATACCCGAGAACCAAACCAATTCAATACTTCCGGTTTCATCAACAAAAGTTACGACTAAACGCTTTTTCTTCCCCTCTCCTTGCAATTCTTTTCTACGTACTATTCCTTTTATTTGCACATGGGCTGTCGATGTATTGAGTTCTCGAATCGTGTGAAATTTCGTGCGATCAATATATTTATACGGAAAATAATACAGCATGTCACCAAAAGTAGCAATCTGCAATTCCTTTTTTAGCATTTCGGCTCGTTTTGGTCCTACTCCTGCCATGTATTTAATATCTGTATCTAAAAATCCCGACATGTAACAAAAATAATGATTCGATGATAATTCAAAAAGGAGCGAAAGGAAATTTAGCGAATTTATATAAATAAAAAAGTCATTCAGCATCACTACAGAATGACTATTGCGGTGCGGACGGGATTCGAACCAGCGACCCCCGGCTTGACAGGCCGATATTCTAACCAGATGAACTAACGCACCTAGTGCGCTCTAAAAAATTTGCGGTGCGGACGGGATTCGAACCCGCGACCCCCGGCGTGACAGGCCGATATTCTAACCAGCTGAACTACCGCACCATAGTGCACTCAAAAAATTAAAGCGGTGCGGACGGGATTCGAACCCGCGACCCCCGGCGTGACAGGCCGATATTCTAACCAGCTGAACTACCGCACCAAATATTAATAGATAATTTGACTTACACCATTTCCTAGAACTTACATCCCTTTCCGGAAATGCTCTGCAAATTTAAGGCTCTTTTCTTATTTCACAATAGCTAGAATAAAAAAAACCTCTTTTTCTGAAGAATCGAAAGTAATGAATTTAATTAAAACTCTGTTTATCAATAGTTAGCAATCAAACGAAAAGATGAGTCTTTTCTAACTTTTTTTCGCCATTCCAACGATAAGCTACCAATTTACCGGTTTTTCGCACACAGCCATCCACACAGCATAAATTCGGTTTAATAATATTTTTTGATTTTCGGATACAGTAATGTCCAAAAAATACAATCGGTGCATCTTCCGGATAAGAATCTCTATAATCTGCTATTTCAACCGGAATTTGATAATTAGGCACATCAAATCTAGAATCATACGACAAAGATTTGAATGTTGCTTCCTTCCCGCTCTTCCACCATTTTCGTCTGAAATAACTATGTGAATCTCCTTTAGAATCAAATAGTAGTAAATCTTTGGGCAATGTGAAGTAAACACCTCTACATAGTTCCCAAAAGGCTTTCCCCTCTTCACTATTCTCTTTAGCCAACTCTCTTAGCTGCTTACGAGTAAATCTGTTATCAGGTGCTATTGACTTTAACAAGCGCACCGATTTATCGTTCCACGCAGCATGAACAACACGTATGCCATCGAGTTCTAAAAACAGAGGGAGCGTGCGTAACCATTCCACATGAGATTTCCATTCCTTCTTATAGTCTGCAAACTCGTGGAGAGTAGAAATTAAATTTAAGCGGTGATGTGCGGGTTTATTTGATAATCGTTTACCCGTTTTGTCTCGCAAACCATATAGCAATGCATATACTTCATGATTACCCAATATAGCAAAAGCAGCTCCGTGCTCTACCATGTTGCGGATTATTTCTATTGTTACTTTAATTTGAGGTCCTCTATTTATAAAGTCACCCACAAAAATAGCCTTTCTAGTCTGATGCTGATAGCAGCCTCCGGATTCTACATAACCCATGCGAGTCAGTAAATCAATCAATAGGTCAGCCTGCCCGTGCACATCTCCTATAATGTCATACATTATTCTTCATTCTAAAATCAAACTGCAATAATAATTGTTTTTAGCGAAAGTAAAGACTTCAAGAAAAATCTTAATAGTTCTATAACAATTAAACTTTCTACCTAATTTTAGTATATTTGATACATTCTTCCTTAAACATAGTTACCGTATTGACATTTTGTTTAATCCATATAAAACTTTATTATGCTCCATCGCCTAAAAAATCTAAAACTGCATTGGCAAATTCTAATAGCTTTAGTAATAACTGCCTTATTTGGTTCCATATTTCCAACACATGTAAACTACATTAGTTGGACGGGCACGCTTTTTCTACGAGCTTTAAACATGATTGTTGTACCATTGATATTTACTTCAATTGTTTGCGGAGTTGCCAGCATAAGATCGGCTGAGAATTTACGGCGTTTGGGATTAAAGACTTTAAGCTTTTACTTAATTACATCATTCATAGCTATTATTACCGGATTGCTGCTTGTTAATCTGATTGAACCGGGCATAGGGGCAAAACTCACAATAAAAGGGGAAATTCCTCATATTGAAGCTCACAACGATGACATTACAGGAATCTTCATCCGCATGATTCCAAACAATATATTTAAGGCTTTTGCCAATGCCGATATTTTAGCTATCATTTTTTTTGCTATCCTTTTTGGTTTTTTCATTGCTCGTACTAAAGCCACCCAAAAACAAACTTTATTAAACTTCTTTGAAGCCACCTATGAAGTAATCATGAAGATGACCATGTTTGTCATTCGTTTTACTCCGATTGGGATATTGGGTATCGTAGCAAAATCAGTTGCCGAAAACGCCGGGCAACTTGATGAGATGGTAGGCAGTCTGGCTTGGTTCTCTCTTACAGTGATACTGGCTTTAGCTGTACATGCTTTTCTCACCCTACCCGCCATTTTAAAGTTTATAGGTAAGGCTAAACCTTATAAGCATCTTAAAAACATGACAAGCACGCTCATTACGGCTTTCTCTACTTCTTCTTCTAATGCAGTCTTGCCACTCACGATTGAGGCTACTGAAAGTAAAAGTGGAGTTTCTAATAAAGTAGCCAGTTTTACTCTACCTCTCGGTGCTACTGTAAACATGAATGGTACGGCATTGTATGAATGCGTTGCAGCTATTTTTGTTGCTCAAGTTTATGGCATTGATTTAAGCCTATATCAGCAGGTTATTATTGTAGCAACAGCTTTGCTTACTTCAATCGGTGCTGCCGGTATTCCGATGGCAAGTTTGGTCATGATTAGCATTATACTAAAAATGGTAGGACTACCATTAGAAGGCGTAGGGCTCATCCTAGCTGTTGATAGGATACTTGACATGATGCGTACTGCTGTTAATGTTTGGGGAGATAGCTGTTGTGCTGTTGTTGTGGCCAAAAGTGAAGGCGAAGAGACTTTTGTTTAGGCTACTCATATTACAACATATAAAAAGAACAATGAATTTACAGAAATATTATTGTGAATAAGATAAAAAAGGATATGAATTGAATTTCATATCCTTTTTTTATTGAAAAGCTTTATAATTTGCTCAATCTGTTTAACAGATAGTGGTCGGCTATAACCAAAGCTGCCATTGCCTCTACAATAGGCACAGCCCTCGGCAATACGCACGGGTCATGACGCCCTTTCGGATTGACAACCGCCGGCTTTTCGTCTTTATCAATTGTTTGTTGTTCTTTGAGTAAAGTTGCCACCGGTTTAAAAGCAACATTAAAGTAAATATCTTCGCCATTACTTATGCCACCTTGAATACCTCCGGAATGATTGGTTTGCGTGCGTACTCCACTCGGTGTACTTTCAAATATATCATTATGCATCGATCCGGTAAGTTTGGTGCCTTCAAATCCGGAACCATATTCAAATCCTTTTACGGCATTAATTCCCAACATAGCAGCACCCAAATCGGCATGTAACTTATTGAAAGCCGGTTCTCCCAAACCAACAGGAACATTAGTAATAACAGCTTGAACAATACCTCCTATAGTATCGCGATCTTTTTTTATTGCCTCAATCTTGTTTATCATTTGTTCGGCAACTTCTGCATCTGGACAACGAACGATATTTGAATCCGTTTGAGTTAAATCGAGTTCTTGATAATTTTTAGACACCATTATATCTCCCACACTTTTCACAAAGGCTTGCACATTTATTCCTTCATGCTTAAGCAACAGTTTAGCTACCGCTCCGGCAACAACTCGGGCTATTGTTTCGCGAGCCGACGAACGTCCTCCTCCCCTATGGTCTCTGCTGCCGTATTTTTGTGTATAAGTATAATCGGCATGAGAGGGTCGGAAAATATTTTTAATATCATTATAGTCGCCGGAATGTTGGTCTTTATTCCAAACTACAAATGCAATAGGCGTTCCTTGAGTCTTTCCTTCAAAAATACCCGATATAAATTCCACCACATCATTTTCTTTACGTTGTGTGGTTATTTTTGATTGTCCGGGCTTTCTTCTATCCAACTCATACTGAATAAAATCTACATCAATAGCTAAACCGGCAGGACAACCGTCAATAATACCGCCAACAGCTTTACCGTGCGATTCTCCAAATGAGGTTAAACGAAAAATCTGTCCAAAAGTATTCATATCGTTTGTTTGATTAACTAAAACCTATTAATGACAGCCACAGCCACCATGTTCATCACCGCAACCGTCGCCACAATCACCGCTATCGCAACTACAACCACCACCACAACCGCCGCCATTCACAGTCTGCATGATTTCTTCTTCTGTGGCATCACGCACTTCAATAATATCTCCTGTAAAATGTAAATCTTCGCCTGCCAATGGGTGGTTAAAATCCATTTTCACGTTTTCATCAGTCACTTCCAATACTAAACCGTTCATACGCTGACCACCTTGAGTCATCATAGGCACATGATTACCTACCGCAATCATTTCATCGTCAAATTTTCCCTCAACAATAAAAATATCTTTAGGTAAGTTTACAACTGCCTCCTCATCTCTCTCTCCGTAAGCATCTTGGCTTTTCAATGCAATTTCAAACTTTTCGTCTTGTTTTTTACCTACCAAGTGCGATTCGAACATAGGCAACATTAAGCCTGCTCCGAATAAAAATTTTAATGGCTCTGTTGCAGTAGCTTGTTCTATAACCTCGCCTTCCGCTCCACCCAAACGTAAATCGTAGGTTAGCGTTACCATTTTATTTCTATCAATTGTCATTTTATTATGTTTTAATTTGTTTCTATGAATGTGATAATTTCAACTACTTTTTTCAATACTGTTGAATCATCAGGTTATATTATGATTTATTTTAATTATCAAACCAACTCTTGCTCTTCTCTATTTTCAAGTCCTGAAGCATGGAAGACGATGCCGACAAGGTAAAACTATAACTTTTCCGTTCTCCGAATGGCACAAAACTAAAACTCATGTTCCAACAGTGTAATGAACGCGTTAGATTTAGCGTGGTAAAAGAAAACTGTCGTGCTTGAATATCATAATTTGTTGTCATCGATATTTTCCATTTATCGGTTAAGCTTACATTTCCGCTCAAATTAACACTCTGATTAATGGTTGGTTCAGTGTATGGGTTCGTATTGGAATAAGAAAAACTATAATTCATATTCACACTCCACGGCACATTAAAATCATAATATTTCGGTGCGTTCAAACCCGGAAATATAATCGGATTGCCAAATTCATCAATGCCCGTGCCCAAGCCATTTGCCATAGGGTCATTTTGTACATCGGGAACATAAGTTTCAATACCTCCTAATCCTCTGCCGTCATTCTCTTGTGAGTCGCTGTTTTCATCTCCCTCAGTATCTTTATTCTGATCTTTATCTTTCGACTTAAATGACATACCAAACGATAAATTAGCAGCGGTCAGCCTACCTAACTTATGCAAACCTTTTGCCTTGTTCCACATAAATTCATTATAGCGAGTCCCCGTACTGTCGGTTGCATAAGGATCTAAAGTTCCCCCAAAATTCACACTTATTCCTTTTATGGTAGTACGCCCCCTTATCGATATGGTGCTCAATTTCATGGAATCGGCCACTAAATTGTATGAACCCGAGAAGCTCAAATTATCCAGTAGGCTTACTTTTTTATACATGTCCTTCGCTTGGTCTTCAGTGGCAGTTGTGTCGGGCTCATTTGATGTGTTCAGCACTTTGGCTTCCACCAAGTTTGCCAAACTAAAACTTATCGTTCCGCTTTTCCCTCTACCTGCCGATCCATACACACCCGAATTAAATCGGTTGAAGTATTGTTCATTCCCATTTTCATCTACGTAATTATCATAGAAGCCAAATCTTGATTTACCAAAGTCGGGACGCCAACTGGCACTAATGCTTGGTGTTATTTTATGACGAATGGCTCGAAGACGCCAATTCGGATTCTTCATCATAAACATTCCATAAACAGTGGTTGATGCACTCAACGACATGGAATAATCATAGTTTCGACTAAAACCATAAACCGTATCGACTTGCAATTCGCCTTGTCCGGTGTAAGGATCTACATTATAATGACTGGTTTGATGGCTGGAATACCAACGCTCGTTATAAGAAAACGAGGGGCTCATATTAATATATTTCAAGATATTGAAACTAGGCAGTGTAATCGGGATACTATGTTTAATACCATTCGACCAATCTTTAATCAGGTTCTTATCGAATAACTCTGATTCTTTTGTAGAAATCGTATTTTTTGTGTTACCGGTATAACCAACGGCTATTTTTTCCCAGAAATGGAGTTTGCCCACCACACTTTTCCTGCGGAAAGGATAAACACGCGACATGGTGAAAGTCATTTCCGGTAAGCTTAGCGTTATCGTAGAATCGCGAGAGTTTTGCGAGTGACGCAGGTTTGCCGACATACTAAACGGCGTATTCTCAAACTTCTTACTGTAACTGATACTCGATGATTTTTGTGAGTTCAAATAGTCATTCACATCATAAGAGTTCTCCTCATCATAGCTGGAGGTTGATAAATCTACACTTGCCGAGAATGTTTGACTCGGATTTGCCTTACTGTCTTGACTGTGTGACCAACGCACGCTAAAGCCTTTTGTTCTATAGAAATCCGGCAAGCCTTTTTCACCATAATTATTCACGTTATAGCTTAAGCTCAAGTTTCCGCTGTATTTATAGCGTTTTCGGTAATTGCTGTTCACATAACCTGCCCACGAACCCTTAGAATAGATATCCATGGTTGTCTTCAAGTCGAAATAATCGCTGGCAGCCCAATAATAACCTCCGCCTCGCAAAAAGAATCCCCGGCTGTTTTCTTCTCCGTATGAAGGTATAATAACGCCCGAGGAATAAGATGAAGAGCGGGGGAAAAATCCGAATGGCAGCATTAACGGATAAAGCGGTAAATCTTCCAATACCATATACGCCGGACCCGTTACAAACTTTTTATTTGATATGGCTTTAGCTTTTGTCATGCGAAGATAAAAATGCGGATGGTCGGCATTACAAGTGGTATATTTACCATTTTTTATAATAAAATTATCGCCATCTATCTTTTTTGCTCTTTCTCCATGAATATAACCTTCGCCTTCTTCTGTTTTTATATCTTCAATAATACCTTTTTGCGACTCAAAGTTATAGCGCATAGTCCTACTTTCAAACTCATCGCTATTTTGTTTGAAGACCGGGGTTCCGGTAACTACTCCGGCAGAATCGGCTAAACCTTCGGCATAAACTTCCTTAGCATCCATGTCGAGTTCTATATAATTGGCCGTAAGCTCAATATCTTCGTAATTTACCTTAGCATCTTTATACAGATATACTCGTCTGCCATCAACAGAAACTACAATAGAGTCGGCTGCCTGATAGGTTATAGTCGATTGAATGGCCGATTTACTTTCACCGTTATTTGCTTGAACGCTATCGCTCGGAACTGAATCAGCAGGCATTACTGCAATAGAATCTACAGGCTCTCCTATAGGAGCAATAAGCGAATCTTGACTAATGGAATCGCCCACAGCCTCAAACGATAGCGTTTCCTTCGGAACGCTTTGCGCCCAAGAAAATGTAGCTGCGAAAAGGAGTATTGTTATGTAGAGTAATCTAGTCAAAATGCGATTCAACATCAATCCATGTAATAATTAGTTTGCAAAAATAAGAAATCAAAGTCGGGAAACAAACAAATAATGCATACGGCCATATAATTATTTTTCACAACTAATTCAAAATAAATTACTTCTAGAAATTATAGCTTCTATATTTTTCACAGATAGTCGTAAAAAGTATTTTCAGAGCTCATATTTATCGTCTAGTGGCAGCAAAAAATTATAATTATGCAAATTCTCGATACAGAATGAGTTGAAAAATCATTTGAAGCACTTTTATCTTCTCGAGAATGACTTGCACAAACAATTGCGGTATCTATATTTTATGAGAAAAACACAAAACTAGCTTTAGCTATACTTGAATTGAATGAAAAAACAGCAGCTACTTTTATGGTGCACTTATTCCGTTAAAATGATAGAAGGTATTTAGAGTAACTTTCGGTCAAATATTCCGTTAAACAATTTAAAATCAAGACAAAACGACAGTTTAAATAGGTTATTTTATGACACTTTTTCATCATCTGCAAGTTTCTTGTCATTTGGATAATCCTTTGCAGGATAAACAACGAAAGATTGAAATATTAAAAACACATAATATATGAACTTTAACAAATTAACTATTAAATCGCAAGAAGCCGTTCAAAAAGCATCTGAAATTGCATCGGCTAATCGGCAACAAGCCATTGACACCGGTCATTTATTTAAAGGCTTGATGCACTCCGGCGAAAGTATTATTAACTTTCTACTCCAAAAAGTAGGCGTTAATGTAAATGCTTTAAGCACCGAAATTGATCACATCATCGAGAGCTACCCAAAGGTAAGCGGAGGAGATCCATATCTTTCCAGTCAGGCCAACAAAGCTTTAGAAAAGGCTCTTGAAATCTCTGAAAAAATGGGTGATCAATTTATTTCTATCGAACATATTTTACTCGGTCTGCTAGAGTGCAACGATCAAACATCAAAAGCATTAAAAAATGCCGGAATGAATAAAAAAGAGTTGAGCTCAGCCATCAGCGAATTGCGTAAAGGAGCCAAAGTTAATAGTCAAACTGCTGAAAACCAATTCGACTCGTTAAACAGATTTGCCTTAAATCTGAATGATATGGCAAAAAGTGGAAAGCTCGACCCGGTAATTGGTAGAGATGAGGAGATACGTCGGGTATTGCAAATTCTGTCAAGAAGAACTAAAAATAATCCTATTCTAATTGGAGAACCCGGCACAGGTAAAACAGCTATTGCCGAAGGGTTGGCACATCGTATCATTCGTGGCGATGTTCCGGAAAACCTTAAAAGTAAGCAGCTCTATTCTCTAGACATGGGGGCTTTGGTTGCAGGTGCTAAATATAAAGGAGAGTTTGAAGAACGACTAAAAGCCGTGGTTAGAGAAGTGCAAGAATCGAATGGTGAAGTTATTCTTTTTATTGATGAAATTCACACTCTGGTTGGAGCAGGAAAAGGAGAAGGAGCCATGGATGCTGCCAATATATTGAAACCCGCTTTGGCTCGTGGGGAATTGAGGTCTATCGGAGCTACTACTTTAGATGAGTACCAGAAATACTTCGAAAAAGATAAAGCTCTTGAACGTCGTTTTCAAATTGTAATGGTAGATGAGCCCGACACACTAAGTGCTATCTCTATCTTACGCGGATTAAAAGAACGCTATGAATCGCATCATAAGGTGCGTATTAAAGATGATGCCATCATTGCTGCAGTTAAACTCTCGCAACGTTATATCAGCGATCGTTTTCTACCGGATAAAGCTATCGACCTGATGGATGAAGCGGCAGCCAAGCTTCGTTTAGAGATGGACTCTGTTCCTGAAGAATTAGATGAAATCGAACGGCGTGTAAAACAATTAGAAATTGAACGCGAAGCCATAAAACGTGAAAATGACAAGGTTAAGCTAAATAGCTTAAACGAGGAAATTGCCAATTTGCAAGAAGAGCAGTCTAAATATCGAGCCAAATGGGAAACTGAAAAAAATATTATCGATGGTATTCAGCAAAATAAGAGTAAAAGAGAGCAACTTAAGCTAGAAGCAGAACAAGCTGAGCGTGCAGGCGATTACGGTAAGGTAGCTGAAATTAGATATGGGAAACTGCAAGAAATCGACACAGAGATTGCCAAAATGCAAGATGAGCTGAGTGCTGCTCAAAGCGAATCTCTCATTAAAGAAGAAGTTGATGTGGAAGATATCACCGAAGTAGTGGCTCGTTGGACGGGTATTCCTGTAAATAAAATGATGCAAAGCGAACGGTCTAAATTACTCCATTTGGAGGATGAACTTCATCGGCGAGTAATCGGACAAGACCAAGCTATTGAGGCTGTTGCCGATGCCGTTCGTAGAAGCAGAGCCGGATTGCAGGATGAAAAACGCCCGATTGGTTCGTTTATATTCTTAGGTACAACAGGTGTGGGAAAAACGGAACTTGCCAAAGCATTGGCTGAATATCTATTCGACGACGAGAACATGATGACCCGTATCGACATGTCTGAGTATCAAGAAAAGTTCTCTGTCACCCGATTAATTGGCTCTCCTCCCGGATATGTGGGCTATGAAGAAGGTGGACAGCTAACAGAAGCTGTACGGCGTAAACCATATTCTGTAGTGCTATTCGATGAGATAGAGAAAGCTCATCCCGATGTGTTTAATACATTATTACAAGTGCTTGACGACGGTAGGTTAACCGATAATAAAGGTAGAATGGTAAATTTTAAGAATACGATTATCATCATGACATCTAATATAGGTTCGCACCTAATTCAAGAAAAGTTATCAGGTCTAACCAATGAAAATAGAGATAAGGTTTTACAACAAACACAGCAAGAAGTAATGGAACTTTTAAAGAAGAATATCCGTCCGGAATTTTTAAACCGTATTGATGAAACCATTATGTTTTCTCCATTAAGTGAAACTGATATGATTGATATTGTGAAAATTCAAGTAAATAGAATTAAAAGACGATTGGCTGAACAAAATGTAAATATCGAAATGACTGAGCAAGCAGCCCAATGGTTGGCTCATAATGGATATGATCCTCAGTTTGGAGCTCGGCCTATTAATAGGATGTTACAAAAGCTATTGTTAAATAGACTCTCCAAGGAAATATTAAGTGGAAGCATCAGTGTTAATCAGGTTATTCACATCGGTTGTAAAGAAAATGGATTGCAGTTTAGTTAATTATTATTTATTCCAGATAAAGAATAACTATCACAGGTGAATTAGCATAGCAACCATTAAATCAACAGTTTATATAAAAATAGATTGATATAATTCATGATATCGATAGTGTAAAATTAGCTTTGTTTATTTGGACTAATAAAAAATTATAGTTCAACTATTTGCACACTAAACAAACTTCATAAATTTGCCGTTGATAATTCAAAATATTAATCAAAAAAAGAAAGTAATTATGGCTTATGTAATTTCTGATGACTGCATTGCTTGCGGTTCATGTATTGACGAGTGCCCGGTTGAAGCAATTTCAGAAGGTGATATCTATGTAATCGATGCAGATCTTTGTACCGACTGCGGTTCTTGTGCTGACGTATGTCCAACCGAATGTATTTCTGCGGAATAACTTCAGTTTTGCTAATAGAATCAAAAGCCTATCAAATTGAATTTGATAGGCTTTTTGTTTTTCAGATATATTTGACTATTCCATATAAAAGACTTCGTCCAAGGGTATGGATATTGGAGAAAAATCTTGATTTGTTTCCATGATGTCAGCCATGTATTCCCACCATTTTTGCACAATAGGGTTATTTCCTAAATCTTGCGAAGATTCATTTCCATCAACTTTTTGACATCCAATCAGTAGATTTGTTTCCCTATCCCAAAAGATAGAGTAGTCATATATTCCTATATCCTTTAACAACTGTCTTAACTCCGGCCAAATCTCACGATGTCTTTTTTCATATTCAGCTTCGCACCCCGGTTTCAAATACATTTTGAATGCTTGTCTTTTCATGCCACTTAATTTAATTATTGAAAACTTTTATTTGATCCAATACGACTCCATCATCTAGAGCTCTAATGGTGATGTTGTGTTTATCCTTTAGTTTAAGATTATGCTCTGTTTTACGTATAGCTTGATTCCGAAGTACATTCTCTTTCCACTCTTCACTTCTGCCTTGTGTTTGATACGCTATTTCTTGTGGCTCGTCATCATCTATAGAAATTGAATATCTTATTTGCTTCCCATCAACAGGATGATTGGGAGCTAAGGCTACCTCTACCTCTATTTTTCCTTTTACAGCACCTATGTCAAAACTAGCACTACTTCCTTTTTCAAGCAGTACAGCTCCTCCTTGATAACCCAATCCATGCTGAATTGGCTCTTTGCCTTCAAAACTATTATAGTCGTTGCCATTAAACAAACACAATGGTTCTTCGCCTTGTACAAGAGGTTCTTTTAGCTTCGTATGCTCTATCCTTTTAAATACTGGAAGCTTTCGAGGCTGCATATCCATTATTTTGTCCCACTTCCCATTTTCAAGCGAGTTGTATTTGTCGGTAAGATCTGTAATTTTATCATACGCATCATCACTTTGCTGCCAGTTTGCCAATCCATGGCGAGCTAATTGTCCATATAAGTGTTTAAAGTTCATTTCTGCAGCAGCCCGGACAGGATATTCAACAAGCTCGAACCATTCCGATTGTTTTCTCTGCGGAATGTTAACTGACATTTTGATTACTTTATCAGAAATTGCTTTGTAGTCGACAATTCTTTGTCTAATACATTTCTCACTCCAAGGTAAATCTGAAACAATGTTCCAATGTGGTTTACTTCTTTCTTCAGTTCGAGTATTACCCATATATTCGGGTTTACGAATATATGCCAAACGATAATATTCATCCATGATATCGACTAGTTCTTCGGCATTCTCATCACCAAATTCACGAGCCATCCAATCATACATATATTTATTTAGTCCTTTTTTATTATTTTCGATTGAATTGATATTCCAAGCCATATCCATAAAAAATTCTGTGAGATATTCTGCAGGTTTAATATCTCCTACATTAAGGATCCACATGTCACGTCCTCCTTTATTATATAGCATTTTCATCTGTGTGTATATCTGCGCAGGATGATTTGTAGCCAACCATAGGTAATCATGCGGTCGTCCCCAATATGACACATGATAATATATTCCATTCCCACCCTTGCGAGCAGCTTCCTTCTCAGTAGGAAAATGACGAATATAACCGTAGTTATCGTCACACCACATAAGCGTTACGTCTTCGGGGACTTCCAACCCTAATCTATAAGCATCGAGCACCTCTTTATATGGGATAAATACTTGCGACACCTCTTCCAAGTTCGGATTAATATATTTGCTTAGCATTGCTCTCTGCTCTTGGAGAACATCGGTTAACACGTCCATACGCTCTTCATCATTTTTTGCTCCTTCCATTTTTCCATCATGTTCACCGCGTAATCCCAGAGTATAGATGTTATCAGAACCTACCAACTGTTTCACTCGCTCCTCCCAAAAATTCAGTATATTATCTTTATTGGTAATATAATTATATCTCCCTAATCTTTCTCTATCCCATTCTGTATTGGTATTTCTCATCATAGGTTCGCAATGCGATGTTCCTACAAATATTCCGTACTTATCAGCCATTTCTTTATTGCCCGGAGTTTCATAAAATGCAGCTGAGCATTTATGCATTGCAGGCCAATATGTGTTTGCGCGAAGGCGGAGTAAAAGCTCAAAAATACGTGCACTGGTTGCTGCCCCAATCTCACCTTTAACTTTCGATGGTTCATAGTTTTCACTGCTCCAAGGCATCAATCCCCAATCTTCGTCGTTTATGAATATTCCTCTCCTTGCCACACTTGGATATTGCATAACTCTGAAGCTCTTATCTAGCAAAAGTGAATCTTTCTTCTGTGGTGTAGCATCCGCCCACCAAATCCATGGAGAAACTCCAATCTTCCTTGATAGCTCAAGGATTCCATAGGCACTTCCACGTTTATCGCTACCTACAACTACTATTTTGCCTTTTGATACAGTTAGTAAAAATGCTTCTTCGTGCTTTTGAAGTTCAATAACGTCTGCCGAGCTAACGTATTTATTCACCCATTTTGCGATACCTATGGTTCCTATAAGAATATCAGCCTTTTGACTATCTGTGATTGTTGGGATAACGTTAAACACCATTTGGTAATCATTGATAAACATTTCTGTTGCAACACGTGTAACAGATTCTTCGGAACTATTAATAGCAATAGTTAATGGTTTGCCTTTCTCAAATTTAAAATCTGTATTAGATACAGAGCAAGCTGAAACAGAAACCAATAACAGTATTGTACATAGTACAGATGTAATTTTAATCATATATTTTTACTTTAACTTTCAAATATCCTGAAGACAAATATTTAACGATTACTTGATAAAGATAGAACAGTACAAATAAACAATTGCTCACAATAATTTTCATAGTAAAGCTGTCCACAAACATGTAAATTTGTACGAAATACCAAACATAACACAGGATAATAACCATTAGTTCCATCAAAGCAATTGAAGCACTAATATTTTTTGCATGACAAATCTTATCCTACCAACTTTTGCTCTATTTCAAATTGATAATAAAATGAATTCTCACATACATTAACTATAAAAATTACGCTAATTTACACAACAAAAAAAGCTGTACTCTAATGAGTACAGCTTCTCCTAAGGATAATCCCACCACAACTACATCGCCCCATTAATCAGGATGACTGCTAATAAGCCTATGATGGCGTATAATTCAGGGAATACAGCCAGAATCATTGTATTGGCAAAAACCTTATGACCTGATCCAATGGCAGCAATACCACTTGCACAAACTTTACCTTGCTGAATACCGGAAAACAATCCGGCTAAACCCATAGCTAATCCGGCTCCTAACACAGCCCCTCCGACTGCAGGTGTCACTTCACCCGATGTCAGCAAGCCTTGCATCAAAAAGAAGCCCACAAACCCGTAAAGACCTTGAGTACTCGGTAATGCTGATAATACCATATAATTACTGAATGCTGACGGATCTTTTTTGGTAGCTCCGATAGCCGCACTACCCGCAATTGACACTCCAAAAGCACTTCCGATTCCTGACAACGCTACCATCAATCCTAGTCCGATGTAAGCTAAAACAATTGGTTCCATAATTTTCTTCTGTATTTAATTTTATTATTTCCTATCTTTTATTTAAAAGGAGCATATCTTTTGCCCCCGCCTTCAAAGCCTGCATTTTTATAAAACTCAACAAATGTTAGTCGCAGTGGATGCACAGCAGAACCCAAAAGCGCTAAGGCAAAGTTTAAAGCATGACCAACAAGCAGAATTAACAAGGTTATCAAAGGACCTATAATAACAATATCCGGACTCAAGTCAAAAGCCAATGTATTGAATACATTCCCGAGTATAGCACTTGACAGACCCAAAGCAAACAAGCGCACATACGATAATATATCTCCTAATAGTCCCGATGCCATGTTATACGTATCCCATAGTCCCGAACCAAAATTTGAGAAAATATTAGCATTCGGTGTATTATAAAAAATAGCAGGGATTGCACCTACAACCAAGGCGACCAGAGCAACCTTATTGGCAAGTACTTCATTAACTATTCCTTGCATACCCAGAATATAGATAGGTAACGCTCCGGCCACAATTATAATCCATCCGATTTGAGCCACTGCATATTTAAATCCGGCAAAAGTGATCAAGCGAGCCGCCTTCAGCAGCATTCCAAGCACTACTTGGATAAATCCCAATCCAAAAGCAAGTAGCATTAAGTTATTTTGATCGACCACCCACTCTTGATAGCCCCTTAACCACTCAGCAGCATACAGCGGATTACCGTTAGTATCCAAGCCAAACATCATGCCAAAGAACGTGCCGGTAACAACTCCCATGATTGTTGTTGATAAACCCAAAAAGAATCCTAACCATGCTAAAGGCTTTATTTTATCTTTAACTTTCTTCATTGCCAACAATGATGCCAACATAATCAATAAACCATAGCCCGCATCGCCCAAGCAAAATCCAAAAAACAACATATAGAATGGAGCAAAAAATGGTGTCAAATCAAATTCGTTATGAGTAGGTAAAGTATATAAATCACCGATAGGCTCAAACAAACGATTAAACCAATTATTCTTCAGCTTAATCGGACGCTCATCTTCCATAGCCATGGCTTCCTCTATATAAAGCACATGATTCGCCTCCAACTTTTGTTCAAAAACTGTCGAATCATTTTTAGGAACCCATCCACTAATGCACACCACAGAATCATCAGCATATTTATCTCCGCTTTTACAAGCTATCTCAAAATTAATACCCGATTGAATTCGATGATACTCATTTTCTAGAATACCTAAAGCGTCTGCTGCAATACTATTCAGTTCTTGCTCAATATCTGTTATGGCATCCTCGCACATCTGTATCTGAAGAGCGTAAGAACTCAAAGGCATTTGCAAACAAATCTCATCAGCATTATTTAAAACTAAAGGTTCTTTATCAGTATCATTCACAACACACAGATAATATTCCTTTTCGCCCTCGTTAATAACCAATACGCGAGTATCCTCCAACTGAGATTTATCAAAAGCCCCCTTATCTGCAATATAAAAAGACAGTTGAAAGCCTGCCTCTGTAAGTTTCTGCAGCGTATCCGGAGTATAGTCTCCCCAAGGTGTCATTAAATCTTCATCTTTACGTAGTTGAAGTAATTCTTGTTGCAAGGACGATAAAGTTTCATGACTTTCTTCTATATACTCAATTACTGCTGACGGGCTTTGATGCACCTGAGCTCCTTTCGTTTTTTTTTGGTCAACGCTCCTAATCGTCATTTCTTGAATCAAAGTAGAAACTTTATTCAAATCAGCAATTAACGCAGTATTCTCACCAATCTCTTCTGCTGCTTTAGTCTGCACATGAAGTAAGCCAATACTTCGCAACTGTTCTAAAAAACTAATGTATTCTTTATGATATACTACAAAAGAATACTTCTTCATTGCCTCTATCATTCTTCACCCTCCATTGCTTCTTTTCTACTTTTCACAATCTTCTGAGCCGATTTCGAAAGATTCTCTTCATCCTCCAAAAATCGTTTAATCTTCCTTATGGCATCAATGTATCCCGGTATTTGCACCTTTTCATATAGGTTTACTTTTTGTGTCGATTTCTTGCGGGCATTCTCCAACAGCTCCATCTTTCGAACATATACTTCGCGTTCGATACCTATCCTAGCCAATTTTTCAACCAACATCAATCCGTCGAGAAACCACACCGGTTTTGTAAATAATGCAAATGGTTCTTTCCTGAATACAACCTCTTCCAAGACAGGAGTATTAACACCTGCAATCTTTTTTCGGGCTAACCTCACATCTTCAACAGTAATTATGCGCATATCAAATTCACCCCATAATTTCGACATACTGTCTAGGCCGGCCATTTGCATTTCAAGCTCCTTTTGAAGTTCTTCAGCTTGCTGTTTCGCCTTCTTCACCTCAATGCGTAAAGCTGCCTCCTTATTTTTTAAGGTAGGTAAAGCTTTCTCTCTAACCTTAAGTTGTTTATCGAGCTGTTGCTGAGAAGTCTTATTATATTGAAATTTTATAGCCATAATCTACCTATATCCAATATTTATCTACAAATTCTTGACGGATCTGCACTTCTTCTTGCTTAAAATGATCTTTAAACAATCCCCAAGTAGTATCCAACATTTTCTCTGTATCTATGTTGATGTCAATTGCTAATATATCTTCAGAATACCTTTTGGCAAACCGGAGCGTACGCTCGTCATAATCTGTGAGGTCGAAACCATTATCTTGTTTCGTTTTAGCATTGGCTGCATCTGCATACAAACGAATAGCAGCATTCATCACTTGCGGATGATCTTCACGCGTCTGTTTACCAATTACCAATTGCTTCAAGCGTGATAACGAACGGAACGGATCAACAATAACTTTACCCACATCCGAGTCCATACGTAAGAATAGCTGTCCTTCCGTAATATATCCGGTGTTATCCGGAATAGCATGAGTAATATCACCGCCATTGAGTGTAGTTACTGCAATAATCGTAATAGAACCTCCATGAGGAAACTCTACTGCCTTTTCATATAAGCGTGCCAAATCCGAATACAAAGAGCCGGGCATGCTGTCTTTCGAAGGTATCTGATCCATACGATTCGATACAATAGATAGTGCATCGGCATACAAAGTCATATCTGTAAGGAGCACCAAAACTTTCTCTTGCTTCTCTTCTGCAAAATATTCGGCAGCTGTTAAAGCCATATCCGGAATAAGCAATCGTTCTACGGGAGCATCTTCTGTTGTATTTACAAAGCTCACGATACGATCTAATGCTCCGGCATTATCGAACACTTGTTTAAAATATAAATAATCATCATTCGACAAGCCCATACCTCCAAGGATAATTTTATCTGCTTTTGCTCGAAGTGCCACATTAGCCATCACTTGGTTATAAGGTTGGTCGGGATCTGCAAAGAACGGAATCTTCTGTCCGGTAACCAATGAATTATTCAAATCAATACCGGCAATGCCCGTTGCAATAAGCTGCGATGGTTGTTTCCGACGTACCGGATTCACCGATGGCCCCCCGGTTTCCACAGTTCTACCTGCTACTTGGGGTCCTCCGTCTATAGGTTCACCGAAAGCATTGAAAAATCGTCCGGCCAATTGATCACTCACATTCAACTGAGGTGGTCTTCCCAAGAACACGATCTCGGCATCTGTCGGAATACCTTCGGTGCCGGCAAACACTTGAAGCACGACCTCATCTCCCATAATTTTCACCACCTGAGCCATACGTCCGTGCACCATAGCCATTTCATCGTAGCCCACATCAGTAGCCTTAAGCGTAATAGTAGCTTTGGTCAGGTTCGTAATCTTTGTATATACTTTTTGAAATGCTTGAGTTTCCATGCATCTAATTTTTCAGGTTATTGTTTTCGCTCATTCAGAATACTCTCTATTGCCACTTCACATTTCGTGAAATCTTCCGACTGCCATGCTGTATAGTTCAATTGCTTCAGCGCATTAATCACACGTTTAAAGAAGTCGCTCACCTGCTCAAAGGAATCAAACTGAAAAGACATATCAGCAATGGTAAGCACCTTTTCCAACATATATTTCTGACGTTCCATCGGCGTACGTGCATCAATTTGATCAAAGGCATCTTGTTGCAGAATAACAGCATCTATCAGCTCCGAATTCCAAAGGCGTTCATGAAATGCCAAAGGCACGCTGTCATCACCCAAAATATTAATTTGTTCTTGGGCTTCTTTTCCTCTTAACAACAGTGTTTTCGACAGCATCACACTGTCTAACCAATTTTCCCCCACATGTTCTTTTAAATATTCAACTACCTCCGGATATTCCAAATACTTAGAATAACTGTCGATCGGGTCAATTGCCGGATAACGCTTACTATCGGCTCTCGCTTGGCTCAAGCCATAGAAACAACGTGCGGCCTTGCGAGTCGATTCCGTAACCGGCTCTTTCAAATTACCGCCGGCAGGAGATACCGTTCCGATGAATGTAATCGATCCGCTCTCACCATTGTTCAAATACACAAATCCGGCACGAGCGTAGAAACTGGTAATGATAGCTGTTAAATCCATAGGGAAAGCATCCGGACCGGGTAATTCTTCCAAACGGTTACTCATCTCTCGAAGGGCTTGAGCCCAACGAGAAGTTGAATCTGCCATAAGTAAAACTTTCAATCCCATAGCTCGATAATACTCTCCTAAAGCCATTGCCGTATAAACCGAAGCCTCACGAGCAGCTACCGGCATATTCGAAGTGTTGGCAATAATCGTTGTCCTGTCAATAAGACTTTTTCCTGTTCTGGGGTCTTCCAACTCCGGAAACTCCGTAAAAATTTCCACCACCTCATTCGCCCGCTCTCCACAAGCCGCAATAATAACCACATCGGCTTCTGCGAATTTAGAAATAGCATGTTGTAAAACTGTTTTCCCGGTACCGAAAGGACCCGGAATGAAGCCGGTTCCCCCTTCTACAATCGGATTCAGTGTATCCATGGTGCGCTGACCGGTTTCCAGCAGTTTAAACGGACGAGGTTTATTATGATAGGCTTTCACCGCACGCTTAACCGGCCATTTCTGCACCATCGTTATCTTATGGTCATTTCCTTCGGCATCGGTAATTACGGCTATCTCCTCATCTACCGTATATGACCCGGCAGGTGTGAGAGCCTTAATCGTGTATGTGCCATCCATTTTAAACGGCACCATAATTTTGTGTGGCGTACTTTGTTCTGCCACCTCTCCCAACCAATCACCGGCTTGCACTTTATCGCCCACCTCGGCTATCGGAGTATAATTCCATTTTACTTCTCTATCTAATGGATCGGTGTAATCTCCTCGTTTAAGGAAAACGCCTTCCATTTTATCTAAATCGTTCTGTAAGCCATCGTAATTCTTCGATAGGATTCCCGGTCCCAGAGTCACCTCTAGCATATGTCCTTCAAACACCACCTTCGTTCCTACTTTCAAACCACGCGTACTTTCAAAAACCTGAACATAAACTTGCTTACCGATAATCTTTATAACTTCAGCCATTAGGTTCGACTCGGGATGCTCAATAAAGCAGATTTCGTTCTGTGAAACGGCACCATCAACCTCTACTGTAACGAGGTTTGCAATGATACCTGACACCTTACCGACGGTTTTATTATTTTTTTCCATTGCCTAATTTAAATTCTTCCGGAAATTCATATTTACTATCCAAATCTTGTAGCAGACGTTCAAAAAGCTTACGCCCTTCTTCTGCCGAAAGTTTCATCCATCTTTCCACCATAAATAGCTTTAAGATAAACCCCAGCACTTTCTCTATCGTGAAATAATTAAAGAAGCTAATTTCCTCAATATAATCCCACTTCAATTGATCTATTTTAAATCCGCGATTCTGTAGATCTGTCTCTTCAAAAAGTTTAAGCATGCCATCTAAACGCTCTATCTCTCCTGCCAAACCAAAATCGCGAGCCCTACTCTTGCGTAAAGCCTCCACGATCACTCCACTGCCGATAACAAACTCATGATATACATCAACGCCATATTTTCTGCCATGCAGCGCAATAAACACATTTTTCATATTGCGTTTAAATGACATATAATTAGAGATAAACGCATTGTTAAAACTCAGCATATAATCATGATACGCTTGCGTAAGCTTCACCTCAGCCTCTGAGCGATTTAAGGAATCTTGTCTTTCCAATTCCTCTGCCAACTCAATCAGATACAAGGGAAAATCTTGCTCATCCAATGTATCGATGGTTCTTTTAGAAAGCAACTTCTCTATATCTTCTTCCGAATATACCCCTCTCTCATCAAAATCTGCTGCCGATCCGTACTTTTTATTCAAATAATTAGTATGATCAAAAGGCAAATAGAGTGACTTCGCCAGAAGATAATCTAAAGGTACTAATTCATCTTTCAGCTGATTTAATAAGCTTACCGAACCGAAGGTTGTTTTCTTATCTCCCAAGAGAATATCCGGTAATCCGGCCACTAGGCTGTAATAGTTCTTTGCCATAATTACAGCCCTCTAACCAAAAAGTAAATCGTTAGTTTTATCGCGGAGATAAGTCTTGAAAAAGTTCACGAAATCATCTTCCGTAAAGCTTATCATATAGCCGGATCCTCCGGGTTCTACCTTGAATCCCGACTTTATCTTTGTAGAGAACTCAAAGCTTACACCTTTATTCAACTCATTAGCTAAGCTCGCTTCTAATTTAGGCTCTATTTCTTCTTTATCTTTTTCTGCCAACACCAAATGCAAATTAGCTTGCTGATTCTTTGTCCAAGCCTCAACCAAACTACTAATGATAGTCGTTAGATTTTCCGGTGTACCAAAAGTTTCCTTCAAACCGGGCTTCAGCATCCGGAGTGTAATCAACTGTTCAACCTGTTGTTTTAAAGCTGAAATAGCTTGATTTGAACTTATTTTAAGTTCCGAATTAACATTTTTAGCCAACAATTCAGATTTCTGCTTAGCTTTAGTTAATAAAGCTGTTGCTTTTTGTTGAGCTTCTGCCATAATTGCATCTGCATCCGCCTGAGCCTTACTCAAAATTGCATCTGCTTCAACCTGAGCCTTTTTCACGCCATCGGCATATATTTTGTCGGTTAACTCTTGAAGTTGTGATTGCATAATATCTAACTATTTATGTGAAGATCACCTGCATGATCTAATTTCCAAGCAAGTTAAAAAGATTAAATTAATTTAGAATATACAATTCACATCATTAACTCGCATTAACTAATTTTAAAACAAATACAATAATTTAAATAGTGATGATGGCAACTAATAATCAATCAGATAAGCCGACTACTTATAGCTTGAATAAAAGAAGAATATACCGAGCGATTAACTATCATTTAATTTAGCTAAGCTCCAGACCCTTTTATCTGATTATTCCGAAGCAAAAAAAAGAGCTGCCACTTTAATTATATAAAGTAACAACTCTTTTTACACTTACAAAGTCAAATTCCGAAAATATCTCAGCTCCAGGAGAGTAAATAATCGGAATCATCAACTACATGCTAAATACCCCCACATCTTTCAACAACGGATGCTTCTTATCTTTTTCCGACAATTGAATATCTTTCTCTGCAACTTGCCAATCGATGTGAATATCAGGATCATTCCACAACACACCGCCATCATATTCCGGAGCATAGTAATTATCGCACTTATACGCAAATATTGCCGTTTCACTCAACACCACAAAGCCGTGTGCAAAACCCTGAGGTATCCAAAGCTGCCGATAATTAGCTGCCGATAATTCTACCGCTACATGCCTTCCATAAGTAGGCGAACCTTTGCGCATATCTACCGCTACATCAAGCACAGCTCCCTCCATGCACCGAACTAATTTTGACTGTGTATAAGGCGGACGTTGGAAATGTAATCCTCGCAGCACACCATAAGATGATTTCGATTGATTATCCTGCACGAAATTTACCGGATATCCTACTGCTTCCTCAAATACATCTTGACGAAAGCTCTCAAAAAAGTATCCTCTAGAGTCTCCAAACACTTTGGGTTCAAATATTAGTACTTCAGGAATGTCTGTTTTTATTGTTTTCATTGTCTTTTTGTTTATATGTTGACGGGTTTATCGGTCGCTGAGCGGAGTCGAAGCGATTCCTTATTGCATCCGGTCACTGAGCGGAGTCGAAGTGTTATTTTTGAAATGACTTCCATTCGCACCTTCCGACAACTGCTTTAAATTCTCAACCTTACCATCAATCAATGCTTCCTTCTTTTTCCTATTCCAACCTTGCACCTGCTTCTCCCTAAAGAAAGCATCATCTATCCTCTGATATTCTTCATAATACACCAATTCTACAGGCAAATGCTTCTGTGTAAAATTAGCTCCTGCTCCGCTTTGGTGTTCTGCTATTCTTTTCTCTAAGTCATCTGTGCTCCCAGTGTAATAGCTTCCATCCGAACACCTTAGTTATGTACATATAACCATTCGTATTAGTCTTTAATTTGAGTTTACGCTTCAACTCCGCTCAGCGACCGAATATTTCGACTCTGCTCAACTGCCTCCTACTTCGCCAACTTCAACAAATATTTGCCGTAATCATTCTTTGCTAAAGGTTCTGCCAAACTCAGCAACTGCTCTTTATTAATATATCCCATTTTGTAGGCAATCTCCTCAATACAAGCAATCTTCAAACCCTGACGATTCTCTACTGTCTCAACAAAGGTGCTTGCATCGAGAAATGATTTATGCGTGCCAGTGTCTAACCACGCATAACCTCGACCCATAAGCTCTACTTTCAGTTTGCCTTCTTTCAAATAATGCTGATTAACCGTTGTGATTTCATATTCTCCACGAGCCGATGGCTGAATCTCCGATGCTATCTTCACCACATCATTGGTGTAGAAATAAAGTCCTACCACAGCATAGTTAGACGCCGGATTCTCCGGCTTCTCTTCAATGGTTGTTACATTGTTGTTGGCATCGAATGTGGCCACACCGTAGCGTTCAGGGTCGGTTACATAATAACCAAATACCGTGGGCGTATTCTTCTGCTCCACATTTTTCACCGCTTCTTTCAGCAAATCAGTAAACCCATGACCATAAAAGATATTATCGCCCAACACCATACAAACATCATCATTGCCAATAAATTCTGCACCAAGCGTAAATGCCTGAGCCAATCCATCGGGACTAGGTTGTTCTTTATAACTGAACCTCAAGCCCAATTCCTCACCTGTTCCGAGTAGTTTCTCGAAGTTAGGTAAATCCTCGGGTGTTGAAATGATAAGTATTTCTTGAATTCCTGCCAACATCAACACCGATAGCGGATAATATATCATCGGCTTATCGTATATTGGCAACAATTGTTTCGATATTCCTTTCGTGATAGGATACAACCGAGTACCCGAACCACCTGCTAGTATTATTCCTTTCATATTTTTTGGTTTTAGTTGAAGGGTTGAAAGCTTCGCGTTGATGAGTTGAAAATTTATTTTTTTTGGCTGTAAGCTATAAGCTGTTTTAGGCTTTCAACTTCCTACTTAAGCTATACAGCATTGATTTAATTTGGTTAATATTTTGATTTATTTCTTCTTGCATCTCACTTGACATTTAGCCTTATGTGTTGAATTGCCTGAAAGGCAAAACTGTAATAGCCTAGGCATTCATGCCTAGGTATATGATGCAACATGACATGAGGGATGTAAGTCCGACCCGTATTAATCCCAAACATATTTCTCATCGTATTCAATTTTATATTTCTCAAAAAACATCCGCAGCTCATCTTTAAAATCAACCTTCTTGTGATGCTCCGACTGATTCTGAATATAACGCTTCACCGCATCAACATTAGAAGCACTCACCGAGAAAGTTCCATATCCTCCTTGCCATTCAAAATCCAAAACTCCTTTTTGCTTCAACCACATCGAAGAAGGTGTTTTTATTTTTGAAACCAATTGTGCTATGGTTAGTGTGCGAGGCAGCATACATAACACATGCAAGTGGTCTGGATTAATATATATTTCTTCCGTGTAAGATTTCACATCAGCCAGACATCCTACAATATAGGCTTGCAATTCAGCCCGAACTTCTGCGGTTATTTTCTTCTGTATGTATTTTGTAGAAAAAACTACGTGTACATATATTTTTGATAACGATTGTGACATATTATATTACAGGGCGGACTTTCAGCCCTTGGTTAATTACTTTCCTTTCTCCCAAGGATAAATCCTTGGGCTGTTACGGTTAGCCCTTTCAGGGCAAAAAGGCAATTCCACTCTAACTTCCACAAGGGGCAGACTTTCAGCCCTTGGTTAATTACTCTCCTTTTCCACAAGGATAAATCCTTGGGCTGTTACGGTTAGCCCTTTCAGGGCAAAAATATTAAAGCCCTACGGACTAATCACGCACTCTTTAAAGCCTGCCTTTATACTGTGTTTCGTAATATTTCTCGTAATCTCCACTTGTGATGTTCTTCATCCACTCCTTATTCTCCAAATACCAATCTATGGTTTTTTCTAAGCCTTCCTCAAATTGCAAGCTTGGCACCCAGCCCAGTTCTTTTTGCAATTTCGATGAATCTATGGCATAGCGCAAATCATGACCTGCACGGTCGGTTACATAGCTAATCAATTTTTCCGACTCGCCTGCTACTCTTCCCAATTTTCTATCCATGATTGCACACATCAACTTTATCAAGTCGATGTTTGTCCACTCATTATGCCCACCAATGTTGTAGGTTTCTCCTAACTTGCCCTTATGGAAGATAACATCAATAGCACGTGCATGATCTTCCACCCACAACCAATCGCGGATATTCTCCCCTTTTCCATAAACAGGCAAAGGCTTGTTGTTACAGATATTATTAATGAATAGTGGAATTAGTTTCTCGGGGAACTGATACGAACCATAGTTGTTTGAACAGTTAGAAACCAAAACAGGCAAACCAAACGTATCATGATAAGCACGTACAAAATGGTCTGAACTGGCTTTCGATGCCGAATAAGGGCTGTGCGGATCGTATTTTGTTGTTTCGGTGAATAGCTCATTTTTATTCATGCTCAATGCACCATACACCTCATCTGTAGAAATATGATAAAACAGCTTATCTTCAAAATGTCCTTTCCAAGCTTCACGTGCAGCATTCAACAAGTTTACTGTGCCAATCACATTAGTAAACACAAACTCAGTAGGACTACTAATAGAGCGGTCTACGTGAGATTCTGCAGCTAGATGAATTACTCCATCAGGTTTGTATTTTGAGAATACTTCTGATATAGCTTTAGCATCTACGATATCTGCTTTTACAAACTCGTAGCTTGGTTTGCCCTCGATATCTTTAAGGTTTGCAAGGTTTCCTGCGTATGTCAGTTTATCGAGATTTACAATCTTGTAGTTCGGATATTTATTTACAAACAAGCGAACCACATGTGAGCCGATAAATCCCGCTCCTCCTGTTATTAATATGGTTTTATTCATGGGTTATTTATAGATTCCTAGATTTTCAGATACTAGATTATATACTTAAAGACATATTAAAAAAACATTACGCTTAAATTCCTCACATTCTCGCTCAAGCAATTCTTATTATGAAATTAGCTGCTGGTAATCTAACAATACTTACTTTGCTCCACAATTCTGTT